>JBCCTI010000065.1:0-40603 GCA_039198955.1 Bacteroidota bacterium | reverse complement strand
GCTAGGCGAATAGGTAAGCAGACTAATGGTAGCACCCGGCGAAAGCTGCTGACCGAACAACGGAAAACAGAAAAATGAGCAGTAAGCAGCAAGATACATTTTAGGCCAGTGCATAAAATCGTAACGTAAGTTTCACTCTATATGAAAACGACCGCACTAGTTTCTCGTTGCCCTGGGACAGTGCTAATTTGTCCTCAACTAACTAAAGTAGCAAGAGCATCCATAACCCTGCCTACTTCTTCAGAAGTATTGTAGATAGTCGGTGAAAAGCGAAGTCCTCCGGTAGGAGCACAAGCAATCTGGTACTGTTCGTACAGTTGATTGAAAATTGTGCTATGATCCTGGTCGGGAAACTGAACAATAACAACTCCCCCGCTTACTTCTTCAGCAACGGGAGTAATGAGTTTAGCCTGAGGGAAACGGTTCTGAACTTGCTCCTTTAATAGACTTGCCAAATCAGTAATCCGTTGAGCCACCTTCTCCTTGCCAATCGCTTCGTGAAACTCTATGGCTTTGATAAATGCCGAAAGTTTAGCTGTATCCTGCTGCCCTAGGGAAGAGAGCCGTTCTATATCAGTTTGATCGTACTTATCGTATCCGGCAGCTATTATGTGGGGCCAGAGTTCAGGAATAAGTGATTTGCGAACGTGTAAAATACCCATTTCCCGGGGTCCCATAAACCATTTGTGGGCACTGCTGGTGTAGAAATCGCAGTCCAGGGACTGTAAATCCAGACTTTGGCTTCCGAAGGATTGGGCACCGTCTACCATTGACATAATGCCTTGCTCCCGGGCAACTTTGCACAACTCGTCTGGCATTGCTACGCCCGTCGTATTAGAGATGTGTGAAAAAGAAATCAATCGGGTTTGGGGAGTAAACGCCTCTAAAAAGGGTTTGATCAGCTCCTGCGACGAGGATGGGTTTTCGGGTGTGCTAATCACTTTTACCGTAAAACCCTGACGTTTCGCCTGCACCTGCCAGGCTAACAGGTTAGTAGGATGGTTCTGGTCCCACAGCACTACTTCATCTCCCTGCTTGAGTGGCAGTCCCTGCACAATGGTATTATTGCTTTCGCTGGTGTTACGGGTTAGTGTAATTTCATCAACCGCCACATTGAGATAACTAGCTAGTTTTTGCCGAAGCTCCGTTCGCAAATCGCCAAACTTCTTCCGATTGTGAAAAGAAGCATCAAAGTCTAAATCCTGAGTACCTGAGGCAACTGCTTCGGAAACTGCCCGAGGGCTAGGACATAAGTTAGCCGCATTCATCAGAATCAGACCTGGTCGTAACCCAAACTGCTGGCGTACCTGCTCCCAGTACACTTCACTATTTTCGGCAGAACTCAATAAATCTAAAGATCCTTTTGCAGGAGAAGCAACCGGAAGTGCGGCAAAACCAGCCCCGGCTAGCGTCTTTTTCAGAAAACGACGGCGAGACGAGGCCACAGAAGGCGAATAGCTATTTTCCATGTGATTAAGTAAGTATTAGTGTGCAAATCAGAATTAAATTCGGTTATTGTATTATTTTACCAAAATTAACGATATATCTGGCATTAACCACACATTTCTCTTTACCTTTTTCAGTAAACCAGACTTTTCCTAGCTTCAAAAAAAGCTAACTTTGTAGCCGCTGTATCCACAGCGACTGTGGATTCAATCACTGTGGATACAGCCCTAAGAACGAACCTAAACCGAATAGAAAAATGCTACGAACGCATACCTGCGGCGAACTACGTTTGGAAGATGCTGGCGAAAGAGTAACTCTCACCGGGTGGGTACAGCGCAAACGCGATAAGGGTGGAGTACTGTGGATCGATTTGCGCGACCGCTACGGCCTGACCCAACTAATTTTTAAGGAGGGTGAAACCACTGAAGCCTTGATTAAAAAGGCGCAGGATGTAGGGCGAGAATATGTGCTAAAAGCCACCGGAAGAGTAATTGAACGCTATTCTAAAAACCCCGATTTGCCCACTGGCGATATTGAGATTGAAGTCACTACCCTAGAGGTGCTGAATCCTTCCAAGGTGCCTCCGTTCACGATTGAAGATAATACCGACGGTGGCGAAGACCTGCGAATGAAGTACCGCTACCTGGATTTACGTCGTAACGAGGTGCGTCAGAAGCTACAGTTGCGTCACCGCATGATGCAGCAAACCCGCCGCTACCTGGACGGAGAAAACTTCATCGAGGTAGAAACCCCAGTGCTCATTAAGTCTACTCCTGAGGGAGCCCGTGACTTTGTAGTCCCTTCCCGAATGCATCCGGGCGAATTTTACGCTTTGCCGCAATCGCCCCAAACGTTCAAGCAACTACTGATGGTTTCGGGGTTTGACCGTTATTTTCAGATTGTGAAGTGTTTCCGCGACGAAGACCTACGAGCCGACCGTCAACCGGAGTTTACCCAAATTGACTGCGAAATGTCCTTCGTTACTCAAGAAGATATTCTGAATACTTTTGAAGGCTTGACCAAGCATTTATTTAAGGAGGTAAGAGGTTTAGAGCTGGGCGAAGATTTTCCACGAATGAGCTATGCTGACGCGATGAAGTACTACGGCAACGACAAGCCGGATACTCGCTTTATGATGCGCTTCGTGGAATTGAATGAAGTGGCCCAGGGGAAAGGCTTTAACGTATTTGACGGTGCCGAATTGGTTATTGGAATTGTTGCTTCCGGCTGTGCCGATTACTCTCGCAAACAACTGGATGCGCTTACTGATTTTGTGAAACGCCCGCAAGTTGGTGCGAAAGGCCTAGTCTATGTCAAGTGTAACGCTGATGGTACATTTAAATCATCGGTGGACAAATTTTATAGTCAGGATGATCTAAAGCAGTGGATGCAAACCATGCAAGCGCAGGAAGGAGACTTATTGCTAGTATTGTCTGGTGACGCGAATCCCACCCGAAAAGCTCTATCTGAACTACGGCTACACATGGGTTCTGAACTAAACCTTCGGGATAAATCCGTTTACAAACCGTTGTGGGTAGTAGATTTTCCTTTGCTGGAGTGGGACGAAGATACTCAGCGTTACTATGCCATGCACCATCCGTTCACTTCACCTAAACCCGAAGATGTTGAGAAGCTAGACGGTAATCCCGGTGAGGTACGGGCTAACGCTTACGATTTGGTAATAAACGGAGTGGAAATCGGCGGTGGATCAATTCGGATCTATGATCGGGATTTACAGAAGAAGATGTTTCAGGTACTAGGCTTTACCGACGAAGAAGCCCAAAAGCAATTCGGCTTTCTGATGGATGCCTTTGAGTACGGAGCACCGCCCCACGGCGGTATTGCCTTCGGTTTCGACCGCATGTGCGCCCTTTTCGACGGGGTCGACTCTATCCGCGACTACATCGCCTTCCCCAAAAACAACGCTGGACGCGATGTGATGATCGACACTCCGTCAACTATTGCTGATAAGCAATTGGATGAACTGGGAATTGACGTGAAAGAGGAGGATAGATAGCCAAGTGCTATCCAGCAGATTAAACGACTTAGCCTTCTATGACGTTTATAGTAAGATAAATAACCAAGTTTAGCCATGCTAACTTCATTAGATATTAAAAATTACCGTAATCTCAAAAACCTGGAGATTGAGAAACTCGCTCGGGTGAATTTGATTACCGGAAAGAACAATACGGGAAAGACTTCTTTGTTGGAAGCGGTTTCATTGTATGTCGGTAGGGGTAGTATAGTATCAATTGACGAGCTACTAAGGAAAAGAGGTGAATTTTTCAGCGGACTAGATAATGATTTAAAAAATAACCTGCAGAGCTATGTCTCTCTTTTCAATAATCCAAATCGTGAAATCAATATCTCACAAGACTATGAGCTAAAAATTGAGGTTTTTTTAGAACCTCAAGCTCCAGAAAATGAAACCTTTCCGTCTAAGAAAGCTCTAAATATTAAAATCCAGTTTCAGGAAAAAGACCCACCTGCACTTCTAATAATTACTTTTAGCGATGCTTCCCCTCGTGAACACAACATGTCAAAGATAAATCGCGATAACGACTTCTTATTTAGGGATCAGTGGAAAGGTCTTCCACCGAAACATGCATTCGTTAGAACCTTTCATACTGAGGAAGAACTTGCAAGACTATGGGATAATATTGCTTCTACATACAAAGAAAAGCAATTAGTGGCTGCTCTAAAATTAATAGATTCTGAAGTAGAAAGCCTTGATTTTATTAAGGATGAAAGTAAACTAGATGGGAGAAAAGCAGTAGTCAAGATCGGTAATAGCAGACTACCTCTAAAAAGTATGGGTGATGGAATGAACCGAATCCTAACTATTTTTCTTCCATTAGTCAACATAGATAAAGAGTCTGGAGGCTACCTACTTATCGATGAGTTTGAAAACGGCTTACACTATACTGTGCAGGAAGAATTATGGAGGATGATTTTCAAGCTGGCTAAAGACCTTAATGTACAGGTGTTTGCTACTACGCATAGTAACGATTGTATCCGAGCATTTGAGAATGTGCTAAACGATAGTAATCAGTCAGAAGGCCAATATTTCAGGTTGGAAAAGTTTAGTGATCCGGCGTTTGGTGAAGCCATCAAGCCAATTTTTTATTCTTCCTCTGATCTTGAAGCAGCAATTGATCAGAATATTGAGACCCGCTGATGGCTAATCATAGTAACTTGCTCATCGTCGAAGGAAAAAACGATTTTCACGTCATGTTAGCCCTCCGCGATAAGTTGCAGATGAAAACCATTTATGGGGTTGACCAAAAGGAAAATGACGATCAACTTCTTAAATCAATTCCAGCGGAGCTAAACGTATCGGGAAGGAAATGTCTCGGCATTATTCTCGACGCTGACCCAGACTCGAATCGCTGGGAGCAACTAAAAGGAACTTTGTCAACGAGAGGGTACGATATGACTGATGAGGCTAGCCCTTCGGGAAGTATTCTACCATCTCCAGAACTTGGTTTACCCAAAGTGGGTATTTGGCTCATGCCTGATAATCAAAAAGCTGGTATGCTCGAGGATTTTATGCAACTTCTGATACCTGAAAACGATGAGTGCCTTGTTTTTGCTGAGGAAACTTTGCAAGCATTAGAGGAGAAAGAAATTCAGCGTTATAAAGAAGTGCATCGGTCTAAAGCACTTATTCATACCTGGATTGCCTGGCAAGACCAACCCGGTATCCCTCTTGGTCAGTCTACTACCCGTTATTTGGATATCAATACTGAACTCTGTCAGAAGTTCGCAGATTGGTTAAACAGATTATTTAGTGATAAAGAGGAGAAAACAGGCTCAGCCAATTAAGGTGATCGCAGAATTATCCTCGTTTACTAGCATTATACCCCTTCACCGTATCAATAAAGCAGCGCACATGGTCGGGGGAAATATCAGGATATACGCCATGTCCCAGATTGGCAATATGATGACGAGAGCCAAAAGCATCTAACATCTGCTGGGTAGCTTGTTTGATCTGGTCAAGACCCGCGTAAAGAGCAGCCGGGTCTAGATTGCCTTGTAGTACCTTATTTGGTATTACTTCCCGAGCGTGGCTAATTTCAGTATTCCAGTCAATGCCTACGGTAGCGCAGTTAAGTTTACCTACTTGAGCCAGACTAGCGTAAGCTCCTTTGGCAAAAACAGTAATTGGCACTTGATCAATGGAATCACAGATTTTCTGAATATAAGGCAGCGAGAACTGCTCAAAGTGAACCGGAGGCAAAATGCCCGCCCAAGAATCAAATATCTGCACTACGTCGGCTCCGGCTGCAATCTGAGCCTTCAAGTAGCGAATGGTGCTTTCGGTAATCATCTCTAGCAATTGGCGCGACAACTCAGGTTGCCTGTAGAGCATGGCCCGGGCTTTAGAAAAGGTTTTACTACCCGAGCCTTCCACCATGTAGGCAAAAATCGTCCAGGGAGCCCCAACGAACCCAATCAACGGAACTCGTCCGTCTAGCTCCTTCTTCACAATCTTAATGGCTTCGGAGGTATACGCGAGATCGTCCGAAATATCGGCCACTTTAAGCCTGGCAATATCGGCTTGACTACTCACTGTGCGCGGAAATACTGGCCCTCGGCTTTCTACCATTTCGTACGGTAGACCCATCGCTTCGGGAATTACCAGAATATCAGAAAAAATAATGGCAGCATCTACTCCTAGAATATCAACGGGCTGGATAGTTACCTCAGCGGCGCGTTCAGGAGTTTTAACTAGCTCGACAAATCCGCTCAGTTTTGCTCGCACTGCCCGGTACTCAGGAAGAATACGACCTGCTTGCCGCATAAGCCATACTGGGGTTCGCTCGGTTTTTTCACCCCGAATGGTACGAAGCAGTAAATCATTTTTCAATAGCGACTGTTCCATAGTGTAGTTATCGTAACGATCTACCATATAATTCTCGTCAAAGATAATCTTTTTTACCTATGCCTATCCAAAGTATCAACCCGTTTAATAATCAACTAATTCAAGAATATAATGAGCACTCTGACCAAGAGATAGAGAAAGCTTTAGCCCAAGCTGAAGCTACCTACGAATACTGGCGGCAAGTAACTTTTGCCAAACGGTCCGAACGTATGTATGCCGCTGCCCGTCAATTACAGCAAAACAAAGGACGCTACGCCCAACTGATGACTGATGAGATGGGTAAAGTGAAAAAAGAAGCTATTGCTGAAGTAGAAAAATGTGCCTCAGCCTGTGAGTACTACGCCGAACACGCCGAGCAGTTTTTAACTGAAGAACGGCTTAGCGTTCCCGATGGTGAAGCCTACATTGCCTATGACCCTATCGGGCCAGTACTGGCGGTTATGCCCTGGAATTTTCCTTTCTGGCAGGTAATTCGTTTTGCCGCTCCCAATTTAATGGCAGGTAACGTTGGGATACTGAAGCACGCCTCCAATGTATCAGGTTGCGCCTTAGCTCTGGAGGAAATATTCCGAGAAGCAGGCTTTCCCGAGGGGGCTTTTCAAACCCTACTAATTTCTACGGATAAAGTAGGTAAGCTTCTAGAAGACCAACGCATTAAAGCGGCTACGCTAACCGGTAGCGAACGAGCCGGCAGCAGCGTAGCCCAAATAGCCGGAAATCAAATCAAGAAAACCGTACTAGAACTAGGCGGCAGCGATCCTTTTATTGTACTAGCTGATGCCGACGTAGACCAAGCGGCCGAAATAGCAGTGAAGGCCCGAATGATTAACTGCGGACAAAGCTGTATTGCGGCTAAACGGTTCGTCATACACCAAGCTGTCTACAATGATTTTATGACTGTTTTTATGCTAAAGATGCAGCAACTAAAGCAGGGAGACCCTAATGAGGAAACTACTGATTATGGACCTATGGCCCGTACAGACTTGGCTGGTGAGTTGCTGGGACAAGTGAAAGAATCAGTAACACAAGGGGCGAGAGTACTATTGGGTGGTGACCAACCCGATAAAGAAGGAGCATTTCTTAATGCAACTGTACTCACTAACATTACTCCAGGTATGCCTGCTTACGATGAAGAACTATTCGGCCCAGTAGCCAGTATTTTTCCCGTAAATAGTGATGATGAAGCAGTTCGAGTCGCAAATGATTCCCGGTACGGACTAGGGGGTTCGGTCTGGACTCAGGATATTAATCGGGGAAAAGATCTAGTTCGGCAGATTGAATCAGGCGCAGTGTACATCAATAAAATGATGGCCTCACACCCGGCGGTACCTTTTGGGGGTATTAAACTTTCTGGCTACGGACGTGAGTTGTCCTACCTGGGCATTCGGGAATTTGTCAACCAGAAGACAGTCTGGATTAGCTAGATGACTGCCATTCCAATAGATTATTTCGCTACTAGCGTAAAAAAGCGTATAATTAACAAAATTATTGCACTATTCAGATATCGAACTACTTTGCTTAAGGTTTTCCCTCATGCGCCTAAGGCCTACCTTACTTATTCCCTGGCTATTATTAGTAAGTTTTACTAGTTGTTCCCTCTCTAGTACTCCCCCACAAGCAAAGCTGGGGATATTGGATTTAACCGAGTGGTCATGGGAGCGAAATGGAAAAGTTGATCTCAGTGGCGAATGGTCATTTTACTGGCAGCGGTTCATCGCTCCCGAATCGTTCAAGATGAAGAAACCTATGCCGACCCAATTTCTACTTGTACCCAGTACATGGTCAACTCCTGACTCAGTTCGGACGGGTACTGGATACGCAACCTACCGCCTAAAAGTAAAGCTTCCTGCTGACTCTATTCCTCTCTCCCTGCGAGTCAATACGGCTTCTACCGCCATGCGAATCTGGCTCAATGGTGAAGAAGTGTACCAAGTTGGGAAAGTAGCGACTAGTGCTCAGGATGGCCTACCGGGTTATTACCCACAAATTATTTCAGTCTCTCCAGCCGATACGCTGGATATGGTGGTTCACGTTTCTAATTACCACTACCGAAAAGGTGGCCTTTGGGATACATTCGCACTAGGCCCTTCATCTGTTATTGTCAGAAAATGGATTTGGGATTACGCCCTCATGTCATTTTTAGTAGGGAGCTTCTTTATTATGGCGCTCTACCACCTCATCCTATACTTCCACTGGCGGAGCGATCAATCTTCCCTCTACTTCAGCGGACTTTGTCTGCTAATTATTATCCGTGCCTTTAGCACCGATCTTCATGTATTAGGATTTCTAATGCCCTGGGCCTGGATGCTACGCAGCGAACTGCTGAGTTTTTATCTGTGTATTCCGGTATTTACCACATTTACCCGAATTATTTACCCATCTATGATTCCTCGATGGTTAGTTCAAGTGAGTGTAATGGGAACAGCTATTGCCAGCCTAGTTGTAGTAGTGCTACCAACCTGGTGGGCTACGCACACGGTTATTCCTTTCGAGATATTTGCCATCGGTTTGGCTACCTATGGAACATTTTGTATGCTGAAAGCATCCCGGCGTTCATTAGACGGTATCACACTCTTTCTACTAGGGTTCCTGGGACTATTTGTGGCAATGGTCAACGATGCCCTGTACTCCAACAATATAATCAACACATTTTATGCTACCCCATTTGGGCTATTTTTCTTTCTCTTCTTCCAATCAGCCCTACTATCCCGCCGATTTTCCCAAGCAGCTAATGCCTTGGAGGCTACCAATATTCAACTAGAGCAAAAAAATCAGGAAGTTGAAGAGAAAAATGAGGAATTAATTACGCTTAATCAGGAAATGGATATGTTTGTCTATCGTACCTCTCACGATTTACGCGCTCCCCTTACTTCGCTGCTAGGCATTATTGGTTTAATGCGTAATGAGAGCCTTTCTCCCGAAATAATAAAGTACCTGAGTTTGCAAGAGCGTTCTATTCGTAAACTAGATAGTTTTGTCCGGGAAATTCTAGACTACTCCCGTAACTCTCAGCTAGATATCACTCCTCAAACTATTGATTTTCAGGTATTGATTGATGAAACCTACGCACTTTATACGCACTTACCACAATACAAGGAAATTGATCAACGAACTGTTATTAAAGAATCTGCAACTTTTATAGGTGATAGTAAGCGGCTAGAAGTTGTTTTTAATAACCTTATTTCTAATGCACTGCGCTACTATAACCCTTACCAAGATAACCCCTACGTAGAAATTAGAATTGATATAGATGAACAGCAGGCACTTATTGAAATACGTGATAATGGGCTAGGTATCGCCGAGAAGCACCTAGACAGAATCTTCGATATGTTTTACCGGGCTAGTAATCATCAAGATAGCTCGGGACTGGGACTATTTCTAGTGAAGGAAACTATTGCTAAGATGCAAGGAATAATCCGGGTAAACTCAATCGTGAACCAGGGAACAACATTCACTATTAACCTACCGAACTATACTATCGAAACTGAGTAAGCCTTGCCCTCGCCAACTATTTGATGCCCATCTTCTGTTTTGCTCGCTCCAGATCAGCTGGGGTATCGACACTTAAGCTTTCAAACTGGGTGATTCCTATTTTTATTCGGTAGCCGTTCTCTATCCACCGCAGTTGCTCCAATGATTCAGCTTTCTCGAGGGAGGAAATAGGCAATTCAGCAATTTCTCGCAGAATATCTGACCGATAGGCGTACAAATGCACGTGTTTGTAGAAAGTATGATGCTGCGCCCACTTATCAGTCGGAACATCCCGCAGATAAGGAATAGCCGTTCGGCTGAAGTAAATAGCCTCTCGTTGAGTATTAAAAATCACCTTCATCATGTTAGGGTTACTCAGTACTGTAGCGTCATGAATCTCTGAGACCAATGTGCCCAACTGAGTTTTACCATCTAATAAACTGGCTAATTCGTCAATGGCTTCAGGATGTACAAAGGGTTCATCCCCCTGAATATTCACTACGTAATCATAAGTTTCCACTTGCTGATCAAGAGTTTCTCTACAACGATCGGTACCTGAAGGATGATCCGGACTAGTTAGGCTTACTTTTCCGCCGAAAGAAGTAACATGCTCAGCAATTCTTTCGTGATCGGTAGCCACTACTACCTGATCTAGTTTTTCAGTTTTCCGGGCTTGCTCGTACACTCGCTGTACCATACTTCTTCCACCAATATCGGCTAGCACCTTTTGTGGAAACCGGGATGAAGCCCAACGGGCCGGAATAATTCCGAGAATTTTCATGTATCAACTGTTATTAGTGAATGCAAGGCGGTCACTTGCCCTTAGTCACCAGCACCTTTCAACCCCATACCCTTCACCGCTATACAGCGGCCCTTTTTCTGGTCTCCGTAGTCCGGTTTCCGTTACTCATTCGCTCAACTTTACTTTGTTGGTATAAAACGCTACATGATCTTTAATCTGCTCGGCTGCGTCTTTAGGAGATGGATAGTACCAAGCAGCATCGGGAGCCGTTTCGCCATCTACCTCCAGGGAGTAATACGAAGCTTCTCCTTTCCAGGGGCAGGTAGTGTGGGTGTTGCTTCCCTTGAAATATTCTTGCTTAATAGATTCGGGTGGAAAATAGTGGTTTCCTTCTACTACTTCGGTCTGGTCACTCTCGGCAATCACTTGGTCGTTAAAAATAGCTTTCATAGAATTAGTGTTTTGATACACTAAACTCAAAACCTGTCTGAAGTGTTACGCCTACTCGGTTGGCTTTTGTATTTTGTCGGAATTATGGCCGAAGCAGGCGAACACTTTAATGCATTGTGCCTTATCCATAGGTAAACTTTTTACCGATCTCTATGAGTCAATACGGACTGCGTATTCCTGATCCGAATAATAAAAAACGGGTAGTCATTGTCGGTGGCGGTTTTGGTGGTATGAACCTATTGAAGCACTTGGACGACCGAGTGTACCAAGTAGTACTATTTGACCGTAATAACTTTCATACCTTCGTACCGCTATTGTACCAAGTAGCTACCGCTGGCATTGAGCCCGACTCCATTGTTGACCCACTACGTAACCTGTTGCGAAGGCGAACCGATACCCACTTTCGAATGATGAAGGTACTGCAAGTTCGTCCCGAAGATCAGGAAATAGATACGGCTATTGGCCCGCTACACTATGATTATCTAGTAATCGCTACGGGAACGGATGCCAACTTTTATGGTAATAAAAATATTGAGAGTCGCGCCCTAAAGTTGCAAACCCTACAAGATTCCCTGAATATGCGGAGCCGAATTCTACAAAACTTTGAGATGGCTACGCTTTCTAACGATGAAGCGGAGCGTGATCGTCTAACTAACTTCATTATTGTAGGTGGCGGACCCACCGGGGTGGAGTTAGCTGGAACGATGGCGGAGCTCCGAAAATACGTGCTACCTCGCGATTATCCCGAACTGGATTTTGGTATTATGAGTATCTACTTAGTTCATAGCCGCGACTATCTGCTACCGTATATACCCGAGAAAGCCGGACGAAAAGCCGGAAAATTCCTGCGAGAAATGGGGGTTGAACTGGTTCTCAATACCAAAGTAACCGACTATGACGGTCACGAAGCTACCCTAAACGACGGACGCAAACTGAGCGGCGAATGCCTGATCTGGTGCGCTGGGGTAAAGGGCATGACCATCACGGGTTTTCCTGAGGAAAGTATCGAGCGGGGCAACTACGTGGTAGACGAATTCAATCAGGTGTGGGGAGTGGCAAATGTTTTTTGTATTGGTGACATCGCCCTGCAACGCAACGATGCTTATCCTGACGGGCATCCCGGCGTAGCTCAAACCGCCATTCAGCAAGGAAAATTACTGGGCAAAAACCTAATGCGGATTTCTCAAGGTGAATCCATGCAAGCTTTCCGCTACGTGAACAAGGGAACCATTGCGACCATCGGACGTAACAAGGCCGTCGCTAATTTTCTGGGGAAAATCCGTTCTGGCGGTTGGCTCGCCTGGTTTTCCTGGTGGGTAGTGCATATCTATTATTTGGTAGGTTTCCGCAATAAACTTGGTACTCTGTCTAACTGGATACTGAACTACTTCTCCTTTCGCCACAGTAGCCGCTTGATTGTCCGCCCCTTCGTGCGCCGGAATGATACAGAAGAACAGGAGTTGTTCATCAAAAATATTGATGCTCAAGAGAGTTAAGAAATTTGCTGTAACAGTCTATAACTTTATCTTATACCCTAAAAGTGAGAACCAGAAAAATCCGAGGACACTGTAGAAGGTGGAAGGATATTCGGCGTTGGATAGAGAATCATCAACAGCTTGATCTTGACTATCTCAAGGAGTATGAGCGGGATTACGCCAAAATCCGGGTACATCCCTGGAGTGGACTCACTGGAACAAATAGTAGAATACCTGAGCCAAAAAGAAAGACGAAAACAGCTATGCTGGAAGGTCTGATCCAGATCTACGATGTCTGGAGAGACAAATTAGATCAACTAAATGAACCATACTATCTGAAATTGTGGCTATTTGAGCCCCACTTCTCAAACTCTCAGGTAGTATGTGCTATTGGGGAAAGTATTCATTCATATGATGAGACTTTTTATAAACCTGAATCGAAAAAACCATTACAGCCTAAATATTACGGAGAGCTTAACAGTCAAATCAGTGAATTTACTTGGGATTATTACCTTGATGAAGAACACTGGAATAATAGCGAACCGGGTAGCCCTGAAGAGTACGCTAGCGCAGATGACTTTGAAGAAGTAGCAAAACGGTTCAGAAAAATGATGAAAAAGCCCCATCGTACCACTAATTTTCCTGAGCCAGTTGGCGAGGCTACCGAATATTACTCTTTTAAAAAGGGTGACGTTTGGTTAGGGGAAAAGTAAGATGGCTGCAAATTTTACCTTTATGCTTTTCCTGCTTTAGTACCTAATATACATTTGGAAATCTCCGTAAGTAGTGTTACCAAGATTTGAATTGGCCTGCACTAACCTTCTCTTAGAATTACCGTTCTGAGAGTATGCGTCATTTACTCATCATTTTTTTACTTCTTCCTCTTATTTCTTGTGACTATACCGCTAAGGTTTCCTCAGATTTAGACCAAGAGCCCTACTTTGATTTGCCTAGTTTGGTGAAGCAGCAACTGGCTCACCTAGATTCATTGCAACCGTCGGTAGAGGTGACGGCTATTATTGACGGTCAGCAAGAAGTCGAAACCGTACAAAAAAACAGTACCGACTGGGCTGAGACGCTTAAATTATTTAGCGATGCGAATATCAATCGCCCAGTATTACAAGATCAGTATCAGGTAAAGGACAGTACTGACCAAGCCACCGGGTGGCAGGTTCGCATTTACCACGCCCGGCAGCCTGACGATGTGGAAATTCCTTATATGGCCGTTTATTACCAGAAGTCATTGAACGATGTTCGAAAGATTGAGACGGTTTTTCACGAGAAGAATATACTCTACCGTACCGAACGCCGTATGGAGATGCTGCTTGAGAATACCCGAGTGGGTTCACTTCTCACGGAATACCAAAGCTCCGGAAGCCAGAAGATGCTGTTCCGCGATAGCGTTAACTATTCCGTAATTGCTCGGCTTCGGTATACTCAGCCCAGTTGAACTCTTAGTTTTTGCTGAAAATATCTTTTATCCTCTCAATTAACCCCTGCGGTTTTTCTTCAGCGGTATAGTAGCCTTGTCCGTACCTTTCGTAAGCGTAGCCATACTCGTTTACTGAGTCTACACTATTCAGAATGAGCGATAGGTTTTCGTACTTACGAGCGGTCTGAATCCGATCGATGTTCTTAATAAATACTTTTCGGGAGAAATCAGCTCGGACTACGTAAAGAGGGACATCTGCTTTTTCCATTACTAACATGCCATCCGTCACTAGTCCTACCGGAGGGGTGTCAATCACTATGAGGTCATATCGCTCTTTCAGCTCTTCCAGCGTATCAGTAAACTTCTGACTTCCAATTAGTTCTGCCGGATTAGGTGGGATCGCTCCTGCCGGAATATAATCCAGGTTGTCTATTTTAGATGGATGGATACAATCATCTAAGGTATATTTCTCAATTAAGATAGTACTCATTCCTAGGGCTGTATTATCGGCATCGAAGGCAAAGTGTATTTTAGGTCGGCGCATGTCTAAGTCAATAAGCACGGTCTTTCGTCCCGACATCGCCATGATACTGGCTAGATTTACTGCCACAAAGGTTTTTCCTTCGGTACTGACTGTGGAAGTTACTGATACTATCTGGCGATCCCCACTCAGTCCCATAAACTGAAGGTTGGTCCGTATGGCCCGGAAGGCTTCGCTTACCGCTAACTTTGACGATTCATTCACTACCAATACTGCGGGTAAAGACTTAGCCCGCCGATATCTAGGAATACTACCTACAATTGGTACTTGGGTATATCGTTCTAACTCCGACTGACTACTAATTTTATCATGCAATACGTACGCAATCAGTAAGAACACCGCACTGAGTGCTACCCCGAGTATCCCGCCAGCCCCCCGAATTATCAATACCTCAGGGGCAACCGGGCTACTGGGTAGCGTAGCCGGAGATAGTACTACAAAATCAGGCACTGTGCCCGCCCTGGCAATCTCCAGTTCGTTCTTTTTCTGAATTAGCGAGAGAAATATTTCTTCGTACAGAGCGTAATAACGCTGATTGCGGTTGTAATCCGTTCCCCGCGAAGGAAGGCGGATAAATTCTTCTTCTATTTCCACCCGCTTTTCAGCTAACTCGGAGGCTTCCTCACCTAATCGCGTCTGGTAGCTTTGAAGTAGATCTAGTATATTTTTCTTAAGCAGGACAATTCGCTGATCTTTGAGTTGAATTGCCAATGTCTTTTCTTTATACGATTCAGTGAGTAATTCCCGATCATTAAGCAGTTCATTTAGCTCCTGAACATACTGTAAGATATCCGGAGGCGATTCGGTAAATAGGCTGGGCTCAGCCGGAATAATCTCTTCGTTCCTCACCTGTTCTTCCAACTCGGTTACAGCTTTCTGCATCTGGGTTAGCTCAAACCGTTTAGCTTCTATCTCTTCTAGCTTAGCAATAGCTTCGCCGATTTCAGAACTCAAATCATTGGTGCGGTTCTGGATAGTGAAGTCCTCAAAGTAGGTTTCGTATTTCCCCAACCGGTCTTCAATAGAATTGAGCTGCTCATCCAGAAACGCTATTTTCTTTTCAGTAGCTTCATTTTTCTTTTCTAAGGTATAATTCAGATATACTGAATCCATGATCGCTACCAAATCTCGCACCTTGTGGCGGTCATACCCCTGAAAACCAATGCGTATGGTATTAGCATTTAAATTCATAGGGGCTACATTCATGTTCTGGGAAAGATAACTTTTTACGGAACCTTTACTATTGACTGTGAAATAGTAGCGGGTGTCGTCGCGAGGTGAACTGTAGTTACCTGTAAGCGTCACGATAAAATGGAACTGGTTACTAGTGATTTCATCGCCGAAAAGATATGCCCGGGATATAACCTCCCCACCCTGCTCATAAGAGAAGACAAATTGCTCATCGTTGAGTATCTCTACATCAAAAGGCTGGTCGTAAGCCTGGTGGTCATAAATGGTGTATTCTACTCGAAAGGGAGAGTTTCGGTAACGTTCCTGAAAGAGCACTCGCCCTCGGATGTAGTAGCTAACGTCCATCCGGGCTACTTGGGCTACCCGACTGAAAAAGAGGTCTGATTTTAGTAGCTCCATTTCACCCGCCATATTATCTAGGCTTTGCTCTAGCGTGTTAAATCCCAGAATATTGGCTTGCTTCTCTAAGCCCAACTTCACTACTGACTGTGATTCGTAAATTGGGCGGGTATATCGGATATACAGGTGGGCTGCCAAATTGGCTAATAGTATAGTTAATACTATCCACCACACATGCTTCCGGAATAGTGAGATAATCTTTCCTCGGTCAATTTGACTGGAAGGATTGCTGTTGTAAAACGATGATAGTTTATTTTCGGATGACATAACTTAGCAGTTTACTCAGTTAGGTTAGTTATTAACAAAACTAGGGTCAATGTGCTGGTTATTAAGCTAAAAATTGGGGATATATCGCGAAGTGCCTCCGAGGCTACCCGTTGAACCGGCTGAACGTAGATGATATCGCCCGGCAGTACTTTCAACGAAGCTTGCTTTACCCCCTGGATGGTAGATAAATCGATAATTCTTACCTCGGGATCATCAAGATCGCCCCGAATAAGCCGGATATTGTCAGTACGGGAACCCTGACTCACTCCACCGGCTAGGGCCAGCACTTCTATCAGGTTCATATTCTCGTTGGTAAGGGGAATAACTTGCCCTCCGAGTGCCCCTAAAACTACTACTCGCTTATTAACATACCTCAGCAGTACGTAGGTCTCTTCGTAGAATTCCTCATACTGCTGTTTTAGTACATCAGTAGCTTCTTTCAGGGTGTAACCCGCAATTTCTACATCACCCAGTAAGGGGAGCTCTACTATTCCATTGCCTTGCACCAAGTATTGAGGCCTTAGTATAAACTGGTTATTTTGGTTTCCCATACCGATCTCCTGGGCAATTTCCCGGTTAGGATCAATTAGTATTTCCCCATCATTGGTGTATACATCCAATTCTAGGAAGTCATTGGGCTGAATAACGTAGTTTTTATCAGCCTCTACTATGGCTATCTGTAATTCTTCCTTGATAATTTCCTGGTCGGTGCTAAATAGTATGCGGTTACGGTACGCCCCGCAGGCACTCAGAAGCAATAGTAGGTAAATACTAACGATAGCCGGACGGAAGAATATTTTCAATAGACTTTAGGTATATCGTTGCTGATATTCAGAGAAACTGGGCAATGCCAAATCCTTATCAGAAACAATGGGTTCCTGAATACCGTACTTTTCCAATTGCCAGTCAATGGAAAGATCAGAGTCGTTCCAAATAATCCCCGCTTCGGATGCTTTATCATACACGTTGGTGCACTGGTAGGTGAAAACGCTTTCTTCCAGGGCAACAAACCCGTGGGCAAACCCTTCGGGTACGTAGAACTGATTGCATTGCACACTATCCAGAATAATGCTTTCGTAATGCCCGAACGTAGGAGAGTTTTTCCGTAAATCTACCGCTACATCCAGCACCTTACCTTTACTTACGCTGACTAGTTTTCCCTGCTGATAAGGCGATACTTGCAGATGCATCCCCCTTACTACTCCTTTGACAGAATACGATTGGTTCGACTGGACAAATTGCCGATTCAGACCAACATTCTGGTACTTTTCTATGTGGAAATTTTCCAAAAAAAAGCCTCGGTTATCCCGGTATACATCAGGAATAATTTCTATTAACCCTTCAATTGATGTTTCTCGTATTTTCATAGTGCTTTAGGGGCAATTTTATGATAATAACGGGGAAAAGAAAAAGCTTCTACTAACAATTTTGTCAGATTACCCCCATTTCATCTATTGCCCGCACGTATTTATCAACCACTACTTTTTGGCTAAACTTAGCCTGCACCATTTCACGTCCCCGCTCGCCCATTACCTGTATTTCTTCCTCGGTAAGTTGGGTCATAGCTAACATCTTATTCGCTAGATCATCAGAGTCCCTCACTTGACAGAGTAACCCATTAACACCATGTTGTACCACGTGCCGACAACCTGGGGTATCAGTAGCCACAATGGGCTTCTGTAAACTAGCTGCTTCTAGCAAAGTGCGGGGCAATCCTTCGCGGTAGGAAGGGAGCACCACACAATCGGCTTGTTGGATCACTGAGCGCACATCATCCGTAGTACCCAAATAATCAACTACCCCACTTTGCGCCCACTGATCCACAAGCCCGATTGGTATTCCTCGTTTGTGATTAGGGTCTTTAGCACCAAGCAATTGGCATCGTACTGGAATTCCTTGCGACTGTAAATTTTGAGCCGCCTCAATATATTCTACAATACCCTTATCGTAGATTAGTCTTGATATCACCAGAAATGTAAAGGTTTTTTCAGTAGAAATTTGCCGAAAATCAGGCTGAAAATACTGCGTATCAATACCTGAACCTGGCACTACATCAGCTTTACCACCACTTAACAGCCCCTCGCGAATGAAAAGGTCGTGATCATCGGGATTATGAAAAAATACTTTCTGAGAGTACCGGAACGATACCCGGTAGAGCCACTTGGCTACTGCTGATACCATACCATCTTGTAAGAAAACTGTACCCAAGCCACAAACGTTGTTAATGATTGGTATTTTCAGATAGCTAGCGGCTAAAGTCCCGTAAATATTAGGCTTCACCGTAAAGTGCAGCACCATATCTAATCTGAGCTTTTTGTACAACTGGTATAGCTCTAATACTAAAGAGGTATCCCGGACTGGGTTTACCCCCCGGCTATCCATATTTACGTCATACAATATGAGCCCTGCTTTCCTCAAACGTTCGGAATAATCATCGGGTGGGGCAATTGATATTACCTGATGGCCTTGCTGCTGGAGAGCTCGGATTAATCCCAACCGGAAATTATGGATATTCCAGGCGGAGTTAGTAACAAGCGCAATTTTCATGGAAAAAAATTAGTCGTAAGCCAGCTATTACTCCGACGTAATTACTACTTAGAAGTGAGCGGGCTGATAGTTGGGCTCAATATACACTTTCCCATTTTCAACCAATAATTGCTCCTACAGTCCACTATAAGGTGACTATGTAACTTTTTCTAGGTATTGGTGGTAAGAAGAATAGATGTGGAAGGAAAAAGCCTAGCAATTATTACAGAAAAAAGAAAGTATTAAACGGAAGCTATATTATTGCTAGCTTTATCATATAAACGCTCTTGTAAGAAAAGAAAACAGATAGCGTCTATCAGCGATAAATTTCTCTAAACTTTTGGGGATCGAACTCTGCCATCATGCTGTAGATGGCATCAAATACTGTTTCAGGATTGGGTTTAGAGAAGTAGTCCCCGTCTGATCCGTAGGCTGGTCGGTGAGGCTGACTAGTAATCGTACGTGGTTGGGAATCTAGGAATCGATAAGCCTGTTGACCCTCCAGCACCTGCTGCATCATATAAGCTGAGGCTCCACCCGGTACATCTTCATCCGCAAAAACTACCCGATTGGTTTTCTCGATTGATTTTACGATCTGATGATTGAGATCAAAAGGAAGCAGGGTTTGTACGTCTATCACCTCACAGGAGATTCCGACATCTGCAAGCTCGGTAGCCGCCTTCATCACAATACGACACATAGAACCATAAGTAACAATCGTAGCATCGGTACCTTCCCGCAAGACTTCAGGCTGCCCCAGTGGTACGGTAAAATCACCCACATTGCTGGGGAGCTTTTCTTTCAGACGGTAGCCATTCAGGCTTTCTACCATCAGGGCGGGATCATCTGACTGAAGTAAGGTATTATAAAATCCTGCTGCTTGCACCATATTGCGGGGCACTAGTATATAAATACCTCGTAAACTGTGTAGAATAGCTCCCATCGGTGACCCTGAGTGCCAGATTCCTTCCAGACGGTGTCCCCGGGTACGAATGATGACGGGCGCACTTTGACCGTTCATGGTACGGTAGCGCAGCGAAGCTAGGTCATCCGTCAGGGTAGCTAGAGCATAAAAAATATAGTCTATATACTGAATTTCAACAATAGGGCGTAGTCCGCGCAGGGCTGCCCCGATTCCCTGGCCGATGATAGAGGGTTCGCGAATACCAGTATCAGTTACCCGCAAAATCCCGTGCTTAGCCTGTAAACCCGCAAATCCCTGGTTTACGTCGCCAATCTTCCCGACGTCTTCCCCAATAGCAAAAATCCGGGGATCGCGAGCCAAGGCTTCGTCGAAGCAGGCGTTAAGCACCTGCCGACCGTCGACCACTTTACTGTTCTCATCATAAGTAGGCTCAACTACGCGAACTTTCAGAGCTGACTGTTCGGTCTGGCTATACAGATGACTATTATACCGTACTTCGTTATCCTGATGGTAAGATTCTAGCCACTTGATCAGTTCATCCCGGGCATTCCCGGCCTCATTCCGCACCAAGCGAAGGATCTTCTTGACCAACCGTACCATATCCAGACGAATGGCTTTAGAATTCTTTTCAAATTTGTCAGTGATCAGTTGGATATCTGCTTTCTGTGAACTCTCTTGGGCTACTACCTTTACTAGCTGCTTTACCTCATTAATCTCTTGATTGAGTTCACTGCGGTAAGCTTTCCAGGCAGCGTCCCGGGCTTGGCGGGCAGTTTGTTGAGCTGCTAATTCAATTTCATCTAGGATTTCCTCCGAGGCAAATCCATTGGTAATGATCCACTCCCGCATCTTTTGATTACAGTCGTATTCTTCCTCCCAAGCTAAACGCTCCTCAGATTTGTAGCGCTCGTGCGATCCTGAAGTGGAGTGTCCCTGAGGCTGGGTGAGGTCTTCTACGTGAATCAGCACGGGTATATGCTTCCTACGCGCCAGGCGAGCTGCCGCCTGATAAACCTCACACAGAGTTTCATAATCCCAGCCTTTCACAGTGATGATCTCTAAGCCCGCAGCTTCCTTAGTGCGCTGAAAACCTTCTAAAGCTTCAGAGATACTGTGCTTAGTAGTATGATACTCGGTAGGGACGGAAATGCCGTAGCCGTCATCCCATACTGAAATGACTAAGGGCACCTGCAAAACACCAGCAGCATTCACAGTCTCAAGGAACATACCTTCGGAGGTAGAGGCATCACCAATCGTAGCGAAGGTTACTTCATTGCCATTTACCGAAAAACGCCCATGATCGTGCAATTCAGGATTTTGCCGATACAGTTTAGAGGCATAAGCCATTCCTAGCGAACGAGGAATCTGACCTGCGGTAGGTGATAGCCCAGACCCGCTATTATACTGGTCGGTCTGAGAGTGAAATTCTCCGGTTTTGGGGTCAATGAGGCGAGTACCAAAGTGAGCGTTCATAGAACGTCCGCCCGAAGAGGGTTCATGTTCTACACTAGCGTGGGCATAAATTTGAGCAAAGAACTGCTGCAGCGTGATTTGCCCAGTAGCAAACATAAATGTCTGATCGCGATAATATCCTGACCGGAAGTCCCCTTTTTGGAATGCTTTTGCCATAGCGATTTGGGCAATCTCCTTACCATCGCCAAATACACCAAACTTGGCTTTTCCCATGAATACTTCCTTCCGGCCCAATAAACTAGTGTAACGACTTTCCCAAGCTATGCGGTAGTCGTTAAGAATTTCTTCTATAGATAGGTCAAGTTCAACGGGGTTTTCGGTTGTTTTTGATTCCACGCTTCGGATATTACATTGAATCGATAATTGGTTCTGAAGTCTAAAAATTGTCAAAGAAACTGCCTTCAAAAATACGAAAAAAGCTCGCTTTTCTCAAATGGACGATCGTCCGAAGCTCGTACCTTTTATCGCTCAGTGATAGTTTGTTTCATTTATATAACACGGAAATAGAGGAAATTAATTTGCTAAGCAGCAGATATTTTTTCCTTCTTTTGCGTTTAGGTAAAGATTGCCTAATTTTGCCACGCTTTTTCGCATGAATGTAGTCCGTACCATATTAGCTAAACAATCACAGATTGTACCTACACTAACGTTGATCCTACTGTTTTGGGTTACCAGCGGTACGGGTTTTCATGTGGTAGATAGTTATGGCAATGCTGTGACCCAGGAGCAATCTATTCCAACGGGAGATACTGATCAGGCTCCAGAAACTATCTTGTCTAGCTTTCAAGAAGCGGTCATTCCTATCAGCAAAATTCATATTCTTTTTTTCTATCATTTCCTTCGGGAGTGGATTTTAGTGGAAGAGGACACCTTCACTGTTTCAGCAGATACTCCTCTCACACCCAACCGTTTCTTTCTGACCCTCTTTCGGCGAATTATTTCGCCCAATGCACCTTAGCACTATTCTACCGATACTTACTACCGAAAGCTCTTAAACAGCCATTAGTAGGGCTTTCACTTTACTTATATTAAAAGTTCAATCATTAATCCTTACTATTATGCGGAACCGAAGTGGTATCGTTATATTAACTGTGCTCGTCTCGCTGCTATGTATTTATTATTTGTCGTTTACCGTGGTCTCAAACCAGGTACAAAAAACGGCGGAGGAGTACGCAACCGACGAGGAAGGCAACATTGATTTTGCCAAGAAGCAAAACTACTTAGACTCAGTATGGACCGAGCCGGTTTACAACCTGCTAGGTATAGAGTACACCTACGAAGAAGTAAAAGAGACCGAGCTTAATCTGGGCCTGGATTTGCGGGGTGGAATGCACGTAGTGCTAGAAGTTTCGCCCACCGAGATTATCCGGGCACTGTCGGGAGACAGCAAAGATGCCGATTTTCTGCAAGCTCTCGACCTGGCGCAGGAACGCCGGGTGAACAGCCAGGAACGCTTTACAACGCTCTTTGCCGATGCTTTTCAGGAAATAGCCCCTGATAAGCAACTAAGTCAGATTTTTTCCAACGCTGCTAACCGAGGCCGGATCAGCCGAAGTTCAACTAACGATGAGGTGATGGAGATTATTGACGAGGAAGTAGAAAATGCTATCGACCGCTCGTTCAATATTCTCCGTACCCGAATTGACCGCTTCGGAACGTCCCAGCCCAATATTCAGCGGTTGCAAGGCACGGGGCGCATTCAGGTGGAGTTACCTGGGGTAGATAATCCCGAGCGGGTGCGTAAATTGCTACAAGGAGTAGCAAAGTTAGAGTTTTTGCAGGTATACAACTCCCCTGAGCTAGGCAGTTCTATCCAGGAAATTAACCGGATACTGGTTGCTGAAATGCAGGAAGACGGAGGGGGCGAATCGCTGGCAGAGGCCTTAACTGACGATGGGGATGATGATCTATCTAGCCTGATCGAAACTGAGGGTTCAGAAGAAATATTGACTCCAGACGACAGCTCTGACGTTACTGGGGAAGATGATTTGGAAGCTCAGCTCTCCGGGGTCAATGCTGACTCTACTTCTCTGGACTCTCTAACAAACTCCCAGATTTCCCCGCTGTTTAGCTTGGTTCAAAATGGCTACGGTGGACTGGCGTACCGGGTGGAAGATACCGCAAAAATTAATAATATTTTTGAGCGGGAAGATATACAGTCACTACTTCCTTCTGACTTGAGTCTAGCCTGGCAGGTAAAACCCGACGATGAGCAAAACCCCATTTTACAACTGTACACCTTACAGCGGGGTCGGGGAGGAAAAGCCCCGCTTACTGGAGAGGTAATTACCAATGCCCGTCAGGATTACGACCCTAATGCCCGCCCGGCAGTAAGTATGCAAATGAATGCCGAGGGAACCCGGCTGTGGAAACGGCTCACTGCCAATAGTGTAGGCCAGCAGATTGCCATCGTATTAGATAACCGAGTGTACTCAGCCCCGGTAGTAAATGAGGAAATTCCCAGCGGTAGCTCAATTATTTCTGGAAACTTTACCATTCAGGAAGCCCAGGATCTAGCGAACATTCTGGAGGCTGGAGCATTACCCGCCCCAACCCGTATCGTAGAAGAAGCTATCGTCGGGGCTACACTAGGGCGAGAGGCCATACAGCAAGGGATTACTTCTATTTTGGCTGGTCTAGGACTAGTTGTAATCTTTATGGTGGTGTACTACGCTAAGGGCGGATTGGTAGCTAACATAGCATTGCTGTTTAACATATTCTTTGTACTAGGAATCTTGGCACAGCCAACTATTGGTGCAGCATTAACCTTACCTGGAATCGCGGGTATCGTACTAACTATCGGTATGGCGATTGATGCTAATGTGCTGATATTTGAGCGTATCCGCGAAGAATTGCGGAATGGCATGCGGTTGAAAGCCGCCATTAAAATGGGGTACAATAAAGCTTACAGCTCGATTATTGACTCCAACGCTACTACGTTCCTAACTGCAATGATTCTCTTTATTTTCGGGCAAGGGCCAGTACGAGGTTTCGCGGTGACATTAATGATCGGTATCGTCTGCTCTTTCTTTTCAGCAGTATTCATCACCCGAGTAGTTATCGAGTGGATGACCCGCAAGGGTGATGAAAGTAAGGTTTCCTTCTCTATGCCCTTCTCAGGAAACCTGCTAAACAACTTGAATTTTGACTTCATGTCGAGACGCAGGATAGCTTACGTTTTTAGTACTGTCTTTATTGGGCTAGGAATGATTGTACTCATTTCTCAAGGACTTAATTTAGGCGTTGATTTTAAAGGTGGCCGATCCTACGTGGTAACTTTTGATGATACAGTAGTGCCTTCAGACCTAATGACCTCACTTTCCGATGACTTTGAGGGTAAATCAGTTGAGGTCAAAACCTTCGGGGCGACTAACGTGCTGAAAGTAACCACTAGTTATCTGGTAGGCGACGAGTCAGATGAAGCTGATGCGGATGTTCGACAGCGTCTGTTAGGTGGTATTGAAGAATTTACCGGAAGTAGTTTCGTAGAAAATACGGCTGAACTGAGTGAGGGTCAGTTCACAATTTCTAGCTCGTCTAAAGTCGGGGCTACCATTGCTGATGATATCCTCAATGCTTCTTTGGAAGCGATTGCTTTTTCATTAGTGGTCATCTTCCTGTATATTCTGATTCGTTTTCGTAAGTGGCAGTACAGTACTGGGGCAATTATCGCTTTGTTTCACGATGTGCTATTTGTACTGGGAGCCTACGCCATTGCTGGCTTGCTCGGATTACGCTATGAGGTGGATCAAGTGTTTATCGCCGCCATGCTGACGATTGTAGGTTACTCAATCAACGATACCGTAATTGTATTCGACCGTATCCGGGAAACACTGGGGTTAAAACCCCGCCTACCATTAACCGATGCCGTTAACGAGTCAGTAAACAATGTAATGAGCCGTACCTTAATCACTTCATTGACTACTTTGCTGGTGGTATTTATTCTATTAGTGTTCGGTGGGGAAGTACTACGCGGATTCTCGTTTGCCCTGTTTATTGGTATACTGGTCGGTACGTATTCGTCCGTTTACATTGCATCGCCGGTAGTGGTAGACTTGACGCAACGACGTCAGGAAGCCCCGGCCCGGAAACCACAGAAAGCGTAGTGATGGTGTTAGATTGTTTAGGTATTAATGTGTGTAGTGCTATATGAGCAAGTGCTCTAAGAACTATAACACCCAAGTACTTTAACACCCTGACACTATTATTTTCTCTGAAAAATCATCAGATGCTGTTGGGGCAGTAGGTCTTTATTTTCTACTAATTCAAGGCCTACTGCTTCCATTTCTTTAACTGCCTGGGCTTCGGTCATTTTGTGCCGGGGCTTGATAGGAACCGTCGGGTCTTCTGCCCGATATTCTACTAAAGCGACTTTTCCAGTAGGCGATAATGATTCAGCAATCTTGCTCATCATTTCGTGAGGATGCGAAAACTCGTGATAAGCATCTACTAACAGTACCCAATCGACGGAGTCAGTAGGTAACTTGGGGTCTTCTACTGTTCCCAGGATGGTCTGTACGTTTTTTACGCCTTGTTTTTCCTGCTTTTCCTCTATCATTGCCAGCATCTGGGGTTGAATATCTTCGGCTAGCACCTTTCCATTCGGCACTAATGGGCTCATACGAAAAGTAAAGTAACCGGAACCCGCCCCAATGTCAGCCACTACATCGTCTGGTTTCAACTCTAGAGCGTCGATAAGCAAATCAGTGCGCTCTTCCTCTTCCCGTTCCAACCGCTCTAGCCAACCCGCCCCAAAGTGTCCCATCACCTGGGCAATATCTCTTCCCATATAAAACTTTCCAGTACCATCCGCACTAGTAGGGTTGCTGAAAGTATACAGACTATCGGTACTCTCACTAATCACCGATTGGGTCTGAGATGACTGGGCACACGCATTAGATAATATTCCGATAGAGAGTAGGAGGCACAGGCTATGGTTTTTCATATCTCACATTTCATATTTTATTCAAGTTCTTCCGAAGGATTCCAAAGTCGGATTGCAAAATCCTGAACTTTATCGTCTATAACTTTTACTCCCTCGTTTTCCAGCCGTTCTTGCATCGCCGTGGGTGTGGCAAAATGGTGCTTTCCCGTCAGTACCCCGTTTCGGTTTACTACCCGATGAGCGGGTACTTCGGGGTCGGTGTGCGCCTGGTTCATAGCCCAGCCCACCATCCGGGCACTGCCCTTCGCCCCCAAGTAATTAGCGATAGTTCCGTAACTAGTAACCCGACCGGGCGGAATGAGTTTTACGACAGCGTACACATCTTCAAAAAAACTGTATTGATCTTTTTTGGCCATCTAATTGTCGTTTTACTGCGAAATTTTCAAAATATAGCACATACCTATCACGTTAGCCAGTTAGGTTTCGTTACTTTGATGGTATAAACCCCTAAAGCAGTGTATGGTTAGACAACTTTCTTTTCCAATGAGTCTGGTATTAATCTGGCTGATGGTCGGGTGTACGGGTTCAAAAAAGGCAACAAACCGCCGCTCTGCCCCACCTCCGCCATCCCGCACTACTACCAAATTACCCGACACGCCCCGGCGTACTGCCCGGATCAATCGGCTCGATGTCAAGCAACAGCAGGTCATTAGTACTGCTCGCTCTTTCACCGGGACTCCCTATCGTTGGGGTGGAACGACCCGCGGTGGGATGGACTGTTCAGGCTTGCTTATGATCTCGTTTCAGGAAGCGGGCATTAGTCTGCCCCGCACCTCAGCCGAACAGAGTAAGTACGGACGGTTGGTAAGTATTCACGATCTTCGACCGGGCGACCTGGTTTTTTTTGCTACTAAGAGCAAAAACAGCCGTAAAGTTACCCACGCTGGATTGGTCACTGAGATTCGGGGAAAGCGGGACGTACAGTTTATCCATGCTTCTACCAAGCTGGGAGTGATTGAGAGCAATATTTTTTCAGATTATTATCGCCGTTCCTTCGTAAAAGCCCGTCGTCCCTTTTGATTTTATGGCAATTTTCCTACATTCGCAGTCCAAAATATGAAATAAGAAATTTGAGATGTAAAACACTTTTTTATATCTCTTCTTTCGCATTTCATATCTTCATTGGGGAATTAGCTCAGTTGGCTAGAGCGCTACACTGGCAGTGTAGAGGTCATCGGTTCGAATCCGTTATTCTCCACATGGTACTAAATATGAAACGAGAAATACGAGATGTGAAATATTTCTCTTATTTCATGTTATTCCTGAGGAATTAGCTCAGTTGGCTAGAGCGCTACACTGGTGGTGTAGAGGTCACCGGGGTGTCTGCCGAATGGTTAGAGCCCGTCATTCCTCACCACCTCTTTGAAATATGAAATGTGACAAGTAGTCCTTTCTTATCCCAACTTTTTGATTTCGTCTCTTCTCTGAAAATTTTGTCTTCTCCCTGACGTTATCTTCCTAGCCCACCCGAAATAAGACTGCATCAGTTACTTATTTCACTGCACTAGCTACTAACCCATAGTATTTCTCTAAACCAAAGACAATATTCTATGGCTGTTGCGTGTAAAGAGCAAGATAATATTCACTTAGTTGAGCGAAACTCTGGTGTCGAGTTAAAATACGACCAGTTTTTCAATCAGTTATTTAAAAGGGAGTTTAGCCGTCTGGAAAAGCAGGGACACACCTATCTGGATTATACGGGCGGAGGACTGTACGGAGAATCACAACTACAAAAGCATTTCGAGCTTCTGAACCAGCAAACCTTGGGTAACCCTCACTCGACAAACCCAACTTCGCAATACGCCACAACTTTAGTAGAAGACACCCGACAAGCCGTAATTGAGTACTTTAGTGCCTACGATTACCACTGCATCTTCACCCAAAATGCCTCTAGTGCTATTAAAATTATTGGCGAATGTTACCCTTTTGACAATACCAGTCAACTCCTGCTTCTGTCTGACAATCATAACTCGGTAAACGGCCTAAGAAGCTACTGTGGTAGCAGAGGGGGAAAATATCGATATGCTGATCTTCAGGCAGATTTAACCATTGATGCGCCCCAGCTTTCTGCCCAACTATCATTGCCTCGCCCCGCTAATCACCGACTATTTGCGTTTCCGGCACAGTCTAATGTGTCAGGCGTAAAGCATAATCTGGACTGGATACCACTTGCCCAACGAGAGGGGTGGGAGGTTCTGCTTGATGCTGCCGCTTTTGTACCAACCTCACTGCTCGATTTATCTATCATCCAACCCGATTTTGTCAGTCTTTCGTTTTATAAAATGTTTGGCTACCCTACTGGGGTTGGTTGCTTGTTAGTGAAGAAATCAAAGTTCGACAAACTGATAAAACCCTGGTTTGCTGGGGGAACGGTAAGGTTGGCTTCGGTTAGAACCAATCGTCACTTTCTGGCCGATGGTCACGAACGATTTGAAAATGGCACGGTCGATTACCTATCGATTCCTGCTGTAAAGGTCGGGCTTGATTTTATTAACGAGATAGGCATGGAGAGAATCAATCATCGGATAACGTCTCTCAGTGAATACCTCTATCACGGGCTTCAGAAAATACGCCACACTACAGGTGAGCCAGTGGTTCAGGTTTACGGCCCTGAAGACCGAAAAAACGTAGGGGGTACTTGCACTATGAATTTCTACGACATACTTGGCAAGCGGTATCATTTCCAATTTATTGAAGATCAGGCTAATCAGCAGAAAATTTCTCTTCGTTCAGGCTGTTTCTGTAATCCGGGGATTGATGAAGCGCAGCATAGTATTTCTCCTTCTGATCTAGAAAATCATTTTACCTCTCGTAAAACAAGGAGCTATCGAGAGGTTTCTGAACAACTAGGACATACTCGCGGTGCGGTGCGAGTATCAGTAGGCGTAGCCACCCGGAAAAAGGACTTAGATTGCTTTCTAAAATTTGTGCGATCTTTCCAGAACAAAACCCCATATTGAGATAACACTTACCTAAACCTTGCGTATCTAAAGAAGTTGGGCAAATAGTAATTAAGCAGTCACTGTAAGATTGAAACCTGCCAATGCATAGAATGGAAGAATTTGTAATTTTTCAATCGCACGGCGACCGTTTGCAATCTACAACGCGACTAAAACTATTTTAACACCAACCAAAACCTGACTTCACCGACCATTTTTCTCATGATATGACCACTCAGTTTCTTAAGAAAATTTACGCTACGCACCAGGTATGCACCACCTGCCCGTCACCCGCCGATGTAGCGGCTTTTTTCGATAGACTGCTAGGCGCGCTCTTCGCCGATTTCACCCAACTGGCTCATCTGTCGGAAACAGAATTTATAGAGCTGATAGAACAGTTGCAGAAAGACCTGGATCGTTTACTACAACAAAGTCCATCGCAACTGGGTAAGGTGTCGGAAGTAACCCAAGCATTCTTCGATGCTATCCCAACCCTGTACGATGCCATTCAGGATGATGTTACCGGAATTTATGAAGGTGACCCGGCAGCTAAGGATCGGAGTCAGGTGATCCGATCCTATCCTGGTTTCTACGCTATTGCCGCTTACCGATTTGCTCATCAGCTATATCTTCTGGGCGTAGAGGACCTACCGCGTATCATTACTGAATATGCTCATAGTAAAACCGGTATCGATATTCATCCGTCGGCTAAAATTGGCTCTCACTTTTGCATTGACCACGGCACCGGAATCGTAGTAGGCGCAACTGCGGTAATTGGCAACCAGGTTAAAATTTATCAGAACGTTACTTTGGGCGCACTGAGCGTAAATAAGGAAGATGCCGCTATCAAACGTCACCCTACCATCGAGGATAATGTGATTATTTATTCGGGGGCAACCATTCTGGGGGGTAAAACCATCATTGGGCAAGGAAGTATCATTGGCGGTAATGTCTGGCTCACTCGTAGCGTGCCACCCAAATCCAAGATCTACTACCAATCGCGCATGTATGACGATTCTGCCCAGGATACCGACCTAATCATCCATAAAATTAACTAAGATATTTTTTGCTTTTACCTTCCTGACCTATGCAATTCACCGATCTTATAGGTAATACCCCTCTGGTAGAACTACAATACATTCCTAAAAAGAAGAACGTAACCTTACTAGGCAAACTAGAGGGAAACAATCCGGGGGGTAGTGTAAAAGACCGGGCGGCCTACAGCATGATTAAAGGCGCGCTCGACCGGGGTGACGTTAAAGCGGGAGATCAACTAGTGGAAGCTACCAGTGGTAATACCGGAATCGCCCTCGCCATGATTGCCAGTGTATTAGGACTAAAGATGACCCTGATTATGCCCGATAATTCTACCCGCGAGCGAGTGCTGGCAATGGAAGCCTACGGAGCCAAGGTCATCTTAACCCCCGCTGAAAGAACCATCGAGTATTCCCGCGAAATGGCGGATCAGATGTCCGCCGAAGAAGGTTACTTCATGTTGAACCAGTTCGCCAACCCTGATAACTACAAAGCGCATTATCGTACTACCGGGCCGGAAATTTGGCGCGATACTAAAGGTCAGGTAACCCACTTTGTTTCAGCAATGGGTACTACGGGTACTATCATGGGAGTTTCGCGCTATCTGAAAGAACAAAATCCGGCGGTACAGATTGTAGGTACTCAGCCTACCGATGGTTCACGTATCCCTGGTATTCGCCGATGGAGCCCTGAGTTTTTACCCAAGATTTTTGAGCCAGAAAGAGTAGATCGGGTGATTGATGTGAGTGAAGCCGATGCCCGAACCCACACCAAACGACTGGCTAAGGAAGAAGGAATACTATCCGGCATGAGCAGCGGCGGAGCGCTCTACGCAGCTTTAAAAATTGCTGAAGAGATTGATTCGGGAGTAATCGTACACATTGTTTGCGATCGGGGCGACCGCTACCTTAGTTCGGATTTGTTTACCTGATGTCCGGATAGTGATAACGGATAGCCTTCGCCTTTCGTATCATGAAAGCACCTGCTTCACTATGTTCTACGTCCACATCGTGAAATACAATAGCATCGGCTCCTACTGCTTTGGCTCGGTCAATCATTGCTTGCTGAATTTTCTCATGTCTTGCCCCCGATCCGCCACTATCGGCTAATGTACCTATCACTTCGTAAGGCTGAATGATTTTATTTTCATCGAAGAATACTTCAATCTCTTGGGGTTGATAGGGCGGGTAAGTTTCCCCTGAGTAAAATATGCGGGGCGTACAACAGACTATAGCAAACAGGATAAGTGATAATAAAAGGAACTTCATGGCACTAATAGTTAGGTAAAAAGTGTTATACTGGAGTTGGATCAAATCTAGTGCCAATTAAGTATTTACTTTTATTGTTTTGCATAGAACAACTTCGTATCTACGTAGTACTAAAGCTCAAAACAATCCCCTCTTAACCACGTTCTCGAACCATGATAGGATATCGATTTACGGAATATATTCCTGATCCACAGCAGGAAGGTCAAAGTACTTTCGACCAGTTGCTGAAAATCTTTATGGAGCTGATGATCGTCACCTCCGGCGATGTATCTGAAACCTTACAGTGGATGACCAGCTTGGATAACCAGTACGGAATCACGAACGATGAGTACGGCATGGGTGACTTCATCCAGGATCTGAAGGATAAAGGCTACGTCACTGATGAAAACCCGGAAGGGAAGTTCGAGGTAACCGCTAAAACCGAACGGAAAGTCCGCCGCAGTGCCCTGGAAGAAATCTTCGGTAAGCTCAAAAAGTCGGGTAAAGGCGACCATAAGACACCGTACAGTGGGTTCGGTGACGAACCTAGCACTGACCGTCGCGATTATCAGTTTGGCGATACGCTGGAGCAGATCGCCATGACTGACTCTATTCGCAACGCCCAGATCAATCACGGTTTAGGCGACTTCACACTCACGGAGGGCGACTTGGAGGTCAATGATACCGAGTACAAAACCCAGACCTCTACGGTGCTGATGATTGACATCTCACACTCTATGATTCTCTATGGCGAAGACCGCATTACCCCCGCCAAGAAAGTAGCAATGGCTCTAGCTGAATTAATTACCACTAAGTACCGCAAAGATACGCTAGACATTATCGTGTTTGGTAATGATGCCTGGCAGATTCAAATCAAAGATTTACCCTATTTGCAAGTCGGCCCCTACCACACAAATACGGTGGCTGGACTAGAACTATCAATGGATATTTTGCGTCGCCGTAAAACCGCCAACAAGCAAATCTTTATGATTACTGACGGCAAACCAACTTGCTTGAAACAGGGAATTAAATACTACAAAAACAGTTTTGGGCTAGATAGTAAAATCTTGAATAAAACCCTTAATCTGGGAGCCCAATGCCGCCGCCTCAGCATACCGGTCACTACCTTTATGATTGCCTCTGACCCTTACCTGAAACAGTTCGTCCAGAAATTTACCCAAGTAAACAACGGCAATGCCTACTACAGCAGCCTGAAGGGACTAGGCCACCTTATTTTTGAAGATTATCGCCGCAATCGCCGGAAAAACTTCAAACAGTAACGATAATGATTAATGTTTAACGAATAGCAATTGACAATGGATAATTGATAGTTAAGGAAATGTGCGTTTTTATCGTTAATTATTCATTGTCAACTTTCATCTATTAATTCGTTAGTTATTTAACAATAGAGAAATTCAATCATACTGCATGAATTACCAAGACATACCTTCTGATAAGCTGATTAAAATTCATACGCTTGGCGAACTAAAAGCTAGCGGTTATCAGCCCAAATCAGTAAAGCAGGAGCTGCGAGATAATCTTATTCAGCGGCTTCAGAATAAAGAATCCGTTTTTGAAGGCATCTGGGGCTACGAAGAGTCCGTCATTCCCGATACCGAACGGGCACTGCTGTCCATGCACAACATCATCTTTCTGGGACTGCGCGGTCAGGCTAAAACCCGCATGGCCCGAATGATGACCGAGTTGTTGGACGAGTACATTCCGGTGATTAAAGACACTGAGCTTAACGACGATCCGCTCCAACCCCTTTCGCACTACGGCAAAACAATGGTGCAGGATCATGGTGACCAAACCCCTATTGTCTGGGTACATCGCTCGGAACGTTATACTGAGAAACTAGCCACCCCCGATGTTTCGGTAGCTGACCTGATTGGCGATACTGATCCTATCAAAGCCGCTTCGTTGAAGCTACCCTACTCAGACGAGCGGGTGATTCATTATGGACTAGTTCCACGTTCACACCGAGGTATTTTTGTCATCAACGAGCTGCCCGACTTGCAAGCGCGTATTCAGGTAGCGTTATTCAATATTTTACAAGAAGGGGATATTCAGATTCGCGGATTCCGGGTGCGCTTGCCGCTAGATATTCAGTTTGTCTTCACCGCTAACCCTGAAGATTATACCAACCGAGGCAGTATTGTCACCCCGCTCAAGGATCGGATTGACAGTCAGATTATCACCCACTACCCTCGCTCTATCGACATCGGGCGGAAGATTACTGAACAAGAAGCCGATGTAAAAGAGCCTCAGGAGAAGATTCTTCTGACCGAACTGGCAAAAGATTTAGTGGAACAGATTGCTTTTGAAGCCCGCGAGAGTGAGTACGTAGACGAGAAAAGCGGAGTATCAGCTCGCCTGACCATATCAGCCTACGAAAATCTACTAAGTTCCGCCGAACGTCGCCTGCTAATTAATCAGGAAAAAGGAACCACCATCCGGGTGTCTGACTTCGTCGGCGTCATTCCGTCCATCACTGGAAAAGTGGAGTTGGTCTACGAAGGTGAGCAAGAGGGCCCTGGTATTGTCGCGCACAATCTGGTGGGTAAAGCCGTTCGTACCCAATTCGTCAACTATTTTCCCAATCCGGAAGATAAGCGTAAGCAGAAGGAGCGCAACCCTTACCGTAAAATTGTAAACTGGTTTGGTGAGGGAAACGAAGTAGACTTACTGAATGACCTAAGCAGCCGTGAATACAAAAAGCTACTAAAAAGTGTACCCGGATTGGAGGATTTGGTAGGTGAGTACCACCGGGGACTTAACGAAACCGAGAAATTGTTTATGATGGAGTTTGCTTTGCACGGCCTAGCCGAGTATAGCCAACTCAGCAAAAAGCAGCTTACCTCCGGTACCCAGTTTAAAGACTTACTCAGCAGTATGTTCTCCATGTCAGACTATGACGACGAGGACGAAGATTAATATTCAATTGATAGGTGAAAGTTGACAATGGGTAGTTAATACCAACGAGGTTAGATATTTCATTAACTATCAACTTTCCCTTATCAATTATCAACTGATAAAGGCGTGTTGTTACAGGAAATCCGTCGGCTAGTAGAGCAGGGCGAAGGTGAGACGATTGAATTTAAGCGAAAAGTAGCTCACCCGGACAAAATCGTCCGGGAAATTGTTGCTTTTGCTAATACCAACGGTGGTAATTTGCTGATTGGCGTAGATGATGACGGAAGTATTCCGGGCATTAAGTTCGCAGAAGAAGAAGTATTTGCCCTGGAGCAGGCCATCCAGCGTTGGTGCCGTCCTCGCATTGATTATCACTACGAGATCGTTCCCCTCAATCAAAAACGGGCGGTTGTTAATTACATCATTCCCTCAAGCCCCCGTCGGCCTCATTTGGTGCTCAACGAAGCATTGAAGTACGCTGAAAATAGAGTTTCACCTAATAAAACCAACTCCAAAACTAAGCCCAAAAAGTTGCAGCGTAAAGGAACCGCTTACGTGCGTTACCAAGACCAAAGCCTACAAGCCAGCCCCGAAATGTGGCAGATTATGAAGCAAGGGCGGCGTGACCGGGACATTCGCTTTACCTACGGCGATAAAGAACGGTTGCTCATGCAATACCTCGACCAGCACCAAAAAATTACCCTTCGGGAGTTTTGTGCTGCGGCTCAACTCCCGCGTCGGGTAGCCTCCCGTACTTTGGTGCGGCTGGTATTAGCCAACGTGCTCACCATTATTCCCAAGGAAAAAGAGGACGTGTTTATCCACAATTTTTCCTGATTAATTCCTTATATTTGTCGCCCCTCGATAAATAACACGGCTATTAGACCGTTGCCCACGTAAGTTTAAGTTTGCTCTATGCCACGAAGTAAGAAAGATGCCACGTCCACTAAAAAGATTTATGTGCTGGATACTTCTGTCATCCTCTATTCCCATGATTCTATTATGAATTTCGACGAGCACGATGTAGGCATTCCCATCACGGTGCTGGAGGAGCTGGATCAATTCAAAAAGGGTAGTGATACGCGCAACTTCGAGGCTCGGGAATTTATCCGGTTGCTCGATACCCTCTCCGCCGAACATACACTGCAAGACTGGATTCCCCTTAACGGCCGCACCCGAGGTAGCTTTAAAGTGGTAATGAACCACGACAGTAAGCTCGATGCTGAACAGATATTTGACGAGCGAAAACCCGACCATAAAATTCTGAACGCTGCTCTCACCCTACGCGATGCTTATCCCGACCGCAAGGTGGTTTTAGTAACCAAAGATATCAACCTCCGCCTGAAGGCCAAGTCGCTCAATTTGGTAGCCCAGGACTACGAGACTGGTAAAGTAAAGCACGTCGATGACCTCGACCAAGGAACTACCGTACTAGAACGGGTAAACAGTCAGAAAATCTCGGACATGTACAAAGAGGGCTTCTGTGAAGTAGAAGATATTCGGGGAATAAAAAACGTAAAGGATAACCAGTATTATATTCTGAAAAGCTCCAAAAACTCGGCATTGAGCTACTACAATCCTGAGAGTCAGAAGATGGAAAAGGTGGAGAAACGGTCGGCCTACGGTATCCGTCCGAAAAACGCTGAGCAAACCTTTGCCCTGCACGCTATCACCAATCCCAATGTTCGACTGGTAACGGTTCAGGGGGTGGCGGGTACGGGAAAAACCCTACTAGCATTAGCTGGAGCCCTGGAACAACGCCGGGAATTTAAGCAAATCTACCTAGCACGTCCGATTGTACCACTGAGCAATAAAGACATTGGCTACCTGCCGGGCGATATCAAGTCGAAGCTCAACCCCTACATGGAACCCCTGTGGGACAACTTAAAATTTATCCAAAACCAGTTCAGCGAAAACGATAAAGACTTCACTCGCATTACTGAGATGGTAAACAAAGAGAAACTGGTCATCACCCCGCTGGCGTACATCCGAGGACGAAGTTTGTCCAATATCTTCTTTATTGTAGATGAGGCGCAAAACCTCACCCCCCACGAGGTAAAAACCATCATTACCCGGGCGGGCGAGAACTGTAAGATTGTGTTTACAGGCGACATCTACCAAATCGATACTCCTTACCTGGATTCTCAGAGTAACGGCCTCTCGTATTTGATTGACCGCATTGCCCAGCACCCGCTTTACGCCCACGTCACCCTAGTTCGGGGCGAGCGTTCCGATCTGGCAAACCTGGCGAATGAGTTATTGTAGGTAGTTTTCTAGAGTACGATTTTATCGCATTCTAGAAAACTATAAACTTTGGTAGTATTCCAGCGAACTGCGAATATCTTCTGCCGATACTGAAACATCGTAGTGAGCTTTGCCAATTTTGTCTAGCAAAGTGCAAAGGATTGTACCCTGCTGGTTTTTCTTATCCTGCTTCGCCAGTTGGGTGATTTCCTCCAGTGAAGTCGCTGGTATGTCAAACTTTCCGAAGATAGCTAGTATGAAATCTTCTATTTCCTCTACTTCTTCTGGGCTGAGCGAAGCGTACTTCACCGAGAGCTGTGCTTCGGCAATCATTCCAATAGCAATGGCTTCGCCGTGTAGCAGTGGCGTATCTGATTCAAGAAAATGACTTTCTACTGCGTGACCTACTGTATGTCCGAAGTTCAGAATCTTCCGCAAACCACCCTCTCGAAAATCCTGATCTACCACCCAAGATTTTACTTGGACTGAATGATGGATATGCTCTGCCCAGGGTTGCTGTGCCAACGATGCTCCCCGCAGTTTATTCCAGTACGATAAATCGTGGATAAGGGCGTGCTTAATTACCTCGGCAAAGCCCGAGCGCAACTCCTGCTCGGGCAGGGTTTCTAGAAATGTAGCATCAATCAGCACCTGATTTGGTTCCTGAAATAGCCCGATATGATTTTTAAATCCCTGGAAATCAATACCCAGCTTACCGCCTACCGAAGCATCTACCTGAGCCAATAAAGTGGTAGGAATATTCACGAACGAAATACCTCGCTTGTAGGTAGTTGCACAAAAGCCGCCCATATCACCAATTACCCCACCACCCAGGTTAATGAGCAAAGCTTTACGGTCAAAATGCTGTTTAGTGAGCTGCGCCCAGATATGTGCACAGGTATCCAGATTCTTATGTAACTCCCCACTCTTAATTTCAACCAGCGTATATTCCGACGGTAATATTTCCCGAATTAATGGTAAACAGTGTTGTCGGGTATTCTCATCAACCAATACTGCAACCTGAGAGAAGCTGGTTTTAGACAGCAGATCTGCGAGTGTTCCAGCGATGTTTTTAGTGATGATTACATTATCGGCGGGCATGAATTATGATGTGTTTATGTGTTCAAGTATTCTTGTGTTCATATGCTGAAATGTTGGTTTACATGAACATTGCATGGCAACTGCCTGAACACATGAACATCTTCTAAGACTCTACCCGCAGATCAGGCTTGGTTGCGCTTCCGTTGGGTAAGTTATCCATTACTTCAGTTTGTTTGTGGATAGATTCTACGTGCAGGACATTGAATAATTCGGTAATAAATCGCTCGCGTAGATTAGTATCTTTTGCCCATTCTTTCCGAGACTCAAACACTCGGTTCCATCGGTCGAGCTGAAAAGCAGCTACGTTATTTTTCTTTTTCCACACACCAATCTGGGCTACCAAATCCAGGCGTTGCGCTAGTAGTTCAATCATCTCCCGATCAGTATGGTCAATCTGGGTACGCAGTTCTTCTAGATGGGTGATGTACTCAATGTCCTCTGAAGATGCCTGACGGATTCGCAGATTACGAATAATTTCACCCAGCGACTGAGGGGTTACCTGCTGGCGGGCATCACTCCAGGCATTCTCCGGGTCGCGGTGGGTTTCAATAATCAGCCCTTCAAAGTTCAGGTCCATAGCAATCTGGCAAGCCTCGGCAATATCTTCTCGCTTGCCCATAATGTGGCTAGGGTCACAGATCATGGGTAAATCGGGTAACTGTCGCTTCATCTCAATGGGTAACTGCCACATAGGCACATTGCGGAAACGAGTTTTCTGGTAGGTAGAAAAGCCCCGATGAATGGCCCCTAGTTTCTTCACCCCAGCCTGATGGAGTCGCTCCAGCGCACCCATCCACAGTGCTAAATCAGGGTTGATAGGGTTTTTTACCAGTACAGGCACGTCGCAGCCCCGTAGTGCATCGGCAATCTCCTGTACAATAAATGGACTTACGGTACTGCGGGCTCCTATCCACAGCACATCAATTCCGTAGTGAAGGGCTTCTTCTACGTGCATAGCGTTAGCTACTTCGGTAGAAAATTGTACACCCAAGTCTTTCTTTATATCCTGAATCCACTGCAAAGCTTCTTGCCCAATTCCCTCAAAGGTGTTAGGGCGGGTACGCGGTTTCCATACCCCCGCTCGCATCAGGGTAACGCCCTGCGCCTTAATAGCCTTTACAGTATCGTAAAGCTGCTCTTCGGTTTCAGCACTACACGGCCCAGCGATAATAAGCGGGTCGGTTTTACCAATATTCCACTGCTGTAATCCAGTAATTTCCATAGGGTCTGAAAACAAATTTGCTTACTAAAATAGTTTATATTGTGCGGAGATTTGACTCGTTTTTAGTTACACCAATGCTTTATGGAGTACGTTTTCACCGAAGCCCCGCCGATTTCTTTTGATAATACTGAAACTGCCTTTTCGTATAAGTCTGATCACGACTTACGAAAAACCTATTGGTTGTTCAAAGCCATTGGGTACCCCTTTTTGACAAATCTAGGCACAAAGTTGGTGAAAATCGCCCTAAAATTAAAGCTCCCCATCCACAGTGTACTAAAACATACCTTATTTCAGCAGTTCTGCGGAGGTGAAACCATTGCCGACTCCAGTAGTACTATTCAAATGCTCGCCTCGCATAACATAAAAACTATCCTAGACTATTCGGTAGAGGTAACCAAAAATGAGGAAGGTTTTGAGCACACTATCGCAGAACTACTACGGGTAATTGAAGCTGCTAGAAACAACCCGGATATGCCCTTTTGTGCCTTCAAGATGACGGGAATTATGCAGTTTGAGTTAATGGAAAAGGTACAAGCTGGAACAGAACTATCTGCCGAGCAGGAAGCCGCATTTCATCGAGGAAAAGCTCGATTAGAACGTCTCTGTGAGGCTTCTCACCAAGCGGATGTGGGCATCTTTATCGACGGCGAAGAATCCTGGATACAGGAGGTAATTGATGACCTAGCCAATGAGATGATGCAACGCTTCAACCGAGAAAAGGTCGTTGTGTACAATACCTATCAGATGTACCGCCACGAGATGCTAAACAACTTGAAAGATGCCTACCGACGAGCAGTTACCCATCAGTATTACCTGGGGGTAAAACTAGTCCGAGGAGCATATATGGAAAAGGAGCGGGAACGGGCGGAAGAACTCGGTTACCGAGACCCCATTCAGCCCAACAAAGCGGCTACCGACGAAGACTACGACCGAGCGGTGTTGTACTGCCTCAATCATAAGCAGCGTATTTCGCTGGTTTCAGGATCACATAATGAATATAGCAATTACTACCTAGCGATGCTAATGGAAAAACACTCGGTGAAGCCCAACGACCCGCGAGTGTATTTTGCCCAGCTCTACGGCATGAGTGATAATATCTCGTTTAATCTGTCTAAGGCGAACTACAACGTAGCTAAATATGTACCCTACGGCCCGCTAGAAGCCGTGATGCCCTACCTCTTTCGCCGAGCCGAAGAGAACGCCTCCGTCCGCGGTCAAAGCAGCCGCGAGCTCACTATGGTTAGCCAGGAAATAAAACGTAGGAAGCGAGCTTAATTCTGAGGCACCGAGGCCCCTTTAGGTTTGTAAGGTATTAAAATTCTAAGAAGTAGTTACTATTGCTAAAATGTGGGTAACTCGAGTAGCGTTATCCATATTTCCACATTTGAAAAGTTACCCTAGCGGGGAATGGGCATTACCGTGGCCTAGGTAAGACCTTTCGGCCGATTTTGCGCCCCGCCAGGTAGCTTGCCCGGTCTCGACCGGGTGGCCGGTGCCATAGAAATTTAGACTTCCAGGTCTCTTATCAAGGTGCGGGGCACCCCGTGCTGAGACAAAGCAAGCGGTGTAACTCTTCACTTAACCAACTAAAGCGGTTCCCCTTTAGATTAGCAGCATATAAATATTTAGAGAAAGTTACTACTATAACGATGTGAATATGTGGGTAACCTGAAGGGTTATCCATATATCCACATCTATAAAAAGACAAACAAGCTTTTCATGAATGTGAAT
>JBCCTI010000064.1:0-41520 GCA_039198955.1 Bacteroidota bacterium | reverse complement strand
GTGGGTTTGTAAGTACTGATAATAGGTCGTAATTTCATTTTTTGAAAAGTGTGCATGATAATCATGTTGTTTAGTTCACTTCAAAATTATCATTCTCCGCGCACTTTTCATTCTTTCCCTTTTTTATGAACAAGCCTTGTACCCCATAGATATCTACTTTTCTAGATAATTCTTTATGTCCGATTTAGAACAGTGTTAGGCTAAAATCGGACAAATTCAATCAAACACTATTTACATAAAATATTATCAATCAGACAGATACAGATATGGTATAGTCTTGGAATTACTATTAGAGATAATTAGCCATTTTCTGTATTTCATCCTCTGAATGTAAAGAGATGGCTTTTGCTAACTCCAACAATCCTAGTGTCTTATGCTCAAGAACTACTTTCTCATCGCCATCCGTAGCTTTGCCAAGCAAAAAGTATTCGCGTTTATTAACATCTTTGGGTTAGCCGTCGGGCTGGCTAGTACCGTATTTATCTTTTTGTACGTTGTGGATGAGCTTAGTTTCGACACCATGCATCCAGAGGCCGACCGTACCTATCGCATCGGGGCTACAATCACTACTGACGATGGAAATACTTTTCAGCAAACCTATGTACCTGGCGGATGGGCATCGCAACTGAAGGAGCGGTACCCCGATGTGCAAGAAGCACTACGTTACCTATGGGCGGGCTACCCGGCAGCAATCACTAACCAAGAAGTCGATAAAATCATTCTGACCGAAGAGCTATTTTGGACTGAGGGCACTTTCGATCAGGTGTTGCATTTTCCTCTTATCTCTGGGAACCCTGATGAAGTATTCACGTTACCCAACGCTATTGTGCTGACTGAATCAGCCGCTACCAGCCTGTTTGGTGATGAAAATCCGGTGGGTAAACGACTGGACGTGCGGCACCCGGATATGACCAATAATGAGGATGTAGCAACCATTGTCACGGCAGTAATTAAGGATTTTCCCAGTAACTCCCACATTCAGCCTAAGTATTTAGTGAACTACGAAGTACTGCGCCCACTGTTCAATGGAAATCTAGAGGAGTATGCCGACAATTTACAACAAGGCTCCTTTTCGGCCTACATCGTCACTGCTGAAGATGCTGACCCGGAAAAAATAGAGGGCGAACTAGTTGAATTAGTTACCAGCGGTTTAGGCGAAGATGCCCCACAAGTTAATCCGTTCATTCAGGAAGTGACCAACCTGCATTTTGATGAAGTAAATCAGTGGACGAATGAGGGAAGTGGAGATATTCAGTACGTTTATATTTTTGGCTCAATTGGCCTGCTCATTCTCATTATCGCCTGCATCAACTATATGAACCTGGCCACGGCTCGCTCCGCTAAACGGGCGAAGGAAGTGGGTCTACGCAAAGCGATGGGTAGTAACCGCAAACAATTAGTGGCTCAGTTTATGAATGAGTCAGTACTTACTACTTTCTTGGGATTAGTACTAGCCGTAGTGCTGATTGCATTGTTCTTACCTAACTTTAATGACCTGGCCCGCAAAAGCTTCTCACTGACTTCCTTACTAAATCCGGTAATTATTGGTGGAGTACTAGGTATTCTGTTTTTAGTAGCCATTGTAGCGGGTAGCTACCCAGCCTTATTTCTGTCGGGTTTCAATCCGGTGGAAGTGCTGAAAGGGCAGCAGGAGGCTGGAAAAGGGCCAGAGCTTTTTCGGAAAGTACTGGTAATTTTTCAGTTTACCATCACGGTCATTCTGGTAATTAGTACCGGAATTATGCTACACCAGATGAACTACATTCAGAGTTCCAAATTAAACGAAGGTGCTGAGCAAATGGTCTCTATTCGTTTTGGCGGATTTGCCGATATTAACCGGTACCCCGCTTTCCGTCAGGCGGTGGTGCAGAATCCCGATATTGATCAAATTACTATAGGAAATCATTTGCCCCGGCAAAACTATTTTGGGCCAATTGGTACCAACCTAATTTTTCCAGGTATCAACAGTGAGCAGGAATACGATTGGAGTCAATTAAATGTAGATTTTGCTTTCCCTGAAACCTATGATCTGGAATTAGTGACCGGACGTTTCTTTGACCCGGCTAATCCATCTGATTCCAACGCGTATCTTCTCAACGAAACTGCATTGCGAAACCTGGGGGTTGGGCTAGATGAAGTACTGGGGATGGAAGTTCGTAATACGCAAACCGAACGGTCGGGAACGGTTATCGGTGTGGTAGAAGATTTCCCGTATCGGTCAATGCACCAAACCATTGGTCCACTGGCGATCAACGCCCGCCCGCACCCTATTGACCAGATTGTCTACGTAAAACTGCCCACGGAAAGTCTACAAACCCATCTGGCGTACTTAGAAGATCAGTGGAAAGAAATCTTCCCCAACGTTGGCTTTGATTACTGGTTCTTGAGCGATGAGTTTGGGCGAATGTACCAAGCCGAATCCCGTATGGCCGATCTTACTCAAACCTTCGCAGTACTGGCAATCCTCATTGCCTGCCTTGGATTATTTGGTTTGGCGTCTTTTATGGCGGAGCGACGTACTAAGGAAATTGGTATTCGTAAGGTGCTGGGGGCTTCGGTTCCGCAAATTATAGTACTGCTACTCACAAATTTTGTGAAAATGGTTGGTATCGCCATTGTGATTGCGATTCCACTTGCCTATCTGCTCATGAACAACTGGCTGCAAAACTTTGTATATCATGTGCCGATGAGCATCGTAATTTTCGTTGTAGCCGTAGTACTGGTGCTCATGCTTACTCTACTAACAGTAGGCTATGAAGCCATCCGAGCTTCAAATGCTAATCCGGTAAAATCTATCCGGCACGAATAGAGTCCTTAGTGGGTTTCTTAAAATTTTACTACCCTGTAAACCTATATACATTTGCATAAGTCATAGAAATCAGTCCGACTCCTTCACTCCATGCCTCACGGTAAATGAGCTTGCGACTTGCTCATGCTTCGGAACACAACTCCTACACATAAGGGACCTTCACCTTCTGAAAGAATATAGGATCTCAATACCTGATGCCCATACTGGGCAGACACAAAGGCTAAAATGTTTATAGCGAATATGCGCCGCTAGGCCATTTAGCCAGACTGTTAAAAATCAGCACCGTAAAATAGCTTTCTTTAGTATAGGTGATTAGTGAATAACCCGAAGACCAAAGTTGAAGGTTTGTCCGGCTCCTTCCCCCGGACTGCCGACCCAGAAGTTAGTGTATAGTAACTCTCCCTCCAATAAACCCGGAATAATCTGGTACTTCATACCCAGACCAGCCTGGGAAAAAAATGAACTGAACGGGCGCAGTCGGTTAGCACTCATGCTGTTGGCATCCTGAAAGTCTTCCACATGCTTCAGCCAGGCTTCCAGCGAAGTATATAGTGTCCATCGCGGATTGGGGAAATAATTAAAAAACACGGTAATGGGCGTCTCCAGAAAAGCCCGGTCACGAAAAGAGTCTCGAGGAAAGGATGTCCAGATTGATCCCCGAACAAATAACTGGGTACTGGAAGACAACGGAATATCGTAGAAAATTTCATTGATCCACAAGTATCGGTCAAACTCTAGAAACAAGCCTGGGTTAGTAGCGGTGGGTTCCCGGCTTTCGGTATCGCTCGAAATTGGGATTAAGAAGGTGCTTTGGATTGAAAAGCGGGAAGCCCCCTCAAATGGGGCGATCTTAACCTTTGGCCCAACTCCGGTCAAGCCAAGCCGATTGAGTTGTCCTCGACTATCATTCACATCTACGTATTTCACCCAAACATCTAGCCCCAAAGAATACTTGGGGTTGATACCGTACATAAACTGATTGATGGCAGTAGCGAAGGTCTGACGTCCATCAGCCCGCTGATCGTCTTTCCGCAGTTGGTCGTCAAATGCTTTGGTTTGGGTATAGACATTGGTAAAATGCTTGAACTCCCATTGTCCTCTATTAAGAAGTATTGAGGGAGTATACTCTTGTAAATTCCTTTGTGCGAGGGCGGGGCTAATTATAGCAAGTGATAGCCCGAAAATAATGGTTTGAATTAGTGTTTTCATGCGTTGAGATTATATAATTCTGGACAATAGCCAGGTCATTTAGAAGACAGAACTGTTATTTCAATAGGTCTAAATCGCGAATTAGGATCTTACGGCGGTCGAAGTTGATAATATTCTTCTCCTTCAGTTCATTCATAATCGTGGTTACCGTCTGTCGGGATGTTCCCGTAAGGCTAGCAATATCCTGATGCTTCAGGTGGTTCGGAATCATGGTCTCAAAACCTACTTTACGGCCTTTTTCCTTTGCCATGTCGCGTAAAAACTCTATCACCCGGGTACGGGCATCTTTAGAAACTAGTAGTTCAATACGCCTCTCCAGTTTCTGCATTCGTTTGCCTACCATCTTAAGAATACTCAGGCTTAGTTCTTGGTTATCGGCCATTCGGGCGCGCATGTCATCTAGGGTCATCGGACAAATAATCGTCTCGTTATCTAGCACTACCGCAAAATCCCGGTGGTTTTCTTCACCCGTTAGGGCTATTTCCCCGAACACTTCACCAGGAGTGAGAATGGTTTTTACAATTTCTTTTCCCTCTTCCGAGTATGTTCCAATTTTTACCCGCCCCTGCTTAATAATGTATATGTACTCCGATGGTTCGCCAATAGAGTATACACTGTCACCCTTTTGATATTCCCGATGCTCAATTTGATTATCTAGCTCTACAATCCTTTGAGGACAGAAAATATTTACGAAGTTTGCTTCTTCAAAGAACCAGTAGTTTGTTTCAGTATTCATAGTATCGTTAGTCAGATTCTTGCATAATGCTGATTACTTAGTTGCGTCAGCTATTATACAAAGTACCGATTTTTTTTGCCAAGGGTTACCTACATTATTGTATGTTAAAGAAATGTAAATTGCTTGTGAAACTTTTGTGAAATTTGTACTGGGATCAGCCGGATCGTATAAGATAGCCAGGATATAAAAGCTCAAAAACTACTATTTGAATTATCTATTTACTTGCTTGTCTCAACAATCTGTTGACTAACAATAGTATAATATCTCGGTAAATTTAAACTACGGGTTACGTTTAACTTTGTGACTACTAAATTTGTAACTTACTACAAAACTTTTAAATGTGATTGCCCTATGCCCTACCCGATTGGTTAGGGCTTTCTACTCAAAAAGGTACACTTGTATTATTTACCAATAAAGCCCAGTCCGGCAATTTACGTATTGATGGGTTTTTGCTGCCGTTCGTTTAGCTTAAACGACGACTTTCATGGAGAATAATTCCGCTAATTTACCTTTTGCAAACAATCAGCCGTGGCAAGATGACTATCAGTCGGCCTTTCAAACCTACCGGGAGTACGTATCGCTGGCACATATTGCGTATCAAAATGAGCCGGACGTACTCTACGCACTGAGAATTGACCGTCCCTCTGCTCGCGAGGCTACCGATTGGCTGCAACAAGCTCGTTATTTCTACACCCAAATACCTGCTTATAATGACCTACTTAACCAAAAGTTTGGACTAAAACCTGAAGTCTGGGCGCAGGCCCTGATGGAAATTCACGCACTACTCGACCTGGAAAATTCTGAGTTGTTGTCAGAATAGCTGGTAATTCGGGCTTTGCACCTAGCCAAAAATTACCTTTATTCGCGCAGTTATTCCTTCAATTTTGAAATTGAGCCAATTTCTAATATCCATCACCCGCGTGGCGGCAACAACCTGGTTTCGATTATCCACTGTCCATTCTCAACTAGCAATTTATGCTTCTATCCTGGTACTATCATCGCTTACGAACCATGTCTTTGCCTGAAATTGGCTACCGGGCACAGCAGTACTGGCAAAAACGAAAAGAGCGGCAGTCGCAGCAGGGCCACTTTCCGGCAGAAAAACGACTACTCCATCCGCCTAAGCCAATTTTGCCCATTGGCTCGCTCAATTTTCAGATTACTGAGCTGTGTATCCCACTATTTGACGATAAATTTTACTACAACCAACCCATTGACTGGCATATGGATATCTCGTCCCAACGGCGGTTTCCCAAGACTTTTGCCAAGGATATTAACATCCGAACCGAAGAATACGGCAGCGCCAAGCACACTTGGGAAGTCAATCGGCTTCAGTTCTTACCACTGTTGGCTCTCCATTATCGTAGCACCAAAGAAAAAAAAATACTAAAGCAGTTTCAGGAGATCATGCAGTCCTGGATTGACGAGAACCCATATCTGGTAGGCGTCAATTGGTACAGTAATATTGAAGTTAATATCCGGCTAATTATCTGGTTTTTCTGCTGGGAACTACTAGATGTTAACGCTTTAACAGAAAGCGATACTTCGTTCAAAAAGTTTGTAGAAGAACAGTGGGTTCCCACCATCTATCTTCATTGTTTGTACAGTCATCAGAATCCTTCTTATTATTCATCGGCTAACAATCACCTGATTAGTGAGTACGCTGGATTGTTTGTGGCCGCTTCTTTTTGGAAGTTTAACGAATCAGAAAGCTGGCTGGCCCACGCCAAGGCTGGACTGGAGAAAGAAATTATTCTACAACACTCGCGAGAGGGTGTCAACAAAGAAGAGGCAGCGGAGTACATTCAGTTCATTACCGACTTTTTCCTGATTCCATTGGTAGTAGCCGAGGCAACTGACAACGCCTTCTCGCCCGGTTACCGCAATCAGTTGGAAAATATTCTGGAGTATATTTTCCAGATGATGGATATGCGAGGTAATATTCCTTACTACGGAGATGAAGACGACGGAAAGGTAGTAGTGCTGGAGGAAGGGCACCCAGATAATTTTAAATCCCTGCTCACCTCGGGAGTCGTATTGTTTAACCGGTCTGAGTGGAAAGCTAAATCAGCCGGATGGGATAATAAAAATGTCGTACTATTTGGCAATAAAGGCAAGCAAATTTTTGATATGGTAGAGGTCAGACCCGCCGATCAACCTTCGCGGCTATATTCAGAAGAGGGGCACTTCTTTCTCCGCAAACAAACGGGCGAACAGGAAATTTATGTTCACATGGACGCTGCCCCGCTAGGGTTCTTATCTATAGCCGCTCACGGTCATGCCGATGCCTTGGCTTTTGATGTTCACGTAGATGGCTACCCGATTATTACTGATGCGGGCACGTTTACCTACCATACCGATGCTGAGTGGCGTAACTACTTCATTAGCACCCTCGCCCATAACACTATCCGGATTAATCAGACCAATCAGGCAAATAGTACTGGTCCCACCATGTGGATTAACCACTATCAGGTAAAGGTAATTGAAAGCAATTCTACCGATTTACAAGATACGGTTGTGGCGGAACACAACGGTTATCAGAAACTGGGGCTTATCCACCGTCGTCACCTGGTTTTTGACAAAAAAAACGATCAAATTACTGTAACGGATGAGCTACTGGGAAAAGCCGGAATGCAGTACACCCTGGACTTTCCGCTACATTTGCACCCTCAGGTAGTGATAGAAGAAGCTAGGGAAAATCAGTTCCTCCTAAAACGATCCTCCACCCGCCCTCTGATGGTCACTTTCGATCTCAAACTCAGAATGCATGAAGTCCGGGGACAGTCTGATCCTATTCTAGGTTGGTACTCACCTTCGTTCCGAGTCAAGGAACCCACCTCAGTACTTTACGCTAGTCGGCAATTCTCCGAGACGCTCATACTAACAACAGTGCTGGAGATAAAGGCATCTAATTGAAAATTGACTCAAACCGGGTTGCTAGGCAATCGCCGTTTAAGTTTTGACAGCAACCCACATTAGGTGAGCTTTTGTATATTGTAGGTTATAGGAACACTAGATTGCTATGCCCTATTGAGGCAGCAGTCGAAGAGCTTCTGGGCACAGAGCGAATACAAACGAAGGTAAAATCTTATCTGATATTAAAAGGAAATAGATCTCTAATCTTATCATCACTTGGTTGATGCCCGTATTCGCATAGCTCAAATGCTTCAGCCTGTTTAACTTGCTTAGCCTGCTCAGTTCCGTACCATTTTTCTAGCGACTGGCGGGCTTTTTCATTAGGGGTGCAGGGCCACTGTTGCTTCAGCCAGGCTAATCGTTCTGCTTCGGAATGGGGCACTTCATCTAACCTTCCGTCAATCCAAGGCAGCCATTCGTAAAATTGGGACGTGTGGGCGTGCAGTGCCCGGATTTTGGCTTCATAGGTTTCACCAATATCTATGGCTACGTCGGGTGAGAAGGGATAGGGTTTTTGAAAGCGGTCAGCAAAGTAGAAAAAAATCGGGTTATGCCGGAGAGGTAGTACATCAGGAGCTAGGTTAGGAACCATCACCAGATAAGCAGCATCTTGTACAAGCGTACTAGTGTAACGATGATCGGGATGATAATCGTTAGGTCGGTGAGTGACGACTACATCCGCCTGCCACTCCCTGATCCTTCGGATAATTTCGGTTCGGTTCGCTACGGTTGGTTGTAGTTGCCCATCATCATTGTCAAGCACTTCGTAAGTAATACCCAATACTTGAGCGGCTACTTCTGTTTCTGCTCGACGACGATTAGCCAAAGCTTGTCCGCTTAACTTATGATGTCCAGCATTGCCATTAGTTACCGAAATAAACTTCACTTTATGACCTTCCCTGGCAAAAAGGGCAGCCGTGCCCCCACCGTATACTTCACAGTCGTCGGGATGCGCCCCGATAAAAAGGATGTTCATAGCTAAGCTTTTTGAATTACCTCCGATTTATCGACAAAAAAATGAAAGTAAGCGTAGGCTGCCAGCATAATTCCGAAGTAAATCAGGGCAATGATTGGGTTGTAGACCGTCATGGCAACCAGCGCCACAGTGGCAATTACCAATGCAATAGCCGGAAAGGCTGGGTACAGAGGTACCTGAAACGGTCGTTCTAGACTAGGTTCATTTTTACGTAGTACAAACAAGCTGATCATGGAGATAATGTACAGCGAAATAGCCCCGAAGCAGGCAATCGTGATGATCTCTCCCGTTTTTCCGGTGAGTAATGCTACAATTCCTACTCCCATATTTACCACTAAAGCATAAGCCGGAGTTTTGAATTTAGGATGGACTTTCCCCAGTAGTGGAGAAACATAGCGCATCCGCCCAAACTCAAAAGTCGCCCGTCCGGCTGCCAAAATAATTCCGTGAAAAGAAGCAATCAGTCCTAGTAAGCCTACGGTAATTAGTAAATGGTAGAGAAAGTTATTGTTACCTACCACGTAAGACAGAGCGAGGGGCAGAGGCGAATCAGAAGGCTCACTGCTACCCGGTGGATAGACTACTGACTCCCAACCATTTACCCCCACCGACGATAAAAAAGTGATGATACAGAGCATTACTAGGGTGAAGATCGCCGACCCAAAACCTAATAATACGTTACGCTGAGGATTTACCGTTTCCTCCGCCAAATTGGCAACCCCTTCAATCGCCAGAAAAAACCAGATAGCAAACGGAATAGCCGCAAAAGCTCCCGAAATCCCTTTTGGAAAAGCGTTAATCGCTAGGTTCTCTGCTTCAAAGTGGGGTAATGTAACTCCCGCAAAAATCAGTAATTCCACCACCGCCAGTATCGTGATAACCAGCTCAAAGGTAGTTGCCAGCCTTACTCCCAACACATTGAGTAAGGTGAAGAAAAAGTAAGCCACAATGGCAATCCCCAGCGTAGGAACTCCCGGGAAATACAGATTAAAGTACGCGCCAATAGCTGCCGCAATAGCTGGAGGAGCAAACACGAATTCTACAATTTGCGCCATACCCCCAATAAAACCTATCCGCTTGCCCAGTGCCCGATCGGCATAATCGAACGCACCACCCGCTTTCGGAATGGCGCAGGCCAGCTCAGTATAGCTAAAGGTAAAGGTTACGTACATCAGCATAATGAATCCGGTGGCAATCGCTAGCCCCAGCGTGCCGCCTTCCGCTAGCCCCAAGTTCCAGCCGAAGTACATCCCTGAAATCACTAGCCCTACTCCCATACCCCACAGTAGCCAGGGGCCTAGCGTCATCTTTAAACCTTCTTGTGGTGTTTCTGACATAGTTTGATTGTGTTATGGTGCTAATATTTGTATTCGGGTGCTTCGGTATTCACTTGGCTCATCTAATAATCTTGAATATTATCTCATTTTTACGCGAGAACTATAACACAAAAACACTATAATACTTTTACTCCATCCCCCACTCGAATCAATCCTTCTTTTACAACTCTTGCTGTGATTCCTCCGTGACCGCGCATAGCATTATAACCTCCGGTTCCCAGATTTTCTTCCATACGGGAGCAAGGGTGACATAATCCGCTCATTTCTAATACTGCATCACCAACCTGAAACTGCTTATCCTTCAGAGCTAGCAGGTTGATTCCGTTTATCACAATGTTGCGACGGAGTAAGCTGGGATCAATATCTGCTTGGTGCAGCATGGAAGCAGCAGCCCGAATATGTTCAGCACTGATTAAGGTTACTTGCCGCTTACTTTGGCCTCTTCCCGAAAAATGATCGCCTTCCAGACCAGTACCTGCTTGTGCCAGCACGCTATCAACCTGTTGAAGGGGAATCCGGCGTTCGGTACGAATACCAACCCAAGTAACTGTACCTACCTGAGGCAGAGTATCTAACAGCGATCTCATTGGTGATTCTTGATTCATAACAGTGAACTTAGGTTTTGCGGAATTATCTGCAATCGTTTGAGGTTTAAGTGGCGGCAGTGCCAGGCTTTAAAATAAACCTACTAACTTTTGATCAAACTTACACAATCTGATGGGAATAGACTATGTCTGGTGCAGATGCGTTTTAAGATTATGCTCAGGCTATCCCTCATTACACTGTTCGCTAACTGTTTATTAAGCCTTACCGGATACGCGCAGAAGTACAGCACTGCTGCCGGATTACGCGTGGATGGTGATTTGCTCGGTATCACCGTGAAGCAACGGGTGTTCCGCACCATTGCCCTAGAAGGAATGATTACGGGTAATGATACCGAGATGCGGGGAACGTTGCTACTAGAGAATCACTATCCGATCGTGGGCAAAGGCCTGAACTTTTACATAGGGGGTGGTGGTCATGTTGGTGGTATCAATGACTTAGGGGCGGTTGCCGGAGTAGATGCCATCATGGGGGCGGAGCTAAAGATTCCTTTACTACGATTATTAGTTTCGGCTGATGTAAAGCCCGCGTACAATTTTGTGTACGAACAACAACGACTGGAATACTCTACCGCTATTTCGGTACGCTATGTGTTAGGTAAGGAAGGCAAAAGCCAACGTAAAAAGGCTCGCGTGCGTCGTCAGCAAAAGCGGGAGCGGATGAAGACTAAATCAACTAAAATCAAGGAGCGAGAGAAGCAAAAGCGGGAGAAATTTAAGGAAAAAGAAAAGACCAAGCGCACCAAATACAAGGAAAAAACTAAACGACTTAAAGAGAAAAATAAGACTAAACGCAAAAAGCAGAAAGAGAAGGAGAAAAAGACTTTTCGCGATTGGAAGATATTCCAGATTTTTAAAAGTGAAAAGTGAGCTTTTGGGCATAGTTGGGTCATGTTCTCGTTAAATCCGCAATCTTTTTCGTAGATTTCCTGTAGAATAACATAAAGTGCCTAACAATGCCGAATACTTACCCAACCCTACTCTTTAGCTTTCTTTTCTCTTTATACGCTACAGTAACACTGGCTCAAGAAGGACAGTCGCTGTATATGAGCTACTGTGCCTCTTGTCACGGCGAGGATTTGAAGGGTGGCAATGGTCCTAGTTTTTTGGATGGGGAGTGGAAGCACGGTTCGGGCCGAGGACAAATTACCCGCAACATTAAGTTTGGTATTGCTCAGGTCGGTATGCCTGCTTATGAGAAAGTACTAGACGATAAACAGCTAAGTAGCATTGTAGACTATTTGCTGGAAGCTGAGAAAGGGGTACTAGCCAGTAATGAGCGCACTCCGTCTCAACTACAAACGTTGGATTACAACGTAGATGTGGAAGTATTTGCCGAAGGGCTGGAAATCCCTTGGGCAATTGCCTTTGTCGGAAATGATAAAGTACTAGTCACCGAACGACCCGGGCGGCTGCGAGTGATTGAAAACGGAGAACTGCAAGAACCAGTACAAGGAACACCCCAAGTGCTACACCAAGGGCAGGGCGGCCTGCTGGATGTGGCCATAGATCCTGAGTACGACCAAAACGGTTGGATTTATTTATCGTTCAGTCACGCCTTAGAGGATGACGAAGAGAAACCCGGAGCCATGACCAAAATTGTGCGGGGAAAGATTGAGAATAACCGATGGACGAGTGAAGAAACGGTATTCGAAGCCCCTCACGATCTGTATCGTACCACCCGCCACCACTACGGCGACCGGATTGTGTTTGACTCCGAAGGATATTTGTACTTCAGTATTGGCGACCGGGGGGCGCAGGATCAAGCCCAAGATATTACCCGCCCTAATGGTAAAATACACCGCGTACACCGCGATGGTAGTATCCCTGAAGATAACCCGTTTGTCAACGAACCCGATGCTATTCCTTCTATTTTCACTTACGGTAACCGTAATCCTCAGGGTTTAGCAGTACATCCCGAAACGGGCGAAGTGTGGGAAACTGAACACGGTCCGATGGGAGGCGATGAAGTAAACATTATTCAGAAAGGTAATAACTACGGTTGGCCAGTGATTACCTACGGGCGCAATTATGATGGGACAACTATCACTGATATTACCCGCAAGGAAGGTATGGAGCAGCCTATTATCTACTGGAAACCCTCGATTGCTGTCTGCGGTATTGAATTTTATCAGGGTAGTGAATTCCCAAAATGGGAAAATAAACTAATGGTAGGTGCCCTAGCTTACGAAGAAGTACGATTACTCACCATCACTGATAACCGCATTATGCACGATGAAGTAATTATGAAAAATATGGGTCGCGTGCGTGACGTAGCCCCCGGATCCGACGGAGCGGTTTACGTGGTAATGAATGATCCTCACGTAGTACTCAAACTCACCGCCAGTGAAGAACAGGCTACGGTACAAGCTGAAGATGAGTAGGGAATACAGTAGTCTGTGCAGATTTACGGTGATATTGCGGCGACGATAGATTGTAAGACGCCCCTTTGCTATAAAAAAAGCGATTACCCCAGAGAGATAACCGCCCGCGCGTATACTTTATTTAACTATTATGAATACACTTGATGCAAGTGGCTTACGCTTATCGTGATAATGCCGCAACTTTCTGGTAGGTAACAGTTCCGTCAGTATTCTTAATGGCTAGACGATAAAACGTAAAGCCTGATTGAGGCTGATTATCGGCAAACCTATTGGCCGCAGTTCCGTCAATTTCGCCAATTGTTTCAAAATTCATATCCATACCAGACCGTTGTACTTGTACTTCTCCCTCAATATCTTTAGTGAATTGCCAAATAATTTCTACCGTTTCAGTACTTGAGACTATTTCAAAAGACGTTAACTCTTCAGTTGCATCAGTAGGATTAGAAGTGGCAAAAGCATTATTTATAATAAAAGCAAAAACGAAGATTAAAGAAGCGTTTTTCAGATAATTAGTAACAGTATTCATAATAGTATCTTTTAGTGCTTGTTGTTCGCCTTTACTATTACATAATTAATACTATTTATAAAATTAGTGCAATAATATTGTATAACTAATTGATAGTCAGATAGATATTTTTTTGAATATAATCTGTTCGATCTGGGAAGCTGTACCAGTTTGGGACTGTGTTAGCGAATATTCCCAAATAGAGACTGCACACTACGAAAAAGCCTAGAAAAGTACTGCTTGGTAAAAAGTAATGGCAGTGCTCTCTGCGGAACACTGCCATTAGCTGAAGATAATAAAGCGTAAGAAGTTTTACTCTGTCTTACTTGATCTCCATTATAAAAGGCATACGGGCTTGGATACCCTGCCAATCACGAACTTGTTGGAATTGCTGTAAGTATGGGAAAGCATCACCTAGCTCACGCTTCAGCCAGTAGGTGCTGACTTCCTGCCCTAGTTCTTCCATAATCTGCTGGAAAATATCTTTTTGCTCGGGATAATATTTCACGCGATAGTCGTCTTCTTCCAACCCAGCTTTTTCTACGGCAATAGCTACGGCATCATCTAATCCGCCTAATACATCTACTAAATCCCGATCTAGGGCTTCTGTTCCACTCCATACTCGTCCCGAAGCCACTTTTTTCAGTTGTTCTATCGACATATTGCGTCCCTCAGCCGCTTTGCTCGTAAAAGTCTCGTAGCCTTGCTCAACGCCGTTCTGGATAATCCGCCGTTCAGTCGCCGATAAGGGTTTAGAGGGTGAGAAGATGTCAGCAAATTCGCCAGTCTGGACAATCTCAGTATCTACGCCTATCTTATCTAGCATACCTTCCACGTTGAAAAACGCTCCGAAAATACCGATAGATCCAGTAATGGTGTTGGGATGGGCTACGATAGTATCACATCCCATAGCCATATAGTAGCCACCCGAAGCAGCTACGTCGGACATGGAGGCAATCACGGGTTTCTCCTGCTTGGCCAGTTGAATCTCCCGCCACATTTTATCCGAAGCCAGCGCACTTCCACCACCCGAATTAATACGAATGACAATCGCTTTTACATTGTCGTCTTCGCGAGCCTTACGAATTTCTTTAGCAAACTTATCGCCCCCAATATTATCCATACCACCTTCGCCATCTACGATACTACCCGAGGCGACAATCACCGCCACGCGATTGCGGGAATAGTCGGGGGCGCGGGCTTCCACGGCTTTGCCATACTTTCCTACTGAAATAAAGTTGATATCATCATCTTCCTCCTCTTCACCCAGACCGAGTTTTGCCCGCAGCAAATCGCGCACTTCGTCGGGGTAGCGCAACCCAGTTACCATATTAGCGTCTACGGCATCCTGAGGTTCCTGTATCTTCATAGAGTCGGCCAGGCTACGTAGCTGGCTGTCGGATATATCCGTAGAAGTAGTTATCCGCTCAAGGTAGGTATCGTATAGTGAGTTCAGGAAAGAGATTGTTTGTGCCCGGCTAGAGTCGCTCATGCTAGTGCGAGTGAGAGGCTCAATGGCACTTTTGAAGTCACCTACTCGGAAAATTTCGGGCTTGAGACCAAGCTTATCTAGAGTTTCTTTGATGAATATAGTCTCGACCATAAAACCGTTGAATTCTACTCCGCCCCAGTCGGGGTGAATATATAGCTCGTCGGCGACGGAAGCTACATAATACGCCCGCTCGCTAAGGAAGTCGCTGTACGAGATGATGAACTTATCTGACTCTTTAAAATCAATTAAGTCATTACGGATTTCTTCTAAAGTGGCGAAACCACCAGGCGATAAACTAGCATCGAGGTAAATGCCCTGAATACTTTCATCTTCTTTGGCGGCTTGAATAGCACTGCGTATTTGTAGTAACCCGATGGTACCATTATCAAAGCCTGGGAAGGGCAGTTCACTAAACGGATCGTCCATTTTGCGTTCTATAATCTGTTTATTTAGCTCTAAGTGTAATACTGAGTTGGCTTTTACCTCTACTTCGGGTTCTTGAGCAGCAGCAGCAATAATTCCACCGAACACGAGGAAGATCAATCCAAAGAACAAGACTAAACCTACTAGGGTAGCTAATACGTTTCTTAAAAATATCATGGGAAAGGAATATTAAATAGTATTTGTACTGTATTGAGACTTTTCTTTATTAGTATTAGGTTATCTTACTTTCTTACATAAGAATTCGAAATTTAGCATTTTTCAACACTCCAAGTGAAGGTAATAGAAGGAATTTATTTGTTATTAGGCAGCAATCTGGAAGATCGGGATAGAAACATTCAACGAGCACGGGAAAATATTGTTCAGCAGGTAGGTAGTATCGTCCATACCTCGGGTATTTACGAAACTGAAGCCTGGGGAGTGTTGGATCAGCCACTGTTTTACAATCAGGTGGTTCAGATAGAAACTCAACTTGGGCACGAAGCCCTACTACGCGCTTTGCAAGAAATTGAACAGAAAATAGGGAAGGTAAAAGTCGGTAAATGGCGGGAACGATTGATTGACATTGATTTACTATACTACGGTAATCGCATCGTTCATACCCAAACGCTTACTGTACCGCATCCCGAAATACAGAACCGTCGGTTTACACTAGCTCCACTGGTCGAGCTAATCCCAAATGAACTGCATCCGGTGCTCTTTCAGTCGCATAAAAATTTGCTTGAAACTACGCAAGATACGTTGGAGGTGTGGAAGGTCAGAAGAGGGAAAAACGGAGGACGGAGGAAGGCAGACTGACTCTACATTCCTGAATAAGATTAACCATTTTCCATTTTCCGTCCTCCGTATTCCTTCCTAATATTTAACCATACTATCATCTATCTCCGCCGCCCAGGCGAGGATGCCACCCCGGAGGTTGTAAAGATTAGTGAAACCATACTTTTTCTCTAATTGCTCAATAGCTTGACTACTGCGCTTACCACTGCGACAGTGGACGATGACCTGCCTATCAGTCGCGATCTTACCTACTTGAGCTTCTACTTGATTGAGCGGAATCAGTTCACCTCCCAGATTGGCAATATCGTACTCATAAGGTTCTCGTACATCTACTAGCTGAAAATCTTGCTTATCCTGAATTAGTTGGTATAAATCCTGAACGCTGAGTTCCTTCAGATCGGATGTTTCCGGTTGGGAGGTAATACCACAAAATTGCTGATAGTCAATTAGCTCAGTTTGGGTAGGATTCTTGCCATTGAGTGGATTGTCAGGATTGAGGTGAATTTTTAAGGTGCGGGTTTCAAAGGTCAGGGCATCAAATAGAAACAAGCGTCCTGAAAGTGGTTCGCCAACGCCCGTTACCACTTTAATCACTTCATTGGCTTGCAGACTTCCCAAAATACCGGGCAGAACACCGATTACTCCGCCTTCGGCACAACTGGGCACTAAACCCGGCGGGGGCGGAGAGGGGAATAGGTCGCGATAGTTGGGACCGGACTTACCCTCTCGGTCAGTATAGTTAAAGACTGAGGCCTGCCCCTCGAAGCGGAAAATTGAGGCATATACATTGACTTTATTCAGCAGCACACAAGCATCGTTAACCAGATAACGGGTGGGAAAATTATCTGTACCATCGGCCACCACATCGTAATCTTTGATGATATTCAACGCATTCTGCGAGGTTAGGGCGGTGTTGTACGTTTTAATATTAACGTGAGGATTCTGCTTACGAAGCCGTTCAGAAGCTGCATCCACTTTCGGACGGCCTACATCGTCTACGGTGAATAGCACCTGACGCTGGAGGTTACTCTCGTCTACCGTATCAAAATCTGCGATGCCAATATGGCCGACCCCGGCGGCTACCAAATATGATAGTAAGGGCGCACCCAAGCCACCGCTGCCTACTACCAGCACTTTGGCGGCTTTCAGCTTGCGTTGACCTTCAATATTAAACGCAGGAATAATCAGGTGACGGCTGTACCGCGCCAGTTCTTCACTAGAGAATGTAATATTGCTCATCATGATTAAATGACTTAAGCGCTAAAGAACTGAACAGTTGAGTAAATCGTAGGTATTTACTCTACCGAAAAAGTCATTTTCTTTCGGTTAAACCTAGGTAGTATCAATTCAGAAACGGTTTGGCCGATAGAGAGTGAAGACGTAGCTGCCGGGGAAGGGGCATTAAGCACGTGCACGGCGTACTCGTCTTCCAATATTTTAAAATCATCGAGCAGTCCACCGTCCCGGTCGCAGGCCTGGGCTCGAACCCCTGCTCCACCTGGCACTAAATCGTCTTCCTTGATTGCCGGAATTAAGTGCTGCAAAGCTTTAGTAAAAGCCGACTTAGAGAACGAACGGTACATTTCGCCCAACCCGGTGCGCCAATATTTTCGGGCTACCTTCTGAAAACCCGGCCAGCTTAATGTTTCACTTAGTTCGCCCGGGTGAATATCAGAACGAGTGTAGCCTTCGCGGCGAAAGGCCAGCACCGCGTTAGGTCCTGCTTCAATGCCCCCCTCAATCATGCGGGTAAAGTGTACGCCCAAGAACGGAAAAGCCGGGTCGGGTACCGGATAGATTAAGTTTTTGACCAAATACTGCTTGTCTTTTTTCAATTCGTAGTACTCACCCCGGAAGGGCACAATCTTTACATTTACATCGGGGCGCATCATCTGAGCGATTTTATCTGAATACAGCCCTGCGCAGTTTATGACGATCCGGGTAGTGAAAGTTCCGTGGTTGGTAATGATAGTACTGCCCCCCATATGGCTGCGAATGTCCAGTACTTTCCTATCCAAAAATAGCGTGCCGTCATACTGCTGCATCAATTCAGCGTACTTCTGGCAAACATCTGTATAATTGATAATACCCGTTTGAGGAACAAAGATCGCTTCTAACCCATTAACGTGAGGCTCGTACTCATCAATCTCTTCTTTTACCAAACGCTTTAATCCAGCTAGACCGTTCGCAGTACCCCGCTCTTGTATCTTATCTAGCTGAGGTAACTCCGACGGGTTGGTTGCCACAATCACTTTACCGCATAGTTCGTAGGGGATGTCTTGCTGCTGGCAAAAATTAACGAGCATCTGGTAGCCCCGAATACAGTTAATCGCTTTCAGGCTACCGGGTTGGTAGTAGACCCCCGAGTGAATAACCCCACTATTGTGTCCGGTCTGATGGGCTGCTACCTTATTTTCTTTGTCTAAAACTGCTAACTTGAGTTGAGGTCGCTGCTCTTTTAGTTTCAGGGCAGTGGCCAGTCCTACGATGCCTCCGCCAACAATAATAATATCGTACTCCACACCTGTTTTATTTTGTATTTAGCGAGGCTAAGATACAGGAGGAAAAGCAAGAACCAAAGAAAGGGGAGCACTTACCGCAGAAGTACTACTTTACCAAGCAGTAATAGCACTTTAGCGAAATAATTGATTTACTGTTTCTAATTACTGTGTTGCTTTTCGTATTTTAGCAAAAATCATTATCTTCCTAAGTGCTTCACTTTACACGTATTAACTAGATCATATACTCACACAGTTAAAGAGATTAAGTTAGGAAGAAGTATTTTAGTAGATAGTTGCTGGCAAATTTGAGCCAGAAATACCATTAGTAAGCAAAAGACTCACTACCCATGAAACCTAATCACAATTTCGCTCAGCACTTGAGAGAAGATATACCTGCTTCATTAGTCGTTTTTCTTGTTGCTCTTCCTCTTTGCTTAGGGATTGCTCTTGCTTCGGGGGCACCTCTGCTCTCTGGCTTAGTCACCGGTATTATCGGTGGCTTAGTAGTTGCCCTGCTGAGTGGTTCTAACCTGGCGGTGAGTGGTCCGGCAGCCGGACTTACGGTAATTGTGCTGGATGGCATCGACGCTATCGGCTCATTTGAAGGTTTTCTGTGTGCAGTGATACTAGCTGGGGCAATTCAGGTAGCGTTAGGAGTGGTAAAAGCCGGGGTGATTGGTCATTATTTTCCTTCGGCAGTTATTCGGGGGATGTTAGCGGCTATTGGCTTGATTCTGATTCTCAAGCAGATTCCCCACTTTCTAGGTATCGATCAGGACTTCTTTGGCGATATCGCCTTTTTTCAGGCTGACGGACGGAATACGTTTACCGAAATTGGCTATGCGTTCAGCAACCTGCGGCTGGGCGCCCTACTGGTAGGCGTGGTTTCTCTCGGGTCAATTATTCTGTGGAACCAGCCGTTTATTAAAAAGTCCCCGCTCGCTATTGCCCCGGGTGCACTGGTAGCGGTGCTATTGGGCGTATTACTTAATCAGGCTTTTGTCGTCTTTGCTCCCGGATTGGCAATTGAGTCTGAACACTTAGTACAACTACCCATTATTCAGGGAATCGATGATATTCAGCGGGAACTGGATTTTCCCGACTTTTCCCAGTTTTTCCAATTAACAACCATCCGCACCGCAATTACGATTGCTATTATTGCCAGTATAGAAACGCTACTCAGCATTGAGGCTACTGACAAGCTCGATCCTGAAAAACACCGTACCCCGCTAAATCGGGAACTACGGGCGCAGGGAATTGGTAACATGGTTGCGGGCTTGATTGGCGGTATTCCCATGACGGCAGTAATTGTACGAAGTACCGCCAACATTAGTGCGGGCGGTAAGACCAAGATGGCGGCCTTTTACCACGGTATTTTGCTCCTCTTCTGCACGCTCTTGATTCCGGGAGTACTAAATATGATTCCACTAGCAGCTTTAGCGGCTGTTTTGCTTAACGTCGGTTATAAGCTAACCAAGCCTATTCTGTATAAGCAGCAGTGGAACTTAGGATTTGATCAGTTCGTGCCATTTATCGTCACCATTGTTGCTATTTTGCTCACCGATCTGCTGGTGGGCATTGCCATCGGCATGGCGGTTGGGTTTTATTATATCCTTCGGGCAAACTATAGCACACCTTTTTCGTTTATTACTCAAGATAAAGATACGCACAACCACTACGAGATTCATCTGAGTGAACACGTTTCATTTCTGAACAAAGCCAGCCTGGCTAAGGCATTGGATCAACTGCCTCCGGGGTCAGTAGTAGAAATTTACGGGGATAATACCAAGTACATTGACTACGACGCTATTGAAGCAGTCTACGAGTTTCAACACGTAGCCGACGAACGGGAAGTCACTATATCCCTGATTAATATGCCCCTGGAAGGAGTGCACGGAAAACTAGAGAGCGAGCTATCCGGCTCGCCCTCATCCCGAGCCAAAGCCGCAGTGGCTAGTCACTAGACGAACTTTTCATGCGCTGTGGTAGTACGTTATCTAAGTGAACGCAATTTTTTAACCTAACTAATCATGAAAGTACCCAGAGCCATTGCTAAGTACATTGATGTTGTCAATCATCCGGGCTATTACATCCGCCTGGAAATTGAGCGGGTGAAAGCTAACGCCCAAGAAAAGATGACGGAAGTTATTTCCAAGCTGATCATTCTGGCGGCTATCGCGCTATTAGCTTTATTTGTGTTGGTTTTTCTGAGCATCACTGCCGGACTGTTGATTAATAATGCCCTGGATAGCTCCTATTTGGGGTTCTTGATCGTCACCGGATTTTATGCGCTGGTATTGACTATTTTACTATTGGTGAAAGATAATATTGAGAAGAAGTTGCTACAGATGGCTAAAAAATCAGTAGTGGTGACAGTGAAAAATCCTCAGCAGATTATCCAGGGTGAAAACAAGCAGTCCCCACCTGATCAAGCATCGCCCGAATTACACCGAGGGGTCAAAAGCAACGGTCACGCTACTGCCGGACACTAACCAGAGGTAATAAATACCCGCATTTTCGTTTTTAATTCCGTAAGGGAGTACTCAATTTGAACCAAAAATTGAGATAGAGGGGGAAGCGCGTCTTAGCAGTTGATAATTGACAACGCTCAGCGCTCACTTGATAAAGAATAGATCGAGGGACAGTAGTAGCAATGAGTAATGCTACGATTGGTACAAATTACTCGAAAATAGCCTGTTTAAAAGGGATAGAATACCTTTAGCATAATAGATACACTTAAGTAGTGGATATACAGTCGTTGGCAGCAAGCAAAAGGATGAAAAATGATTAAATACTTTAAGTTATGGATCGTAATACTTAGTATAATTACCATATCATGTACGACTACACGAACGCTCGAGAAAGATTTGACTTATCGGGTTGGCAAGACTAAAGAAAAGCTAATTCTTATCCTTAGAGCTCCATACGAGAAAGTGGAGAGAATAGGATTAGGTGGTATAACAGGCATGGTTGAGAAACCATCCAGCCTGATAGATAGCTTAATAGTTATAGAAAATCAGAAAACTATATGGAAGATTGTCAATGTTAACAAAGACAAGAGATTCTATGAGCTTACATATGGAAAAATACCGAAAGGATATATCCAGGTAATTCCTAGTGATGATTCAAAACCCAATGAATTACGAACTGGATTCTATTCCATAGAATCTTTCATCGCCGGTGAAAAATTGTATACAAACGTAGAAATTGAATAAAGCCTGCTGCCAACAAAGCACAGTCTCAATTCTAGAGAAAACGAACTTGCACACTTGTTACGCAAAGTCACGATATTGAAGCATGAACTGAAAATGCCAACAAGTCGGGCCTATGGCTGTGCCGATTGTTAGTACCAAGCAGGAAATAAAGATTATATATACAATAGAGGAAAAGACTACATATTATGGAAGAAGAAAATTTGCTAAGCCGAATTACCATTAACGCTAATATTTGTCATGGTAAGCCGACTATAAGGGGGCTTCGCTACCCAGTAGAAAATATACTGGAATTGTTAGCCGCCGATATGACTCATGAAGAGATATTAACTGACTATCCCGATTTGGTGAAAGAAGATTTACTGGCTTGTTTAGCTTATGCCGTTCAGGTAACGCAGACCAAGGCAGTTTATCCCCTAGCTTCATGAAGTTCATTATCGATGCACAACCGCGCGGCGTACCGCTCCCAAAATTGCTAGCTGATTGGCTTAAGGAACGTGGGTTTGATGCAATACATACTCTGAAACTCCCCGTAGCAAATCGCAGCGATGATAAAGAAGTTATTACAATTTCCGATCAGGATGATAGAGTCGTTATCTCAAAAGACAGCGACTTTTTTGACGATCACATCTTGACTGGAAAACCTAAAAGGTTGTTAGTAATCAAAACAGGTAATATTAAGAATCGTGACCTGATTCGCCTCTTTGAAGGAAATATTAAGCGCATAGAAAGTCTATTCAAGCGATATGTTTTGATAGAAATAAACCGCTCAGAACTGATCGTTCACCGATAAGAAAGCCTGATGATAATACTGTACAGTGAGTCAATGAACCATTGAAGAAATACAGATCAGCATTTCTGATAGTCTGAGGCATACAATTTCAAATCTAAAGTAATCGTTAAACGCTAAAACTTATGTCGCTTGTTGTTGAGAATTTGACCAAAACTTACGGTAAGCAGATAGCGGTGAACCAAATATCATTTTCGGCTCAGCCTGGTGAGATTGTGGGTTTTTTGGGACCGAATGGAGCGGGTAAATCCACTACCATGAAAATTGCGACGGGCTATTTACCGCCTACCCAAGGTTCGGTGCGCGTATCCGATCATGATGTAGAAGAAGATTCGGTAGCGGTACGAAAGTGCCTGGGATATTTGCCCGAACATAATCCACTGTATCTAGATATGTACGTGCACGAATATCTACAACTTATTGGTTCGCTGTACGGAATGCGAGGCAGTAGGCTTTCGGATAGAGCAAAAGAAGTAGTTAGTTTGTGCGGCCTCGAACCGGAGCAACGAAAAAAAATTGGCGCACTTTCCAAAGGTTATCGTCAGCGGGTGGGGCTAGCGCAGGCGTTGATTCACGACCCGCAAGTGCTTATTCTGGATGAACCCACTACAGGGCTAGATCCCAATCAGCTTTCTGAAATTCGGGCGTTGATCAAGGAAGTGAGCCGAGAAAAGACGGTTATTTTTTCTACCCACATCATGCAAGAAGTGAAAGCCCTCTGCGACCGGGTGATTATCATCAACCGAGGTAATCTAGTAATTGACCGTTCGTTAGATGAATTACAATCGGGCGATGAAGATATGCGAGGTGAAGGGCAGCGGGTAGAAGCTACGTTTCTTCAAACGATAGATGAAAATCAATTGAAAGAGTTTACGAATGCCACGGAGGTAGAAAATAAATATCAGGCTACTTACGAAATTGCTGCCCCAATTGGGCAAGGAGATATTCGCCCGGCTATTTTTCGCTTTGCGTGCGAACAGCAGCAGGTGCTAATTGGGCTAAGACCTCTAGAAGAAGAAAATAAACGTAGTACTGGGGCTTCACTAGAAGAAATCTTTCGCAGTCTGACCGTTCAGAAAACCCCTTCACCCTAATTGTATGCTGGCAATTTACCGCAAAGAAGTTAATAGTTACCTCAACTCGCTGATTGCCTACGTGGTAATTGCGGTGTTCCTGACCGGAACTGGGCTGCTAATGTGGATATTTCCCGATACGAGTGTACTTACCTACGGCTTTGCAGATATGTCGACGCTGTTTACGCTCGGACCGTATGTGTTTATGTTTCTTATTCCTGCCATTACGATGCGAAGCTTTGCCGAAGAACGAAAGGCAGGCACGATGGAGCTCATTCTGACCCAGCCCGTCACTGACTGGCAACTTGTATTGGGAAAGTATCTGGCGGCTTGGACGGTGGTACTGCTGGCGTTACTGCCCACACTTATTTATTATTTGTCAGTACATCAGTTAGGAAACCCGGTGGGCAATCTGGATTCCGCTGGCATTGCCGGTTCGTACATTGGACTGATTCTATTGGGTGGAGTATTTACTGCCATTGGTACACTGGCTTCCTCACTCACTGAAAACCAGGTGATTGCGTTTATTCTAGCGGTATTCCTATGTTTCTTTTTGTACACTGGGTTCAGTTCACTGGCGGGTTTAGAGGCCTGGGACGACTCAGCTCTTGTAGTAGAGAAGTTTGGAATTTTACACCACTACGATGCCATGAGCCGAGGCCTGGTTGACTCTCGCAACCTCATCTATTTCATCACTCTAACTACGCTAACTTTATTGCTTACCCAACTAGCACTGAACAGTAGGAAATGGTAAAAACAATGAACAGTTTGCAATGAACAATTGAAAAGTGATAATGGCTAGTGGCGACCGTCGCGCGGACAATAACTGACTGAGTTATCAGCAATTTAGCCTTTTAACTATTGAGCAATCGAGCAATAATACAACGTGAGCGCAAAGTTTTCTGGCGCGATCTTTCCCAATTGGGTATTGGACTAGTCGGGCTATTTTTTCTGAACGTGCTAGCGCAAAACTACTTCTTTCGTCTTGATCTGACTGAAGAGAAACGTTACAGTCTATCGGGGGCAACCAAGGATTTGCTAAGCGATCTGGAACAAAACGTAGAGGTGACGGTCTATTTGGAAGGGAACTTGCCCCCCGAATTTCAGCGGTTGCAGCGTAGCATTGAAGAAACGTTAGACAACTTTCAGTCTTACGCCGGAAGCAAACTGCGTTATCGTTTCGTTGATCCGCTGACAGCAGTAAGTACTGAGCAACGCAATGCGTTCTTTTTCCAGCTGGATAGTATGGGAATTGAAATCAACCGGGTTTTCGATGAGGAAAACGGCAATCGTATTCAGCGCCTGATTGTGCCGGGGGCCGTCATCCGTTCGGGTGGAAGGGAAACCGCAGCGATGTTGCTCAAAGGCGATAAGGGTAATTCGGCCCAGCAACAGTTGAACCAGTCTATTGAGGGGGTGGAATACGAACTGGCTTCGGCTATTCAGCGGATTACCACCCAAAGGCGTGGACAGGTTGCCATCATGCGGGGGCACGGCGAATTACCTTCGGTAGAGATGGGCAGCCTGATCGACGAACTATCGAGAACCTACGATGTGTACGAACTCTTTTTGCCTCAATCCGAGGAAATTGCCCCGGTAGATGCGGTGATCATTGCCAAACCCCAGCAGGCGTTTAGTCGCGCCGATCAGTACAAACTCGATCAGTACGTTATGAGGGGCGGCAATGTACTCTTCTTCCTGGATGCACTGCGAATCGATATGGACAGTCTAGGTTCCGACGGGGCATTCGCCTTTCCAGCGGATACAGGCTTGGAGGATTTACTCTTTCGTTACGGGCTGCGGGTAAACCCAACACTGATTCAAAGTATTGAGTCAGGACAGCACCCAATTGTGGTCGGGAACGTGGGCAACCAACCCGAGGTTCGCCTGCTGCCTTGGCCGTTTTTTCCAGTAGCCAACAGTTACGCCGCTCACCCAATTGTTCGCAATCTAGATGCGGTTCACCTCCGCTTCGTCAATTCCATTGATACGATTGCTGCACCGGGCGTAATCAAAACTCCGTTAGTATACACTTCTCAATATTCACGTATACTAAGCACACCCATTGTGGTTGATTTGAATGAATTGCGACAGGCTCCTGAACCAGAACGTTATCAGGCAGGACCTCAAGCAACCGCGTATTTACTGGAAGGTAAATTCACGTCAGTATTCCGCAATCGTATTCTCCCTAACGAACTGAATACTCAAGACTTTCGCGACGAAAGTGTGCCCACCAAGCTTTTAGTCGTCTCTGATGGTGACCTAGTTCGCAACGAGCTCGACCCGCAGAATAACCGTCCACTGCCACTGGGCTTTGACCCGTTCACCGAGCGAACCTTCGCCAATCAGGACTTCGTGCTAAATGCCCTAGCGTATATGATCGATGACCAGGGATTGATTCAATCACGAACCAATGAAGTGAGGCTTCGTCCGCTAGATTCGGTGAAAGTGAAAGACGAAGCCATTCAGTGGCAAATCATCAACTTGGTGCTACCGTTGGTACTTATCGGCTTATTCGGAGTGGTGAAATTCTATCTGCGCCGACGGCGTTACGCCCGTTTAGGGTAAGTATCGCTAAAGTGTAAGTCACAATTCTACGTCATCGGCCTACTGTGGCTTATATCTCTAGCGAAATCCCTAAATCAGCAGCATCCGCTTCCGGGTTCACAGGCATTGGCTGAATGAATTTCAGAAAATTCCAAATTTGTTTTTTCCGATTTAGTTCCGGGCTTTTCGGCGTATACGGTGATGCTAAAGATTCCGGTTCCTTTGTAGTTAAACGATTTTACCTGTTCTTCTGAAAGGTACTGCTCAAGAATATCAGCAGGTATATCGATAGGCTTTTCTTTTTGAATTTTTACGTTTTGAAAGCCTTGGTTAGTAATTGCCTGTAGGTATTCTTCCTTCTGAATGGCTCCGGCAACACAACCAGCGTACATCTCGGCATCTTGCCGTAACGCATTAGGAAGATTACCGACCAGAACAATATCCGAAATACTAAAATGGCCGCCTGGTTTCAATACTCGATAGATTTCCCTGATAACTTTTTTCTTGTTGGGCACCAGGTTCAAGACACAATTACTGACAATAACATCGGCCACATTTTCACTCACCGGCATATGGTCAATATCCCCTTCTCTGAACTCTACGTTATTGTAGCCCAATTTTTCTGCGTTAATGCGGGCTTTTTCAATCATAGTTGGAGTAAAATCGATCCCGATAACTTTACCTTCACTACCAGTCTCATGCCGGGCAACAAAGCAGTCATTACCCGCCCCGGAACCCAAGTCGATGACCGTGTCTCCTTTTTTGATTTTGGCGAACTGGGTTGGGAGGCCACACCCTAACCCAAGGTCGGCGTCTTCTACATAACCGCTGGTTTCAGAGTAGTCATCCACCATAATGTTATATACTTTGTCCGATGAGTTGGTTGCCCCACAGCAGGAGGAAGCGTTATCGGCTTTGCCTTGTTCAGCTATTTTAGCGTAACGCTCTTTCACAATGCTCTTTAATTCTTGTTCGTTTTTCATATTTATTGTTTTATTGCGATTATACGATAAATAAATTCAAATTTTTTTAGCAGCATTCGGTTTCTGAAATATCTTGGTTTAAAAACTGCGTCATCACTTCCTTCATATTAGACCAATTTTCAGCGTCTATGCAGTAACAGACTCGAGTTCCTTCTACATTACCTTTGATTAGGCCGAGGTGTTTTAGTTCTTTCAAATGTTGAGAAATTGTGGGTTGAGCTAGCCCAATTTCATCTACTATATCTCCGCAAACACAGGCGTCAATTCTGAACAGGTACTGTAAAATTGCTACTCGGGCGGGATGCCCGAATGCTTTGGCAAAGAGGGCGATCTCGTTTTGTGAATCGGTAAATATTTCTGTTTTAGCTAATCCCATGGTTTTATTATTGTTTCATCGCAATGTTACGATTAATTATCAATTTATCAAAACATCCTTCTTACAAAATGAAATGGGATAGGTTAGATTAGATGGAGCAAGCATGGCTGACAACACGTAGATCACTCGTCCTTCTACTCGCTCAATAGCCTCTGTTTTAACTTGGGGTGGATGAATCACGGTAAGGTATTAAGTTTTTTATTAAGCTTACTAGCCCGATTGGCTACTGACTTTCGCTCATCCGTACCTAACTTCTCCAATTGTGGCTTTAACCAACTTCGGAGAGACCTATCCTCTTTTGACCACCCAAACAAAGTTTGCATAGTCTGATTCAACACAATCCAGTCATCGTACTCAGTCAAGTTACGTTTTAGTAGAACGATAGCTTCTTGGGATTGGCTGGGGCTCATGAACGAAGTTAGGGCAAGAAAAAGTTGGGCTAGTGTCCACTGAGCTGACGGCTGATCAATATTCGCTACCTCCGTTAGAAATCGATCAATGTAGGGGACTAGCCAGTCAGGGTGCTGCTGGCATATACGTTTCATAGCGTTCGAGGTACGGAGCCGCACTACTTCATCCTTACTAAAATAGCACTGGTACAGATCTTCCAGTCGCCCGGGATTGGTTAGAACTTCGTGAACTACTTCTACCGTATTTCCTAATGAGTTGGGGTGGCCACCGCTCAGTTTTTGTTCAAAAGATGAATTGTTAGTGCTCATAGGACGAATTTTAAAGCGGCCTCTTATTCTGTAAGAGAGACTATAGACTATTAGTGACGCTCTTCTAGTACCTCAATTACCTCTTCCAAACTTATGCCCTTCGCCTCTAGTAAAATCATCAAGTGAAACAATAAATCTGCCGCTTCGTTTTTAAATAGTTCATCGTTATCGTCCTTCGCCTCAATGACTACTTCTATCGCTTCTTCACCCACTTTCTGGGCTACTTTGTTAATACCTTTACGAAACAGACGGGCTACGTATGAATCAAGCTCCTTCTCTTCGCTATCAGCCATTTGGTGACGCTGCTTAATTATTTCGGTAAGTTGCTGGAGAAAGTCGAGATTAGAAATCATAGTAACACTTTGTATTCGTGTATTCAAAGTTATCCAACTTGTAAGATATTATACTACCTGATTAGGGAAAATTAAGGAGCACCAAATTAAAAGACCATCTCGGATAATCAGGGGATGAAAGCCATCACTAAAGAGCATCAAGAGTTCATTACGGAGAAGTAGATTAGGGGAATAATTCAACATGGTGCGACTAAGATCGCGTCACTAATGCCCGAAAACATCTTCGGAAAGATGGACTCAGAGTCAGTAAACCAAATAGTCCAAACTCAGCATATAGGTACATTAGAGCTAACTACTTTCAGTAGTCTCGAAGATGCTGAAAAATGGATTTACCATACCAAGGTAAATTCTTATCCAAGGCAGTTCGGTCAATAACATCTTTAAGCAATGTATTTCTCCGAGAACTGAGTGAACTCTTGCCTAGGACACAAGTATTTTAGGAAAGACCATTAAAAGAAATATAAATATTTCCTCGAGGTATTGAAATTTAATTGTTTAATATACGTATTTTTCGGAATTAAATTTCAATATAGTTACTTATAACCTAACTTGTCTCACCAATAAAGTTACAAAAGCCAAACCCTATCCCTATCTTCATTAAATATTGACTACCATGAGAAACCTTCCTCTACTTTCTTTACTAACAGTGCTGGGTAGTATCGTATTTACCCTAAACCTTGCTGCTCAGGATTTAACTCCTGAGCATATGGATCAGCTCGAGTTCCGCCACATCGGCCCCGTAGGTAACCGAGTCATTTCGGTAGCTGGTATTCCCGGCGACCCAATGGTGTACTACGTAGGGGCCGCTTCCGGTGGTATCTGGAAAACCACCGACGGAGGTTTACATTGGAAGCCAGTTTTTGACGATCAACCGGTACACTCCATTGGGGCGATGGCGCTGGCGGAATCTGATCCCGAAGTAGTCTACGCGGGTACGGGTGAATCCTTTATCCGATCTAATGTATCTCTCGGGAACGGTATGTGGAAAACCACCGATGGAGGAGACCATTGGGAGCATATTGGGCTGGAAGAAACCGGACGAATCAGCCGGGTGATCGTACACCCTACGAATCCTGATGTTGTCTACGCGGCGGCTTTGGGACACTCCTATACTCCTCAGCCGGAACGGGGTATTTTCAAAAGTACTGACGGAGGAGTCACCTGGAGCCATGTACTACATGTGAGCGACAGTGTGGGTGCTTCTGATCTAGTTATGGACCCACATAATCCTCGTATCCTCTTTGCCGGAATGTGGCAACTATCAATCCGGCCCTGGACGCGCACCAGTGGCGGACCGGATGGAGGTGTCTACCGTTCGCTGGATGCTGGAGAAACCTGGGAGAAGCTGGAAGGAAACGGACTTCCTGAGGGTGACGTAGGTAAAGTAGCTCTTAGCATGACCGCCGCTCAGCCGGGACGATTGTATGCGCTGATTGAAACCGGGGACGGAGTACCCCTCAATGGCGAACCTACTAATACTGGTGAACTGTGGCGTTCTGAGAATCGCGGTGACTCATTTGCTTTGATTAACTCTGACCGCAGCTTAGGCGGAAGAGGTGCTTACTACACGCGCTTAAAAGCATCGACCGATAATCCTAATGAAGTTTATTTTATGTCAAATAACTTCTACTACAGTATTGACGGTGGAGCCAGTGCAACCGCTATGGATCGACCAAATGCTCCTAACTGGGATCATCACGAAATGTGGATTGATCCTACCAACGGTGACCGACAGATTGTAGCCGCCGATGGTGGTATTGCCATTAGTGAGAATCGAGGCAAATCCTGGTTTCGGGCGCAAGTACCCGTGGCTCAATTATACCACGTTACTACTGATAATGCCATTCCCTACAATGTACTGACCAATCGGCAGGACGGGCCTTCTATGAAAGGACCCAGCCGCACCCTGACGGGAGGTTCCCGAGGTGGATTTATCCCCACTGGTCTATGGCACACTGTGGGCGGGGGAGAGAGTGGTTTTGCTACTGCTGATCCTACTAATCCTGACATTGTATGGTCAAGTGCTTCGGGTTACGGTGCCCTGGGCGGAGTGGTGGTTCGCTACAACGAGAAGAGTAAGCAGTTTCGTCAGGTAGAAGTATGGCCCGATATTACTGCGGGTAGCCCTGCCAACGAGGTGAAGTACCGCTTTCAGTGGACGTTCCCCTTGCATATATCCTCTCATGATGCTGATAAGGTTTATGTAACCAGTCAGTACGTACATCGCACGCAAGACGGTGGACAATCCTGGGAGATTCTAAGCCCTGATCTTACCCTGAATGATCCTACCAAGCAGCAGTTCTCGGGAGGATTAACTGGCGATAATATTGGGGTAGAATATGCCAACGTAATATATGCTTTTGATGAATCACCACTGAAGGAAGGCTTATTCTGGGCAGGTACTAACGATGGATTAGTACACATAAGTCAGGATGAGGGACAAAACTGGGAGAATCTCACCAAGAATGTACCGGATATGCCTGAGTACGGTGCGGTACGTAATGTTGAGGCTTCCGTCCATGAAGAGGGAACTGCCTACATGACGGTAGATGCCCACGAGATGGGTAATTTTGCCCCCTACGTATACCGTACCAGCGACTACGGTCAGAGTTGGCAGAAAATCACGAATGGTATCTCGGACTCCAAGCTTAGTTACTGCCGGATGATTAAGGAAGACCCCACGCGCCCTGGTATGCTCTACCTGGGTACTGAGAATGCTTTGTACCTATCGTATGACAATGGTGACACATGGCAGTCGCTGATGACTAACCTTCCGGCTAGCCCGATGTACTGGATGGACATTCCCGAGCATTTTAATGACCTGGTAGTAGGCACCTACGGACGGGGTATCTGGATATTGGATGACCTTACTCCTTTGCAGCAGTACACTGAGGCGATAGCTGCATCGGATATGCACCTCTTCGCGCCTAAGGATGCTTATCGCTTTCATCCGGTTTCAAATACTATGCAGTTTTACCCCAGTGCTTCGGCGGGTACCGATCCACCTTTCGGAGCTTCTCTGCACTACTGGTTATCTGAAGATAAAGCTGAGACCATGAAGGACAGCATCTCATTGGTCTTCACCACCGAAGCCGGAGATACGGTACGAACGATGCAGCACGAAGGAAAAGCGGGTTTTAACCGTGTTTGGTGGGACTTCCACGATGATCCTACTACCGAACTAGTGATGCGTACCAAGCCTCGCTACGCCGAATGGTTCCCGATGGACGATGACCGAACCCGAGAGCCTCCGGTCGCCCCTATATCACACATGGTGCCTCCCGGAACCTACCAGGTACACTTAGCCATAGGCGATGAAGTGCAAACGCAGACACTCAAAGTACTGAAAGATCCTAACTCAGAAGGTACCGAGGAGGATATTCAACAGCAAATGGAGCTGTTAGCCAAGATCAGAACCGATTTTGAGGACATCTCGGTAACCGTAAACGAGATTGAACTGATTCGCCGCCAATTACTGGATATGAAACCGATGCTAGCGGATGTCGAGGGCGAAGTAAAGGAGATGTTCACTTCAGTGGATAGTGCAATATTGGAACTGGAAAATGAGATCATTCGGCTCAAAGTTACTGGCCTTGGGCAAGATGGCGTTCGTTTTCCGGGGAGGCTGGTAGAGAAATTATCTTACCTTTCTTCAGCCGTAGCCACCGCCGATTTCCGTCCGCCAAATCAGCATCAGGAAGTATATGAAGAGCTGCACGCCCGCTGGGAGGATGTGGAAGGAAGGTGGAATGCTTACCAGGAAGGCTCCCTCAATGAGCTAATTACCATTTTGCAGGAGAACCAGATTGGCCCTTTGGTTAGTCAGTAACAGAATGCTGTAGTTCTTGCTGATAAATTTCACTAATCAAGCGATAGCTGTAGTCACTACTACCCATTTGGGTGATCCATAGATAATTAGCCCTATGCACAGAGTATAGACGAATGGAAGCCAAGAAGTTACGAGCCGTTTTCTCATAGCAGGTAGCTAGTCTTCTATAGTAGTTTGCCTTATTGAGAAACCGTTCTATTTTGCTGCGATGGCGCGGCCACCGTCATACGCTTTATCAGCAATGACGGCCTGTGTTATTTCTCCCGCAATTGGCTCGGGGGCAGCAACTATGTCCGTGCGCTTGCCCCACTGTCAAAATGATCTTACGAGGATTGCCTAAAGCACCTACGCTAACATACACTAGGCCACGGTGGCTTTCGTACTATACCCTCCTTTACTTTTACCAATCGCCTCATCGCCCTGTCGATACGTTTTTTTGACCTGCCGAATGTTGACGGTTTGCCGCGTGATGAGCACGTACTACTGTACTATCAGCCATAATCCATGCTAGGTCAGGCTCATGTAAGGTTCCAGATACCTACTTGCCTTACTTCTCGCTTAGCCCAGCGGTTGAAGCGCTGATACACACGGTTCCATGCACCAAAGTGGACTGGCAAATCCTGCCAAGAGGCTCCGCTACGGGCAATCCAAAGTACGGCATGAGCGAATTGGCGATTATCAAGGCTGTTCGTCTTCATAAATGCCGATGTACACTTTGCCTTCAGTATCAATTGAGCCGCGGTACATGCCCTTGGTATTAAACGGCATAGCGATGTTTCCTTGACTATCAATGGCGATCACTCCGCCCCCGCCACCCATTTCTACCAGCTTGTCTTTCACTACGGTATTAGCGGCTTCTTGGACTGATTTGTTCTGATACTTTATAATTGCCGTGATATCATGGGCAACCACCGAACGGATGAAGTACTCGCCGTGACCCGTAGCTGAAATCGCTGCCGTAGCATTGTCCGCATAGGTTCCCGCTCCAATTACGGGAACATCACCTACCCGGCCGTAGCGTTTGTTGGTCATGCCCCCGGTAGAAGTGGCCGCCGCTATATTTCCATCTTGATCTAAAGCAACCGCCCCTACTGTCCCGAATTTGCGATCAGGAAAATGGGTATCTAAGTATCCTTGTCTTTTGTCTTCAGTACTTTTTACGTCTCCGTCATGGTCTAGCTGTTGCTTTTCAGTGCTTCGGATTTTTTCTAGTTGCTTGAAACGACGATCAGTGTGGAAATAGGATGGGTCAACCATTTCTAAGCCCTGTTCGCTGGCAAATTGTTCGGCTCCGGCCCCAATCATCATTACATGAGGAGAGTTCTCCATTACCATTCGGGCAGCGGCAATCGGGCTTTTTACCGTGGAAATTCCGGCTACTGCTCCGGCGTTTCGAGTTTTACCATCCATGATGGCCGCGTCTAGCTCATTTTTACCGTCGTTCGTAAATACTGCGCCTTTTCCCGCATTGAACAGCGTAGATTCCTCCATAATTTGAATAGCCGCTACTACGGCATCCAAGCTAGTTCCTCCTTCTTCTAATATACCGTGTCCTGCCTTTAGTGCTTCTTCTAGCTTAGCCCGGTACTCGGCTTCCCGCTCGGCAGTCATATTTTCCCGCAGAATAGTTCCCGCCCCACCGTGAATAGCAATGGCGACTTTAGACTGTTGGGCAAATACGGACATGGTGCAAAAAATTACAGCGACGAAGGTAAGTACGGTTTTCATAGGGTAGATGTATAATTAAAAGTTGAAGATACGGCATTTTTACCGATAGGCAAAAGAAAAAGGCTCACCAACTTGGATTGTGAGCCTTCGCGATAAGTATCTGAAACTGATAGAAAATTTTATTCTATCGGGGCGGGAATATCTTTTTTAGCTTTTTCTTGGCTTCTTCTTTCACTTCCTCAGTGACTTCTTTTGCTTCTTCCTCCGCTTTTTGTTTAGCCTCAGCTGCCTCCTCTTTGGCTCTTTGCTCTGCTCGGAGACGGGCTTGTTCAGCCTCTTTTTTGGCTTGCTCAGCCTTACGACGAACTTCGGCTTCGGCTTCTTTTTTCTGCTGAGCTATTTCTTTCTTCAACTCTTGGGCTTGGTCCTCTACTTTGGCTTTAGCTGCCGCTTGCACACTAGACTTTCCGCTGCCGCCAGCTTCAGTTCCGGCCAGACGGACTTTGGGGTCGTCGTAATTTCCGGTGACCTTTAGATTAAGGATAATGTTAGACGCAATGGTTTCGTTATTTCCAGTAAATTTGGCAATGGCACTGTTCACCGCTGTACCTACCGTTCCGGCAGGTACGTTCATTTTCATCAGATAATCAATGCTACCGTCGATACCATTGCTGCCAGCAATTACGGTTTTAAAGTTACCTACGTTTACGTCAAAGGGTTCTACGTACACCCGTCCGCTGCGAACCTCCGCCCGGATGTCTACATCTTTCAGAGAAACGCTTTTGGTATTGCTCAGTTTAGTGAGCGTAGTAACTGCTCCCACTAGCTTAGAATCTTGCACGGCAGCATCGGCAATTTGAATAATGCCTTTTCCATCCAGTGTATTCATTAAGGGTGACATATCTGAGCCAAGTAATCCAGCGATTTTGAAGCGAGTAGAAAAGTCACCGTCCATCTTTTCTGCGATGGGAGCCAAGGTTTGTACCGTGTTAAAGGTAGCGTAAGCACTACTGATGGCCAAGTCCTGAATATTTAGATCAAAATCAAAAGCGGGACGCTGCAATTCGCGAGTATCGTAAGTGCCGCTCATGGCAAACTGCCCTCCCAAGGAACTAAAATCTAAATTATCCATGCGAATAACCCCGTTGCGAACAGTGATTCTTCCGTCCATATTTTGCAGGGTCATATTGTCATACAGCACTTCGGCTACGCTGGAGTTAAATACCAAATCCAGATTCTTAGGTACTTCTACCACTTCCATTGTCACAGCAGTGGTATCTTCGGGTACTTCGGTTGCTTCGTCGGTCATCCACTCGTTTACGTCCAGCTTACCTGATTTAAAATCCAGTTGACCGCGCAGGGTTTCGTTTTCGGCTAGTGCATACCCCAGATAGTTAGCTAGATAGCCATTCATTCGCATATCACTCCGTCCAGCATTTCCGGCAAAACTGGCTAGCGTGATACGCTCAGGATTAAAAGAGGCTTCGGCCGACTCAATACTGAACCCTTGGGGAAAGTCTTCAGCTTCGTAGCGAAAGTCCGCAATAGTCGCTGAACCACTGGTTTGTAATTGGGCGTAGCGTTCGGCCTCTACATCTGAGAGTTTTCCTTTGGATTGAATATTTGCCTCAATAATTCCCGCCAAGGTCATGCCTTCCACCGGATACAGCTGGGTTACCTTGGTGAGGTCTACTGTTCCGTTGGCGGTTAAATCCCAAGTATAATCGTCCAGATTGGTGAGTAGCAAATTGGCCTGGAAGGGTTCCCCGGCCAGATTCATATCAAAATCGTTTACCCGAACGGTTGTCTGCGCCAGTTGCCCGCTTTCGTTTTTCACCGTGGAAGTGAAACTAATATTTTCTAGGGGTGGATAGTCGGCCTGTTTGATGTAGCCATCCCGCATACTCATTGCCATATCAATCGTGGGAATCTGGTCGATAGCACTGTCGTACGTACCATTTGCCAGCAGACTAATGTCGTACATACCGCGCATCTCCAAACTATCCATTGGAAACATCTGGCTGAGCTCGCCTAGGTTGAGTTTAGCCGACATTTCAGTATCAATGGTGTAAGTGTCCAAGCCTTTTAGTAGTAAGCGGGCATCCATAGGGTTACTACCCAGATCGGCGTGAAATGATTTTAGGTCAATGATCGTATTATCCAAATTACCATCGGTATTATCAATCAGCAAATCTACGTCAATATCAGTGACGGCCGTAGGAAAATCAGGATATTGAAACATAGCATCCTGGGTTAGCAGTTTCACCTGAAAGGCAGGCATAGATGTGTCGTTATACGTTCCCTTTACAAATCCGTGAAAGTCGAGAGCACCTTCGGACTTCACATCTTCAAAACCTTCTAGGTACACTCCTGGTACTAGCGATAGTAGGCTTTTGAAAGTATTTTCCTGTGCCTCAAACGTAATATCCATATCAATATTCTCGCTGGACATGGCCACAAATCCATCAAAGCCCAGCGTGAAGTCGTTAACCGCTACTGAATTTTCTTTGAAAGTATATTTGCCTTCGGGTAGATTCATATTTAGGGTTGCATCGGCGGTAAGATGCTTATCGCTCATATATTCTATCCCATCGTAGTTGACCGTAAAGCGATCAACAATCGTGTGGGTCTCCAGGTCAAACACATCTAGCGTAAAATCCCCACTTCCCTCGTGCGTCATATCCGCGATAGTCAGGTACATGGGGAATGTGAGGTCTTCATAAATGACGTTAGCTTCATTAATCTCCCAGTGATCAATGGTAAAAGAAACCTCTCCCGAGCTACTGTCCTCTTCTACCACCGTAGTATCTTCGGAAGCAATGGCAATATCATAATTGGCAGTGCCGTCTTTCAGTACCTGTACGTGAATATTGGGTTGGTTCAGGATAATACCCGTGATGCGGGGCTGGTTACCAAAGACAACACTCTTCAGATCAACCGAAATATTAAATTCATCTACTGAAAGCAGGGTGTCACCGGCAAAAGGTGGACGGTTTACTACGCCAAAATCGCCTAACGAAATAGTAGCGTGAGGAAAATTTTTGAATAATGAAAGCTGAAATTCTTCAGGAGCGTAGTATACTTCGGCATTCACATTTTCAGCAATTGCCTGATCTATCAGCTTACGGATATCGTCTTTAAATATGATGGGTAAAATAAATGCTGCGGCAACAAGAAGCAGGAAAAATACCCCCAGAATGATAAATAGCTTTTTCATGGTCTACCTGTTAAATCGGTCATGTGAAATTACGCAAGGCTTAACCAAGAGATTAGGTACATTGGGCGCAGCCTTGTCGATGTAATAAATCAACTAAAAACGTTCGCAATTAACATGTACAACCTTAGCGAACAGCGACTGTAACGGACGGCAGAAGGATGGTGCGACTACAGTGGTTTATTATCCCTATGAATACAATATCAACCGAGGAAACTACTGAATTAACGTTTTGTTCCGTCTATCTCCAATAGATAGAACAGTTAGTTTATTCTGATTTTGTCGTTTCCCTGATATTATTTTACGCACTGCGAGGGGTGAAATTAGTCATTTCCCTTCTAATATGACGATACTTTCCAAGTTTGCTAGAAATAAATCATAAAAAATAGTCTAATCGGTTTATAGACAAGAGGTTAGGCAGACCTGTACGTTGACGAGCAGGCATTCCCAATTTACCCTCAAATGTTGTAATTAGTCCTAAAACATACAGCTCCCAACTTTTGAGATAATGCAGGTATACCATACTGAGTCTGGGCGATCAGATTATCTGATTGAAATGCGTTTTATTCAAGCGAGATAAAAGACCTAAGAAAAACTGATGAACTGAGAACCTTGGGGTGAGTCTTACGTATATCGTCTGTCACTATATAAAAAATCTGACTTATGAATAAGCTATCTGCGGTTAGTCAACAAAAAGCCCAGCTAGTAAAAAAAGAGAATCGCAAGCGAATAAGTTTTTTACTCAAGTTGCTGCTGTTTGCCGGTTTGGTGTACGCCAATATTCGTTACAACGATTGGGTAGACTTTTTTACAGCTGATAATGAAGAACTGGCGGACCCTCTGGCCGGAATCTTTCGGGCGTTACTGTTTATTCTAACTGCTAATATATTAGTATCTATAGGGCGCATTATTCTGGTTATGGTATATATCCGTCGGAAAAACGAGCGTTCGCGGGAAAGCAATGTAGTACTGGCAATTAACCGTATTGCCACTTTATTAAATATCGTGGTGATAGTAGTAGGAGGGTTTTTACTGTTCGGACTCAACTGGGAAGACTTCTTTAGTACTTTTAGTCTGGTAGCCGTAGCCACTGTACTTCTCACCAAAGACTATATCTCTAACACCGTGAATGGATTAATTAATATGATGTCAGATCGGTTGGCATTGGGAGATCGAGTGAAAATTGGGACTCACGAAGGTGTTATCAAAGACATAACGCTGAGCAACGTGTACTTAGAAGATGAAGAGGAAAACCGTATTATCATTCCCAACAATACAGTATTTGCGGCTGATGTTATTAACTATAACCAGCAGCAAGGAGCACTGATAGAAGTGCCCATTGAGGTTCAGTCTAAGCAGATAAGTGATCTGACGGAGTGGGAAAGCCGAATAAAGGAAAGCCTGCAACCCTTCCGTACTTATGTAAAGCCTTCCCAGACTAAGGTTCGCTTGCAGAGCGTAAGCGCCGATAAGGTACAATTGGTGGTGCAGGTTCGGAGTAAAAAAGCAGATATCAATCAGAAAAAGGAAGTGATTCACACTGTATTACAGCAATTTCTTACTACTGAAGTACCATCCACTTAAAAAGACTGATCCTTTCCCGAACCTATTTTCCTATCTTTGCGCTTTACTTGGAAAACGAACTCAATTTACATGCAAAGCATACGAAATGTGGCAATTATCGCCCACGTAGACCACGGCAAAACTACTCTGGTTGATAAAATTATTTACGCTTCTAAGATCTTCCGGGAGAATCAGGACGCGGGGGAACTGATCTTGGACAATAACGATCTCGAGCGGGAACGGGGGATTACCATCGTCTCTAAAAATGTATCTGTTCGTTACCAGGATGTGAAGATCAACATTATTGATACTCCCGGTCACGCTGATTTTGGCGGCGAAGTAGAGCGGGTTCTGAAAATGGCTGATGGCGTACTGCTGCTGGTAGATGCTTTTGAAGGCCCCATGCCTCAAACTCGTTTTGTACTAAGTAAGGCTCTCTCGCTCGGATTAAAGCCAATTGTAATTGTTAATAAGGTAGATAAACCCAATTGCCGCCCCGATGAAGTACACGAGCAGGTATTTGATCTGATGTTTAACTTGGATGCTACGGAAGAGCAACTGGACTTTCCTACCCTTTACGGCTCGGGTAAAGCGGGCTGGATGTCTACCGAATGGGAAAAGCCTACCGATAACATTACTCCACTGCTGGACGCTATTCTAGAGCACATTCCCGAAGCACCCCAGCGGGAAGGAGTGCCCCAAATGCAAATTACTTCCCTGGATTTTTCTTCCTTCGTTGGCCGTATTGCTATTGGTCGCGTTTACCAAGGCAAGTTGGAAGAAGCAGCTACGATGGGGCTTTCTAAGCGTGATGGTAGTATCAAAAAGGTAAAGATTAAAGAACTTCAGGTATTTGAAGGCTTGGGTAAATCCAAAGTGAGCGAAGTACAAAGTGGCGATATTTGCGCGATAGTCGGTCTGGAAGACTTTGAAATTGGGGATACCCTTACCAGCTTAGAAGAGCCGGAGCCCTTGCCCCGCATTGCCATTGACGAACCAACCATGAGCATGCTCTTCACTATCAACAACTCTCCTTTCTTTGGGAAAGAAGGCAAGTTTGTTACCTCTCGCCATCTGCGGGATCGCTTGTTTAAAGAGACTGAGAAGAATCTGGCATTGCGAATTGAGGAAACTGACTCGGAAGACCGCTTCTTAGTATACGGGCGAGGAATCCTGCACTTGGCGGTACTGATAGAAACGATGCGCCGCGAAGGCTACGAGTTTCAGGTAGGACAACCGCAGGTACTGTTCAAAGAAATAGACGGAGTACGCCACGAGCCGATTGAGACGATGGTAGTGGACGTGCCTGACACCGTATCGGGTAAAGTGATCGAGCTAGCTACCCAGCGCAAGGGTGAGCTGCTAATTATGGAACCTAAGGGCGATATGCAGCACCTGGAGTTTGGCATTCCCGCTCGTGGCTTGATTGGCTTGCGGAACCAGATGCTAACCGCTACTGCCGGGGAAGCCGTGATGACCCATCGCTTTAAAGCCTACGAACCTTACAAAGGTCCCGTGCCCGGACGAATCAATGGCTCACTGATTTCTATGGATATGGGAGTGGGTACACCATACTCTATTGACAAACTGCAAGACCGAGGAGTGTTCTTCGTTGATCCGGGTGAAGAAATTTATATGGGACAAGTCATTGGTGAACATACGCGCGGTAACGATTTAGTCATCAATATCCTGAAAGGAAAGAAGCTGACCAACATGCGGGCGGCTGGTTCTGACGACAACAATAAAATTGCCCCTAAGAAAGAGTTCTCCCTGGAAGAAGCCCTTGAGTATATTCAAAAGGATGAGTACGTAGAAGTAACGCCCAAGTCCATCCGCATGCGAAAAATCTATCTGGATGAAAACGAGCGCAAGCGGATGAGTGCCAAGATGGAGGCGCAGTAGAAGTGTCGTTAATGGTGCACTTATGTTAAGACCAATACTAAAATGGTGAAAACAAATAATGCAATCGTAATTGGGTTAATATTATCATTCTTAGTACTGTGGATACTTTCATATTCAATAGAAGACAGTGATGTAAATGCAATGGGCATGTACTTTGTCGTCTTCTTAGTCCCGATATTAGTAATAGTATTCCTCAATAGCTTTATTCTAAAGTTAGCAAAGAAATTCTCGAGTCAAGTCTATCAAAGAGGCATAAGTTTAGTCCTTCCAGCAATTAGTTCGGTACTTTATCTAATTGAAGAACTGCGATTAGCATGGATCGATGGCAATCTGTCGTTCCTAGGATTAGTAACACTCATATCAATCGGAGTAACAAATTTTATGTGGAACATAAAGTTAACAACCAACAAATAAAACTAAGCAAGGTAGATAATCTGTAAAATAATAGCCTTGTAAAGCTAGGTGTAAACAAGGCTTGTTCATAAAAAAGGGAAAGAATGAAAAGTGCGCGGAGAATGATAATTTTGAAGTGAACTAAACAACATGATTATCATGCACACTTTTCAAAAAATGAAATTACGACCTATTATCAGTACTTACAAACCC
>JBCCTI010000063.1:0-42756 GCA_039198955.1 Bacteroidota bacterium | reverse complement strand
GCTAATGAGTGATTTTGGAGGTAATTTTTGTCTAATTTAGGCGCTTGAGAAGGGCAATGCCGGAGCATTGGCCGCCGAAAGTAACGAAAAGTAGGCGAAAATTTGCCCAAAATCGCTATTCAAGTTTAAATGTCAACACGCCCTAGTGAATAACGATGCTAGTCGACTGTAATGATGAAATTTGGTACTGCGGTCCCGATTAGCTGTACTTTCCGATAGTGCTTCCACTAAAAGAATAGGATTTAAAGCCTGTGTGTCTTTATCAGACTGCTGAGGAGTACTACAAACGACCGAGATGTCAGGATAAAGTGATTTATCAAGTAATTCAATGCTATTAGCTATCGCACTATGTTTGGGGGTATCAACATCTGTTGTGGTACCCACCATCGCAAATGCCTTACCCTAGTGGTATTCGTAGCGGGTGTTATTTTCTTCTTCTTACTGATTGTATTCGGCTAGTGATAATTGCTTTATTTACAGAAGCTTCCATAAGCTTATTGTTCCAAAAAAATTAATCTACGAGAAATTACGAAAGTCAGCAAAGGCAAAAAATCAGACTATTTGTACTTTATTTATACATTTAGTACATATTACTATTGCCAAATAAATTAACTTTATCTCACTGCATTGAAGTAATAAGCACTCTAAATTGAAGACTATGGGCTTCTTAAGAATGGTTTGTTTTTGTCTTTTCGCTTTTCTATTTCTCTCTTCAGCGTATTCCCAGAACATGGATAACGAAAAGCTGGAAAAAATTCTCTACGTAGTTTCTGATACTATTACCGGACAAAATGGCGGCTGGGAGTTTTCGGTAAATGGTCTTCCCATGCTTTGTATTACCGACCAGATAAACAATCGGATGCGAATTATTGCCCCGGTCCGTGAGATAAAAGACGTTTCTGATGACGAGCTCAAGGAGGCGATGGCGGCCAATTTCCATTCGGCCCTCGATGTGAAATACGCTATTTCCAACGATCTTATGTGGGTGGCATTTATTCATCCTCTCAAAGAACTTTCTAAAGATCAGGTCATAAGCGCGATTTCACAAGTTTACAATGCTTACTCCACTTTTGGAACCACCTACTCCAGTACCGATTTAGTATTCCCTGATCCACAAAAACAAGAGAAAGAAGAGGAAGAAAAGAAGAAACTAAGGCGTTCTAAGACTTAGTATTCTCCAGGTAAGACAGTTTCATATACGAACATGTACAAAAAAAATACTAGAGGTGATTTGCTGTTTCGCCTCTCTTCAGTTGCTTCCGTAACATGATTTTCAAATGCTGGGTATCGTTTAAAGCAGTGCCCCACCAGATCATCCATTCTTCAGAAAGGGTTAACTCCCACTCCTGTTGTACTTTCTCAAAAAGAATTTTCCCTCTCACATCTGTTATTTCTGGTTGGATTAACTGTAGTCGGTCACCTAAAATTTTCCATTCACCATGAATACTATTCTGCCCCGTTCCTTGCCGAAAATTTCCCCAACCAGTAAATGTAACTGAACGGTTATCTAGTACTTCATCCAAGTTTACCGGTTCGGCTCTAGATTCTATTTCTACGATAGTCCAGCTACCCACTAAACGTTCGTAATGCCCATCTGAAGTGCAGCTTATACATGAGATGGCTGATAAAAATATATCAACCAACCTTTTAAAAAAAGCCTTTTTGTAGTTTTTCATGTAGACTTGTAGCTTAGACGGACCCGTTATTCCGGAAATCTACCAGTACATCCACAAAAGCGATGGAAGCCCGCTCCATATCGTTAACAATACTGTCAATCTTCGCTACACAATAGTTGTAAAATAATTGGAGAATGATCGCTACAATCAGCCCGGCCACTGTGGTTAGCAGGGCAGTTTTGATACCACTAGCTACCAATGTCGGCGAAATATCCCCAGCAGCTTCAATGGCGTCAAAGGCGTTAATCATGCCAATGACCGTTCCCATGAATCCTAGCATGGGCGCGATTGAGATAAATAGAGAAATCCAAACTAAGCCTTTCTCTAGTTTGCCCATTTCTACTGAGCCGTAGGAAATAATCGCCTTTTCCACTACTTCAATCCCATCTCCCCACTTCTCCAAACTTTGCCGAAAAATCATGGCTACGGAGCTTCTTTTTCTTTGCAATCGTTCTAACGCTTGATCTACTCCACCTTTGTGCAAATCATCTCGAAGATGATCGAGCGTTTGTTCTACATTTGAGACTGACAGGTTAAGGCGGACGATCCGTTCAATAGCAATTAGTAATCCGAGAATTAGACATAGCAGCACCGGAGTCATAAATCTCCAGTCGCCATTAATAAATTGCTCGCGAATAACCTGATGTAGGTTATCAACCTCTTCATTTTCAAGGGAAGCTTCTTCTGCTTTATTCAAGCCGTTGGGTGCAACAGCTTCGGAGCTAATCGTTTCTTCTGACCTTTTTGTTTCTAGCTCATTGGAATCATTCTGGGCGGGGGATTTATAATTTATTCCAATGAGAAGAAGAAATGGTAGGCCGATCAGACAGCATTTCTTTAGTGATACATGCATGGTCTTTTTTCCCGGTAAATAACCAAGAAAAAGCCCCCAACTAGCAAATCAGAGCGATAGACAATGAATCAACACCACTTTTTTTAGGCTATTTTGTTTAAGTAAACAATCAAATCAGCCTCTTTGGGAAGGTTTAGTTTTTTACGAAGACGGTAGCGGGCAGTGTTAACGCTACCGGGCGTGATATTTAGTTGCTCAGCAATTTCTTTGGAGGAAAAGTTCTGGCGTAACAGAGCACAAATCTTCAAATCGTGAGCCGTCAAGTGAGGGAACATCTGGAGCAATTGATTCTCAAAACTATCACTTTCATCTACCGCCCACGATTTTTGAGTGTGAAGTTTTCCCTGAATAGACTGAACGTATCTCGCCCGATTGTTCATTCGCTTTAGTACCGCCCGATTACGGTACATGCTTATAACAAAGGGAACCACGATGAAAGTCATTCCGATCCCTGCCTGTAAAAAAAGAACCAGATTCACATAAGTACGGTGTTTGGCATCGGAAATGACTGAATCTGCATAAGAATTCGTAATCAGTTCATTTAGGTCAGCGGGAGATACAGCTACCCGGGCAGTTTGATAAAAGTACAGTACGATACAAAAGCCCAGAACCGCTATTAATAGCAATGGCCTAGAGGAGATTTTTGAGGAAAAACTGTTGTGATAAGTCATCATCACACTTCAATCAGTACTAATTCTCTTCGAGATAACGCTGTTTTGACTCGCGATACACTTCGATAGCTGCGGCTTTGTCTTCCCAACCGTCAATACCCACTTTTTTCTTCTCCAAGTCTTTGTATACCTGAAAGAAGTGCTCAATTTCTCTTTTGAGGTGCGGATTAATCTCATCCAAGGTATTCACTTTATTCCAAATGGGATCACTAACCGGGACACAAAGAACCTTGGCATCAGGCCCCTTTTCATCGCGCATCCGGAACAGTCCGATAGGTTTCACCTCGATTAAGCAACCAGGGAAGGTAGGTTCCGTTACCAGCACCAAAGCATCCAAGGCATCGCCATCACCCGCTAGGGTTTCTGGGATAAAACCGTAGTCACTAGGATAAAACATGGAGGAGAAAATCATTCGATCGTAACGAATCATCTTTTTCACCGGATCGTACTCATATTTGTTGCGGCTTCCTTTCGGAATTTCTACAATAACGTCAAAGGTGAAATCTTCCGGAATTTCCATAAAAATTTGGTGGTTATAAATTGTAAGATTATAGATTGAAAATAACGGGAAGTAATTTCCCATTTGCAATTTTTGATCGGCAATTTTACAATCTTATGAAACTAAAAGCTGACTTTACTAAGCATACCCTAAATTTCACCTTTGTAGCCGGAACGTCCCGAGGAGCATTTACCGAGCACAATACTTACTTCATAATTTTACAAACCGATAGCGTAACCGGAATTGGCGAGTGCGCCCCACTAAAAGGGCTAAGCCCTGACTACCGACCTGATTTGGAAGAAAAAATTCAGGAAGCCTTAAGCAAACTAGAAGGTATACCTGTCCCAAAAGATAAAGAAGGGATTAATAGTATTATTGATAAGTGTACCCCCCTCAGCTTTCCAGCACTAAGATTTGGGATTGAAACTGCCTTACGAGACGTTTTGCACGGTGGGCAACGAAAAATTTTCCCCTCTATCTTCCAGGGTGGTAACTTCTCCCCTGTTCCAATCAATGGCCTAGTTTGGATGGGCGATCGGGACTTTATGAAGCAGCAAATTGATGAAAAATTAGCCCAGGGATTTGACTGCATTAAATTAAAAATTGGGGCGATTGATTTTACTACTGAATTATCACTGCTAGCCTATATCCGGGAAAATTACTCAGCCGATGAGATTATTATTCGGGTAGATGCTAATGGGGCTTTCTCACCTGATGAAACCCCGCAAAAGTTGGAAGAATTGGCTAAATACGATCTTCACTCTATTGAGCAGCCTATCGCTACGGGACAGTGGAAATCATTACGTCAACTGTGCGAAACTACTCCCTTGCCGATTGCCCTGGATGAAGAACTCATTGGCATAACTGATTCTGCCCAACAGATAGAGCTATTAGATACCATTCGTCCACAGTATATTATTCTAAAGCCCACCTTGCTCGGGGGTTTGGCGGCTACCCAACAGTGGATTACCCTAGCTGAGGAACGAAATATTGGCTGGTGGATGACTTCCGCTTTGGAATCTAATATAGGCCTAAACGCTGTTGCCCAATTTGCAGCGCATAAGAAAGTTATCGTGCCCCAAGGGTTAGGAACGGGGCAATTGTACCATAATAACATTCCTTCCCCACTCCAAATTCGGGAGGGTGCTCTGCACTATCTTCCCAATCAGACATGGGATTTATCTCTTATTCTCTCGTAAGTTTTCGGTTTTAGATGCCAGATAACTAGCCTAATTTGGATAATTTCTTGGTATTTAACGATCTGAAGCAGAGAGAATATAATTTTTTCTTGAAACTATAAATTATTGATAATCAGCCAAATACATCAGCTATTCATTTAAATCTAACGAGCTTTTCTTGAGAAATTTTTAATGTAGGCATGATTTTAGCCCCTTTATTAAGAGAATGTAAGTATTTACTGCTTTTTGGCAAAATACTTCTATGTGCAATTTAATTTCTCTGATTATGAAAGCTCCATATAAATTTAGTCTAGCTGGTCTGCTGCTTATCGGATTCTGTTTTCTACTGATTCCCTCAACTAGTAAAGCTCAGGCTTACGTTACTTTTGAAACGTTTTACCAAGAGCTTTCACCTTACGGCGATTGGGTATATGATACCCGTCACGGGCAGGTGTGGGTTCCTCGGGTTCGTCGGGGTTTCCGACCTTACGTTACCCGCGGGCATTGGGTTATGACCGACTACGGTAATACTTGGGTATCCGATTATGACTGGGGTTGGGCACCGTTCCACTACGGCCGCTGGTATCTGGATGATTTTTACGGTTGGGCTTGGGTTCCGGGCTACGAATGGAGTCCAGCTTGGGTCGCCTGGCGTTCCGGAGGCGGTCACTACGGTTGGGCACCGCTTTCACCCGGACTCAATATTAATGTCTCGATTAATATTGGTCGCCGAATACCTCGCAACTACTGGGCGTTCGTCCCCCAGCGTTACATAACCAGTCCCCGGATTTTCGATTACTGCTTGCCCAATCGTAGAATATCGCGGATATACCGAGGCACAACGGTCATTAATAATACCTATGTGTACAATAATAACTACCACTACTACAGTGGGCCACAGGTTCGGGAGATTGAGCGGGTAACCCGTCGTCGGGTAACTGTTCACCGAGTACAACCCGCCAGTCGTCCCGGTGGTCCGGCCTTGCGTAACGGCACGGTCACCATGTACCAACCCGGTAGACGGGGAAGCCGAAGTGCCTCGCCATCGGTACGAACTTCAGGAGTCCGCTCATCGAGCCGGAATGTGGTACGGGCTACGCCCTCTAGCCGAATGAGTAATGATCGTAGCGTTCGTTCTTCTAGCAGTCGGTCTTCGTCTTCTCGTTCGTTGTCTACTCCAGTAACTCGGAACCGCGCTGACTATTCAAGTGTGAATAGAAGCAGCAATACCGAGCGAGCGCGCACGAAAGGTAGCAATGACCGTTATTCCCGTCCGACTACCCAAAGTACAACGAGTCGGACTACCACTAGCCGGGAACGCTCATCGGTAAACCGCCCGAGCCAGCGTAGAGATGCTTCGTCAACGTATAGCCGGAGCTCTTCATCAAGGTCAAGCGGTAGCTCTACGTATAATCAAACGCGCAGCCGCTCGTCAGTGAGCCCTAAAAGCTCCTCGTCATCTAGCCGGGTAAACCGTTCTAGTTCTGCAAGCAGCAATCGGTCACGCCAGAGTGGTTCTAGTGTAAAACGTTCTAGTTCATCAAGGTCGAGCAGCGTAACCCGTTCTAGTTCGTCGCGAAGCAGTAGTTCCCGGTCAGGAGTGACCCGGTCAGGCGTAAGCCGCTCTAGTTCGTCGAACAGTAGTGGCGCACGGCCCAGTGGTTCACGATCAAGTAGCTCTCGCTCCAGCCGAAACCGTCCCAACTGATAGCGTTTATCGGTAAAGGTTCCACCTACCCACCCAGGTCAGTAAATTTACTTCTGAATACCCGGGTGGGTTTTCTTTTTTGTCCGCTCAGTAGCTGATAAGCATTGTTCAGGATTTGTATATTGCAATATGCGAGTTACTGAAGAAGAACATCAGACGCTAAGAAAAGCTCTTAGTCACTGGGAAAAAGAGCAGATCATTAGCACCGCCACTGCCGAAACCCTACGGCGATCGTATCAAGTGAAGAACAATAACGTCCGCTTCGACTGGAAGAACTTCTCACTGATTGCTTTTTTCTTTGCCATTGCCAGTATTATTCTGGCTACAGTATTGTTTCTACTGGATGAGTGGCTGCTTGAGCTGCTATCTTCCCTGCTAGGCATTTCCGACCTCACTAAATCCTTCCTTTTTGCCTTTCTAGCAGCCCTAACTTTTGTGGGGGGAGTCTATCGAAGAAGGAAGTACCCGCTACAATACTACAGCAACGAAGCCTTACTAATTTTCGGGGCGATTTTCATCGCCTTTTCTCTCACTTACTTCAGCGCAGCATTAGCAATGGAGGAAGGGTATTTTGCGCTATTTGTGGGCATCGCTACGTTGGTATACGGCGCATTAGCTATTTATCTGCAAAGCCGATTGTTATGGGTGATCGCCCTAGTCAGTCTGACCGTTTGGTACGGGTTAGAAACCTTTTACTTAGTTAACGAACAATCGTACTTTCTGGGAATGAACTTTCCAATGCGCTATACTATTTTCGGAACTTTATTGCTGGTTAGTAGTTCAGTGCTTCAGAAAACAGAGAAGACCCAGATTTTTCACCTCATCACATATTACGCGGGTTTGCTGGGGCTGCTTTTCTCGCTCTGGATGGTTTCCATCTTTGGTAATCACGGGGACTTTTCCACTTGGAATGATGCCCCACAGTATCAGTTTTGGTACGCTGTAATTCTGCTAACCGTAGCATCTGTCATAACCATTGGTTGGGGATTGCGGAAGCAACAGCGTCTGACTACCGAAATCGGAATTATATTTTTACTGCTAAATCTCTACACCCGCTACTTTGAGTACGGCTGGGACAGTTTACACCGAGTAGTGTTCTTTAGCTTGATGGCTCTCTCGTTCTGGCTGATTGGGCGCAAAGCCGAAAGTGTGTGGAATAGGTTAGAAAAAGATTGAATTACTTAGTGTACCTCAACCACCTCTTTCGAGTCACCCTCAACTGATTGTTCTAGCTTTATTTCTTTCTTCTCTACCTTACCCATTTCTGAGCTTGTTCCGGCTTGACCGGAATGAACTCCGTCGACTGCAATGTGAGGCGCGATAATTAAGGCAACGATTGAGGTGAGTTTAATCAGGATGTTCATGGATGGACCAGAAGTATCCTTGAAAGGGTCACCTACGGTATCGCCCGTTACGGAAGCTTTGTGAGCGTCAGAGCCTTTGTACTCCATTTTTCCATCGATTTCCGCCCCTTTTTCAAATGACTTTTTGGCATTATCCCAAGCTCCACCAGCATTGTTCTGGAACATACCCATCAATACCCCTGATACTGTAATTCCAGCTAGGAGTCCGCCCAATATCTCAGCAGAAGAAGTTTCAGCAAATACGCCTTTGAAACCAAAACCTACCAAGATGGGCGCTAGCAGCGCAATGGCACCGGGCAAAATCATTTCGCGAATGGATGCCTTGGTTGATATTTCTACGCACTTCTGATACTCCGGCTTAGCTTTGTGCTCCATAATTCCCGGAATTTCCCGAAACTGCCGACGTACTTCCTGCACCATATCCATGGCCGCTTTCCCCACCGCAGCAATCGCCAATGAGGAGAAAATGAAGGGAATCATAGCTCCTATGAAGAGGGCTCCCAACACCGGAGCTTTGTATAAGTCAATAGAATCAATTCCAGCTACTCCCACAAAAGCAGCAAACAGGGCTAGTGCCGTTAGAGCGGCTGACGCAATAGCGAAGCCTTTCCCGGTAGCCGCCGTAGTATTTCCAACCGCATCCAGGTTGTCGGTACGCCCCCGTACTTCCTCAGGTAAACCGCTCATTTCGGCAATTCCCCCGGCGTTGTCGGCAATGGGACCGAAGGCATCAATGGCAAGTTGCATAGCGGTAGTGGCCATCATTCCAGCGGCGGCAATTGCCACTCCATATAGTCCCGCAAACGAATACGAAAGAATAATTCCAATGGCTAACACGATGGTTGGCATAACAGTGGACTCCATTCCCACCGAAAGCCCACCGATAATGTTAGTCGCGTGCCCGGTAGAAGACTGGCGGATGATGCTGTTGACCGGGCGGCGCCCCATCGCAGTGTAGTACTCAGTAATGATACTCATCAGTGCCCCAACAATCAATCCGACGAAGATCGCCCAGAACACATCTAGGCTAGTAAACGTCACCCCTCGGATTTCCATGTTTTCCGGTAGCAAATAATCTACCACGAAGAACGATGCGATGACGGTCAGGATAATTGAAGACCAGTTCCCAAGGTTCAGGGCGTTCTGTACACTATCGGTTTCTTTGCTGATCCGTACTAAAAAAGAACCGACAATGGAGAAAATCAATCCAATGCCCGCAATAAGCATAGGTAGCAAAATAGGTGCAATACCACCAAAAGCATCGTCAGAAACAATTTCACGACCGAGAACCATTGTGGCTAGGATGGTTGCTACGTAAGAGCCAAACAGATCGGCTCCCATCCCCGCAACATCGCCCACGTTATCGCCCACATTATCGGCAATAGTGGCTGGGTTTCGTACGTCATCTTCGGGAATTCCGGCTTCTACTTTTCCTACCAGATCGGCCCCTACATCCGCCGCTTTAGTGTAAATTCCACCACCGACCCGCGCAAACAGGGCAATACTTTCAGCGCCCAATGAAAATCCAGCTAATACTTCCAGGGCTTTTTCCATCGCTAACCCGTTTACGCTGGCTCCGGCTACATTGAGAACGTACATCTGGTAAAACACGATAAATAAGGATCCTAACCCTAAAACAGCCAATCCGGCAACGCCTAGTCCCATTACGGTTCCTCCGGCAAAAGATACTTTTAAAGCCTTGGCTAAACTGGTTCGGGCGGCTTGGGTAGTACGGACATTGGCCTTAGTAGCCACTCGCATCCCAATATATCCGGCAGTAGCCGAGAATACTGCCCCAATAATAAATGAGATCGCAATGACCGGGCTAGAGGTTTCTACAGTGGTACCTGACCAGGCTAAAAGAATAGCCGCAATAATGGCAAAATAGGTCAGTACTCGCCACTCAGCTTTCAAGAATGCCATTGCTCCTTCGGCAATGTAGGTCGCTAACTCCGTCATATTTTCGTCTCCCGCATCCTGCTTGGAAATCCAAGCTGAACGGATGGCCATAAAAACCAATGATATGATTCCGAAGACAGGAACGAGATAGACTAAAGTATGCATAAATAGAGTTTTTTGATACCTAGATAAATTGCGGTGCAAATATAGCGGTTGCAATCTGGATAAAAAACTCTTTGTGGGCTTTGTTCTAGGCACTAGCTTTCACCAGATGAACTGCTTCTTGTAAACCAAACAATTCAAATCCAGACAGGTTAATTTAACAAACAACCAGACTATGAATAACTCATATCTAAGAATACTTGTCGGCTTAGTCACTAGCGTAATTGCCTTCCGAATTATGACAGTAAAGCCTATTCGTAACTATCTGTTGACTGCCTTGCTCGACGGAGCCGTCTTTCTGATAAAGCGCAAGCTTCGTTAATCCTCTTTTTCCGATTTTCCGGCGTCCTCTAGGGTAGTTACCTCCTCTGTTTCTTCTTCACCAGTGTACAAGGTCTCTACTTCATAGGCTCGCCTACCTTGCTCCCGCAGCCAGCGACTGAATACCGAGGTAAATCCGTGGGTCACGTATACAGCGTCGGCTCCGGTGGCCTCAACAGCTTCGTTTAAACCCGCCCAATCGGCATGGTCTGAGAGCACAAAGCCCCGGTCGGCAGCCCGACGGCGTTTAGCTCCCCGTACCATCATCCACCCTGAGGCTACTCCTGTACTGAAAGGCTTAAAGCGATTCACCCACGGACTGTTTAAAGCGGACGATGGGGCAATGATTAACGACTTCCGCAGTTCATCTTTAGAAACGGAGCTGGTTACTTTTGGCAACTCCGGCAATGTAGCCCCTCCAGTAATTAGGGCGTTATTGACATTATATACTGCCCCGTGTAAATACACTGAGCCAATAGAACGATCGAGCTGATGAATAATCCGCTGGGCTTTTCCCAATGAGTACGCAATAAGCAGTGAGGCTTTGTTTTCGGACTGATTTGCCTGCCACCACTGGTGGATTTCTTCCATGACCAATGGTTGAGGCTTCCAGGAGTAGATAGGCAAACCGAAAGTGGACTCAGTGACGAAGGAGTGGCAGCGAACGGGTTCAAACTGACCGCTGAAGCCGTCATCTTCCAGTTTATAGTCACCCGAAATTACCCAAACCTGACCTTTGTACTCTAAACGAACTTGGGAGGAACCATAAATGTGCCCCGCCGGATGTAGCGAAACCTTTACTCCCGCAATATTAATCGGTTGATCATATGCCAATGTTTGCAGCGAAATATCCTGACCTATACGTAACCGTAGAATACTTTCTGAATCGTGATGCGCTAGATAGTACTCCATGCCCCAGCGGGCGTGGTCAGAGTGAGCGTGGGTAACAATGGCATTCTTAACCGGACGCCACGGATCAACGTAAATATTGGCAGGTGGACAGTATAACCCTCGGTCAGTAAATTCTATCAGAGGCTTCATGGAGAAAGTGTTATGGTACGTAGTATCAAGATGGCTGTCGCACCGTGTTTTAGTGTTCATGAGCACACAACCAAATACCGAGCAACAGTTGCCTGAGCGTTCAAAAACCCAGCACTATGACACTATCGTACTTTACTAATCGGTTGATCAGGTTTGGCGTAAGCAAAGCGAGTAGTCTCATACACTTCGTGGTAGGCATCTAAGCCACTACAAGTCATAGTACCTGCCTTTACTAAATCTATGAAACCATCTGAACCTAACGCATCATCCGGTACTAAGATCTTCTGAATTTCCCCTACCAAGAATACCGTTTCATTGCACTTCAGGGTATAATGTTCTACGTAAGAAAGCCCTATTTTAACCCAAGCCTCAAATATGAAGGGGGCAGAAAAATCGACTAGGTACTCGGGTGTCAGATCACAGGCTTCAAACTCTGACTTATCCCAGCGGGCACTGGTGTGATGAGCTTTTCCGACAAAACTGCTACGAATGTGGTTGATCGTGAAGCTCGTGGTAGCAAGAATATTTTCTAAGGTATGCCGGGGCACGGTGTGGGGCCGAAATAGAATACCTATTAATGGTGGATTGGCCCCTACGTGAATGATTTGAGAAAAGACGGCTAGGTTGGTACTCCCTTCGGCTGAGATTGATCCAATTAGGGATACACTTTTGAAACCAGTAAGCGAGTTAATTAAATTGGTGCGAAAGCGTTTATCGAGATGATCAATATCTGTCCGGGAAAAAGCTTTCTGACCCATCGCTATATCTCAATAGCCTCTTCAACAGAGACGCAGTAGCGAATATCCAACTTATCGACAATGTTATCGGGATAGTTGTGGATAATCTGGCTCTTGGCAATCTCCACCGACTTTCGGAACCAAGGCTCATCGGGTAGGATTTTCCGATGAACGCTCAATCCATGCTGATACATATCTTTCTTCCAGACTACAAAGTACCATTCCATAGAAGGTTGATGAAATGCTCGCAGTGATCGCTTATCGAAGATAAACTTCTGATTGACCCCTCTTTCTACCAGCCCTGAAATTTTCAGGAACGTGTCCTTAAAATGCTCGATGGGCACGTATTCTGATTTCAACTCGCAAACGATAATACCCGATTTATCGTGATAATATACCCGGGCGAACCTAGCATCAAAAAAGTCTTCAAATTGAGTAAGTTCAGGTACCTGAATCAATGGAGAATCTTTCATAAATAAAAATTGTCAAATTAAAATTAATGAAAACTTCCTTTCCTACGTTTCTTATCTTCTTCCATTTGCCTGTGTAGGCCGTTTATTTCATCTTCTAAACGGCTGGCGTAATTTAAAGTTGTTTTCATCATTTGTTGTTGAGAAGAAATTTGCTCTTTGAGATACGACAGTTCCGTGTTCATATCCTGCAGCTTTTCCTGATATTCCTTTTTCAACCGCTCTTTCTCAAGCTCGGCCTTCTTCAGTTCCTCTTTGAAGATCAAGTATGCTTCAGGGGGGGTTTTCATTAATTCTGCCATTTCAATAGTTTCCTAGGTACGCATATCATTTTCCACATCTCTTCATAGCCTGGGTGTAAGCAGTGAAATGCCTGTGAATGTTATAACAACATATTGTTAGTTGCTAAAGTTTTATTTTGTTCAATTTAGCTTAAACAAAAATTATTCCTTAGTTAGTTGACGGGCTAACTGATTATGAGATAAACTTAACGGAAATCGTAGCTGGTACCTAAAGATGCTTTACTGCTGAAAGTCCCCCGTCAATATGAAATACTTGCCCGGTTACCCAACTGCTGTCGTTGGAGAGCAAGTAGATCACGGCCTGGGCAATGTCTTCGGGTTTACCGTACCGTCCCAACGGATGCCGCTTGTTGGAGGCTTCTTTCTTCTCTTCGGTAGAGAGTAGATTCTCAGCCAAGGGTGTGTCGGTTAAGGATGGCGCTACCACATTGACTCGCACGTGTTTGTTAGCTAGCTCTGCCGCTAAGGAGCGACCCAAACCTTCTACTGCCCCTTTTGCCATAGCTACTGCGGTATGAAAATTAAGCCCTACCTGCACAGCTACGGTACTAAACAACACAATACTAGCTCCTTTGGCTGCCCTAAGGTTCTTCAGTGCGGCTTGAATTACCTTGACAGCACCAATAGCATTAAGCTCGATTTCCTGCTGAAAATCAGCCGGTTTCAGCGACTGAAATGGCTTTAGGGTGATTGTTCCCGGTGTGTAAACCAAGCCGTGTAGCTGGTCGGGCAAAGAGGCTAGCTCGTCGGTCATATTCAGCACATCCAAAGAGATATGCGTGATATTATCGTGGGTAAGTGGTGCCTGACGGGAGGCTACCGTTACTGATGCTCCTTCTTCTAGTAATATATTTAGTGCAGACTTTCCGATGCCGGATGTACCGCCTACCATCAAAATATTCTTTTCTCTAAATTTCATGCTTACTGTTTAGGCTTATGTAGTTTAAAAATTCTTTTTTCTTCTCTTCATCTTCTTGAAAAACGCCACAGTAGTGAGATGTAACCGTCTGGCTGTTGACATCCTGCACTCCCCGGGAAGAAACACACATATGAGCCGCATCAACCACCACGGCCACGTCGTCAGTCTGAAGCACCGCTTTCAGTTCGTTGGCAATTTGTACAGTCATACGTTCCTGCACCTGTGGGCGTCGAGCGTAGTACTGCACAATGCGGTTGATTTTAGATAAGCCGATTACATTACCGTTAGAAATATAAGCCACGTGGGCTTTACCGAAGATGGGTACAAAGTGATGCTCACAGTTAGAGTAAAACGTAATATTTTTCTCTACCAGCATCTCGTTATACTTGTACTTATTCTCAAACAATGTAACGCTAGGTTTATTCTCAGGCTTCAATCCACTGAAAATCTCTTTGACGTACATTTTAGCTACCCGACGGGGGGTTCCTTTTAAACTGTCATCTTCCAAATCTAGCCCTAAAATGAGCATTATTTCCTTAAAGTGCTTAGCAATCAGTTCTATCTTCAAGTCATCATCTTTCTCAAAAGCATCAGGTCGCAGTGGGGTCTCGTAGGAAGTACCTACGTGGTTTTCACCAATCTCTTCAGAAATCTGATATCCGTTGTTACTGTGTCCATTAAGATGGGTTCCGTTATTATTATGTGCAGAATCTTTCAACATTAGTTTTTATTAAGCGGGGTATTCAACAAAATTTCGTTCAGTTTCAAATAATACGATTTTCAAATCCAGTTCTTTATCTAACCGAGGGCGAAGTAAATTCCAGATAACCACGGCAATGTTCTCCGCCGTAGGGTTGACTTTTCGGAATTCTTCCGTGTCCAGGTTTAGGTTTTTATGGTCAAACCGGGTAGTGACTTCTTCCCGGATAATATCTTTAAGTTTCTTCATATCGTAAACGTAACCCGTTTGGGGATCAGGGTAACCACTCACTTTCACAATCAGATCATAATTATGTCCGTGGTAGTTAGGCAGGCTGCACTTGCCAAATACCTGCTCGTTTTGTTCATTGTTCCATTCGGGATTGTAAAGCCGATGGGCAGCATTGAAGTGCTCCTTTCGGCAAACCGTAACCTTATTCATAAAATCCTTTTGGTGATTTTTGTTTAACTTTTGATAAAAAAATATTTAACATTATTGAGCCAAGGGGTAAACGGGAACAGAGGCTAAAGGTTTTAGGGCAGAAACTATTAAAAAATCCAAATTAGAGTTGACGTTTCGTACTTAAGGTACACTAAATAAGGAGCAGCGTAGTAAGTTTACGCTATGGCAATGTTTTTGTTCACCTTTATTTGAATATCCTATGCTTGTGATGACAAATCTATACATTCCCCGCACTACTAAAACTCCAGATATTTTTTTCGATCTGGAAATGGGAAATCTTGAGATTAAGGGGCGGTCAATCCCCGAAAACTCGGTAGATTTTTATTCTCAGGTAATGCAGTGGCTCGATGAATACGAAAAGTCGCCCCACGAGACAACCCTTCTTAGCGTAAAGCTAGAGTACTTTAATACTTCTTCTTCTAAGTGTTTGATCGATATCTTTCGGCGACTGGAAAAAATCCACGACCGAAGTACCCAAGTTGAAGTACACTGGTATTACGAAACTGAAGACGATGACATGAAAGAGTCGGGAGAAGATTTTCGGGATTTAGTTAAGATGCCCGTCGTACTCCACGAAATTACCAGCGACATTTCCGAGCGGATGAATTAAGTGCAGGGTGTAAATTTCTTTCTTCTATCAATTTCCACTAATTTCTAACTATTCAGAGAGTAAAAATCTCTCCAATTTCTAGCCTTTAGCCTTTCTCACATCTCATATTTTATTCAGTTCTTACCCACCTTTCTGAGCGGCCTACTAGTGAGAGGCCAATGTAGCCGCGTACCTCAAGTTCGTTGCCGTCTTCCTTAAGACGCATCAAGCAACTGTAGGTCTTTCCTGATACAGGATCGTAAATTTTCCCATCTTCGTACTCACCATCACCCTCGAAGGTCAGTCTCTCTAAGATGTTTAATCCAACAATAGTGCGGTCTTGTAGAGACTCATCTGGATTTTCTTTATCAAGTATGGGGGTACCATCCGGATTATTAGGCTCTTTCAGCCATATAATCTTACCGCAGTAAGCATCGTTGCACGGATAAATTTCTACTTTTCCGCGCTGGTCGGTGGTATACCAGGTGCCAACCACCGCTTCAGCCGATTGAGCTAGGGCAACTAACTCACCACCCAATATAAAAAAAGCTCCGGCCAGGATTGATTTACTGATCATGTTGGTTGTATTTTCGGTGTCTTCTTGAAATAAATCGCTCTTAGCCATAATTGTTTGCTAGTTTATCCAAATGCCTAACACTACCTCTACCCGAAAACTACCTACTCAGATTCAAATCAGCTTGTGGGAACAACAGCTTACCTTGCTGCCTCAACGAGCTATCTGGTGGGAAGAAAAGCGTTTTTTATTGCTGGCTGATGTACACCTAGGTAAAGCAGGGCACTTCCGAAAAAACGGCTCACCCATACCTACAGCAGTTCATTGGCAAGACCTGGTAGTACTAGGAACACTCATTGAAACTTACCAACCGGAGAAAGTAGTAATACTAGGCGACCTGTTTCATAGTGACCTAAACAATGAGTGGCTGGATTTCGCCCGTTGGATGCAGCAGTATCAACCCCTTTCGTTTGTGCTAGTAAAAGGAAACCACGATATACTTCCTGATGCGGCTTACGACTTACCACAACTAGAGATCATTCCAGAACAATGGCAAGTAGCCCCTTTTCTGTTTTCCCACAAACCCATCGTTGAACCTGAACAGAAGCGAGGTGGCTGGACTTTTCCTGCTATTTCAACTGAAGCTACTGATCTTTATAATCTGGCCGGACACATTCACCCTGGCACAACGGTGAATCTTGGGCTAGGTCAAAGCCAGCGGATACGCTGTTATTTCTTCGGTAAAAACATTGGATTACTACCGGCCTTCGGTCAGTTTACTGGCTACGTGAGAATGAATGCCCAGCCTCGAGACCAAGTTTATGGAATTGTGAGTGAGCGGGGTATTATTCGGGTGTAGTAATTTTTTTATTCAATCTTTATCCAATAACTCTATTATGATGTTTTTTACTTTCCCTTTCAGGTCAGGTATATCGTGTGTAGCAACTTTCCATACCATACTGATAGTCACGCCAAAATATTGATGGATAACCATATCCCTCATCCCAGCTATTTCTCGCCACGGTATATCAGGATATTTCGCTCGAGTCTCTGAAGAAATGTTTTTGACTGCTTCACCCATCATTTCTATTCGCCGAATCACGGCGTCTTGCTTTTCTGAGTTGTTTTCAAATTCATTTTCTGCGAGCCCAGCAACATACTTTTCAATCTTTTGAATACACTCTAAAATATCCTCAAGAAAGACCAATTCATCTCTACCTTTAGCCATATATCCTAATTTCCTCAGATAATATCCGGTCTTTTAATCTTGGCTTAAGTGCTTGATATTCTACTAAATCCACTTTAGTTTTTAGTTGATCTTCTAGTTCAAGTTTAATCCTTACAAATTCTAGTAAACTAACCTTGCTCCCTAACTCGACCAATACATCTATATCACTTTCATCAGTAGCATTACCAGTTATTACCGAACCAAATAGACCCGCTCGTCTAATACTGTGTTTCTGCAATATCGGGGTAATCTTTGCTTTGATCTCTGCTAATTCCATCAATATAAAATAGATCTCGAGAAACTTAGGTACATATATGCACTACTGCCAATATCATCATTATTATCATCTTTTTCAAAATGCCATCTAGCTTCGTACAACTGTCTCTCAATCCATTTGAATCGCACTTAACTTTGGTTTTAAAGAAATAATCCGCTAATTACCAGACAAATAGCATCGCTGATTACTAACAACCAACTAACCGCTACCCAGACCACTCCCTATGCTCACTCTCCTGATTATTTTACTAACCCTGGCATTTATCATCTTTGCCATCATTAAGTTTGATATCCATCCGTTTCTGGCATTGTTAGTAGGAGCTATCCTCTACGGACTATTATCAGGAATGCCACCCGAGCTAATCGTACAATCTATCTCGGAGGGTTTTGGCGGAGTGTTAGGAAGCATTGGCTTATTAATTCTACTGGGGGTAATTATCGGTACTTTTCTGGAAAAAACGGGTGGGGCGTTCGTCATCGCTCAAAAGATACTGGCTTGGATTGGGCAGAAATCGGTCATGTTAGCGATGATGGTTACGGGCTACATTTTATCTATTCCAGTGTTCGGGGACAGCACTTTCATCATGCTCAACCCCATTAATAAATCACTTTCGTTTAAGGGTAAACTACCCTTTGCGGCTACTACCATTGCCCTCACGATGGGCATCACCGCTAGTCACTCATTGGTACCTCCCACCCCTGGTCCGATTGCTGCCGCCGGAATTCTGGATGCCGACTTAGGAATGGTGATCTTCTGGGGATTGATTATCAGCTTGTCCTCGCTTATTCCTTGTTTTTTCTACGCTAAATATTTCGCTTCCCGCATTGACTTGGTTCCTCAATTTGCTGAAGAGGAAAAAACCACTGAAGAAAAAAAGTATCCTTCGCTAGGCAAGTGCTTTTTACCAATCATCGTTCCGCTAGTACTGATTGTACTGAATTCTATTGCCAAGTATCCCACACAACCTTTCGGAGAAAACACCTTTACGACCGTTCTATCATTTCTAGGTAGCCCGGTGATTGCGTTGCTGATTGGCGCATTCCTATCTTTCACGCTTCCAGCAAAATTTGATAAATCGCTACTTTCAGCCAGCGGTTGGTTTGGCGAAGCGATTGTTATTGCGGCTCCGGTCATTCTGATTACGGGTGCCGGAGGGGTTTTTGGCAAGATGCTGCAAAACTCGGGCATTGCCGACTTAGTAAGTGGTAGCCTTAGCGGCGGTAACCTTAGTTTGTTTCTACCCTTCGTTATGGCACTGGCTTTGAAAGGAGCGCAAGGTTCTTCTACGGTAGCATTGGTCACTACTGCTTCTATTGTAGCCCCTTTACTGCCGTCTTTGGGCTTGGACACGCCTACGATGCGGGTGTTCACCGTATTGGCTACCGGGGCAGGGGCTACGGCTCCTTCTCATGCGAATGACAGTTTCTTCTGGGCCATGACTCAACTCACCGGAATGAATATTAAGCAAGGCTACCAGTCGCATAGCGTAGGAACGCTTATTCTGGCTACCACTGCTATTAGCTTGATTTTCTTGATTACCGCGTTTATTTGATATGAGAATAGCGACTCTTCGCTTTTAGCCTGAGCAATAATCAATCACTCAAATGAATCCCGATGATGGAAATCCAATGCTGAGTTAGTCAAGATATGGGTAGGATGTCAATCCGCCTTGATCAATAAGTTCTCAGCTTGCACCCAACGCCCAGGGCGAGCCGACGGCCGGACTTGTGGGCGTTTATCTTTCAAATCATCAATTTCCGCGCTTGGAATAATAAACAATCAAGCTCAACTTAGATAGGCTGACGACTACGGGATGTTGTGGGCATATGCTTTTCATTTTATCCACTCCATTATTTTCTCGGTTTCATCAGCAATCCGGTTGTAGAATTGAGAATCCATACCAATCTGAGTCACATTTTTTCCAATCACACTACGTTGATTTACTCTGTTTGTCAATTGCCCTGCTTTAATAATCGTATTAATCCTCCTCTTGTCATTTTCATTCAATCTACTAAAATCAAACTCTTTTAATTTTGAGATTAGTTTTTCTCTATACTCTTCATGGGACAAATCTTCATTTAGGTAAAGTCTCGTGGCTGCCGCACTCACTTCATCGTTGAATTTGGATTTCATAGCGATCGCAATTAATTCATCAGTCGTAGGGGAAGGATCCGTTTTCATCAAATTGTAAAAGTATCCCCGACCCAAATCAACCACATATCTTATCCAGTACTCTCCAGTGGCAGTATCCTTAAATTTTACTGTCCATCCTCCATCAGGATCTTCAATTTTTTGAAGTTTCTGCGTGAATTCATCAACTAACTGATTTGTCCCATATAGAATTCTTTGTCTCAATTCTTATCCAATTAATCATTCATGCATTGCCCACAACATCTGCATAAACGCAATTGCTGTTATTTCTATTATACATACGGTATCAGGGCTTCTTAATAACTAAAAATATAACTATATTAATTTATAATTTTGCTTTTACTAATAATTTTTGACTACTGTTTTCATTTAATCAAATACTTGTAAGCACTTATAGTCGTTTGTACACGAATACTACTAACTGTCTTCACATTCATTTAGCCGTCCAGCCGCCGTCAACGGTTAGCATCGAGCCAACTACGTAGCTGGCCGCATCGCTAGCCAGAAAGATGGCGGCTCCCTGAATTTCCTTCGGTTCGCCCCAACGAGCCAAGGCAGTAGCACCCACGATGAACTTCTTAGCCTCTTCAGTTTCAGCAATAGGGATATTCATTTCGGTAAGAAACGGGCCAGGGCATATGGCATTGACATTAATATTAAATGGAGCCAGTTCCAGAGCCAATGCTCGGGTCATTTGTACTACCGCTCCTTTACTGGCGGTGTAGGGCGTCCGGTTGGCTAAACCCACCAGGCCGAGAGTGCTAGCCAGATTGATAATGCTACCTCGCTGCTGCTTTTTCATTTGGGGAGTTACCGCCCGGGAACATAGCCAGGTACCCGTCACGTTCACATCCATCACTTGCTTAAATTCCTCTTCCGTTACCTCATCAATAGCTCCTCGGATATTGATCCCAGCGCTGTTAATCAGAATATCTATCCGCCCGAAGGCATCCAATGTAGCTTGTGCCATTGCTTCGGTTTGATCTTTAACCGTTACATCAGCCGAGAAAGAGACTGCTTTAGTTTCGTAAGTATCATTGAGCTGCTCGGCAGCCTGCTCGCCTTCTTCAGCATTACGATTTACCAACATAACGTTGGCTCCGGCAGACGCTAGACCAGCCGCCATCGCTAGACCTAACCCTTTTGAGCCCCCAGTGATAATAGCAGCTTTTCCCGTTAAGTCGAATTGATTAATTCCAGGAAGTTCTTCTTTACTCATGCTTCATTATTTGGTTGTAAACTATCATTCGCGTCAGTAGCGCGCACGGCTCGTTCACCCGTATGATCGTAGCCCTGCTCTCGCTCCAGGGCAATCATGGCTTCGGGACGAAAGTTGGTGATAAATGCCCGGCGACGCAGATCAGTACTATTGCCTCGGCTGTAATGAACAGTTCCGCCATGGTGCAAAACACACTCACCCGGTTGAAGTTCTACCGCTACTCCTTCTTCTTCAGTAGCTTGACACTCCAGGGCACCTCCACCCTTCCCCGCTGGTTGATGAGGACGCATCGGCTGAAGGTGAGAACCAGGTACGTACCACATACAACCATTCTCTAGCTTAGCTTCATCTAGCGATACCCAACAACTCACCGCTCGCTTATCGGGCATATCGATCCAGTAGGCACAGTCCTGATGCCAGGGAGTGGGAGTATCGGAAAACGGGGCTTTGTCAATTAGCATATCAAAGTCCAACGCCATATCGTCCCCCATCAATTGCTTGGTTAGAGTATCCGTTCTGAGGTGCAACGATTTGTTTAGTAAGTCCGGTACTACACGAGACGGTACCATAATCTGCGTAATGCGCTCGGTAGCCGTAGATGTGTTATTATCTACATGACCACCTAGATCTGAGCGATAACGACTGGCATCAATCCGGTTGGATAGAAAATCTTCGTAAAGATTTTGGTAGTAGGCTACTTCTTCATTGGTGAGTAGGTTTGAGATTTTCAGGTAACCGTTTTCTTCAAAGAATTCACGTTGCTCAAGGGTTATCATTAGGTTGTATTTAGGTTTATGACAAAAATAGCGAGTGCAGGTGATTTGGCAAGTAGGAAAAAACCGCTTAGATTAAGAATGACTGTTTCTCTACTGCAACTACTAGCAACCTAACCGTATATGAGTCATTCTTCACTGCGTTTCTTAAACCGAAACCTTCTTTCCAGTTTCTTATTATTATTTTTACTTTCTTCTTTCCCTAAAGAATCAATTGGGCAAAATACCTCTCCCAATGTGCTTTTCATCGCCATTGATGATCTGAATGACTGGATGGGGGTTATGCAGGGTCACCCCGACGCTAAAACCCCCAATATGGACAAGCTGGCTGACCAGGGAGTACTTTTTCAGAATGCTCACTGTCAAGCTCCGCTATGTGGGCCATCCCGGGCCTCCATTATGACTGGCTTGCGGCCTTCTACTACTGGTATTTATGGGATGATTGACGACAATAAAATTAGGTCAGATAACCCGGCTACTGCCGATATTATTTTCCTACCGGAGTACTTCAAGCAGCAGGGTTATCATACGATGGGTATTGGTAAGCTATTCCACCGCCATGCTCCTGAAGGATTGTTTCATGAATCGGGAGGACGGTACAAGGGGTTTGGACCATTACCCGAAGAGCGGTTTGTGTGGGATGGTTTCGGCGGAGAGAACTACGGACGCACCAGCACCGACTGGGGTGCTTTTCCCGCCAACGATTCGCTGATGCCCGATCAGCAGTCGGTAGATTGGGCTTCGGAACGATTAAATCGCGAGTACGAGCAACCATTTTTTCTAGCGGTAGGATTTTTGCGACCCCACGTTCCACTTTACGTTCCTCAGCCCTGGTTTGATCTTTATCCAACCGAGGAATTGTCTTTGCCATCGTATAAAGCGGATGACTTAGATGATGTCCCTCTGGTAGCCCACAAAATTAATGATCTGCCGATGATGCCCAGTACCGAGTGGGCGATTAAATCAGGTAACTGGGATGATATTATCCAAGCGTATTTAGCTTGTGTGAGCTTTGTAGATCATCAGGTGGGCCGATTACTAGAGTCATTGGAAAACAGTGCTTACACTGATAATACTATCATTGTGCTATGGTCGGATCATGGTTATCGGCTGGGCGAGAAAGGCACCTTTGCCAAGCACGCCCTCTGGGAACCAGCTACTCAGGTGCCACTCATTTTCGCTGGCCCCGGCGTTCCGGCCGGAAAAGTAGTCACTGAACCTGCGGAGCTACTTTCCCTCTACCCTACCCTGCTGGAGTTAGCCGGGTTACCCGCTTACGATCGTAACGAAGGCCGAAGCTTAGTTCCACTCATAAAGGAAGAAGTAATCAATCCCGGCGATTGGTACGCTATTACTACTTTTGGGAGAAACAATCACACAGTTCGCACCAATGACTTTCGCTACATCCGCTACGAAGATGGTGGTGAAGAACTATACGATCATACCAATGACCCGCAGGAGTGGAACAACCTGACGAATCAGAGTGAATATCAGTCACAGAAAGAGACACTCAGCAAGTATTTACCAGAGACTAACGTTCCTTGGAATACACACTCTTCGTACACCTTTCAGCCGTATTTTGTAGAACAGAAAGCTCGAGATGAGTAGCTTATTTGGTATTATCGATTTAGAACGATTTACTGAGCTACATTCGTAAATTCACATTAAAGTTAGAGATTTAACCATCTAGTTGAGATAAAAAATATTTGATCACTTCAGCTCGGTTGGTCTTTATTTTCTGAACAAACTCTTCGGTAAGGTTTAGTTCATTGTTGTATTCAAAAGACCAAACCATCATCTCTAGTAATACTGGTATTAAGTCCTTTCCTTTTTGGGTTAAAAAATATTCTTTTTGGGTTTTCTTTTGTTCATAAACCGCTGATCGCACTATTCCACTATTCTCCAGTTTCTTGAGTCTGTCCGACAAGATGTTAGTAGCTATTCCTTCTTTAGAGCTTTGAAAATCTTTGTAAAACCGCTTTTGCTCAAATGCTAAATCTCGGATGATCAATAACGTCCATTTATCTCCAAAAAAATCAAGCGCATAACTTACTGGGCAATTTGACCTCATTCTCACCTTTTTTGCAAGCACGTTTATTATTAGAAAAAGGTATTATTATTTTTAAATCTACCTCCTATCATCCAGAAAAGAAACCTCATAGAACCATGGATAGGTTGAACAGCATCCCAATGCTCGGTAATTTCCCCATTTTCCACTTTCCATATATCCATAATGTTTAAGCCTTTTTTAGGATTACCACGGTGCTTCTTATTGTTAGTAGCATGCGAATGAAACGTTACGAACGGGCCGTCTACGTAGAGGTGTTTCACATCATACGTATAATCAGGGTACCGCTTAGCAAAACTTGAGACTACCTGGATGACTCCGGTCAGACCATCTACCATACTCTGGTTATGCTGTTTGTACTTATGGTTGCCATATTTCTTTTTGATGTAATCAAAGTTATGGTTGTTCATCAAGTTTTGAACAAAGTCCACCATGATCTCAGCGTTTTTTAATTCCTGGTCTGTCCAAGTATCTTTTTTCAAACTATCCAAGTCAATTTTTATAGATTCCATATACTCTTGTAGGTAAATATTATTAGTATGTTTTTTCACTTGCATTTTGCAAGTATACAAAGATAACAATACACTTTCATTTTGCAAGTGTATTTACTGTATTTTTAAACTTTATACAACTAGAGGTATTGAGATGGAATACTGGCTCTTCCCACTTTTTGAATGCAGACAAGAAATGATATGAAATCCTTCTCTGGATTGTTTACTATCCCACGAGATGGCAACGCTTTTAAGCTGAGTTGCCCTACATCAGAACTTTCGAAAGTACGATAGACTCATCTAGTTCGCGGCAATAGATGAAAGACCAAAGAAGGGTTTCTGCGTCCAATGTTCAATCCACTTGCCAATTTGTTCAATCCACGTTAATTCTACCATCAAGTCCCCCGAAATCATCGTTCGTTTGTATTGAGTTTTCAAGCCAATAAATTTTAAAACCAATACAAATGACTAAAATAATTTTGCGATTTTTTCGAACAACATTCGTTCTTTCGGTCTTCTTCTTATCTGCTTGTACCGAGGATGATGACATTGTAGTAGATAATAATATTCCCGAAGATAACCTTAGCGATACCCTGGTGACTCCTGACGGAGTACAGTTCGTCAGAACTCCCGAGGAGCGTTTTCAAAACCTGCCCGACTGGCCTTATGCCTATCAATTTGTTGAAATTGACGGATTGCGACAAGCGTATGCCGAAGCCGGACCAGCCGATGGTGAGGTGGTACTACTACTGCATGGCCAACCCAGTTGGTCGTATCTATACCGAACCATGATACCCGTGTTGGCGGATGCCGGATACAGGGTGATTGCCATGGACCATTTAGGCATGGGACGTTCGGATAAACCAGTAGATATTTCCGACTACAGTTATCTGGGGCACGCCAACCGATTGGAGCAATTTATCCAACAATTGGGATTGAGCGATATTAACTTGTTTGTACAAGACTGGGGCAGCCTCATTGGCCTACGAGTAGCCGGACTCAACCCTGATTGGTTTGCGTCGATTAGCGTAGGAAATGGTCAACTACCTGTCGTACCCGCAGGTATCCAACCTATACCCCCCATTGAAAACCCTAACGAAATTGAAGATCTAGTATCTCCGTTTGCTCAAATCCCGGCACAACAGGTGCCCTTTTACGATGGGTGCGATTTGATTATCGAGTCAGGTGGGATTAATTTCGCGGACTGGGCTAACTACTCCATGAAAGGAGCCTCCTTTCAAGCGTCTGAAGTGGTAGAAGCCTTGACCTGGTTTGATCTTCCAACCGATGTAGAGGCAGCCTATGATGCTCCATTTCCAAGTAGGGAATATATGGCCGGGGTACGCACCTTTCCATCCTTAGTGAATGAGTTAGCCGGGGTAAATGCGGAAGCCTGGGCAGGACTCACCGCTTACACCAAGCCCTTTCTAACTATATGGGGAGCAAACGATGCAGGCTCGCTAGGGGCTTGTGAAACCCAGCAAAATTTCGTAGAAAATGTACCTGGGGCGGCTGGAAAACCTCACGCTCGACTGGAGGAGGCGGGGCACTTCCTCCAGGCTGACCAGGGTGAGGAAATCGCCAATCGGCTCGTAGCCTTCTATGCCGTGGATTGGGAGAATACCGACCCCTGTGCCAACTTTGATAGCCCAATTCCCAATCAGGAAAGAACACAATTCTCAATGCCTCCTTCAGACTGGAGAAACTTTCAATACTGCGAGGTGCTGCCAGTATTTGAATGTAATGGTACTTTCATTACCGAAGTGTATGCTTCGATTAGCCATAACAATTGTCCTGATCCTGATTGGTTTGCGCTTAATGCAGATGATCTGAAAGAAGAATTTGGAATGGTAGACGTTAGGCTGAATGGTCCCAGACACTGGGTATTAAACGCGGTACAAGCAAACGCAGGAGGTACAGGTTTTAGCAAAATAGCCGCATTTGGTAATATTGAAATGTCACTCAGTGCACAAATAGAAGGAATACAACCAGAAGAGTTCTATAGAGAAACAGAAGTTCAGCGAAACACTATCTACACCTATCTCGCTGGAAACGAGGTTTACAAATTGATCAATCCCCAAGGTGAAGAATACATCATGCAATCCTACAGTAGGAGAATTGACAATGACCAGACCATTGAAGATTTAGCCTCTTTGGGTTCAACACTCAATCTACCTGAAGGCTGGTCTTTTCAAACTGAGGTTTTACAAGAGAACTTTCAATTAGTGACTGATGGATTAGCCTTCGTCGTTAATGATGATCTTGACAATGCCTATCAGAAAATTGTTGATTAAGCTACTTAAAAATGACAAGAGTGGTAGTGCTAAGTTATAACGCACTACTACTCTTTGGTAACCACAAAAATAACGAGGGGTCTCCTATTGTTCCATCAACTATTCAAAACAAATTTTATCATGAAAATAATATTAGTTCTAACATGTGCTCTTTTATTCAGACTCTCCCTGAATGCCCAACAACCTCCAGTAGGCATTTGGAATACGGGTAAAGACAACACTAAAATTGAAATTGCTGAGGTTGACGGTGTTTATAAAGGTGAAATCGTCTCTTCTGACAATACCAAAGCCAAAATAGGAAAGCTGTTACTCAAAGAGGTCAAGTCGGTTGATGGAGAATGGAAAGGAAAATTATTTGCTGCTAAAAGAGGAGAATGGATGGATGCTGTTCTAGAAGAAAAGGATAATCAACTGGTTATTACTGTGAGTAAAGGCTGGATAAGCAAAACTGTGAAGTGGTCAAAAGACTAGCCTCAGTTAATATCGTGACAAATGGAAACAGAAAATATTTATTAAAAAAATGAAAACCAACAGACCCCTGATTTACATAGTATCGAGTATTGTAGTAGTACTTTGTGTGGGAGCCATAGCACTGCCTTCTACGCTAAATTCCTTTGGCTTCCATCCGGATTATGACGGTGAGCAATTCAATTTAAAGGGAAAGAAAGCACTCATCGTAACCACCAGTCATGGGGTGCTGAATAAACCGGGCGAAACCCAAGGTAATGCCACGGGAGTGTTCGGCTCGGAGATGACCATCCCCTATTATGAATTTCTGGATGCCAATATGCAGGTAGACCTGGCAAGCATTGAAGGTGGCGAAATACCTATCGACCCTGGTTCTTTCTTCTACTTCATTAAAGAAGATGCCGATAAAAGGTATTTGCGAGACGATATCTTTCAAGCCAAAGTACAAAACTCCATTCCTCTTAAAAAAGTCGACTTTAAGCAATATGATATTGTTTTCTTTTCCGGAGGTTGGGGTGCGGCTTACGATATGGCACAGTCAGCAATCTTAGCGGAGAAAGTATCGGAGGCCTATTATAACTCAGATGTAATCTTTGGGAGCGTTTGCCACGGTGCTCTCGCCTTTACCGAAGCGAAAGACAGTACCGGGAAATATTTGATAAAGGCTAGAACCATGACCGGAGTAACCCAAAAACAGTTGGATCAGTTGGGGATTACATTTACCCCCAAACACCCGGAAACTGAGTTGAGAAAAGCCGGAGCCAACTTCCAAGCCAACCACAAAAGTATCGATATATTTGCTACCCTCACGGTGGTAGATGAAGAAAAGCGCTTTGTTACCGGGCAGAATCAAAATTCGGGACATGAGACCTCGCAAATGATTATGAAGATTTTATCTGAAAACCAGTAATACCAATGAATGCTATAAATGGGTACTTGATTGTACTTTTCTTCATCATCGGGCTAAACACTTCGGTTCATGGTCAAGAGGATTCTCACTCGGCTAAAACTAACATCGTACTGATTTTAGTAGATGATGCTGGTCTGATGGATTTTGGTGCTTTTGGCGGAGAAGCCCGTACCCCGAACATTGACCGATTGGCCACGACGGGGATGATGTTTTCTAATATGCATGCCTCTCCGGCCTGTGCTCCTTCCCGAGCTATGCTGTTGACGGGCACGGATAGTCACTTAGCCGGAGTTGCTAATTTGCCAGAAATGCTTCCGGAAGCATGTCGGGATAAGCCCGGATACGGGGGAGTCTTGAGTAATCGCGTACAAACCATTGCTACTCGCTTAAAAGAAGTACACTATAATGCTTACGTGACCGGAAAGTGGCATTTGGGGCATGACGAAAACACCTTACCTACCAATAGAGGATTTGACCGCTCTTTTGTTTTAGGAGCTTCCGGTGCCAATAATTATGAAGCCCAAGGATACTTACCGATGCAATCCACCCCCCAGTGGTACGCTGATGGGATGGAGGTTGACCTTCCCGATGATTTTTATTCCTCCAAGACCTACGTAGACAAAATTATATCCTTCCATCAGGAAGAGAAAAATAAGGAGAACCCCTTCTTCTCCTACATTGCTTTTCAAGCTATCCATACTCCGATACAAGCCCCCAAGGAATTTGTTGAACCCTACAGATTAACCTACAAAGAGGGCTGGGATAATCTCCGTCTGAGCCGATTTGAAAAAGCCAAGGCATTGGGGTTCATTCCTCAAGATGCCGAGTTAAACGACGTCTTCCCTCAATTCAGAAAATGGGGGGAACTCAGTGAAGAAGAGCAGGAGATGTACATCATCGACATGGCGGTTACAGCAGGAATGATAGAAGCCATGGATTTCCACATAGGACGCTACGTTGACTATCTGACCGAAAAAGGATTGATGGATAATACAATTTTTATCGTGACTTCTGATAACGGACCCGAGGGGGCAGAATATCATGATATAGTAATAAAATGGGCGCTTAGCCAAGGATACCATCGTGATTTCGACCAATACGGAGGCAAAGGATACTACGGAGCCACTGGACCAGAATTTGCCCATGCTATGGCTTCTCCCTTTTCGTATTTTAAATATTATACTGGTGAAGGCGGTCTGCGGGTTCCGCTGATTATCAGCGGAAAAAATCTACCTAGAAATACGAAGTCTGATGAGTTTTGCTTTTTCACCGATATTGCGCCCACCATTTACGATCTGGTAGGGCTATCTACTTCCGCTAACGAAGGCTATGCCCCCATTACCGGGAAAAGTATGCTACCTCACATTACCAACTCGCGCCGTCCTATTTACGATAAGGATGAAGGGGTGGGGTTGGAATCTGGAAATAGTGCGGCTTACTTTTTAAATGGATATAAGATTGTGAAGAACAATATCCCACACGGAGATAATACCTGGCACCTGTATCATTTGCCCAGTGACCCAGGTGAGACGAATGACATTGCCGCGGAATATCCGGCTCTTTTTCAGAAAATGTTATCAGAATTTCAAGATTATGCGGTAACCGCGGGGGTGATCCAGATGCCGGAAGGTTATTCTGCGCAGCGAGAAGTTGGAAAAAAATCAGCTATTGCAATGCTCAAATCAGCTTTCCCGTTCTTATTTACGATACTATTTTGCCTAGCAGTGTTTTTCTTATGGCGTGTGAAACAAAGACAACGAGCTAAGTATGAGTTACCAATGAGGTAGATTAGGAAATACCTATCAGAAAATGCACAACATAAAATTTGAAAGTTAAATTTTCCACCATACTACCGATCATACTGGCATTGATACTGCCAGCATTGCGTTTTTATTCCTCCGATGAAATAATACCTTCGGTAGACAACTCCTTTATTGCTGTGTGGCTTTATTCTTCTCTTGTGCTCTATAATTTATGGTATTTCTTATGGCTATTATGGGATATTAAACAAGGCCAGAAGAAATGGTATGCGTTGGCATTATTCAGCATTATCCTAATTTTAGTAGCAGTCTTCTTTCTATTATTTGATGTAAATACTGATGGGATACTTTTTAGATTGCTTCCCCCCACTTTATTGTTTTTAACGATTCAATATACCTTAAAATCGCAACGAAAGGTGTCACGTTTACTTTTGGAGAAAGAACAACTTCAAACTGAGAATTATAAAGCTCAATTAAAAACGCTACGCACCCAAGTTGACCCGCATTTTTTATTTAATTCTTTGAATACCCTGCGCTCAATGGTGCGTCAACAACATGCAGGTGCTGAACAGTTTATTTTAAGTCTGTCAGACTTTTACCGGCAAACCCTCCAGCACAATGAGCATACGACCATTCTACTTTCCAGAGAACTGGTAGTATTGCAGTCTTATTTGTTTTTGATGAAAAGTAGAAACGAACAAGCAGTTCAAATAAAACTTAACATTGATGAGTCTTTGCTTCAGTATAAAATACCCACCATGGCGTTGCAGACAGTGGTAGAAAACTGTTTTAAACACAACAGCATGACCGCCAAAAACCCGTTGCAAATTACCATTACAAGTACAGACGACCTCTATATCAGCGTTTGTAATAATATTCAGCCCAAAATAGAAGATAGTGAAACAACGGGTTTGGGATTGGAACTACTGAGAAAAAGGTACGAAATTATGAATATCAAGCAGGGGCTCACTTTTGCTCATACCCCGGAGCAATTCTGCGTTAAATTAAAGCTGGTCTAAACCATGAATATCCTAATTGTTGAAGACGAAGCCCATACTGCATCGCTATTGCAGGAAACCATAGAACAAGACAGCGACTTTATCGTCGTGGAAAAACTGGAGTCCATTGTCGAAACGGTTCACTATCTAAGTAAATACCAACAAAATTTAGACCTGCTCTTCTTTGACATCCAATTAGCCGATGGGCAAAGTTTTGAAATATTTAAGCACGTGGATGTAACTGTACCCATTGTATTTTGTACCGCCTTTGATGAATACACCCTACAAGCAATTAAAAACAACGGGATTGATTATCTTTTAAAACCATTCAAAGAAACAGAAATCCATGAGGCTCTTCAGAAATACAAAAGGTTACTCACCAATCTAAATACAAAAAGCCTTCCGCCTATTCATTTTCAGCCAAAAGAGAACCAACAACATCAAAAAAGTTTTCTCACCCAGTTTAGAGGAAAAACCGTGATAAAAAGAGTCGAGGAAATTGCAATGTTTAGTGTGGAAAATGAAACGGTCTATCTTTATACATTTGAGGGCAAGAAGTATCCGCTGTTTAAAAAACTAGACTATATTGAGTCAGTTTGCGATTCTAACCAGTTCTTCAGAATCAATCGACAACTGTTGGTCAACCAAGAAGCAATCGTTTCATTTGAGCCTTATTTTAACAGAAAAATTGCGGTAGAACTTAAAATCAAGACCGAAGAAAAACCGATAGTAAGCCGATTAAAAGTAACTGCTTTTAAAGAATGGTTAGAGAAATAAGAGAAGAATCGCAACCGCAAATAAAAACTAAAACGGCAATAGCCACGGTGCGAGGCTACTGCGTTTAGCCAAACCATTATGTACAAATGGTATGCATGAAAGAATTCATCTAGTCAAATTTGATCGGTCTAAGCATCCAGGGGTAGAGTTTGAAATTCTACCTCTGGAAGATATCCTCCACCGCAAAGATTTAGACCATAACCAACTCAATCCTCATCAGATTAGCTTTTACTTACTGATTCTAATAACCAGTGGAAACGGAAGGCATACCATTGACTTTAAAGAATATGCCTATCATGAAGGTACAATCTTGACCATAAGAAAAGATCAAACTCATAGCTTTCATCCCAGTTCTGCCATAGGACATGTCCTACTATTTACCGAAGAGTTTGTGCTTAGCTTCATGGAGCACGCAAGTGCCCAAAAAATCAAAGAAGTATTTAATGAATTGCTGTTTCAGCAGACAACTGACTTGTCACCTACTGAGCTAAAAGAAATCATTATTATCATTGCACAGATTACTGACGAATTCAATCGATATGCCGATATACATCGCTCAAGTATCATTAGAAACCTACTACAGGTATTAATTAGTAAAATTCATAGAACCAGAATTACCAAAGAGGTTAAGTTGGATCAAAAATACACCCGTAAGTTCATAGAGTTTCAGACGCTCATTGAGCAACACTGTACTAGGTCCCGGGCAGTACAGTTTTACGCAGACCGAATGAACCTGACCACCCGGACGCTCAATACTATTACCCAACAAATACTCAATAAGTCGCCTAAAACTTTAATAGATGAGCTTCTAGTGCTACAAATCAAGAGAAAACTCATTAACACTGATCTCAGTATCAAAGAGATTGCCTACCAATCGGGCTTTGATGAGCCTACTAATCTTTTTAAGTTTTTTAAAAGACTTACTAATAAAGCCCCACAATCTTTTCGAGATACCTACACTATACAATCTTAGGGTACTTTCCGATTTCTACAGTCTTTTGACTCATTTCTATCTTGCCCAGAGGCTTAATCTTATTGAATTTTGAAATAAAATAAATAGACAAGGGGAAATCCCAACCTAAAATCAAATAACTAAATCATGGGGCAAAAATTAGAAAATGCCAAGAGCCTCTACATAGAGGGCATTAGAGATGGAAATGCGCGAGAAGCAGTTACCAAGTACACGGGCGAACGGTACACCCAGCATAGTACTGGGGTTCGTGATGGTGTAGAAGGGTTTGTCGAGTTTTTCGAGCCCTTTATAGCGAGAAATCCGTCACGAGATATACAAATTATCCGAGGTATTGAGGATAGGCAATATGTTTTCCTGCAAGCTTATCAAAACATCAACAATGGTGAAGCACAATGGGTCACCACCGACTTTTTTGACACCGATGAAAATGACAAAATCCTGGAGCACTGGGACGTGATTGCCCCTTATTCGGATTCTACACCCTCCGGGCACACTTCGGTAGATGGACCGACGGAAGTAACTGACCTGGATAAAACCAAGACCAATAAGGAGATCGTCAAAAACCTGATCAAAGATGGGTTAATGAGAGGCGGGAACCCCGAGAACCTACCAAAATACATCTCTTCCGAGAAGTACATCCAACATAATAAGGACGTAGCCGATGGGATAGAGCACTTCAAGAAGTTGGTCAGTACGCCTAACCGACCGTTAAACTACGAGGAAATCGTACTGCTGGTTGGGCAAGGAAATTTCGTCGCTACCTTATGTAAAACCAACTGGAACGATGGCACTACTAACCAGGATTATGCCCAAGTCGATATCTTTCGGCTAGAAGATGGGCTGGTCGTCGAGCACTGGGACAATGTAGAGCCGGTACCCGAACATGATGTGAACTCAGGAAAATTTTGAAAACATATGATTCAGTCAGGGTGAAGCCTTGCTAAACGATGCCCAGTTAGCTGAGTGAACTCGAGGAAGTCTCTAAGCATTAAAGCAAGATACCTCCCGAAAATGGAGAGTAAGGAAATTTATTTGAGCTGCCAAGATGAAACTCAAGGATACCCTCTAACTTTAAGGGAGCTAGGCATTGTAGTACCAACTTGATTAATGACTGATTACTCATCAATCATTAGTCATTAATCTTATCGGCTGCTAAACATCATATCCAGTACTTCTTCAAATAAAGACGCGTGAATATCTCCGCTCGCAAGAGAGGCCGAATTACACAGCAATACGTAAGTCATATCTGATTCAGGGAAATAAAAACCGTAGGTGCTAAATCCATCAATACCTCCGGTATGCCCGATAGCTGATTCGTATTTGGTATTGAAACGCTCAATGCCATACCCATTTTCAGTTTGACCATATTCTTCCCAATGATAATCTTCCGGTAATGGAAACCAGTCAGTCATAAGTGCCTGGGAGGAAGCGGAGATAAAATCATCACTCACTAAATTCTCAAGAAATATTGCCAAATGATAAGCATTAATAGCTACTCCGCCGTCGCCCCCAATCCCCAGTTCATCTTCGTACAAAAAAGCCGACTCAACGAACTGATTATTATCGTATAGGTCTACGTACCCCTTTACTACTCCTTCCGGGATGATTTGTTCTTCACTGTAGTAAGCAGAAGTTAGGTTTAAGGGATTGAATACTTCCTCTTGATACACCTCCTCAAATGATTTTCCCGATACCTGCTCCAGGATCATAGAAAGCAGGAGGAAGTTGGTGTTGGAATAGCTATAATCCGCATCTACTTCAAACTCAGCTGATTTACCGTAAATATACCTGAGTACCTCCTCTTTAGTCCATTCCTGATCAGCGTTCAATCGGTCAAGATCAAACTGGGTGGTGTAAAAATCGAGAATGCCACTTCGGTGAGATAGCAGGTGGGCAATGGTAGCCTGATCGGTATTTTCCACATTGTCGACTACTTCATCGCTTAGCCACTGACTGACTTTATCGTTGAAGGATAGTAGTCCCTGGTCAATACATCGATAGATTGCTGAAGCCGTGAACAGCTTGCTAATACTAGCGATAAAGAATACATGATCAGGTGCCATAGCTACATCGCTGGCAATATCGGAATAACCAGCAGCCCCCATCCACAAACCATCCCGGTCTTTTATCAGAAGCGTAGCTCCTACCAACCCTTGGCGTTGGTGTTGGTCTAAAATACTTTGATATACCGCTGCTTGGGGATGTTCAGCACTAGAATCGGCAAACGAAGAGGGTTGATCGTAGTAGGTACTTGGTAGAACTTCTGATTCGGTGCAGCGCAGCAAAGTGAGACCAGACAGACAGATTAGTAATAATGTTATTCTTTTCATAATTCTAGAATTTTTTGCTCACCCCTACTTTTAAAAAGCTTCGAGATACTACTGGTACGGTAGCTACAAACGGGCTTTGAGCCATCACTTCGTAGCGGATAAAAGGTTGCAGACTTCTTAGCCGCAAATAGCTCACTCCCAAACCCAGATTGAGAATAGCGTGGGGCCTTCCGGTTTGGTTGACGGCGGTAAAACTTCCGTCTTCTTGTTGTTCGTATACCGGGTCGGTATGAAATGTATGCAAGTAGCCTAACCCAATGGGTAAGCCAATGGATACGGTATTTTTAATTCTGAAAGCATACTCGTATTCGCCGCGAAGGTAAAAGCCTTGATCTACTTCTTGATGATAAAACCAACCTAAGTAGGTGTTTAGCTTGGATGATGAGTTGACGCGATTCCATTCTTGAAAGGTAACCCCCAATTCAACCCCCGGGTGCAAGGGCGACAGTCGAGTAAAGGGAAAGGCAATCGATTCGGTCATGACTGAAACCGAAAGATATTTAATCTTTGGACTCTGGGCTTCGGCTCGTAATGAAATGCCGAGATAAAAGATAATGGAAACTACTAGTAGCTTAAATTGCATAGGAAACACTGTTTTGAACTCGGGGCAAAGTGCAAAAAACAGTGGGTTCTGAAGTGCTGAAATCGCTACTTTAGAGAAATTAGGACTTCATACGCTTAAATTGAGCAGGAGTTAGACCATTAATGCTCTTGAATGTAGAATAATAAGCTGATTTAGATTTAAAGCCAGCCTCTAGTCCAATTGACAATACGTCAAAAGGCTCAAACGAGGGGTCAATTAGCATTTCCTCTACGGCTTTAACCCGATATTCGTTGACGAATGAGGTGAAATTTTTTCCGGTATTTTCTTTTAGTAGTTGAGTTAGGTAGCTGGGACTGATACTTAGTTCAGAAGCAACATCCTCTCTTCCTAAGTCGGGATTACGATAGAGATGCTGATTGATCATCAACTCCTGCAATGCTTGGTAGTGCTGATCAGATGTAGAACTTGGTTTTGGTCTTCCTTTTTGAGTATTAGTATCTTCCTTTAACTTTTTCTTCAAAATACTCCGATTATTGGATAAGTTGAATTGGAGTAGCCCCGAGTACATTAGCCAATAAATAAAGATAGCGATGGATACCCAGAGCATATTGAGGAAACTGTCAATACTTTGGCTATCGAAAAAAGCAAGGTCTACCAGTATAATGAACCAGATAAAGATAAGAACACTCGCGTACCACCACAGCTTCCGAATCCATTGATTATCAAAATTCTTTATCACCCTCACGTAAACAAATATATGTAAAGAGACAGTCAGTAATAAACCAATATAATCTTCCAACATATAGAAGATGATGCGATTGTCGGTAAGTATTGGAACAGAAATTAGATTGAAGTCCAGATCCAAGTCAATGAAAAAGTTGATAACGACGAATACCCAGAATGGCGTGTAAAAGTAACCTACTGGAACACTAGTGGTAGCTTTAGTGGATTTGAGAAAGAAGGTAAAAAGAGGTAAGTAGAACATCATCACCCACGGAATATCGTCGCCAACAATATCGAAGAAGATATACCAAAACTGGGATAGGTTTTCGTAGTAAGGGCTTAGCAAAGAATCAAATCCTATGACGGAAATCACCAGCAGAAAGTAGGCAAAATATTTATTAGCATCGCTTCTAAAAATCTTGCTATTGAGAATAAGCAAAGCGATGAAAATGCCTTGGATAAGCCCCAGTAAAGAAATCAGTACAAACAGTCCCATTACAAATCATGCTTTAACTGGTCAAATATAATTTACCACTGACCAAAAAATAGCCTTATAGAGATTTAAAGCAGGATTTGCTAGCAGAATAAGAGTTAACGTAAGGAGTTAGATTACTCTAAACAAGTAAATGAGATACAAAATCAAATCTACCATGGGAAGTACAGGCTCAAGACTGGCGTAATCTTCGGGTAGAAATTGTCAGGAAACGCATTAGAAATTACGGGGAAATCTAGAGATCACAGTTCCTTTTTTAAGGTTTTGATATCAGCAATCAGTTGGTTGATGGATGCAGTATTCAAGCCATTGTAGATTCCCCGGATGTGACGATTTTTATCGATGAGGACAAAATTTTCAGTATGAAGAAATTCGTCTAGGCCTTTCGCTAAGCCTAAGTCTTCTTCTACAAAATAATCCCTCCTTCCCAGTTGATAGATTAACTGTCGGTCGCCGGTTACTAGGTGCCACTTATTTGAATTAACTCCTTTCTTTTCAGCGTAGCTTTTCAGTATCGCTACCGAGTCGGTTTCAGGAGTGACTGAGTGAGAGAGTAGCATGACTTCCTCATCATCCAAAAAGGCTTCCTGTAACACCGACATGTTGGCAGTCATCTTCGGGCAAATACCGGGGCACGTCGTGAAGAAAAAATCAGCCACGTAAATTTTCCCTTCAAAGGTTTTTTCAGTAATGGTGTTACCTTCCTGATTAACCAACTTAAAGGGTGAAATCTGGTGGAATGTTTCCAGTACTGCGTGATTAGGGTCTATCCAGTGGGGGGTAAATGTTGCATCATTGTAGAACGGCAAGGTATCCACCCGACTGCCTTTCTGAGAGACTTCATTGCAAGCCACTGACAGTATTGTAAATAGAAGCAATAGCCTATTTACTTTGTACAATTTCATTATCTAGTTCATAACAAAGCTCAGCTCTTTTTAGGCCAAAAATTCGTCCATTCTTGGCTTCGTAGTTATTGTATAATTTCCCGTTTTCCCGCCACGACTGCTGTAACCCGTGTTCCTTTCCATCTATCAGGTTCATTCTCTTAAACTTTGCCCCGCTAACGTACCACTGCTGCTGAATACCGTTGGGTATTCCGCTTTCGTAGTTTGATTTAGATCGTAAATTTCCGTTTCGCCACCAAGTACAGGTAGTTCCGTTTCTTTTCCCATCTTTGTAGTTACTCTCGAAGCTTTTGGTACCATTGTCAAGCCACTTAATATACCTCCCGTGCCGTTTTCCATCTATATAGTCAATAGAAGTAGCTTTTTCCTGGTTAGTAAAGTAACTCACAGACGTACCAGTAAAAGGTAGGCCTTGGTAGTAGACTAATCCTTCCTGAGGATTTAGGACTAGAGTATTAGCCTGGACAACACTGATCTTTTCAGAGGAGCTGCTGTAATCAGTACTAGCTATTTCTAGTTTCTTATCGAGCACCAATATGCTAAACAACAGCCGAAGAGATAATGTAAAAAAGCTACTGTATACCATGAGGAGTGCCTTGATAATTGCCCGGAAAGAGTAGGTAGTACTGATTCAAAAACAGTTCGTTCTGAATGTGATAGTGATATTCCCCATCTGGATTATGAGGAGTGGGGCCAAAATGCCCCCCTGATTCATCTAAATCTGTTGGGTAAGTACCATCAAAATTTCTCCGACCATAAATGAAAAAGCCATCAGCCATGATACCAATCAGCTTATCATCATCGTCTGACCAAGCCTTCGGTTCCAGATGATAGTGATAGCTTTGTGGCCCAGTATGCGCCGCAGTATAATCTAAAGAAGGAACCGCATTGTTCAAGGGAACATTAGGACCCTCTTGGTCATTATAGATCATTGATCCGCTGACAGCTATGCCTATCGGACCTAAGCCTGTAGCTGAAGATGAAGAGGCAAGTTCAGGATTAGCAGGCACTCGCAATGTATAAGCACCATTAAAATCATCAATATTTCCGGGAGCCATAAATTCATAAGAAGTAACGGTTGGCTCAACAAACAACGGATGATCCTCGGCTGATGCCGGAGTTGTAAGTTCATTCCCCCGAGGGTCAATAGCAGTTCGGGGAGTGGTATTAGACCAGTAAGGCGAAGTATGATTAGGTAGCCCATTGGATTCAATGACTACCTCGTCATCATCGAGGTAAATAGAAAAATTATCCGAGTCGAATTCGGCAAAAGCGGGATGTAATTCGGCATTTTCTGGATCACCACCGCTAACTTCATCATCGTTACAAGCTAAAAAGAAAGAAGCTAATCCTAGTAGGAATAAAAGAGAAATTGCTAGAGACTTCATAGTGTATTATTTGATTTCTCTTTTAGACAACGATGCCTTAAGAATCCTTCGGGGGAGGCGGATTATTTTTATTCCCCGTAAGAATTCTTTGTACGGACTGATTCACAAACGACTCAAAACCAGCTTGTTGATCGGGTTTAAGGGTGGAATTTATATCTTGAAAATGTTGGTAGGTAGCTTCAATTTTTTTGCGTTCTAGGACTTGTACTTGTTTGATCAGGGAGTCAGAGTTGGCGATATTAGTTGAGTCAAGAAGGCTACTAAAGTAGGTTCGGAGTAGATCGCGTTGCTGATTATTGAAGCGACTCATTTGTTGTTTGTGCTGATCCACACTCTGTAAGAAAAGCTCGTGCTGTTTATCGTCTAGTCGCATTATGTCAATGGCACGTTGCCCAACTTGTTCTGGCCGATGCGGTGGTCTTGGTTTAGTGAAGAGAAAAAAGGTGATTACTATCAGGTTAAGTAAGAGTAAGCCCCCAGTAGCATATTGGTAGAACTTTAATTTATTCATCAGTCGTAAATTTTATAGTCAGAAATGAGCGATTGCTGGTAGGTATCCTCTAGGGTCACTTCTCCGGGTACTAGTTCATTACTTTGAGAAAACTGCTGTATTGCCAACCCATTAAGCATTAGTAGTAATACGGCTGCTGCAGCGGCTACTCTCCTCCATAGTATCGGTACGGCAATTGCTCCTTCCTTGTCAAGTTGTTGCTCAATCTTAGTAAATAGATCAGGCTTGGGTCTCGCTCGTTCGCTTTTGTTCATGCTACCAAGCACATCCTCAATCCACTTTTCTTGATTTTCGTTATCACTCATTTCTATAATTAATTATCAACTTTTCCTTTTGACTAAAATTTCTACGTTTTCCTTCGGTGGGGGTATAACTTTTCTAACTTCTTTTTCAAATTACCCTTTGCTCGCTGAAGCAGAGATTCTACAGCTTTCAAAGAAATCTTCATCACATCAGCTACTTGCTGTCGGGGCAAACCCTCAACAAAACTCAAGATAAATGCTGTTTTTTGGGATTCGGGTAAGGTATCAATAACCTTAAACAATATCTTGGCATTTTCTTTATTTTCTAGTAACACCCCAGGATGCTCAAAGTCAGGCTTATCTACTTCAGACTCACCAAATTTCATAAAAGAAAGCCTTTTTCTTTTCTTCAGATAATTAAGGGAAGTATTTACCGTAATTCGGTAAATCCAGGTATTTAAGGTAGCATCACCTTTGAATTGGGCAGCATTTCGGAAGACACTGAGGAAAACATCCTGTGTGATTTCTTCTGCTTCTTCTTCTACCTGCACATAGCTTAATGCGGTATTATACACCTTGTCAGAAAACAGCTCATAAAGTTGACGAAATGCCGCTCGGTCACCATGAGCAATTGATTTTACTAATTCAATATGTTTGATAGTGTTTCTCTTTCGGGTGCTACTTATAAAGGAAGGCAGAGTTTGTCAAATGTCAAACATTTTAGACCAGTGCCAAAAGCAATGAGGTTGAGACATCATCACACACGTTGCTGTACAGGTTGATCAAGTTTCAGATACAATAGAGTTAGTAGAAGCATCATTATAGATCCTACAACCCCTAAAAGTCCAGCTTCGGGGCCATACTCACCTCCCGTCCAGAAATCAGAACCTATATTGTCAATGTTTACTGAAGAGTGATTCGCTTTATTACCGCTCATCGTAAATCCAAGTTGCGATTGAGTAAAGTTCCAGAAAGCATGTAGCCCAATTGACAGTCCTAGGTTCTTAGTGATGATGAAAGGGATGCACCAAACGATCCCATTTATGGTGAGAAACCCAATTGAAAGCAGCGACGCATTCGCATTGTTGAAATGAGCTAATCCAAAGAAAACCGAAGATAGTACCACAGCAAGTGCAAGAGCCGTGTTATTAGAAAATTTTCCCAGTTGAAACCCTTGGTTTAGGTTAGTAAAGAGATACCCTCGGAAGAAAACTTCTTCCACAATAGCCACTAAGAACATCTTTAGACTGAACAGGAATACGATGCTTAGGTCAGGATTTACTGTAACGCCAGAGACGGCTAACATCCCAAAAAGCTCGCCCATGACTAGCAAAGAAACGACAGTAAAAGCACCGATCAGGCTACCAACAACTAAGTAGATCAATGTTTTTTTCTCAAACCTTAGCCCATATTCTGAAAACTTTCTTTTGTCTAAATACCTGGCATTAAGGTAGAGGACAGAAACTAATACTAGTGTAGCACCAAAGAACTGCAAGATTGAGTTATTGATAAGGAACAGAGGGGTGATACCTAAAGTCAGGCAGCTAAGAAAAATTAATATTCGCCATAAGACATGGATTCGATCATCTTTGCCATAAAAAATACTGCGGAGGGTCATTTATTCTTTACTGTATTTCAAGTGTGCTTAATACTTCAGCACTACAAATCAGTGAGGCAAATTACTTAATACGAAGTAAACCGTGCTATTACCTATGGTTAGAACTGAACAATTTATTTCCGAGTGGTAAGATTCTATTGACTTGTTGCGTTAACCTGACTACCCCACCAATCTTCGTTAGGTTGCCAACCTTCCTTAAGAAACTCAGTTCGTTGTTGTTCCAGCCCTGGTAAACGTTCGTTAATCATGCGTTCGTGCCGTTCCCGAGCTAGCGACTCATTGTACTCAGGGTCAGGAGTAGGTATATTTGCTTGGGTCTCTTGAAGGAACTGCTCTAGTTGCTGACCTAGTCGTTCCGCCATATCTGGGTTTTGCTCAATAACGTTAGCGACCTCACTCGGATCCTCTCTTAAGTTATACAACTCACGGGTACTATCCTCCCAATAGTGGATGAGTTTCCAATCGCCTAGGCGGATGATGGAGGATGGATCGCCCCCTTGGTTGCCGTAGTGTGGGTAGTGCCAGTAGAGCGGTCGTTCGGTAATAGAATCGCCTTGCAGCAAGGGGAGCAAACTTACCCCATCAGTATGTTCAGTAGGTTTCAAGTCTAATCCAGCTAAATCCAGCAAGGTAGGGTAGAAATCCACTCCTGAAACGGGTACACCGCTTTGCTTCTCTACGCTATTCATCCAGGGAACTGCAATAAAGTAAGGTTCGCGAATACCACCTTCCCACTGGTAGCCTTTTCCGCCCCTCAACGGCAGATTCGTAGTCGCGTAAGCATCGCCGGATGCCACTCCGCCATTATCTGAAGTAAATACTACAATTGTATTATCATCCAGACCCAACTCTTCCAAAGCATTTAATACCATTCCTACCGCATCGTCCATCGTAGAGACCAATCCGGCGTACACGGGATTATCCTGTACCATACGGATGGGCAGTCGCCGCTCCATCACAAAGCCCGTATCTGCCACTCCCTGATCTTGGGCTTTTTGTCGATACTTGGCCCACTTTTCCTGCGTAGTTTCTAGTGGGGCGTGAACGGCGTAGAATGACAGGAAAGCAAAGAAGGAAGAATCTCGATGGGATTTCAGAAAGTCTACCGTTTCCTCGGCGAGTCGCAACGTTAGGCTTTCGCCTGGGGTTTTAGCTTCTAACTTGGGATTATTATGCGGAGCGAAAAAGCCTCCCATTGGGCTACCCTTTTCCCAGCCACCCACGTTGATATCGAAGCCGTGATCTTCGGGGTAGGAACCTTCGCTGCCAAGGTGCCACTTACCTGAGAAAAAGGTCGTATAGCCAGCTTCCTGGAATGCTTCGGGCATAATGATATATTCCTGAGGCAATTGATGAACATACTCAGCCGGAAGTAACTTGTTATGCCGATTAAGACCACGCCAGTCAGTACCAGTTGGGGCTCCGATCCAGTCGGTGATGCCGTGACGGGCGGGAAATTTACCACTCATGATACTGGCCCGGGACGGACTACATACCTGACAAGCGGCGTACCCTTGCGTAAACTGCATGCCCCGCTGGGCAATACGATC
>JBCCTI010000062.1:0-43830 GCA_039198955.1 Bacteroidota bacterium | reverse complement strand
ATCATCTAAAATCACATATATTGCAATGGTGTTATCGTTGAGCATAAGAATAAGTGTTTTGAAGTGTGAGAACCTCAAAAATACAATCTTATCCCATACGATAACACTTCTTTTCATAGGTAGCAACTTGAATTAATTAGTTACCAACAACCAAGTACCCGTGAATTATCAGCAGATTTTCCCACCCGAAGCACTACGGGCATACGTTCGGTACTTTTGGATAGCTGATAATAGTAGTGCTGGCGGTTTGCCTAAAACATTTGGACCAATTGCTGATGGTTGTCCCGGTATGTTGGTTCAAGCCTCCGAAAGCAGCCAATTCTACGATCATCAGCATCAACCAGCTCCTCATTTGTTTCTATTCGGGCAAACCATCCACCCTATACGGCTCCAGGCATCGAGTACCTTCCGCACTATTGGAGTGTATTTTTATCCTACGGCCATCAAAAGCATTTTTGGGTGGGATGCCCACGAACTCACCAACACCTGCGTGGATTCGGAAGTTGAGTTGACTACTCGGAATTTTTATTTATCCGAGCGAATTGATTCGGCAAAATCAACTACCGAGCAAATAGCAATTATTTCGGCTTATCTACTTTTTCTGCTTAACCAACGGAATAACCCTCTTGATACGGTTACTCAGTACGCCGTGTCCTATCTACAACAATCGTGGGAAACGTACTCACTAAAAAATCTGCAAAATGACATGCACCTTTCGGAACGAAGTTTAGAGCGTAAGTTTAAGCAGTGGGTAGGTATCGCACCTAAGTTGTACGCCCGGATTTGTCGCTTTCAGGCAGCCCTACAACAACTAAGAAGTGGCTCTTACGAGAAGCTTTCAGACATTGCTTTTGACCAAGGTTATGCCGACCAGTCCCACTTTATCCGCTCGTTTCGGGAGTTCACTGGGTTTTCCCCTCATCAGTATAAAAAACATTCCAACGAAGTGATCAGAAGCTTTCCTGAGTTGATTGGGTAGTTTTTGTTATAGGAAAAGTCGCCAGAAGAACACAAATTTAAGCTTAATCTTCTACTGTCACGTCAAGTTTATGTTAGATATTTCACCTAAAAGACAACTGTTGCTTTTGTTCGGTTTTTATTGCTTTTCAAGCGTTCTAGGTTCGTTCATCGTTCTGACAATCCAACCGCTTACTTCTGATCAGGTTGCTAAATTAGCCCCAAGCATAATCTCAGTATTTGCTTTTTTAGTTCCAGCCTTCATTGCCTTTAAGCTCTTTACTAAACGAAGTCTTCTTACCTATTGGAGGCTTAGCATTTCATTTAGTAAAAAATCTTTTTTTATCACAGTTTTAATCATGGGTTGTTGTATCATCTTAATGAATTGGCTGTTAGAAATTAACAAATCAATTCCCTTATTTCACTGGATGGAAGCAGGTGAAACAAAGGCTCATGCTAAACTAGCGCAGCATTTAAAAATGAATAATTTCTGGCAACTCTCATTAAATCTGGTTGTATTTTCAGTAGTGCCATCATTCTGTGAAGAAATATTTTTTAGAGGAACAATGCAGCCTCTTTGGTATAGATGCTTTTCTAATATCTGGGTAGCGGTTTTATTCACGGCCTTCATATTCAGCTTTTTGCATTTTTGGTTTGCAGGTTTCTTACCCAGATTTCTAGCAGGTATCGTGCTCGGTAGTATATTCTATATTACGAGTAATCTATGGTTAAGTATAATAGGTCATGTACTATACAATGGTTCTTTGGTGGTACTTAACTATGCAAATCAACACCATCAAGTAAATGTGATCAATCTTGAGCATCAATTGTTAAATCCCTTTCTAGTCATTTTAGCTACCGCATTGATGTTGTTATTGTTCTATCAATTGCATAGAGAAACTCTGAAAAAGCAAAATTTGCATAGTAGCTAACAAATTGATAACAGAAACATCTCCGTTATACGACTGATACTGTCGGATAGCGCAGATCTCGTGACATTATTTTTCTTTTGTTTTCAGGTGGCTTATAACGGCCGATGCACCAGCCGGACCGACGTTGTTAGCGTTCTTCTGTTATTTTCGTTTCCAGCACTTGGAGTAACCAGCTTCCGAGTACCGTTCAAACAGACAGGTTTGGTGCATTCTGTTAGGCATAGACTTCTTGCTCATTCTTCGCCAGCTGCTTTTATTATCGTAGCAAACACTTCTTCACTAAATCTAAAATTCGTATTGCGTATCTTTTCAATAATAGGTTTAACGGATTCTATTACTCCCACTCTTTTTGCTCTGGCAATCATTCCTAAGGTGCCAGTATAACGTAATCCTAACTTTTCAGCCAGTTTTCTAGCTTGTAAATCATCCAATATCAACAAAGCATCTACTTTCTCTATGCTTAGGGCAATTGCACTAGCTTCTCCTTTATCCACTTCTAACTCTAATATCCTTTGATATTTTTCATCCTCTACTGATTCTACTTTTATCCAGTCTGGCAGCTCTTTCCCAAATTCTTGAGCGATTTCTTTGGTAGTCGCAACTTTGTCAAATAACCGTTCTAGCAATTCCAGTTCATCAATCTTGTCTAGCAGAATGAAGCAGCTAGTCGGCAATAACAATTTTATATGACAGCGGCATCTTTACTTATTTCACTAGCTGGATAATTGAATAGCGACACATCGTAATCACTCAGTGTCTCAGCAAAGGCCATTTTAGAAAGACCTGCTAAATCAGCGGCTTGTCCTAACGTTAATTTTCCCGATTCATACAGTTTGGCTGCTAAAAATCGTGCAGTTTGTTTCTCATTGAGCTCCACACTATCTGGTATAGTTAATGTTATTGTTTTCATATTACTAATTTAAGAAATTTCCTCTTCTTTAGCTTGCGCCTAACAAATTGATAACTACGATGTCTCTGCAACTGATACTGGCGGGTAGCAAAGAAAACCTATTGCCGCTGTCTTTCTTTTTGAACCGTCTGTCTATCAGTAACTACCTTCACCTCACTAAATATAAACGGATTATCACTGACCCTCAGATCTTTACCACTGGCGGTGGTTACATTCTTGAGTATCACTTCTTCGGTCTTAACATAAGGAAACTTCTCCTCGTAAGACCCATCGATGAATTCTGGGTTGAAATTGGCAAAAATTGCCATTCCCTGATAATCCTCCGGGTGATTAGAATCATCGATATGCAGATTTTCAATAGTGATTCGTTCGGGCATGTAGCAGGTGTAGCCAAAATCGTGCTGACCCGAGTACGACCCGCTTATTAGAGGCGCACTACCTGGTCTACCTCCATGGGGCACGAAAACACAGTCGCGAATGATGAACTCACCCTGCCAAGTACTGCCGTAGTCAGGGCGTAAGTTAATCAGACTTCTGCCTCGGATGGTGGAGTTCTCCACAGTTAAAGTTCCACTACCGATGGCATTGATGCCCATATGTCCCAGGGTTGAATTGCGGATGGTGGCATTAGCCACTCCTTTGTGAGCGTCGAAGCGGGACAGGGTGCAGCTATCGTAAAGTAAGTTCTTGCAGTAGTTAGAACCCAAAATGCCCCAGTAGGTACGATCGTCAATATCGTTGGTCTGACGGCAATTCACAAAAGATACGTTGAGGGCCCGCCCAACCGAAAGGTCGTAAGAACCCATAGACACGGGCTTTCCGGCCCGGCCAATAGTTCGGTAGGTTTTGTGTCCGGTCAACACAGTATTTTTAACAGTGACATAGGCGCAGTCGCTGATGGTGATGAAACCCCGGTAGGGTGCCCCCTGTTCCCCCTCGCCCGCAATGCGATGTTCCAAACCATCAACAATAACATTAGAGCGCTTGATTTCAATATTTCGGCTGTAGTAGTTGTACTCCGATTCGGCCTGATTGGCAATGGTGGTAAATTTCCCTCCAGTGATATTCAGGGGTTGTTCATCAATGGGTAGTGCCGAAATCTCCGTGATCTGATCAAAGTCCCAAATAATCGGGGCATCCATATCCACGTTTCCGTCTTTATCAACCGCAAAGATATCGGTCTGGGGCGACCCGTTGTTTTGGTTCAGCCCGAAACGAATGTAGTGCATCACATGAGAATTGGTCACGGTAATTAGGCAGGAACCGGGCAGCGAGACATCCACCTTCTTCTGGTTTCGCTTAAGGGTAGTGATTCCCTCGGGGGTAAATGGTTGCTGAGTAGAGGTGACTATGAAAATAGGTGCGCTACGATTTTGCACTTCGGTATCGTCAATAGTAAAGGATGCGGTACCAAAATCAGTATCAGTTTGGATGATTGCGGTGCGCTCTTTTCCACCGATGTAGTAGGTAGCTTCTTTATCAGCTCGTACCCTTAACCCTTGCTGATTGGCGTAGGCGTGAGTAGCGGCTATGGCGTCAGTATCGTCCGTTTTGCCATCACCTTTAGCTCCAAAGTCGCTGTAGCTAACCACCCCCGCTGCTTCAAACCTTTGGGTATCTTCGGAAGATACGCTTATCTGTAACCCACCCTGTTCGCTGAGGCTTACTTGGGTTTTCTCCACTTTATTGGTTATCACTACGTCCTCCAGCAGATTGTCAGTCTGGCTCCAAGTCACCGTTACGTAGATTGATAAAAAGAATAGTAAAAGCAGGAATTTCTGTGTTTGCGACATACTTTCTCAATTTACACCCGATGAGTTAGTCATTCTACTTGTTTTTTACAAAAAGAGCAAAAATTTTTTACCTTCAAACATATGATCTGTCAGGAACATAAGTAAAGATATAATAGATATAGGCGCAATTGTATCTATACAGATATTACAGGTAAGCTACCCTGAGCGATTTTGGAAATAATTCGGAAAAACAATAGTATTTCTGCGTTTGTAAAAGAAATATTTCTTTTACAGGATACGGTAGATATAGAACATAAATTACCCTTTTTTGCAGATGGTTATCCAGGAATTATGTTTTCTGAAACCCAGAAGAAAATTCAACTTTTGCCTAGAAATAAGCCATTACCTACCTTTTTTTTGTTTGGTCAAACCATTCAACCAATTGAGCTTCTGGTCGACGGCCCTTACAAATTAATTGTTTTTCAACTTTATCCATTTGCTACTCGATTACTACTTGGGATTGATCCGAAATCAATAAATGATGAGTGTTTTGATTTGACACAAATTAAGCATATCAATGTGCATCAAACCATTTCTTTACTTATCAAGAGTGAAACAGATGAGCAAATCAAAATCATTGAGAAATATATTCTTCAGCTGATAAGAAGTTCGTCAAAGGACGCAGATAATGTCGTTAAAATGGCGGTCTCTTCAATAATTGATTCGAGGGGAACTGTTACAATTAAAAAATTACGAAGGCAATTATTTGTAAAAGAACGAACATTGGAAAGAAAATTTTTATCAGAGATTGGTGTAACCCCAAAGCAATTTGCCAAAATCATCCAATTTAGTTTTTCTCTAAATCAGATTAAAAAATCGGACTATACAAATCTTACAAATGTTGCTTATGATAACGGATTTGCGGATCAATCACATTTCATTAAAACATTCAAACAGTATACTGGTAAATCACCAAAAGAGTTGCTCATAAATATTACTTGACGGTTTTTTACAATTTTTGAATGATTCAATGCACCATCTTTGAATAAAATTACAGTTATGAAACAAATAATCATTTTTGGTGCAACGGGTGGAACTGGTAAAGAACTGGTGGAACAAGCCCTTAACTCTGGTTACAAAACAACAGCATTCGTTCGCAACCCCGACAAGCTTTTAGTCAAAAGTTCAAACTTGGAAATTAGGCCGGGTGACGTGCTTAGTTACACCGATGTGAAATCTGCCATAGAAAATCACAAAGCTGTATACTGTTGCCTCGGCGCACCTGCGTCAGATAAATCAGGGCTTAGGGAAAAAGGGGTAAGGAACATTGTGAAAGCAATGGAAGAAACAGGTACCAATCGCCTGATTTGTCAATCTTCGCTAGGGTTTGCTGATAGTAGGGAAGTATTGCCATGGTATATGAAGTATATTATTGTTCCTCTCGTATTAAAGAATGCTTTTGCCGACCACGAAAATCAAGAAAAGGTTATAAAAGAGTCCAATCTCAACTGGACTATTGTAAGGCCAGCAAACTTAACTGACGGACAACTGACAGAGAAATACAAATACGGTTTTAGCAACGCCGAACGTATTAAGTTAAAAATATCGAGAGCCGATGTTGCCCACTTTATGCTGAACCAGTTAGAAGAAAAAAGTTATATTCGAAAAAAAGTCGGGATCTCTTATTAATAGACATGTCGGCAAACTAAAAATAGTGTGCTGCTAATCCCGCATTACGCTGATACCAAACCTATTCAATTTCCTACCTCACTGGTGATTAGTCTTGAACAACAGAAGCGAATCCTTCCCTGACCTGTACGGTCAGGCACTAGCCGATTTTTATTTTCGTGGAAAACTCCCCTCGCCACTATGGGTGCATACTAGCTACGGTACCCGGGAAGAAATGCCCCTTCCCTGGTTTTTCCGATCACCCGACGAGTTTCCCGAACTAGAACAGTATGCCCTCACGCTTTGTCATGGAGAAGTACTTGATATTGGGGCAGGAGTTGGCCCTCACGCTCTCTACTTACAACAGCAAGGCTTTTCGGTGACTGCTCTGGAGCAATCAACCTTTGCAGCAGAAGTTATGACCGACCGGGGAATAACACAAGTACAAAATATCAGCTACCAAAACTATTCTGGAGCTAAAGTAGATACGGTCTTAATGCTGATGAATGGCATTGGCTTGGTAGGAAACTTGGCTGGTTTATCTGACTTTTTGAATTGGGCTAAGTACTATCTAAAACCAAATGGTCAGCTCCTCTTTGACTCTAGCGATATTGCCTATCTATTTTCTGACCAACCATTACCCACCGACTATTACTACGGTGAAGTTCAGTTTCAGTACGAATACCAAGAACAGTACAGCGATTGGTTTTCCTGGTTGTACATTGATGCCAGCACCTTAGAAAAAATAGCAATATCACTAGGCTGGAACGTTCAAACGGTTTATCAAGATAATGCTGACCAATATTTATTCCGTTTATTACCTATTTAATTTTTCATTTTGTCACAAAAGTATATTTTCGCAACAGAAACTTGGTAACAACCAAATTTTATTCCCATGAGCTTTCATTCTGAAAGTTCATTCTCAATCACTGCCTAACGAACAATATTCTGTCGCTAATTTGTAAGAAAAAAGAATAGCCAGGATATACTCCGCTCAATAGCTAACTGGAAAAATACGTTAATAACCAAACCAGAATGATTCGTCTAGCCAAACTATCAGCCGATGTATTCTTATACTATCGAGACATATTCTTCATTATTCTATGCTTACTTTCTGTTAATGCAGTAGCCCAGCCGAGGATCTATCGTAATCAGACTTTTGAGCGGAACGAAAAGTTTCTGCTTCGCAAAGAAGATAGTGGCACTCAGTTTATCAACTGTACCTTCAAAAATTATGCAGTACGCTCTTACGTAGTTGCTATCGATGGGGCTACCGATATTTTGTTTGAACGCTGTACTTTTGAAAATATTCAGGGTGTTGAGGTAGGCAATGATACCCATGCTATTGCGTGCGGTAGACGGGGTAGAAGGATTACGATAAAAAAATGTAAATTTATTGATATTGCTGCCGATGGTATTCAAATGGGCCACCGGGGCGAACACATTCGCGACTGGATTATTGAGAATAATACGTTTATTGATTGTGGTGAGAATGGCGTCGATATTAAAACTGTTCATGGTGGTATTTTTGTGCTGAATAATTCTTTTTCGGAACACCAGGGATGTCCTGTTAATACCCCTGGTTGTACTGGTGGCTCTGGAAAAGGGATAGTCATTCATCATAAAGCACGAGGGGTAAGGGTAGACGGAAATCGGTTCTACGATAATAATTTAGGGCTCGGTCTAATTGTAGTCAATGGCATGCTACCGAAGAACGTCAAGATTATTAATAACTTTTTCTACCAAAACCGAAAAGGATTACTTATCCATCGTGGAGAAGGTATTTCTATTCACCATAATACCTTCGTTAATCACGACAAACGTCACCTGAGTATTACTAGTGACCCCAACGGTTGGCTTAGCTTGCGTAACAATTTAATGGCCGGAAAGGGGGGGGGACTACAAGAGTACGGTCAGGGGAACTTATCCTTCATATCGGTAAATGATGTTAAATTCTCCTCCCCTGATACTCATAATTATCGACTAAAAGGTAGTTCACCAGCCGTAGATGCTGGGGTCAATGTAAGCTGGCTTAATCATGACTGGGAGGGTAATATTCGTCCTCAAAATAACTTACGCGACGTAGGAGCTGATGAGAGAGCGTCTCCCACTCCTGCCCCTCCTACAGCTACTACAATTCCCCGGCTAAGTTATTATTACTACCAAGGTCTCTGGAAATCCCTTCCCGACTTCTCCCAGCTTTCGGTAAGGCAAGAAGGAACGATTAATAATTTTAGCTTGGAAAAACGCCAACGAAACGACGAATTTGGGTTTGTTTTTGAAGGCTATATCCGAATAAGTGAAACTGGCGATTATCGATTTTACACTACCTCCGATGATGGTAGCCAGCTCTTCATAGATGAAACAAAAGTTGTTGAGAACAATGGTTTGCATGCGAAACGAGAGCGTTCGGGTACTATTTCATTAACTGCTGGCTGGCATCCCATTCGGGTGCTGTATTTCGAACGCTTCGGTGGAAATACGTTAGAAGTAAGTTATCAAGGTCCGGGCGTTAGCAAGCAGCTAATTCCCGACGAGGTGCTAGCTACTGAGCCAGGCTCGAGTTCCAGAAAACAACTGTCAGTGAGTAAACTATCATCAGCAAATGTTCTGCTCAATGAGGCTACTAATATTTTTCCCGATAGTACGGTGATCGTGTATCCTAACCCGGCCCATAAGATCCTCTACATCTCTGTACCAAATACCGATGAAGACACCGCACCGGGTAGTTTTCAGCTATTCAACAGTGAAGGAAAAGAAGTGGTTAAGCAAATAAACTTAGAAGCGGGGGTATCGAAGCTAGATTTATCGAAATACAAACTACCGCCGGGTGCTTATCACCTAAGGATATATCACTCTGACAATTCATCTGAGATTATCAAGCTTCTTTTAGAATAACATTGTCAGGTAGCATAGAAGAGACAGGTTCTTTTACTAAATTAGGTGGACTAACCTAATCGTTCAATGAACTACTTTCTTATTTTTTTTCTACTAAGCCTGTTTGCAATGCCACTGACAGAACTTTCGGCTCAACCCGATTTTGCGCCTAACTACGACGAAGGTCAGGTTCCAGATTATGTCTTACCTAACCCGCTAGTTTTTAACAACGGAAAAAAAGTTGAAAATGAGCAGGACTGGTCATTACGTAGGACTGAGATTTTACAGACATTTTCCTCTCAGGTTTACGGAACTACTCCAACTGAATCCCCAACCATTAGGAGCAAAGTGCTCTCAACTGATAACGAAGCATTAAGTGGGAAAGCTATTCGCCAGGAAATTCGGCTTTTCTTGACCAATGAGGATACCCGACCTTACATTGATATTCTGCTGTTTACCCCTAAACAAGTAACTCGTCCGGCTTCGGTGTTTTTAGGGCTGAATTTCTACGGAAACCATACCGTACACCCTGACCCTAATATTACACTATCTGACCAGTGGATGCGGGCTAATGAAGATTTTGGTATTGTTGACCACCAGGCGACAGAAAACTCCCGGGGGGTGAGAACGTCCCGCTGGCCCATTGAGATGATTATTGACCGGGGCTATGCTTTGGCGACCATCTACTGCGGCGACATCGATCCTGATAAGAACGATTTTCAAGATGGAGTTCATCCCATGTTCTACCAATCCGGGCAAATTCAACCAGCTTCTGACGAATGGGGAACGATTGGTGCCTGGGCCTGGGGATTGAGTCGGGCTGCTGATCGCTTACAACAAGAAGAAGCCATCAACGCTAATCAAATAGCCGTGATTGGACATTCCCGCCTCGGTAAAGCTGCCCTGTGGGCGGGGGCTCAGGATGAACGCTTCGCTCTAGTAATTTCTAATAACTCAGGATGCGGGGGGGCGGCTTTATCTAAACGGGCTTACGGGGAAACCGCCGGTCGGATCAATCATTCGTTTCCCCACTGGTTCTGCGATAATTTTGAGCAATACAATAACAATGAAGCGGAACTTCCGGTAGATCAACATCAGCTATTGGCGCTAATTGCCCCTCGCCCGCTCTACGTAGCCAGTGCGGAAGAAGATCGTTGGGCTGACCCCAAAGGCGAATTTCTCTCTGCCCTTTATGCCACCCCAGTGTATAAACTACTTGGAAAAGAAGGGTTACCCGTTACTGAAATGCCAGCAACAGATCAACCCGTCATGGAAACTATTGGCTACCATATTCGCCACGGTGGTCACGACATAAATGCTTACGACTGGCAACAATATCTCGATTTTGCTGATAAACATTTTGGGAATTCAGCCCCTTAGTCCGAACGAGCAATTTTTACCTTAAAAAACTAATGCCACGTAGATTCAGAATTGCGTGTCAATTAAAAATCTGATAGTCAATCGGTTATTTATTTTCAATTACCCCTTGTCTATTTTGGATATGTACAGCACAACCATCATTTTTTGAACCAATCAAAATACCTGATGTTCATATGATTGCGTTCGACGTGGCGAGAACTACGGTAAATAAGAAAAATATTGTTTATAAAATCTTACCGAGAGCTTTCTCCTTAGCCCATAACCCAGCGGCATCATTGACTATATGAAACGACCTCTCCCTGTAAAATCTGGCTGAAGGGTATAGTTTTTTTTAATGTCTATACCTAACTCATCCTGAGTCAGCTCGATCGGTTTTTTCTAATATGGTCAATTTATGTTAGGAACGTACAAGTATTCGGCTTCCACCTTCAGTCTTTCATCTTTAAAAGTAGCTTACCCTACTTCTATGTACAGCGGAATATCCTTATTTTTGTAGGCTATTGCCTCGAGTGGCTGATTTTGCATTTGAACTTGCTATTCAAGCTATTATAGTCAGAATCATTTTTTTCAAGTAAGGGCTAAAAACATTTTATTAAACACCTATTTACAGCATGATTGATTTACTACCAATTCACAACAACCCCGAAGCCAATATTTCTTACCAGCATATTGGCCGGACGGACATTACCCGGTTTGAAAAGATGCACGTGGAGGTCTTTTCCGACTCGGGTACTGCCTCCATTGCAGTAGCGAGGGAGATTGCTGACCTGATCCGCCAAAAAGCCGCTAAAGGTGAAACCTGCGTGCTGGGGTTAGCCACGGGTTCTTCCCCCATTAAAGTGTACGAGGAGTTAGTCCGCCTACATCAGGAAGATAGATTAAGCTTTAAGAATGTAGTAACGTTTAATCTGGATGAGTACTATCCGATGGCGCAGAATAATGCCCAAAGTTATTGGTCATTCATGCACGAGCACCTCTTCGACGAAGTAGATATTCCACCCGAAAATATCAATATCCCCGATGGAACTCTTCCGCTAGAGCGTGTCTATCCGGCTTGTATGGCTTACGAAGAGAAGATCAGTCAGTACGGTGGACTAGATTTTCAACTGCTGGGTATTGGTCGTACCGGCCATATTGGATTTAATGAACCCGGTTCTTCCAATCAATCGCTTACTCGGCTTATCACACTGGATCACTTGACCCGGGTAGATGCCTCCGGCGATTTTCACGGTATTGACAAGGTTCCCAAGCGAGCAATCACCATGGGTATCAACACCATCAAGAAAGCCCGTCGTATTATTTTGCTAGCCTGGGGCTATAAAAAAGCCGAGATTGTGAAGGAAACCGTTGAAGGCGAAGTCTCCTCAGCAATCCCCGCCACATTTCTTCAGGAGCAACAAAATACTACCATACTGTTAGATGAAGAGGCCTCGGCGGAGCTCACCCGCTTTAAAACTCCTTGGTTGGTAGGACCTTGCGAATGGACCGAACCATTGAAGCGAAAAGCGATTGTGTGGTTGAGTCACAACGTAGGTAAGCCGATCTTGAAACTGACCGAGCGGAACTACAATGAAAATGGTATGTCTGATTTGCTGGCAATTGAAGGCTCAGCCTACGCGCTCAACATCAAGATGCATAACACTTTACAGCATACCATTACGGGCTGGCCCGGTGGCAAGCCTCACGTCGATGATAGCTATCGTCCCGAACGAGCTGAACCAGCCCGGAAACGGGTGATCCTATTTAGTCCCCACCCCGATGATGATGTTATCTCCATGGGCGGGACTTTTCTCCGGCTGGTTGATCAGGGGCACGAAGTGCACGTAGCTTATCAGACATCGGGTAATATTGCCGTAGCCGATCACGATGCTCTCCGGTTTGCGGAATTTACCCGTGACCTAAACCAGCTTAACCGGGTTTCTACCCAAGAACTCGAGAAAACTATTGATGAACTGAAACGGCGGGAAGAAGCTTCGGAAATTGATAATCTCAGAGTGCGGGCAATTAAAGGGCTAATTCGCCGGGGGGAAGCTATTGCTGGGGCTCGTTATTGCGGACTACCCGATGAACAAATCCATTTCTTGAATATGCCCTTCTACGAAACCGGACGCTCCAAGAAAAACCCATTGAGGCCAGAAGACATTCAGTTAATTGAGGATTTGATCCAAGAGGTAAAACCACATCAGATATACGCCGCCGGTGATTTAGCCGACCCACACGGCACCCATAAAGTGTGTCTGGATGCCATTTTTCAAGCCGTAGACAATCTGAAAGATCAACCATTTATGCAAGACTGCTGGGTATGGTTGTACCGAGGAGCTTGGCACGAGTGGCCGATTCATGAGATTGAGATGGCGGTACCGCTTAGCCCCCAGGAAGTTGAAAAGAAACGCCAAGCAATCTTCTTCCATCAATCCCAGAAAGACGGAGTAATGTTTCAAGGGGAAGACAGCCGGGAGTTCTGGCAACGGGCCGAAGACCGTAACCAGGCCACCGCTACTTTGTACAACCAGTTGGGCTTAACTGAGTACGAAGCCATGGAAGCCTTTGTCCGACATCATTTCTAGTGATTAATATTCTTCTGTATGGGAAGTGGTTGGTAGTAGGCTGCCTGCTTACTGCCAATCGCTTCTTATCAGTACATAATTCGGTCTAGCAAATCATTGCGAAGCTCAATTTACTAAGATGCGTAACTATTTAGTCGTCCCTGAAAAAGGGTCAAATATGTATTGATAGAGTTGAAGCTTCTATCGAACCAGTAGTAGAACAGATCAAAAGCGCACGTTCCGTTAGCACTAATTATTCTTGATAGCAAGCTTGCGATTAATTTCCCGCACTAGCCGACCAGTAATGGTTTTGATCTTGCGCCGAGCCGCATTAGCTTTCTTTCTACATTTAGGATGATGTCCATTCCGTTGAACTAACGGTAGAGCTTTCAGGGTACGTTTATAGGACGGGCTTAGTTATCTCCCTACTCAGCAATAGCTCTACACCGGGTGTCCCACACTCCTCAATGATCTTCTTTTGTGGTTTAGTGTCCGTAGGAAAGGCGGCTTTCGCCTAATCCCCCAATCCCAGCCCACTAAATCCCGTACTTCTTCATCTTTCGGTACAAAGTGCTGCGACCCAAACCTAATTCTTCGGCAGCTTTGCTGAGGTTTCCCTGGTGTTTTTGAATGGCCGCCTGGACAGCGCTTTTCTCTACCTCGTCCATATTGAGGGTGGTGGAGGAGGAGTAAGTAGTCTTTGTTGGACGAATATTGACCAAAAGATCGGAATCTTCTAGTCTAGTACCACTACTCATGATCACTGCCCGTTCTACGGCGTGTTGTAACTCCCGCACATTACCCGGCCAGGCGTAGCGTTGTAAGGCATTAATTACTGTTGATCGAGGTGACTCAAGTTGCTTATGATACTTCTTACTGTATACCTGTAGATAGTGATTGACTAGCAACGGAATATCTTCAGGGCGATCACGAAGTGGGGGAACACTAATCTCCACCGTATTAATCCGATACAATAAATCTTGTCGAAACTGTGGGGTGTTGCCCTCCGATAGCGCATAAATAGGCTGGTTCGTAGCACTCAGTAGCCGTACATCTACTTGAATAGGCTGATTAGTGCCTACGCGAATAATTTCTTTACCCTGGATAGATGTCAGTAATTTAGCCTGTAAAGCGGGGGATAGGTTACCAATTTCATCTAAAAAAAGCGTACCGCCCGAGGCAACTTCAAAGCGTCCGGCGCGAGCCTCTACCGCTCCAGTGAACGCTCCCTTACTATGTCCGAATAGCTCTGCTTCAAACAAGGTCTCGCTAATGGTGCCTAAATCTACCTTAATGAAGGGTTGCGCTGACCGTAACGATGCCCGGTGGATAGCCCGGGCTACTAACTCTTTCCCCGTACCGTTTTCACCAAGAATCAAAACGTTAGCATCGGTTTGGGCGACTTTCTCAATAGTTGCAAATACCGGATGCATAGCATCGCTCCCACTCACTATTTCGGCAAAGGCACTATCCAGGTCTTGACTGAGGGCTTGTTGTTGGCTTTTTAGTTTTTCTACCTCACCCTTAGAGTGGCTTAGCTGGCAAACTGAAGCTACCGTAGCTATCAGTTTCTCTTTTTCCCAAGGTTTCGTCAAAAAATCTACTGCCCCTTCTTTCATCGCTTTTACGGCCAAATCAATATCGCCGTAAGCAGTAGTAACCACAATTTGCATTCTGGGATCTAGCTCCCGCACTTGCTTAATCCAGTATAAACCCTCTTCACCGGAGGTTTTTCCCTTGGCAAAATTCATATCCAACAGCAGCACGTTATAGGTTTGCTTTTGCAGGTGAGTAGTAATCTGCGAAGGAGACCCTTCGGTTTGTACATGGGTAAAGTGTTGCTTCAGTATAAGCTTAGCCGTGTAGAGCACTGCTTGGTCATCGTCAACAATCAGAATATTGCCCTTTTGTTTTTCCATTGTGCTTAAGATAAATGTTGCTTCATACTGGCACAACTGTTAAGTTTAGAAGAGTAAGCTTAGAAAAGAAAGAAGATATGGGCGTAATATATTAATCCCTCAATAAACTGCATATACTAAGCCGTTGGGAATTAAATAATTTGAAAATAACTGTGGATGACGGAAACCGGATCTCCGGGTGATATGAATAAATTTATACCATAGAAATCGCGGTCATCAGTCATTATTCATTCTCCTGCCTTTTTTAATAATTTCTACCCGGCTGCTGTCTTTTAGTTGATTAGAGATGGCGATATAGGGACCGGAAACTACCTGATCACCAGATTCAAGTCCACTCAGTATCTCGATAAATTCATAGTCGCTGATTCCGGTTTCAACCACTACTTTTTCTACTCGCTCTTCGCCTACCCTTCTAAAGACAACTTCATCTAAGCTTTCTTCATTGTTAAATGTGTCACGGTTGGTAGGTTCGTCGTCTTCATTTTTCTTCTCTCGGGAGCGGGTCGTTACGGCCGAGAGTGGAACCGACAATACGTCTTCTTTACGACTAGTAAGAATATCCACACTAGCGGTCATACCCGGACGAAACGGAAACGGTCCCCGGATTGCTAACAAATCCCGGTATGATTCGTTAAGTAGGCGAATGCGAACTTCAAACTCAGTGACCGCCTCGTCCGTCAGTTTTTCGTTGGCAGTGTTAGCGATGGAAGTTACAATTCCTTTAAAACGGTAGTTGTCATAACTGTAGGCGTCTACCTCAATAGATGCGGTGTCGTTCAGCGATACCCGGATAATATCATTTTCGTTCACATCTACCCGCACCTCCATCTGGCTCAGGTCGGCGATCCGCAACATCTCAGTACCCGCCATCTGGGAAGTTCCTACTACCCGCTCGCCCTGCTCAACATCTAGTTTGGAGACAATTCCGCCCATGGGGGCAAAAATGCTGGTGAGAGAGAGGTTTTCCCGGGCTTCTTCTACTGAGGCTTCGGCGGAGCGAACCGCATAGCGAGCGGCCTGCACATTTTGCCGGGCTGATTCATAACCCTGCTGAGCTACTTGAAAGTCGCTTTGAAACTGCTCGAATTCGGCATCGGAAATTACCTGATCGCCGTAGAGTTTTTGGTTACGCTCAAAGGCGAGACGGGCCTGTTCCAACTGGGCTTGATTACTATTGGCCTGGGCTTCGGTTTGAGCCAGTGCCGCTCGTTGCTGGTTTAAATTTGCCTGGGTACGGGAAAGAATGGACTCAAAATTATCCGGACGAATCCGCACCAGAAGTTGGTCTTGCTGGACTGAATCACCTTCTTCCACGTTGAGTTCAATAATCTCTCCGGGTACTTCTGGTGAGATTTTTACCTCGGTGACCGGTTGTACCGTACCCGAGGCACTCACTCGCTCAACGATGGTCTGGGACTCTACCTCGGCAAATCGTACTTCAACTGCATTACCGACGCCAATCCACTCGAGCTTGCGGGCGATGAACAGCAGAACTAGTAAAACACCTACGGTAATAGTAATAGTCAGAAGAGGATTGCGCTTCTTTTTTTGGCGGGCGGCAGTTGGCATGTAAAATTAAGTAGACGGGTTAAAGGCGACAATCGCGATGTTACAGGTTACAGGTTACAGGTTACAAGTTTTATGTTACAGATTTTGAAAACCTGCAACTTGTAACTTTTTAACCGATAGCTAAATCACTTACAACTAAAATCAACGTATAAAATACTATTGTCTTTCTACGCACTAAATGTATATTCGTTCTGATTTAAACTGAAATGTTCATGCGAAAGAGAATTATTGTGCTAACCGGGGCAGGAATAAGCGCGGAAAGTGGGATTCCGACCTTCCGGGATGCTGATGGTTTGTGGGAAGGACACGATGTGATGGAAGTAGCTACTCCACAAGGTTGGGCGAAGAACCCAGCACTAGTAATGGACTTCTACAATCAACGGCGTAAGGCAGCTCTACAAGTAGAGCCAAACGCTGGACATCGGGCGTTAGTTGACCTGGAGCGAGAATACGAGGTAGTAGTTATCACCCAAAATGTGGATAACCTGCACGAACGAGCGGGTTCTTCCCAGGTAATTCACCTCCACGGCAGCTTGTTTGAATCGCGTAGCACGCTGGACGATTCATTGATTTATCCTATTGAAGGTTGGGAATTAAAATTGGGGGATCTGTGCGAAAAAGGGGCACAGTTACGACCGAACATTGTGTGGTTTGGCGAAATAGTGCCAATGATGGAAGTCGCTCAGCGGGAAGCTGCCCAGGCCGATATTTTTATGGTAGTCGGTACTTCCTTACAAGTGTATCCGGCTGCTGGGCTGCTGTACGATGTGCCGGATGGAGCACCCATTTACATTATCGATCCCAACATTCCCGATTATCAACCTCAGCCTAATATTACGGCTATTGCTGAACCAGCCAGTACGGGGGTTCCTAAGTTGACAGAGCAGTTGTTAAATGCTCGTTGATGAAATAAAAAAGAGGGGCGGTGAGCCCCTCTCTTGCTTTTTGTACGCTTCTCGGCTTATCTACATACTCTCTAGCTTATCGTTGATCTCCTGGGCCTTTTCGTCCATATCCAACTGTTGATATATGGTAGAAAGGGTAGACAGCACCTTTTGGTTACTGGAGTCGAGACTCTGGGAAGTTTCCAAATACGGTAAAGCCTGCTCAAAATACTCTTTGGCCTGATTCTCAATTTCCTCGCCTTTTTCCTGGTACTCTTTCAAATCCATGTCGTTGGCTTCCGCCAATATATCTGCCGCCCGATTGTAGTAGTAAGCCCCGAGGTTGAAGTTAGCATCAAAGTACTGTGGGTCTTTCTCAATCGCCATTTTGTAGCTCTCGACGGCCTTTTCTCCATTTTCCATTTGCTCGTACAGATAACCCTGGTTGTAGTACAACATTGGGTTGTCAGGTTCGGCATCAATAGCGCGGCTAAGCTTTTGCTCCGCCTCATCATACTGCTCTTGGTTAATCAGCATAGTGATTTCGCGCTTCAAAAACTCAGGGTCATCGGGGAATACATCTTGGGCTTTACGCAAGTAACCTAAGGCTTTTTCTTCATCCTTTTCCTCTACCAGATAGATGTAAATCAGACTATTGTAGAAGTCTTTGCTGACATAATCTAATGAATCTACTAAGTATGCGTAGTTTTCGGCCGCTTCGGGCATATTTCCTGCTTGTTGGGCTGAGATACCACCGTAGATGTAGGCCGTGGTATCTTTTGGCATGGCCATTTTTGCCACATCAAATAGCTTGATAGCTTCTGCGTAATTTTGATCGGAATATAAAGTTGCTCCCGAGTTAATGGCGTTGGCCCAAACCTGCTCAATCTGCTGATTGGCCTGAACACCTAACAATGAGGTGGTATCTTCCATTTCTGCTACCTTAGAATAACCGGTATAGGCTTTCTGCAAAGGGTTATCGACTTCTACTGAATTGGTAGAGTCGGTAGCAATGGCGAGATACGTATTTCCGTAAGCCATCCAGGTTTTGGCTTCTTGCTGGGCGACGCTGTCCTCTACCGCGGCATCAATGAGTTGCTTAGCTTCAGCCAAATTACCACTTTGGATTGATGTTTCAGCTTTACGTACATTAGCCGTTAGTCCACTGGCACAGGATTGAAGTAGTATAGGTAGGATGATGATTCCTAAGATTAAAAATTTGATCTGTTTCATAACAGTAGTTAGTTTATTATTCGAAAAAGTATTTAGAGGATTAACAATTAAACCCCACGTTCTGTTATAAAAGGCTCTTAGTCCAAGGTCGACAGTCCACCACGAATCAACTGTGGACTAAAAACTCTGCCCAAAGTAGCTATTAGGAAAATCTATCAAATATAGTTCCTGCGTAGCCCGAGTGCAGGCGGTGTAGAGCCATCGGATGGTTTCAGCGGAGCGGGGCTGGCGTTTCAGATAGCCCGGATCAACAAATATGACCGGCCACTGTCCGCCTTGGGCTTTGTGGCAGGTGAGGGCGTAGGCAAATTTCACTTGTAGGGCATTCAGATACGAATCTTTCCTAATGGCTTTGAGTTGACGGGATTTTTGCGGAATATCTTCGTACTGAGTTGCTACCGCATCGTAGAGTTGCTTATTTTCATTGTAGGTGAGGGTAGGGGAGCTACTGTGCAGGGTTTTGGTGATTACCTTACTGACAAATGGGGACTGACGGGGGTGGTCTACTAATTTGAGCTTCAGGGTAGCAAAGTGGAAGCCAAAACGCTCTTCGTCTTCTTGTACCTCAATTATTTCTACAAACTCACCGTTAGCTAAGAAGCCCACCTTGGATGACTTAGGCAAAACCCGATAGTTATTGCGGACAACCATTAATAAATCACCCACCTCTAACTCCTGCTTACGATGCAAAATCTCCTGACGGATTCGTTGGTTGTAGTGGGTTGCCTCCTGATTAGACGCACAGATTAGTAGTGTCTGCGAAAGCCCGTATTTCAGATAAGCGTAGCTTAACCCTTGCTTAATTTTTGCCGACTGCATACGATAAATATCGTCGTAGGACTGAGTTTCTAGGTCAATCGGGGAAGTATCGTCGGGCAAGGTCTTCCTCAGATTGGTGGCGTTGTGAAGAATTCCCTTGCGTTTTTGCTGACGGATCACCTGGGTAAGCTCAAATTCCCGGACGGACAGTCCGTAGGCATGGCGAAGGATTTCGGCATTTAAAGCGACACTAAGCGTTTGGCCTACTGGGGGCAACTGGGCGCGGTCGCCAATAATAACGAGCTTATTTTCGGGATGCTCAAAAACATATTCCAGCAAATCCATCAATATGCTTCTATCTCCGCTTTCATTTTCATGACTAATCATAGAAGCCTCGTCTACCATAAAAACTGCCCGCTTTTGGTAGTTTTTCCGCAGCTTAAACTCAATATTACCCGAATAAGGATGCTGCACCTGCTTATAAATCTGACGGTGAATAGTGTAAGCTTTTCGTTTGCTGTACTTCGCGAGTACTTTGGTTGCCCGTCCGGTGGGCGCCATGAGTACGGTACGGTATCCATATTTGCGAACGGTCTTAGCCACTGCCTGAATAATGGTGGTTTTACCCGTTCCGGCGTAGCCCATCATCAAAAAAGTAGTTTTGGGTTTACCCGGGTCTTCAATAAAATCTTTCAGGTGCTGGAACAGTAAATCCTGTTCTTCAGTAGGGGGGAACTTAAAGTACTTTTTTAGCCAGTGGTAGGCTGTTGTTTCTACCGATGTTAACGCAGAATTCATATTCTAAATAATTGAAAATCAGGTAATAATGAAAATAGATAAATAAATTTGATTAATGTACTTATTTTAAGAACTTTAATACTTGAAATACGTTTAAAATGATGGAAGAATTACACTGCTTAATGAGTAATTGTCTGATTATCAAAAATTTAAATTAACCGCTATTTCTTCTAAATCACTCTCATTGGTCACTTAAAATTATTATTAGTTATGAGCACAAAATCAAAATTTATGGGTACTTCTACTGAGGCGGCTGATACCGACCTCCCGCAGCCTAATGCAAACAAGAAAGTCATTGAAAGCTATGACATTGCCAACTCTTACGAAACTATGCACCTGGCGCAGGATTTAGCTCGGTTTATTAAAGAAAATAAACTTTTCCATCATATTCAGGGCAAAGCCTACGTTAATGTAGAAGGATGGCAATACGCTGGTGCTCGCTTAGGTATTCTCCCCGTAATTGATGATCTGACTAATGTTAGTCTCGATAACTCAGAAATTAAGTATCAAGCGAAAGTTAGCCTACTCAACTTGAAATCCCAGGTGAATGGGCACGCCCAGACCGTAGGCTCAGGATTTGCCATATGCAGCAACCGCGAGAACGGAAAGCGAAACTACCAGGAATTTGCTATCGCCTCCATGGCGCAAACCCGGGCGATTGGTAAAGCCTATCGGAATATTCTGGCGTGGATTATACGGGCAGCCGGGTACGAACCTACCCCCGCCGAGGAAATGGACTACATGGCGGGGGGGCGTCCTGCTGGGTCTTCCTCAGTGAAAAAAGACGGGGCAAAAAGGTCAGGCAGACAACAATCTACTAAAAACTCGAAAAAAACTACTGGGGAAAATACGCAAATAAGTGACGCTAAGGCAGATAACTCAGAAAAAAGCGAAGAAGTTGTTAAAAAAATGGCAACCGTGAAACAGAAAACAGAGTTATTGTTGTTACTTAATAACAAGGCGATAACCAACGAAGAGAAGAACAAGATGATTGAAGGGATTAACAGTATGGATACGGTGAGGGCGTCTAAGGCGATAATGAAAATTAAAAAAGTTATTGAAGATCGTGGGTCAGATGGTCAAGCGAAGGATAGTGTCGAGACTCACGCAGCATAGTTTGGTTTGGTTAGTTTAGTAGGAAAACCTGGGGATTTTATCTTCAGGTTTTTTTTATGCTGCGCCAAAAGTACCGGACAAAGGTATTAAAACCACTTGAAAGTCCATAGTTTGCGTAAAAATACTTATCAAAAAATTTGGGTATGTTTGTTAGCAATCTAACCAAAGTGTGCTTCCATGATTACCGAAAAGCCAGATCGACAAAAAGCTGATGAGGCTGATCAGCCCTACATTAGTCCGCAAACCAAACTACCTGAGCTAACTATCAAAGCTGTATTATTGGGAGCTGGTCTGTCAGTAGTACTGTCTGCCGCTAATGCGTATTTCGGGTTATTTGCCGGGTTAACGGTTTCAGCTTCTATTCCGGCAGCGGTTATTTCCATGGCGATTCTCCGATTATTCCGCAATTCCAATATTCTGGAAAATAACCTAGTGCAAACGGCTGCTTCAGCGGGCGAGTCACTGGCAGCCGGGGTGATATTTACCATTCCAGCCTTGGTAATTATGGGTTATTGGAACGAGTTCAATTATTGGGAGACTACGCTGATTGCCCTAACTGGTGGTACGTTGGGCATACTATTCACGATACCACTGCGAAACGCCTTAATTGTCAAAGAAAAGCTAAAATTTCCGGAAGGACTAGCTACAGCCGAAGTACTAAAAACTGGGGAGGCCGGCGGTAAGTCCATTAAATTTCTTTTGTGGGGTGGCTTGGTTGGTGGACTGTTCAAGATCAGTGCCGCCGTACTTAACATCTGGCAAGGTATTTTTGAGAAGGCCGCTTTGCTGAATAACAAAATATATTTGTACGTGGGGCTTAACCTTTCCCCAGCACTAGTGGCCGTAGGCTATATTGTTGGGTTGAATATCGCCTTCTTGGTATTTTTGGGCGGAGTTATTAGTTGGTACATCGCTATTCCAGCCTACATTGCTACGGTAGGACCGCCCACTGGAGTAACTGACCCTGAAACCATGGGAATCACGGTTTGGAGTAGCCAGATCCGCTACTTAGGGGTAGGGGCAATGGTAGTCGGTGGACTTTGGGCACTGGTTAACTTGAGAGGTTCACTGACTACGGCACTAAAGTCGGGGTTAGAAGCTTTTCAAGCAGGAGGTGACCAACTCAGAAATCGGCTGCGAACCGAGATGGATACACCTATGTCCTGGGTGCTCATTGGTATCGGGGTACTGATTGTCCCTGTTTTCACTATTTACTTGCGGGAAATTGAGCAAGTGACCATTACTGGACTCATGGCGGTGATTATGGTCGTTGCCGGATTTCTCTTTTCAGCAGTGGCGGGATATATGGCCGGATTAGTCGGCAGCTCTAATAATCCCATTTCAGGCGTTACCATTGCTACCATTCTAGCTTCAGCGTTACTTTTAGCCGCTTTGATGGGCACGGCTGACCCGGGTAGGGGCGCCGCGGCAGCCATTCTGATTGGCGCAGTTGTTTGTTGTGCCGCCGCTATTGCGGGCGATAATATGCAGGATTTAAAAGCGGGCTATATTCTGGGGGCTACTCCCTACAAACAACAAATCATGCAGGTGGTCGGAGTAGCTGCTGGAGCATTTGCCATTGCTCCGGTGCTAAACTACCTGTTGTTAGGGTACGGCATGGGGGCACCTACGGATGCCCAGCCCAATGCATTAGCCGCCCCACAGGCAACCTTAATGCAAAGTGTAGCCGTCGGTATTTTTGGTGGTGGTTTACCCTGGAATATGGTAGCTATCGGCGCGGTGATTGCTGTAATAGTCATTGCAATTGATGTGTACTTAGAGAAAAAACAATCCAATTTCCGGATGCCAGTTCTGGCAGTGGCGGTCGGTATATATTTACCATTAGAACTAGATACTTCTATTTTTATCGGTGGGCTTTTAGCCTGGGCAGTCAATAAATATTTCAAGCGACAATCAGTAAGTGCAGTTTCCGAAAGTCATGCATCAGCCCAGGAAACAGCGGGAAAGGCCGGACTATTGTTAGCTTCGGGCTTGATTACCGGCGAAGCCTTGATGGGAATTTTAATTGCCGTAGGTATTGTGGTGAGTGACTTAGGGCAACTTCAATTGTTTGAGCAACCCATTGGGGATGGATACCTAGGTTTGGCGATGCTAGGATTAGTAATTTTTGGCATCTATCGAGCCGTTATTCAGACTTACCGTCAGCAGTAAGAATTGATCTATCAGTAAAATGACCCGCAATTTACAATCCTTAGTAGAGACTCTTCTCTCCGATGCACTATCAAAGAAGGTATTCATCCAGTCTGCTTCTGGGGTAAGTGGGGGCTGTATTAACCACGGAGTGAGAGTAGACTCTAACGTAGGATCATACTTCCTCAAGTATAATAGTAACGTGCCTAGTGATCTGTTTGAGCGGGAAGCAGAAAGTCTCAATGCGCTGCGAAAAGCTAATACATCACTAATCGTCCCCTCGGTGATTATTGCTGAGCCAGTGTCCCAAAACCGGCCGGGAATAATCGTGATCGAGTTTTTGGAAGTAAGCCGAGGGAACCAACATCGTCAGGATGAAAAATTAGGGATTGGATTAGCCCAATTACACCGGGTAACCCACGCACGATTTGGCTTTCCAAATAATAATTATTGCGGAAAAACCCCTCAGAACAATTCGTGGAATGAAAACTGGACTGAGTTTTACGGGCAGCAACGAATCTGGCATCTAGTGAAACTCATCGAGCAACAGCGAGGCCTAAGTACATCGGAACAAAAAGTTTACGAAGATTTAGTAAATGCTTTACCTAGATTAATGGGTCATCAACCAACAGCATCGCTGACACACGGTGACTTATGGTCGGGAAATTATTTGTATACTACCGATGGTCCAGCGCTAATTGATCCGGCGAGTTACTACGCTGACCGGGAGTGTGATTTGGCATTGATGGAAATGTTTGGCGGGTTTTCGTCAACAGTCTGGGATGTGTATCAAGAAGTATTCCCACTACCCCCGGATTGGCGAGAACGGATCAGCCTGTATCAATTGTATCACTATCTTAATCATTACCTGCTATTTGGTGGCAATTATGGTATTCAGGCTCTAAATATAGCCAAGAAGTATGTGAAGTGAGTAGCCCTTGCCTGTGTCTCTCAATGGTACTACTGCTCATGATTGTTGATTTTGTGAGCTATGTTTAAAATAGTTTTTTTGTAGTTTGCGAGGGTGGCGAACACTAGCTTCCTTTAAGATTATTATCTTCGCTCAACCCTCTAACCTTGCCAAATGACTGTATCAAGATCGTTTTATCACACTTTCTTAGCTTTATCTATTGGCGCTCTTTTGCCAGCTTGTTTACCAAATGAGGAGAACCAAACAATACAGATTAGTAGCCCTAATGGCGACTATGTATTCAAATTTAATCCCGGTAGTCAGGATGAAACAACTAATTACACCATAAGCTATCAAGGCGGAGAAATTATCGGGAAATCTGGCTTGGGTTTGAGGTTCAAAGATGGTAGGCGAATAGGAATATCCCCAAAAATAGTCAGTCAAGAAACGAGTGAAGTAAACACCCAGTGGAATCCGGTTTACGGAGAGCGTAGTGAGTATCCAGACGTCTACCAGGAAACGCTGATAACCTTGACAGAAAGTGACTTTGCGTTCGAGCTTCGAGTAAGAGCCTACGATGAAGGAGTAGCGTTTCGCTACGAGTTGGATAACTCCGAAGGATCAATAATGATTGAAGAGGAAAATACTGAGTTTGCACTCGATGAAAAGGCTACTACCTGGACATCGCTTCGGGCGCAAAGTGAAATTCGTGAAATGCCATTGTCTCAATTATCGGATTCGGCAGCAGTAGAGCGGCCATTGCTCGCCCAGTTATCCGACTCACTATTCGTAGCTATTGGTGAAGCTAGTTTGGTTGATTACGCCCGAATGAAACTGGTTCCCACCGCCGATAAACCCGGAACCCTGCTAGCAAATCTAGCCAGTGAAGCACAATCTGAACACACTTTAACCACTCCCTGGCGGTGGGTGATGGCGGGCCGTACTGTGGGTGAGATTCTGGAAAACAACTATCTGCTGCTGAACCTAAATGAACCCAATAAAATTGAAGATACTTCCTGGATACGCCCGGGGAAAGTTATCCGAGAGGTTACCTTGACTACGCAAGGAGGCATGGCCTGCGTAGATTTTGCCGTTGAGCATAATCTGCAATTTATTGAGTTTGATGCGGGCTGGTACGGTAATGAATACGATGAAGCTTCAGATGCCACCACCGTCACAGTAGATCCCAAACGATCGGATGGACCGCTGGAGTTGCAGAAAGTGATTGACTACGCTAAAAGTAAAAACATCGGGGTGATTCTGTACGTCAACCGTCGGGCTTTGGAAAAGCAACTGAATGAAGTGCTACTGTTATTACAATCTTGGGGCGTACAAGGGGTGAAGTATGGCTTTGTAAATGTTGGATCTCAGCAGTGGACTAACTGGCTGCACGATGCCGTTCGCAAAGCGGCTGACCATCAACTAATGATTGACGTGCACGATGAATACCGCCCGACGGGCTATTCCCGCACTTATCCTAATCTAATGACTCAGGAGGGAATTCGGGGCGACGAGGAACGTCCAGCGAATGATATGGTGCTGAAGACGTTATTTACCCGGATGATCGCCGGGGCGGGTGATCAGACCAATTGCTACTTTGCCCCTCGGGTCAGAACAATGGGTTCTCACGCTTCTCAACTGGCGAAAGCCGTTTGTATCTACAGTCCCTGGCAGTTTTTGTACTGGTACGACCGACCATTAGGCTCGCCGGGTAAAAAAGGTGGAGCCGGAAGCAGTAAAGACTTTATTCAGGAAGTACCCGAGTTGGCTTTTTACGACGATTTACCCACAGTATGGGATGATACTAAGGTGATTGATGGCTACCCGGGTAAGTACGCAGTAATAGCCCGTAAAAGTGGTGACGACTGGTTTGTGGGTATCCTCACTGGTACAACCGATCACCAAGCGTCTTTTTCGCTAGATTTCCTAGATGAAGGAGTTAGCTACGAAGCGACAATCTATTCGGATGAACCATTGTCTTCATCAATCACCAACGTTAGCATTGAGAAAATAGAGGTCAGTAGTCAAACCCAGTTTGAGCAAGCTGTGGCTGAGCAGAACGGACTGGCTATGATACTATCACCTATTCGCTAGGTAATCCGGTGTTCATGCCCGAGGGCTAGTAGAAAGTTGCTGAAACGGATGCGTTTGGGCTAGGTTTCGGTGCCAACCCACGCCTTGGTGATGTACATCAATCTGCTGCGCTTTATCTAAGAAATGTAGAGCTTTATCCCGATCACCTACGCCTAGCCAGCCTAATCCGATGAGGTAGTAGTAAAGTAGGGTGTTGCGTTCCTGAAGGTCATCTTCCCAGAGGAGTAGATCGGGTAAAGAAACAGCAAAGTAATCTATTTTTATCGTCTGCTGAATTTGCTCTTCGCCAAAGGAGATAAGCATCTCAAACCGCTTTTGTGCTTCTTCGGGTCGGTTTAGCTTTAGTAGTGCTGCGCCCTGATAAAAGATTTTATCCGGCGGCTGATCGTTGTAAAATACGGCTGGCTCCGGTTTTTCTAATCCTATCGCTGCTGTTTCCCAAGCCTGTTTGGATTGTTCGGGTTCACCTAGCTGCTCATACGCACAACCTAACCAGTAAAATAGGTCATTCTCCTGCGTGCCAAATAGTTTTCCTTCTCCCAAGTTAACCGGGTACTCCCAGGCACGAGATAAGTATTCAACGGCTTTGCTTGGCTCATTATTCTGCAGGGCTCGATAAGCTAAGGCGATACTGCTTAATAGATACTGAGCCGGAACTTTCCCCTCACCACCCTCCCACGGGTGAAACGTGCGACGGCTGAGTAGCTCCAAAGCTTTTTCGTGTCGTCTCAGTGTGTTGTGCAGCGTAATTCGCTCTAGGTAAAGATCATCCCGAAAGTCCACCAAGTGAGGATACTTTTCTAAGAAGGCTAGTCGCTCTTCTGGGGCGCAGTTAAGTCTTTTGTAAAGCTGGTCTACTTCCATCAGTAGGCGGGCGGAGCCCTTGTCTAAAGCGAACGCTCGTTCCATTAGCTCTAGAGCCTTTTCCTTTTTATTCAGCTTATTGAAATACGCCAGTGCCAGATTGCGATAGGTTATCGGATTGTCATCTTCTAAATCTACGGCGGCTTCCCAATGCGTAATGGCTAGCTGATGCTGACGATACGCGTAGAAGAAGTTACCTAGAAAATAATGCGCCCGTACATCTTGCGGGTTGACCTGTAGTGCGGTTTGCAACGCAGCTACTTCTTCCCAGCGATTCGGTAGCCCGAAATCCGGGGACTGATCCGCAGCTTGTTGAAAATACGTTTGAGCATCGGATTTCCTGCCCTCTTGGGTAGCCAACCACCCTCGCAAATACTCCAGTATTGGATTGGGTGGGATTTGGTCGGGTTGATGATGGGATAGTACGGCAATTGCTTCGTCGTAGCCCGCGGCATGAGCGTAGTCCAGGGCAAATTCTACGAAATTGAAGGCGTGGTTTCGGGCTAGTGTTAGAAAATCATCGAGCACGCTATTATCCTGAGTAATTAAATATTTTTCGTAGCGAACCCCTTGGTTAAATGGGTCTAACCGGAGCGACTCTTCGGCATAGTCCAGGGCATTTGCCTCCTCACCTAACTTTCTTAAAATGAATGTTTTGAGATGCCGGGCTTGGTGATGGTGGGTATTTCTGGCCAAGCAGTTATTTACATGCTCCAGTGCTTGGCCCCACTCTTCCCAGTGGGCATCAATCTGAGCCAGGTGGAAGTAGGCCGCATTTTGCCAAGCGGCATTCCAGCAAGCTTTATATAACATATCGTAGGCTTCCGGAAGACGTTGCTGCATCTTGAGGCAGATTCCGAGATAGTAGTATGCTTCTCCATCGTAGGGGTTGGGGTTGCGGGTTGTCCAAGTTTTAATAGCCTGACGAAAGTGACGCTCAGCTTCTGGATACTGAGCGCGTCGCATCAACCACAGGCCCATTGCGGTATTATTGCGAATATCACCGGGGTCGCGACGAAGGGCTTCCCGATAGTAGGCGGTTGGGTCATACGTAGCGTGGCGATATTGCTCTAGGTGCAAGCCGTTGAGGTACAGCAGCTCGGTGCTTTCTATCTCTTCGGGCATCTTAGCGGGTTGAGCAGCTTCTGGTATATCCACTTCCACGGGTTGGTCGGCTTGCCAACTAATGAGCTCCCTCTGATTTTTTTGCAGAGCTATTATCTTTAATTCGTACAGTGATAAGTCGGCTGGCACTGCGATGGTTTGTTGGTACACTGTACCCGGAGCAAAATCATGTTGATCTTCCCAGATTTTTTTGCCCCGAGCCATTAGCCTGAGTTGTACCTCGGGATAGAAACCCGTAGTGTAGATTTTGATTTGGGCATTGCCATTCTCTAGCTCCAGGTTGACCATCGCGTGCTGATTGGCATTTTTTACGACACCCAGTTCCTGGTAAGGCATAAAATACTGGGTGAAACTTTTTTCTTCGTAGGGCTGTAGCCAGGCAAAATCGGGTTGATTATCAGTGAATACCCCGCACATCAATTCAATGTAGGGACCGTCTTCATCCGTTAGGTTTCTATCCCAGGCCAGCCCAAAATCGCCGTTTCCCCAGGTCCACTGCTTTTTCCCCGGCGATACGTGGTGATTCGCCACGTGCAGTAGTCCACCCCGACTATCATTTTCGTAGCCGCCCACAAAATCGTACTCGCTATTTACCGCCATATAGGAAGTGGGCACCGGAATATTTTTGTAGCGGGAAATATCGACTCCGGCGGAGTAATCCACCTTGTAATAGGTGCCTTTAGCAATAGGGAAATGCGAGACATCCCGTTTTCCATGATCGAAAACCGCGTTTACGTCGGGTGGAAAAACGGACTGATAATCATCATTTACCTTTACTGCCGGATTAGCCCACCATAAAAATGTTTGAGGAAACGGAGTGCGATTGTACAGTTGAGCATCAATTTGCAGATAGGCCTTATCGGGATGCAGGGTGAACCCGGCTTTACCCTTGGTGCCAAACATTCGCTCAATTTCATTTACCCAAATCGTTTTGCTACCGTCGGCGGCTTCTTCGGTAGTATAATCCACTGCTTCGTAAGTGGTAGGGCGATGATGTTGTGGCCAGTTAAACTCTATTCCGCCCGAAATCCACGGCCCGGTTAAGCCCACCAATGCCGGTTTAATTACCTGATTGTAGTACACAAAATGGCGTTGTTTCATTTTGTCGTAAGCCATTTGTACTCTTCCTCCGAGTTGGGGCAAAATCATAATTTTGAGGAAGTTGTTCTCGAGAAAAACTCCCTGCCAGGGCTGGTCAACTTTTTCGTCGTAGATTTTCTCAATCACCGGGTACGGGTATACTGCGCCGCTGCTTCCTTGGTACACCCGTTTTTCCAAAAACATAGGGTACTTCTCCGGCTGCCCGATGGGGTAGGTGGGAATGATCACTTCTTCTTCCCAGACTCTTACCGATAAAGGATCAGAGAAATTGGCGTTTTTGGTGATAATGGGTGCCGACATGGTTGAGTAGATTTAAGGTTATGCTTGCTGAAGGCCCAGCTCTTCTTCTATTTCTTCTAAAGATTTATTTTTGGTTTCGGGCAGGGTCTTCCGGATGAATAAGAATCCTAGTATACAGATACCGCTAAATAGGAAGAATGCTCCCGAAGTTCCCAAGTGGCTATTCAGAATTGGGAAAGTGTAGGTCAGTACAAAGGAGGCTATCCAGAGGGCAGTAGTAGCAATGGACATCGCCGTACCTCGGATACGATTAGGAAATATTTCGGCGAGCACCACCCACACTACCGGAGCCAGTGACATGGCGTAGACCGCAATGCCAATCAGTACCAGCGACAAAGCGAATATCCCTTTGGCGTCAGCCCAGTAGCAGTAACCGAGCAGGATGTAGGTAATAGCCAAGCCCAGTGAACCGAATAGTAGTAGCTTCTTCCGGCCCCAGTGGTCTATTGTTTGGATGGCTACCAGCGTAAAGACTAAATTGACTACTCCGGTGATGACAATGTTAAACAGGGCATCGTTGATAGAGTACCCTGCGGCTGAGAAAATTTCATCGGCGTAATTAAACACTATATTAATTCCGCACCACTGCTGAAAAATCGCTAGTATGATACCGATCAAAAGTACGAAGCGGTTGTCAGGAGTAAATAAATGTATCTGCTGCTTATGTTCTTTTCTTGCTAACGAGAGCTGAATTTCTTGCTGTTCGGCTTCGGCGTAGGTATTCCCACCGACCTTTCGCAGGGTTTTCATCGCATCTGGCCAGCGTACTTGTTTTCCTAGCCAGCGCGGGCTTTCGGGGATAAAAAAAGCCAACCCTAAAAAAGCCAAGGCCGGAATAGTTTCCATCCAGAACATCCATCGCCAAGCAAATTGTCCATTCCACGAAGCAGTAATTTGCTGGTCGGTACTTCCGGTCGGTATAGGTTCAGCAATCAGGTAGTTAATAATTTGAGCAGCCAGAATCCCAATGACAATGGTCAGTTGATTGAGTGACACCAAGCGGCCTCGGTAGCGGGACGGAGCTAGTTCAGCAATGTAAATCGGCGAAATGGTCGAGGCCAGCCCGATTCCTAGTCCCCCAATAATTCGGTACCCGATAAACCAGGGCAGCGAGTTGGCTAAGCCAGTTCCTAATGCAGAGATGGTGAATAGTGCAGCTGATAATATCAGTGGCTTTTTCCGTCCTATTGCATCGGTAATTCGCCCGGAACTAACTGCTCCTATAATGCAGCCAATCAGGGCACAGCTAACCGCCCACCCTTGCACAGCAGGTTGTTGATTGATGGCGAAAAAGCGTTCGTAGAAGGGTTTGGCACCACCGATTACTACCCAGTCGTATCCGAACAGGAGACCCCCGAGTGCCGAAATAAGCGAGATAATGAGTATGTACTGTACATTAAGGTTGCCTTTTGCCATTGAAGGCAAAATAAAACAATTGTGAAACAATAGAAAGTGCTACCCTAACGGTTATTGGATTGCCCCAACCGAGGTCATACTTGCCAGCTCGAGGGGTTCAGCACCTCCTCGTCAATATCATACGAGTGGCCAGATTTTCATAATTGTATTGTTTGATGAGTAATAAATAGTAGGGTCATTAATCATTACTCATCAAACATTATATTTTCACCGCCAGTGGGGCATTGTGGCATTTTGGTAGAGGAGTTGTCGGTTATCCCCATTCAGATCCATCACCCAGATGGAAGCGGCGTTTGGGTCATCATTGGGGGCATTTTCAAAGATAATGCGGGCCCCATCGGGCGAATAACGCGGGCGTAGGTCATTGGTTCCTGCGGGTTTATTCACTGAGACATCTATCCACTGGACGCTATAGGGTGACGCTATGGTGGGCACCCGATAAATCTGATTTCAAAGGTAAAGTGTGATACAATCTGTAGTGTATTTTCTGCTGTCAATTTTACTCTTGAGAACGTGTGGGCAGATCGAGACAATAAAATCTTATCACCCATAAGGTTGAGTAGGTTCTCGAGGGTGGGCAAAGTTGTTCAGGGGCCAAGTTAATAATTTCCGGACCGTTGGATGACAGTGTCAGGTACGCGATATTGAGGCGACCACTTCTGGTATATTGTGTAGTGGGTTTCATGAAGGTAATTGATGGATCGGCAAAGAGATCGACAAGCGTTTTTCGGATGTCCATGTGATAATTATTGTTGCCAATTTGAATGAATACTTTCGTTTGGCTTTAAGGATTTGCCGGTTTAGGGGTTACTATCGAAGCTAGTGTGAATGTCCACCTATCACTTCCATAATGGCAGGCCCCCAATATTCCTTGGTAAAGGAATAGGTGGCCAGTATCAGAAAAGCAGTAGCTATATACAAAGCCAAAGTAGCAAAACCTTTGGCTGATTTGGTTTTTGCCAATTCATAACGACCTATAAAAACTTCTGCTATTGCTAAGTTGGGCAGATAGAAAAAGAAGTCCATAAAATAGTCGAACGGCCCGCTAAATTCTTGGGTATGTCCCAAGCCGTCAGTGAATAAAAACCAAAAACCATAATCCATACGGTAGAGCCATGAACCGATGGCCAAGGCGAAAAGACGAATTGCCCAAGCTCTGTGCAGCTTAAAATTACCAGAAATGGCATAACGGATAGTAGCGATTGCGGCTAAAAGTGTCAGCACACCGTACCCCGTAAATCCAATGTCCATCACCAATCCACCGATTGTACCTTTGATAAAAATAAAAACTAATCCGCCAATAGCCGCTCCTAAAGCGGAAAGTACATACAACCTGCCCAGCCAGCGGTGTATAATAGGATACTTCAACCTGACAGGATCTATCAATTGGATGCAGCCTAGAATTAAAATAATTCCGCCTGCTGCAAAGTGAATTCCAATGCCTGTTGTGGCTGCTCGGGTCTGTTTGTCATAAAGGCCGGGGAGAACTTCATTCCATTGCTCCGTATTTCCTTGCAATAGCGCAATAAAATAAAAAGCTAAAATATACAGTCCAAACAGTAGCGCGCTTACCCAGACCACGGATACCAAAAGACGGGCGGCCCACTGCATAGTATGATCTAGTTTAATGTACGTAAGAGTGACATCCGCTTCTTTTTCTTTCATCGGTATATTTGATTTTCATTGTTTTAAGGGGGCATAGAATTCTAAATTTACCCGAAGTCAGGAGCCAGAAGACCGAAGATGGAAGAGTGCACATCCCTGAGTAGGGTTGACCGTTTTAGACATTAGTTTCATAATCAACAATAGTAGATATCAGTCTTCGGTCCTCCTGGGCTATGACATTTCCGACTTTACACTTTCAATAGGGTTATAACCATGGAAAGTAGTCAAGGGTGATACAAGAATTTTCATATTCTTGCTGACTTATTCCGCTATCCCGGTTCGTGTCACCGCCAGTGAGGCATACTTGCATGCTCATAGAGCAGTTGGCGGTTATCCCCGTTCAGGTCCATGACCCATACTGAAGGGATGCCTTGTCCGTCGTTAGATGCGTTTTCAAAAATAATCTTCGCTCCATCGGGAGAATAGCGAGGACGTAGATCGTTGGTACCTGCGGGTTTGTTGGTTGAGACATCAATCCACTGAATGCTATCAGGAGAAGCAGTGGTAGGTACCCGATAGATCCGGCTGTCCAACTGCCTTCCTTCTAACGACTGAAACTCGGAAGCATCGTAGGTGAAGAGTACCTCTTGGCCATCTATGGAAAAGCTCGGGCTGTGAAGCTGCCCCGGATGATTAGCTACCAGCAGTCGTAGGGAATCCTCTTGAGGGGAATACAGGTAAATCTCGGCGTCATAAATACGCGTACCAATGGTTTGTAAAACAAATTGATTGCCAATCTCGCTCCAATCCATTTCCCGAAAGTGCCGATTAGCAGGGGCCTGAGTGATCACTTGTAGACCACTGCCGTTGGCCTGGATGCGGTACAGCTCGTGGTAATGGGCGTAGGCCAGTTGCCCCCCATCGGGTGACCAAGTGTACCCCGTACCAATATTGTGAAATCCGGCCAGAGGCACCTGCGTGATCTGGGTGGGTGTGCCCTCTATCAGGGGGGTAATAAACAACTGGGTCTCACCTTGCACCTCCGAAGTAAAGGCTACTCGGGGCAGACGAGGGTGAAACTGAGGACTGACATCACGAGTGGCCTGTTGGGTTATCTGGACAATAGTGGTATCCGACCCATCGGAAGCATAGAGCTCAGCATTGCCTGAGGTATCCGAAACCCAAGTGAAGCGCAGGTTGGGAACTGGAAGTGTTGTGAAGCTGGCCACTTCACTCTGGCTGCTCAAACCATCGGGGTCAGTGGCAATGACCTGCCAGAAGTAGGTGGTGGCAAATTGAAGATCCCCTACTACTAGAGTGGTATCGGCTATGTCTTGAGCTACTACCGATTGACGCAAGTTACTTTGCGAGGTAAAAAGGCGAACCTCGTAGCGTAAACTATCCTGATCGGGGTCAGTGCCTTGCCAGGTGAGCGTCAGGGTGCGAGGTAGATTGGTTCCTTCGTTTTGGGGGCTCAGCAAAGTAGGAGCGCCAGGGGCTCGGTTTTCTGGCTCAGTATGTTCGGCTCGAATGGTGACTTCGGTAGCTGAGTCAGGGGTAACCAACGCTGTCAGACTGGTGGTACGGATACCTTCGCCCCGCACGGTGATGGTGTAGGTATCAGCGGGAATGCCCGTCAGGACGAAGCGTCCGGCCGAATCGGTTTGCACGGGATTGGTGGCCGGTTGGGTGGTGATGTTGATGTTGGGTAATGGTGTTTCTTCGGCTAGGACAATGCCCTCTAGGGTTCCCAGGGTGATGGGGGGGATGGTATCTTCGGTACAGGCACTCAGCCCGCCTAAGAGACTCAAGATACTCAGTGACAGAATATACGAACGTAAGGACGCGATAAGTAACATAATTGACAAGGTGTTGGGGGTGGAAGAAATAAAGAATGGGGCGGCACGGAATCGTCTACACTAAGCTGGGTGCCCCATTCTACTTGTTACCCCCAACAAGTGCTAAGAAAATGTTTAAGGATCAGAAGCCATTCTCAATGATGACCTGCATGCTGCCCTGCTGATGGACTCGGTAGTCCAGCCCGTTTCCGTAGTCGCGCTGGATGAGATCGTTGCCGTTGCCTTCTTGCAGCACCTGGAAAGTGTTTTGGTTACCGACCAGCTCTTGCACCAAGCGATTGTCATTCCCAAACTGGCCGACATCCAGGCGGTTATCATTCCCTTGCAGATGGCCGTCATAGGCATTGCCATCGCCAACCTGCTGCACGGTTACCTGGTTGCCGTTACCCTGCTGGGTTAAGTCCATGACATTGTAATGACCCGTTTGCACCAGGGTTGCGTACTGTTGGTCACCGACCTGTTGGATAAATACCTCGTTGTACATCCCCGCTTGCTCAATATTGGCACCCGGCAAGGCGATGACCTCGAAGTCAAGATCGCTGATAGTTGGCTCTTCTAGTAGAGCCGGTTCTAAGTCCTGGGCAAAGCTCATCCCACTGCTCAACAAGAGTAGTAGCAGTAACTTGATTATAGGCTGTGTCATGAGATGTAGATTAATAAATAGGCCGAGGTGAGGGTGAGTACCCGAAGGTACTTCCCTCAACCCGACTTACTTCGTGAGGGATTAATTACCTTGGGTTACGTCAGCAACGTTACCAGTACCTATTTGATTAATAGTACTAATATGGCCGTTACCACTTTGGTCAACGTAAGCCTCATTGAACTCACCTTCCTGCATGGTAGTAGAGGTCAACTCAAAGCCATCTTGCTTCACATCAGACACATTGTACTCACCAATTTGGCTTTGGAAGGAAACGTTATTCTCCCCTATCTGAAGGGCATCGGCATCGTTGTACTCACCGAGTTGAAACTGCTCGATGCTATTGTCGTCGCCTTCTTGCTCAGCGTAGGCATCGTTTCCTTCGCCGCTTTGACCTTGTACAACGACATTACGCTCACCAATCTGCTCCGCGTAAGCTACGTTATCTTCGCCACCCTGCTGCTGTAAGCTGAAGTTATCATCACCTTTCTGAATAGCTTCAGCTTTCTGGTTATCACCACGTGATAGTGAGAAAGGATCTAAATTCTCTAAATCGCCAATCTGATCGGCTGAAAGCTCACCTACTTGCTGCTGAACCGCAGTGTTTCCATCGCCAATTTGCTCAATATACACTTCTGAGTTATCAGTGATTTGCTGCTGAACAGCTTCGTTTGCATCACCAGTTTGGCTGATGAAGGCGGTATTGAAGTCGCCCGCTTGTTGGGTTAGAGCAGCGTTTAAGTCACCTTCCTGGTACTGCTCGGCTAAGTTGCCATCCACAAAGTTAACAGCACTACCCTGGTTGATGGTGGCTACGTTGTCGTCACCGTACTGCTCTTGATCGGCTATGTTATCGTCACCGTACTGTCGGGCATCGGCTACGTTTCTGTCGCCCTCCTGGTACTGATCAGCCAGATTATCTTCGCCCGCTTGGAAGATGAAAGCATCATTTTCGTCGCCTTCTTGGTACTGAATAGCTTCACTATCTTCGGAAGAGCTACCATCGAATCCTTGTTGAATGGATGCGACATTGTCATTGCCGTACTGCTCTTGGGAGGCGAAATTATCGTAAGCTTCACCATCTTCAACACCCTGCTCAATGTCCGCGTCGTTTCCATCACCTTCTTGATACTGATCGGCTACGTTATCTTCGGCATATCCATCCAAATCACCTTGAAAGGCACGGGCATCATTGGAGTAACCATCTTGATATTGGGTCGCTTCATTACCGTCAGCAATACCTTCTTGGTCACCCTGATCAACTTGGGCGTAGTTCTCTTCGCCGTACTGCTCCTGAGTAACTACGTTATCGTAGGCCTCGCCATCATCATCACCTTGCTCGACGAATGCTTCGTTATTATCTCCATACTGATATTGGGTCGCTTCATTGTCTTCACCTATTCCATCTTCATCGCCCTGCTGAATATCAGCTTCGTTGTAGTCTCCGTATTGATACTGAGCAGCTTCATTATCTTCAGCTATTCCACCTTGATCTCCTTGCTCAATATCAGCATCGTTGTAATTGCCGTACTGCTCTTGCGTAGCAATATTGTCGTACGCTTCTCCACCTGCATTATCACCTTGTTCAATTTCAGCTAAGTTTTCATCACCTTCCTGGTATTGAGTCGCTACGTTTCTGTAAGACTCAGCATCGTACGTTCCTTGCTCAATGAAAGCACTATTATCATCCCCTTCTTGGGTCTGAGTAGCTTCATTGTCTTCGGCATACCCACTTTCAATACCCTGATCAATAAACGCTTCATTATCATCGCCCGGTTGGCTCTGGGTAGCTACATTGTCGTAGGCCTCACCATCTAAAACTCCTTGGTTGATAGTGGCTTCATTAAAGTCACCCTCTTGGATTTGAGTAGCTTCGTTGCCTTCGGCGTACCCACCTTCATCACCTTGAATGATAAGGGCATTGTTTTCGTCGCCATACTGCTCCTGGGTAGCTACGTTATCTTCAGCACGATCTCCGCCGTTACCCTGATCAATTTGAGCATAGTTTTCATCACCGTATTGCTCTTGAGTCGCTACGTTGTCGTAAGCCTCACCGTCATCACTACCTTGTTCGATAAGTGCCTCGTTGAAATCACCTTCCTGATACTGAGTAGCCTCATTGTCTTCGGCGTAACCGCCTTCGTCGCCTTGGTTAATTTCAGCATAGTTTTCATCTCCAGGTTGAGTTTGGGTAGCTACATTATCGTACGCCTCGCCATTACCAACGCCTTGATCAATGAATGCCTCGTTGTAATCACCATCCTGAGTTTGGGTAGCTACATTCTCGTAGGCTTCGCCATCATCCACGCCTTGGTCAATAAACGCTTCATTGTAATCACCCTCTTGAATTTGAGTCGCTTCATTGCCTTCCGCATATCCTCCTTCATCACCTTGGTCAATTTCAGCCAAGTTTTCATCGCCTGTTTGGGTTTGGGTAGCCACGTTGTCATAGGCTTCACCACCCTCAACACCTTGGTCAATGAAAGCTTCATTTTTATCAGCTTCCTGAGTCTGGGTAGCCAAATTCTCTTCGGCCTCGCCACCTTCGGTACCTTGATTGATAAGGGCTTTGTTTTCATCCCCGATTTGCGTTTGAACTGCTTCGTTGAAATTAGCGGTTCCGCCAATGCCCTGAAGAATATCCGCAGTGTTGAGTTCACCCTCCTGGACTACGATCCCGGAATTTTCTTCGCCTTCCTGTTGGACGTTACTCTGGTTGTCTTGAGCCAAGCTGACTCCGGTGGCCAGTCCACCGATCATTGCACTCACAATTAATTTTTTCATAATTGTTTGATAAGTTAATTGGTTATAAAATAGTTGAATAGAGACATTATAAAGTAGGGGTTAGCGTCCCAGGTAGAGTTGTACTCCCAGGTTAGCCCCCCAATAAAAGTCGTTTCTTCGGCCCTGCACCACCTGGTCTAGCTCATCGCTGAACAAGTAGCGGTTATTGAGGGTAGCTTGAATGCCCACCCGGTCACTGAGCAGATACTCAAAGCCTAGCTCATAGACCGCATGCGGGTGATAGTTTCTGATGATATCCGACAGCTCACCTGTATCCTCGCTGGTCAAGCCCAAGCCCAGTCGTAAGAAAGGGCTATAGCGGTAGCGGGGCAATATCCAAAACTGGGTGCTGACTTCACCGTAGTAGAAATCTGATTGATACACTTCCTCAGTGGCCAAGGTACCCCGTCCCCCCGATAGGTTTAGGGCGAAGGAAGGCCCCGCTTGCCATTGGATACTGCCTTCTACGGCGGGCTTAATGGTCGGCCGACGAAAATCTCCTCCGTAGCGCAGTACACCACCACCTAGTCCTAGGCTGATCGCCCCTCGTCGCTCCCGCTGCTGCCCACCCAAGGCATCCACTGATTGGTTTTCTTCTTTCTCAGCCAAGTAGCGCTGAATCGCCGGATGGTGGCGCTCTTCCTCGTATTGCAAATTCCATAGTCCATCTAGCACCCCTTCAATAATCAGGCTTTCTACCGCCTTTTCAATAGCTTCCCGTACGGCAAGTTCGCCCGGCTCGTTGTAGGTAAATCCAGTTTCAGTTTCCAGTAAGCGCTGAAAGCTGACAAAACGAAACAGACCTACATCTACTTTCTGGGACAATACCGTCTTAGAAGTGTAGACCGTTTTAAGGATGCGTCCGGTTTGGGTAGAGGTGGCCCGCAGGTAGACCGTCACTCGGTCCTGACGGTACTGCCCCGAAGCCCCGGCCCCAAAGTAGCGCAATCCCGCCCCACCCGTGAGCACATTGGCATCGTAGGAAACGATACCACCTTCTAATAGAATCCCGGCAAACAGCAGCGGGGGCAGATCGGGTTCGGGGTTACCGTTCTTCTGGGAGAAGTTATCGCGACTAGATCGGATGATCTTACGTTCGTTGAGCAGATTGGACAAGCCTTCCCGCTCAATAGGGACAAACCAGCCCGATTCTTCTAAAGCCCGCAGTAGGATAGAGGTGGTGCCCTGGGTGATAGCGGTAGAGTAACTAATACCACTGGTGGCATCTTTGTACTGCCCAGTCTGATCGCGGAACTTATAAACCGCCGCGGTGACCGGCTGCTGTGGAGATGGCAAGCTAGTCAGGTGCTGGTACTGGGGCGTTTCAGCCCCTAGTCGGGCGGGAGCCGTAGACAAGGGTTGACGAAAGTAAGGGGCGCAGGCCGTGGCCATTAAGACCATGATGAGTCCGAGTTGTAAGGAAGAAGTAATGGTTTTCATGGGGGTAAGGTTTAATAGTCCATAGTCCACGGTGGCTGTCGACTATGGACCGTGGACTAATATCAAAACTCAGGCACAGTGACGGTGGTCTGGTCTCCGGTGGAGGTATCCAGAATGGTGATACTGACCCCTTCGGTGCCTTGAAAGACTTCAATCTGGAAGAGACCCACTTCAAAGATGCCTTCTTCCAGGCCTTCTTCGCCAAACTGACTACCCACTAAGGAGCGGGACAGGTCACTGAGCAGGCGGCGGTTGAGATCTTGCTGAAAGTCGGCCAAGGGGTCGCGTTCCGCTCGGCCTAGCTCAGCATCGGGATCCTCGGTACTATTCTGAGCAGTAGCTGAGCTCAGCAGCCATTGGTAGTTGAAGGTATCGCCACCGAAAGCGGGGCTAACGGGACGATAGACAAAGTCTTGGGCCTGACTCGAGAGTACACTAAGTACAAGTCCGATAATAGTGAATGCAAAGGTTTTCATGGTTGGGGGTTCTCAATGAATGATGATTAATGATTAATGATTAATAATTAATGAATAGTGATTGATAGTTATTATTGGAGAAGAGAGGATGAAATACGGTTGTCATACTTTTATTCTCCATTTTCCGTCTTCCGTTTAATCAGTAGATACCAGTGCCTTGTTGGTCTTCTTCGTAGAGCTGCTGGGTGAGCCGTTGCTGATCGTTAACATGGCGTTGAGTAAGTGAGACCGCTAAGTCCGCACTGGCTTCCAGTTGGTCATAGCGGGGTTGTAGCACCCGTTGAAAGACCGTGGTCTCATTGACCTTCACCACTACCAGAGTGCCAAAGCCGGGGGCCGGCAATTCTTCAATGCGCACTTCGTAGCCACTGGCAGTGGGGGGTGCTGACCAGCGTTGGTAGAACAATTCGTAGAAGTCTACGCCGATCTTGGTCAAGGTTTGGCTGATGATCAGGCCGTCTATCTCGGTTTGAGGATCGCGGGCGGCCCTGGGAGATGCTAAGCCTTTCTCACTTCTTTCTGACTGGTCCTTAATGGCCCACACGGCACGTTGTACTAGATCATTCTGTTTAGCCAGTGAGTCCGCTGCCGAAGGTGGTACGTTCTGGGAATAGGCGATCAGGATACCGCCAACAGCAACTAGCTTGAAGATTAGTAATAGGGTAATGAGTAACATTCTGCGGTTCATAGCAAAAGGGGGTTAGGGTATACGTTGGGGGTTCTTAAATCAGTCTATATTGGTTTTGAGATGCAGAAGTAGCGACCAGACAGAAAGAGTCTAGCTACAGGTTGCTTTATTGAGTAATCGTACTGCCACTTAGTAGCAGCCCGGTACTGGCCCTTTAGAAGTGTAGGTTGAGACCATACTAGGGATAAAGGTGCTTTTTGATTTTTCATGGGTTTCTGGTTTACTTCATTATTTGTCAGACAGAGGTCAGACGTCTTCTATTAACCCAATAGCTCTAGACTTTTGGGCTTTTAGATCAAGTTTATCTGCGAGGCTAAAACTTTAGCTCGCAGAACCAATAAATGAGGTAGATAGAAAGTACAGGTTGGTTTACCGGCTAGTAGTAAACAAGCGATAAATATCCCAACATCCTCTAGAATAGAGATGGACAAAATCAGAATGAATTTTTGTCAGATCGAGGAATACAGTGTATATAAAAGAGGTGGCATTTAACAGGCTTAATGTCCATTGAATAGCCCGATTGGGTTTAGAGAAGTTTGAGTTCATAACTGCGGGGGTATTAATTGTGGTTGATAATTACTGTAAAGGTTGTTAACTACTTATGATACAAAGATAGCTAACTAAATACGCTGATTGCTAAAAAAAATCCGGCGAATAGTATAATATTTCCGACATCAAAACAGGAGAAATACGACAGGACTATGACATTTCCGACATTAAACGCTTTCCTGCACTAATGAAGAGGGGGTTACACCAAATTCCTTTTTAAAGCATTTTGAGAAATAGGAAGGATCGGAAAAGCCCGTTTGGAAGGCAATTTCGACAATGTTACCTTGATTATTGGCAATTAATTCTTTAGCTCGGTGCAAGCGTACCGAGCGAATTAACTGATTGGGTGATTTATTAGTAGTTGATTTGAGTTTGCGCTGTAACTGTCGCTCGCTGATACCAATCTCTTTACACAGCATTTCTATACCAAAGAACTCGTTACTCAAATGGTTATCAATACTTTGCAACACATTTTCCAGTAAGGATCCATTTTTTAGAAGCTGTTTAGGATCAGGACGATCTAATTGAACGTTTGATCTCAAATGATCTTTTACCATCAACAAGGTGAGTGATTCACCGGATATGGGTTCAAAGATTGTCTTGTAGGGTGTAAAATTCAGTCCTGCCCCCGATAACAAATGTTTAATGGTTTGAGTGACAATGACTTGGTTGGGCTCCGTTTGTTTTAATATTGCTTCTATGATGTTTCTTGCTTCAACACTAATAGGGTGGGAGCCATCTACTACACATTCTTTAATATGAATCCCGACCGCAAACTGGGCATTAAATTGTTGATTGGCCGCCAGTAAGTCGGTACTACAGTGCACCGCTTTGCTAGGTCCTTCAAAGGTTGCAATAAAGGCTTGATGATTATAATGAACGATCTTTCCCCCGTAGTGGGCGATAAACTGCTTGATAAGATCTTTATTATCAGTGCCAATTGGGCTTACGGGCATGATGCGGGCAGCTACTATGGTAAAAAGCTGTTTTTCGTAGTTTAATGGGGGTTGGGTGTTTAATACAAAAGCCTTTATCTCTTTTAATACCTCTTGAGTGTTACCTGCCCAAAACAGGTGATCGCTGCCTTCAAATTCTACAAACCGAGCACCTTCAATCCGTTGGGCAATAAACCGTCCTTCTTCAATTTTCACGTCAACATCGTGGGTGCGTTGCATCAATAAGGTAGGCACCTTAATGGAGTCCAGAATATCGATGATATCAACCTGACTATTCATCTTAGTTAATACCAAAGCGGCACTAGGACTGGCACCCGATCGGAAATAATTGGCCAGCCAATCCATAAATACGGTATCTTGAGCTTTAGAAGGAGCAAGGGATGCTAGATCCATATCGCCACTTCCCCAACTATTTTCAATCATATTATAGACGGCCTGTCGTTGCTCTTTGGTGGGTGCCCACGGATAATCAGGGGAGTATTTACGTTTGGCAAACGCCCCGAAGGCTATTAAAGAAATAGTTCGGTTGGGGTAGGTGGCTGCAAATAGGGCTGAGACTGAGCCGCCCTCAGAGTGCCCAAATAATACAGCCTTCTCGGAACCTACCGCGTCCATCACGGCTCGGATGTCATCCATTCGCTCCTCGAGGGTTGAAAGTTCTACCACTCGATCAGAAAGGCCGGTGCCACGTTTATCGAATAGAATGACCCTAGCAATTTTACCTAGTTCAAGTAGAAAATCGACTAACTCGGGGCAAGCCCACATCCAGTCGATGTTGGAGACCCAACCGGGTATGTAAACCAGGTCGATAGAACCTGAACCAAAAACTTGATAGGCAATATTAATACGGCCACTTTTTGTGTATTGAGTTGGGGGTTTCATAGAGTTCTTGATTAGTTATTTTAGCTTCATTAAGCTATCCAAACAAGATTCTTATAGCAGCAACGTAGGCAGCCTTACCCTAAAAAAATCCCAGTAAACGAGGTCGTATTGTTGATATTCCCTTTTTCTCACATACCATTCTTTAGTTTCTGTACAACCGTATTTCTACCAAAGATTACAGGTTAATAAGAAAATGAGATTTGTATTCTTATTTACGAAAGAAGTTAGTTGTTGTTTGGAAGAAATAGAAATTTAATCAAGTAAATACCTAGGAACTCTTCCTTCAGGTTATTCACAACTTCTCTAGATAAGATAGCTCATGTGTGGATGTTTATTGAAAACTAGAAAAACATGTCAATAAATTTTTTTAGATTAATCTAAATTAATATATTTGTTATTCTAAATATTTAGTAAAGAACTACGCTAAATCTTATCGTATGAAATATCTAACTTTACTGATACTGCTCTTGTCTAGTTTTATGACGTACAGCTATGGGCAAACCACTGAAAATACAGGAACACTGAGCGGAAAGGTCACTGCTGACGGTGATGGATTGCCCTTTGCAACTATACAATTGGTAGGAGCCATGATAGGAACCAACGCTGACGAGCAGGGTAATTTTCGTATGGAGAATGTACCGGTTGGGCAACAAACGCTCAAGATCAGTTTGGTAGGTTACCAGTCTTTAACCCGAGAGGCAGAAATTAT
>JBCCTI010000061.1:0-43928 GCA_039198955.1 Bacteroidota bacterium | reverse complement strand
TAGAAGTTCTCTTCGCTCTGTAAACTGCGAAGGGCTTCCCATTTGGATGCGGCTAACTGTAGATACTCTTCTTTGGTCATCACTTTTTGATTGCAAGGTAGCACTTTCATGTTACCTTTGCGACAAATTGTTATGCACCCGATGCTCTGTAGAACAGAAGTTCTGAAATTAAATCTCTTATTTTACCGAGCGTCGGTCGCCTTTTTAGAGCTACAGGCAAACTTTACCACATTAGACATAATAAGTAATAATTTTGGTGAATGATTTAACTATACTAATATACTCAAATTAAGCACAAAAAGTGAGAAATTACTTGAGATAATTTAAATCTTAAATTAATGATAATCAGTAATTTAAGATTTAAATTATTCGTATATTGGGAATATGAAAAGCGAGGGAATGACATAGGCTTCTCGGATGATATTGCCCACTTTATTGGTAGTCCCAACTCCCTAACCTAATAGAGAAAATGCGCTTTTCCGAACCGTTTGCCAGCACGCGGAGGGGGCAACCAACCGGCTGGCTTAAGCCCTCGCTGACTGCGGAAGGCCCTGCGTGGACGCAACTATTTCTGGGCCATCTGATAAGCCCGGCGGAGCCAACCTACAGGAAGCGCCCTACTTACTATACACGGCGGGGGGCGTACCTAAAGCAAGGGCAGCCGACCAAAAATTTATTCCTTTGAAAATAGATACTGTATCAATTTTTTGGCGAGCTGGCGTAGCGAACCCTTGCTTTATTACGAGCATACCCCATCCACCGTATCTTTGTAAGTGGGGGGCTCCGTTGGGCGGTTAGTGGGCTAGCTTTTATGCATTTCAGGTGGGTGGCTGCGGAGCGGGGGGCAAGGCGGGCTGTGGAACGGCTGGCCGCAGCGAAGCGGATCAGCCCACTGTTTAAAGCCTGAGCGAGTTTACGAGCTGGGGCAAGTTTGGGCTAGTTGGCGCGAGCGTTGGGCTTTGGCTTAGGGACTGAGCGATTTGTCTGAGCCCGTCGCTGGTCTGTGTAGGGCTGGCGAGTAGCGAAAGCCCGACCCGTAGGGGAAGCTCCAACATCAAATTACTATTATCTTTGTGGGAATGTCAGAAATATTTCACAGTATCAAGCAAGCTGAACTCTATTCCTTGCCTAAGTTTATCTGAATGGCTGTGAGTAAACTTTCTCCTGTTCCTATTCTCAATTATTCCGGTTTTGAGCCAGATAGTGTGCCGATCATCGATGAAGAGAACTATAGAGTGCGGGATGATATGAACATTTCGGGTGATGCGCCAAAGGACTTTATTGAGGTTTACGATGATTCGAGGAAAGAATGGGTAGCATACGTAGCGAAGGTGGGGCACAAGTGGTATCCAAATGAGTCAATCACTGAGTATCTACTTAATCGTATCGGGGAAACGTTGGGGTTTCGGGTCGCTGCTTCTCGGTTGGTACGTATTGGGAGCCAAATCCGATTTTTGAGTGAGTATTTTCTAGCAAAAGGTCAGCAGTTGGTACACGGGGCTGAGCTGTATACGGAATACTTATCAGATCGAGCCTTGGTAGAGGAGGTGGAGCGCAAAGGGTTGGCTAGAGATCTGTTCACTGTACAGTTTACCCAAGCAGCGGTTGCTAAAGCGTTCCCCGCCGAGCAAGAAGCAATTATGGAAAGCTTCCGGCAAATGCTACTCTACGATGCGCTAGTGGGCAACAATGACCGGCACTTTTATAACTGGGGGGTGGTTCAGCAGTTAAACGGCGAGCAGCCGTACTTTGCCCCGGTTTACGATACCGCTCGGGGACTGTTCTGGAACAATGCTGAAGAAAAAGTAGTATCTTTGGCTAGTAACGGAGATCAACGCTGGCTGGATAAATACGTAAATAACTCTAGGCCAAAGATTGGCTGGGAAGGTATAACCAACCCGAATCATTTGCAGCTCATACGGGTAATGGTTGAGCAAGAATCGGTGCGGCACAGTTTTCGTGCTTGGTTGGATACGGATAGGTTTGCCGACTGCCTACGCATAATTGATACTGAATTTAGTACATTACTCAGCGAGGCACGGCTAAAAATTGTGAAGGATTGCCTTCGGCGTCGGTTTGAGATTTTAATAGAAACGATACAATGATAATGGATTCGCTACAATCTTTGAGTAAACCGGAAGGACTGGAGCAAACGGCGGTGCATCAGCAGCAAAAGGCCCAGTTTGCGCTTACCTACGATGATCTTCTGATCGGATGGCTATCGTTGCAAAATAGTCGGTGGACCTTTCAGTACAGCGAGGCTTTTAAAGAACAGAATGACATAGCCCCATTGATTGGTTTTTCGGCTGTTGACCGGGTATATGAGTCGTCAGAATTGTGGCCGTTCTTTATCAGCCGGATTCCGGGGGTTAGCCGTCCAGCGGTACAAGCTATTTTAGCTGAAGAAGGTATTGACGAGCGTAACCTAGCAGCTCTGCTGGCTCGCTTTGGGCGGAAGACGATTGCCAATCCGTTTGTGCTGGAGGCGATGGCTGCTTGATTAACTGCTAAGATTTATTAGTCTAGTAAAATAAGAAGAATAAGCTATTTGTTATAATGAAAGCACGGTGAGACGTGATACTTATTAGATAGATAGAAATTGTTACTTTTCCCAGGTTACGTTTTTGAAGTATCCTAAGTCTTTTTGAATACCTTGAACATTATGTTCATGCTCTTCAGTCCATGTTGGTATGTGAATATAGGTAATATCCGATGAATAGCCAATTTCCGACGTTCCGGGCCGATCAGTGGCAATACCAACTACTGTTTTCACACCAGAGCATCTTCCGCGAACTACAAGACACCTTAGTGCCAGTTCGTGAATCCGGGATTCTCGATTTTCACTACTTCCTATTGTAAAAACGAATGCTGACTCTGCATTGCCCCTGACAACTCTAGCAGCAGAATTAAGCTCTTCATTGTTAAGAAACTCGAGTAAGGATGCAGCAAGCCCCGCACGGTACGTTCGGGGCTGCAAAGCCATGGTAACAAAAGCTAGTTCGTTATTAGTTACCTGTCCCGAATGCATGTCAATCATGCCATCAGTAAGAAGATCATTGGTATAGTATTCGATTAGGTTATCCCATACGTAGGATTCTCTCAACTCCTCTTGCATTACTTTAAAGTCTTCAGATTCAATAAATCCGCGCCACAAATCGTCGTGAAGAATGAATACGTTAGGTTGATCACCTACGGATGATTTGAGGTCAAGCGAACGCCCTTGCAGAACATAAAAGGCAATTAGGTCTTCTATGCCACCACCAGAGAACAGGAGCAAAACTCCGCTCCTCGCAAGCTCTTCACTAGCACGAAGAAAATCGACGAAGTCAGTAATCGTATCAAGGAATTGAAACAAAGCCCCTACGCTATATTCGTTACATACATGAATAAAGCCAGAGCCAACATCTCCCCATTCTATCGGGACTTTTCCCTGACCGCCGAGAGATACAGAAATACGGTAATATTTTCTTATGGTTCGTTCTGGCAGAGAAACGAACCGACCATCAGAACGCTCCACTTGTTCAACAGTTTCTAACCAACGTTCTGCGCCCCGAATCTGAGAAAAAGATTTTTCGAGTGCAGCTTTCATCCATCTTTCCCATCCAGTCTCGTTCCCGGTATCGCGATACTCGTTTTCCTTTACAGAAATAATCACTATATGAGGACCACAAACAATAAGGTAGTCACACAACTCTTTACTCTTTTTACCTTTCGGATTTGGATGAGTCCATAAGCGAAGGAATGACTCTTGACATAGGGCAGTAACAAATTGCTCAGATGGGGTCAGTCCTGTAGACATACTATTCTAAATACAATGATGCTCTTTGAATGGCCAGTACGGTTTGTAAATAACCTCTTCTGTTTAGAATTCTGGTAGATTCTCTAGATTGTCTGACTCTTTACTATTGCTGTCGGTACGGATATACTGCTCTCCATTCACCTCGACGATATGTACGTCCTCTCCTTTGCGCCACTTGTTATCGCCCCCCTTTGGTAATCCCACTATCAATAGATGATACAACAGAATTGCGTGTCCACTCCGAGTAGGAACTAATTGTATCGCCATTATCTGGATGTGCTCGCACACTACTAATATATTTATGCCCGCTATCATAGCGAACTGCTGAAATACAATAATCTGCCCATTTAGCCATTGTACTTGATGTCATTTGATGAATTGGAAGAAGTGTCAAAATATATTGCGTCAACTTCTCGAGAAATAGTGATACAAGTTCTAGACGTACCGAAAGGTACAATAGGCAGAAGGAAAACACAAAAAAAGCAATCCATACAACAATCTTAGAAAGCCTGTAAGTACAGGACAGGTATAATCAGTTGAGTAACGACACATTTCAATGCTATAAGCTAAATCACTCGTGTTGGGGACACTTTGACCCATCTAAGTCTAAACTTCATTTCGTACTACTTCGTTTCTTAGTACTAAATACATTTGCATTACAGCTACGGTCACCATTTACCAGCTCAAACCCTTTTATCCTTCGCCTCCCGATCAAACGCGAGCAGATTGAACATCTCACGCATGCGGCTGCGGACGCGATTGCCATAGGCTTGTTCAATCTCGCTGGCGGAAAGATTGGTGGTGAGGTGGGTGAGCATGTGGCGATGGATGAATAGATCGTAGCGAGATAGGAGAATTTCGGCCATGATATTGCATTGGTTGCCGTAGTGCTTGAGGGGTTGCTCCACGACTAGATCGTCAAAGCAGAGAGCCTTTGGGTGCAGCTCACCACACTGGTAATGAAAAGATTGGTTGCTGTAACGTTGTATAATCTCATGGCCATTTTGCTGAAATTCTAAACTAATCGTGCGGGTAGATTTGATGGTGTACTGCCGGTAGTCAGGTAAGAAGTAGCGCATCAGGAACATGAGGCTGGTTTTACCGCAACCGATGGGGCCGGTGAGCAGAATACCCTTACGAAGGTTGAGATTGAGTTCTTTAGCAGTATGAAGATCTTGGATGAAGTAGACGAGTAGGCGGAAGATAAGTTTATGGTCTTCGGGATAGATCCGGAAGTGAGCACCGTAGTGGTGCTGACCGCGCTCTTCCAGAAAGCGGAAGCAATCTTCGGCAGTGTAAACGTTTTTGCCGTTCTGTCGCTTACAAAGGTTCGTCATAGGCTTTGTTTTGGTTAGTACCCAGCGAATAGTTATTGTGAGACTTTTGATGACTGGCGAACTGCGGAATCTTCAGCAACCAGTTTTCGGCGGCCGCTTGCCAATCTTGCATAGGATTAGAACCTACGCGCCAACCGTTAGCTTGGTAGTGACTGTGAAAACGACGGGCCTCGGTTTCACTATCCTGATCGGCCAGACCTACATCTTCATCTGCTATTCGCTTTTCAAAAAATGAAATAATTTCTTCCAGACTCGGGGGCGCGAACGGAGCTTGGCTCCCTTTCTCCCCTTTACTTAGTTTGCTCTTGTTTATACTGTTTATATAAGGTTTCATCACCTGTACACTAGCTGTTTCACTTTTAGTACGGGGCTGTTCACTAACCTGTACACTAGCTGTTTCAAAAGTGAACAGGTTCACTTGACTGCCAACCAGTGGATTAAAGGAGGGGAAGTACTCCAAATAACCGTACTCATGCAGGTGTTTAATACAGCGATGATAGGTCGCTACTGAGCCTATCTTACTGACGCGCATGACCTCACCGCGCCACGGTGGCCGCGGTTAATGGACAGCGGATTTCGGAAACGGTTAGCATTCCAGAACTGGAACAGGGCTAGGTACAAACTGATGTGAGTAGGCCGCAAGCGGTCATCCTCGGCAAAGCGAACCATGACCGCATTAAGGTGGCGGATGTAATTCATCGTGTTCCATCTGGTCGATTAGGCATTGCGGAGATTCTCCTGCAGTAGCTTCATGATCTCGTCTTGAGGATAAAAATAGACACCGCCAATTTTGGTGTAAGGTAGGGTGCCATTGATGCGAAGATTCTGAAGTGTGCCCGGTGAGAGTTTGAGAATCTTCTGAACCTCATTAGTTTTAAGCCACTTTTTATGCTCGGTGGAATGACCCTTGAGCAGGTCTTGCAATGCTTTGAGTAGTTCTTGTTTAAAAGTCTCTAGCTCTTGTTTGGTAATAATTTCTACTGCCATAAAAAATTAGATTTTGTGGTTAGATGAAGTAATTAGCCAAAATTGAATATTTCAGTGAAAAAAATAGATTACAACAGTTGCAAGTAATAGGTAAGTATTCTGATAATCAGAACATTATCCGTAGAAAAAATAATTGCCCGGATAGCGTTTGGGGGTAGATGTAAGATTTAATGAATCAGTTTGCAGGAAGTTGAGGATATTTATACCAAGTGAAAAACTGACACTCATAAACGGGGGTATTTTGTAACCCCCTTGAACGAAAATATTTGTATGACTTTCAGATAGTTGCAAGAAATTTCGAGAACTTTAGCAAAGGGGGTTGCACAACTATGAGCCAATATCTTTTTGGATGTAAGAAACCTGGCTGACGAACAAATCCAGCACTGATTCTTTGGCGGTTTCGGTGGTTTGGTAGAACTTGTTGCGGATGCTGTCGAAGGAGATTTCTTCCTGACGGGTAGTGCGAATGTTCTCAGCTACAAAGCGGAAAAGGTTACTCAGATTATCGGCCTCAAGGGTTTTGGTCTCGACAAAAACGCGGAAAATGTAGGCCAGTTGAGCAACCGATAGTGGGGTGGTTACCTTACCGGTTTCGTCTACGGTGATGTCGGGCGATGGTAAGGACTCTTTCAGAGGATCATCCACGCGAATGATAATGTTGACATCGATTTTTTGGTTTGATTTTCCCATTCGGCAAATTGATTGTGTTCATATAGTTCTGGTTTGGCTTAGCGGCTTCCGTTGAATGGACTCAAGTCCAATTTTTAACCCTCATGCTCTTGATATAGCCGCTTAATCTTCTTCCGCAACGCATCCGTCTGCTGCATAGCCCGCAACAGATGACGATGGCGGTGTTCGGGGTTATCCCGCAGGCAACGATTGAGCTCCCAGTAGAAGCGGTCGAGGTTCTGCGGATCTTCCGTAGGTGGCTGTTTGGTGTTGATAGGCTATTTCAAGTGGTTAATTGTCTGTATCGGGATTCGCCGGATTATTAGATTATAGGATTATTGAACTTGGAAGCTATCATTGGCATGTGTAGTGCTGCTTAGTTTTACATGGGCCGACTAACCAACTTTGTATCACAGGACTATACGCCCGACACGGGCTTTGTCTTCCAAAAAATGTGATTCACCATAACTCCAGGGGCTACTTTATCTGGCGGTCGAAGAACCTCCCCCTGGATTCGTCGCTTTAATCCGAGACTGTTGGTGAACTACTACCACGATGCCAACGATCTCACCAACTTTCAACAAGGAAACCTCTATCCGTTTCCGATCTATCTGGTATTTACCAAGGGCAGCTTCCTAGAATACCAAATAGCTTGGTAAGAATGATGGGTTTTGAAAGAGGTACGTTCAAAAACTTATCTGCTTATTCTGTTTAGACGTAGTTTTACTTAGCCTTTGTTCTAGCGCACCCATATCTTCACTAAGTTTCTGTTCAACCACTTTTGCGTAAATCTGCGTAGTACGTAAGTTGGTATGCCCGAGCATTTTGCTGACGGATTCAATAGGTACGCCATTGGCCAGTGTAACGGTGGTGGCAAAGGTATGACGGGCAAGATGATAAGTAAGTCGCTTCTTCACCTCACAGAGATTAGCGATTTCTTTCAGGTAAGCATTGGTCTTCTGGTTGGTATAGACCGGAAGTACTTTACCATTTGCTTGAGCTAATGGGTCATCCTGATATTTTTCAATGATAGCGAGAGCCTTCGGTAGCAATGGCACTTTAAACCACTCACCCGACTTTTTACGCTGGGCGCGAATCCAACGGTTACCATCTAGCCCGATCACGATATGTTCGGGGCGTAGATCAAACACTTCAGCGTAGGATAGTCCGGTGTAGCAACTGAACACAAAAATATCGCGGGTCTGGTCGAGACGGTCAATCAAATCTTTCTCCTCTATACGCTGTAATTCTTCGGCCGTTAAGAAGCCGCGATCTTTCTTTTCAAACTTCAGTTTGAATTGCTTAAAGGGATCATCCTTTAGCCAGCCGTTTTTCACCGCAAGGTTGACCACTTTCCGCAGTCGTTCAATATGCTTCATGGCTCCGTTCTGGGTGCAGGGCTGGCGGTGGGTAGCTGGTTTGTAGGTTTTGACGAACCGCTCAAAGCCGGTGACGAAAGCGTAGTTGAGCTGGGAGAGGTAGATATCCGACGTTTTTCGTTCCTGCTTCAGAAAGCGAACGACGTACTTCTGGGTGGTGAAATAATTCTTCAACGTACCCCACGCCAGCGACTCTTTCATCTCTTCATTATGATACTCAAACAGCTTTACCAGTGAGTGTTCTTTCTGCTCGGCTCCAGTGAATCGGTTTTTGATGGCCTCAGCGGTGACCAGTTCATTGGCTGCTTTCATCTCTTGATAGATACTGTGTAATTGGCTCTGCACCTGGTCGAGGTAGAGATTAATTTCGCGGGCTTCCTGGCGGGTGCTGTTGGCGCGACCTTTCTGGCTGTTCCACAACTTCATGTCAAGCTTTCGCTTAACCGAGACTTCTTTACGTTTACCGTCCACAGTGATGCGGGCCCAGATTGGGGCTTGACCGTCATTGGCCTTAGATTTATTGAGCCAGAACAGAATACTGAAGGTGTGTTGCGTAGTCATAGCAATTGGTTAGGTTTAGGGTAATTTGGGTAACCGAATCTAGTAAAATAGGTCACCACAATGATGAGAATATTTGAAAAATATGAAGCGAAGGAAAAAGAAAAACCCTCAAATTCGTGGAATAAGAGGGTTTTTCTAATATTTGAAGGTGTAAAAGTCGGGATGACTGGATTCGAACCAGCGACCCCCACGTCCCTAACGTGGTGCGCTAACCGGACTGCGCTACATCCCGTAATTACTTCTACTGAAGTATTTTTGGATTTGCAAAACTAACGCTTTCTGTACATAATTCAAGCTCTTGCGTAAGGATATTCTTCTGGTACTACTTCGGAAGACTGGAGCTATCTGAATGCTATCTAGAGATTTCCTAAATTGACCGGAAATTAGGGTAAAATAGGTTTGAGTGCCTTTAGTAGAGTATTAAGCCGGTACATCCTCAAAGAGTCAGAGTTACTAGCAACAATCCAGGCATATTGCCCTGATTCCTGCTCAATAGGTAAAATAGCTTTTGCGTTAGTGTCTACGTAGAAGCCCGTTTCTGAGAGTTTGGCTGACCGAAAGCTGCCTTGTCCATCCCCAAGCAAAACCCATCCAATGGAAGCATCAAACCAGCCGTGTTGAGTATCCGGGGCATAAGAATTTCCAATGGCCAGTATGTCTAGATTTCCATCTTGGTTCACGTCAGCCACTGACATATCGGTGATCGGGGCAATCTGAGTGTGGGTGGGTAAGGCGTGAATACTAAACCGTCCACTGCCCAAATTTTCTAAGTAGCTGCTTTCCATCATCACACTTTCCAAAACAGTAGCTTCCGCAAGCTCATCAGTAGTAAACATCTCCTCAAAAGAAGTAAGGGCGTAGGTTTCGTAAGAGGTAAATCGTTTACGCATGCCCACCAACTGCTCAATCAGTTGGCCACGGGAGTGGGCGGTGTATTGTTCACCTTGAATGTAATGGGTTAAGATAGGGTCAATGCTCCCGTTTTTATCGTAATCACCGGTGTATAATTGGATAGGTTCATTGTCTGATGCCTTGAATTTGGTATTTAAACCTACGTTACCTGCAACGTAGTCGGTATCACCGTCATTGTCAAAGTCAGCCGCTACTAGACTATACCACCAACCTGAAGTATTTGGTAATCCTACTAAATGAGTTACGTTCTGGAAACCTCCATTCTGGTTTGTCAAGAAAGTAAGTGGAAGCCATTCGCCCGCAATAAGCAGGTCAGGCTGCTGGTCCTGGTTAAAGTCTGTCCACAGGGCGTTAGTCACTAAGCCAAACTCTTGTAGAAAAGGGGCTACTTGCTTGGTTACATCTACGAATCTTCCGTCTTGGTTTTCCAGAATATAACTAGAAGCAGCTTGAGGGTACTGAAAAGGAATAAGCCGTCCACCTACAAACAAGTCAAGATCGCCATCCGAATCATAATCGGAAGCAGTGACAACCGAGCCACTGTTCAGAAAAGTAGGCAGGGCAGTAGAATCATACTGAAAGTTTCCGCTCCCATCATTGCGATACAGACGGTCTTGGTAGATGGGAGATTCGGCAGGAAATTCATTGCCACCGCTTACCACGTATAAATCTAAGTCCTCGTCTTGGTCAGCGTCAAATAATAAGGCATCGATATCTTCACTTTTCTGATGCTGATTTAGGGGTTGTTGAATGAAGGTGCCATCATTCTGCTGTAAAAAGAAAACACCCGATTGGTCTTTGGCCCCTCCTACAAAAAAATCTTCATAGCCATCACCATTAACATCTCCAACAGTCAGGCCTGGCCCTTCCTGGGAGAAACGGTGGTGTAGTAGCGGCTGGTGATTGAAATCGTTAAAAATAACTTCTTGGTGTTTCCAGTTTAGATTCATAGAATCGGCGATACTCAGCAGTAGGGGCGGGGATGAATCAGGCTTATTAGGAAACCTCTTTTTTGAAGCCTCACGGTACGATAACTGGAGTAGCTGATTAGCAGGTATATCATATAACCATTGTACAGAGCTATCCGGCCACTGGATCATGAGACTATCTACTTGAGAAAAGCTACCTAGTCCGAAGTGGATGTCGGTTTCCACAGTGGATTTATAGCCCCGGTACGGCATCTGGTAGTGATATTGGGTTCGATTATCACAGAACAAGGTGATTACTGCTTGAAATCCTTGAGGGTTTTGGGACGGACCTTCCAAACTAACTCTCAGATAGTGGTGATTGCTATCCCGAGGAATCTGGTTTTCGTAAACAGAAGCATTTCCGTTGATATTGTTCATAACCAGATCGAGGTCACCATCCATATCGAGGTCAGCGAAGGCCGTTCCGTTGGTAAACGAGGGCTCCTGAAGCCCCCAACTCTCTGAGACATCTGAAAATAGCAGGGCCGAAGCGGTATCGCTACCATTGTTTCTAAAGACGTAATTATGGACTTTAGCCTCTTTGAGCATATCGGTTAAAGCCAGGGATTTATCCCGCTTGGCCGCTTCGGTACCAAACTGAGAGGAGGCGCTTAAGAAGGTGATAAAATCCAGGTTGGTCACATCTTTTACGTATCCGTTCGTAATAAGTAGATCCCGAAAACCATCGTTATCGTAGTCGGCAAACAGGGCACTCCAGCTCCAGTCGGTACTATGGACACCCGCTAATTGCCCGATTTCGCTGAAGGAGGGCTGACCCTGGGGTGTGAACCCATTGTGCAACTGAAGCGTGTTTCGCACGTATTGCGGGGTGTATCCGTAGCTAGTATTTAGCTGGAAACGGTCTAGGTTAGGTTTACCTAGCATAGTTTTCTGACGGTAATTATCTTCCGGTAGCATATCGAGCACAACAATGTCTACCAACCCATCATTATTGAAATCGGCCAAATCAGTACCCATACCATTGTGTGAGTGGTGTTTAAGATAATCGCCCGCCCGGTCGGTAAAAGTGCCGTCGCCATTATTAATCCACATCAGGTCGTTGGTAATAAAATCATTGGCAGCGTATATGTCGGGATAACCATCCAAATTAAAATCATTTATGCCGACCCCTAGACCGTAGCCTTCAATCAGTATACCTGCTTCTGAGCTAACATCGGTGAAAGCGAGGGAGTTAAGCGATGAATCCTGAGAATCGTTGCGGTAGAGTTTATCGGTACTGATACCTTCACCGCTGACATTCTTATTTCGGGTGAGATTATGATTGAAGCTTTCCATACCGTTGGTGAGCAGGTACATATCCAGATCACCATCGAGATCATAGTCAAAAAAGGCCGCTTGGGTAGAGTAGCCAGAATCATCTAGCCCAAATTCAACCGCTCGGTCTTGGAACACCGGAACCCCCTCGTCATTTGTGCCCTGATTAATAAAAAAGTAATTTCGACTAAGGGCTGAGTCAAACTTGCTAGCAACGCATACATAAATATCAAGCCACTTATCCTGATTAATATCGACCATGGCAACTCCCGTGGCCCAACGGTCAGTAGCGATATTTGATTGTTCGGTTATATCTTTAAATTGGAGATCGCCCTGGTTGAGGTACAACCGACTGAAAACCTGATTGCCTGCGAAAAAGAGATCATCTAAGCCATCATTATTTACGTCACCCACGCCAACTCCGCTTCCATTGTAAAGGTAAGCGTAGTCAATTACATTGAGCGAGTCGTTTTCAATAATCGTATTGGTAAACTCAATGCCAGTGTACTCCGGCGAAAGCAACTGAAAAACGGTGGGTTGCTTAGGCTGGCAGGCTAAAAGCAATGTTCCCGCTCCTAAGATCCAACAAAAAACCTTATACATCATTTCGGGCTAATTAAGACGGGACTCTTAAGCCGAAATGTACAAAAAATCTGGAACGGGTCGGATAAAAACTGAAATTACCCTTCTGAAAAGTAATAGAAGTCTACCAAAACGAAAGAAAACTTACATAGACAATTCGGTCTTAAGTTCGATAATACTTTGCTGAATATCCTGAACAACCGAGTCCACCATAGAAGGAATAACAGTTAGATCAATAGATTCTTTGCAATTCCGCTCAATGGCCTTGACCTGCCGAAGCGTATGGTGTAGCCCAATAAACTGTAGGGAAGGTTTTAGCTGATGGGCCGCTTGTCCCACTCCCCACCAGTCGGACTGTGATGAGCTTTCAAGTAGTTTATCAATGGTTTTAGGGGTTTCATTCACGAAGGTGGTAATAATAGAATTCATAAAATCCTGATCACCCCCCGTAATTTCTGATAGATACGTTAAGTCAACGCTAGTGTTCCGAGTTTCTTGCTGGGTTTTATCTACCTGATTCATAATAAATAAGTATTTAGCGGTAAATTCTGTAATTCTTTATTTCTGGAACACGAAGGTCAGAACCTAAAAGCGTAAACAGTTTATGATTACTAACCATTGCTACCTGTTTTAAATTCTATCCTCTAGTTTCCCCCAACTTGTATCTTCTGTCTTGTCCCCGTACTCTTTATCTTTCTACCTTTCACCGTAGAGAGATTAAGCGAAAGTAGTTTCAGGGCTATCTATTTCCCCTTGACTTTCATCGGTCTCTTCCATTTCTTTTAAATAACGGTAGATGGTCGATTTTCCGATATCCAGCTTTTTGGCTACCAGCAGCACATTATTATCGTATTTTTTTAGAAAGTGCAGAATAATGCGAAAAGTGTACTCTCGCATGGTGAGTTCTTCCAGTATAAAATTCTCTTCCTTCCGTATGCTATTAAAACGAATATCGTCAGCTTCAATCAGCAGACCTTCGGCCATTACTGCTGCCAGCTCAATAGTAGATTTAAGCTCCCGTACATTTCCTGGAAAATTGTACTTCAGGAGCTTCTCTTGGGCAGAATTTGAAAATGTGGCCCCGCCCATATTATTTTCTTTACAAAATTGATTAAGGAGAAAGCGGGCAAGTAGAATAATATCATTGCCCCGATCGCGTAGTGGCGGCAGATGGATTGGCAGTCCTAGCAGGCGATAGTACAGATCTTCTCTAAAGCTCCCAGTTTTAACCTCTTCAGCCAAGTCGCGATGGGTAGCGACTAGTACGCGTACATCTAACTTAGTTACTTGGTTACCCCCAATTCGGGTGATTTCCCGCTCCTGTAACACGCGTAGCAATTTAGCCTGAAGGTTAATCTCCATTTCCCCAATTTCATCGAGAAAAATTGTGCCCTCTTGAGCTTCCTCGAATTTACCTATTCGGCGGGAGGCGGCTCCGGTGAAAGCCCCTTTTTCGTAACCAAATAGCTCACTTTCAACCAGTTCTTTTGGAATAGCCGCTAGGTTCACAGCTACAAAGGGCTTATTTTTTCGCTCGGAGTTATAGTGAATGGCCTTAGCAACTACTTCTTTACCCGTTCCGGTTTCCCCCGTAATTGATACGGTGATATTGGTTTTTACGGCCTTTTCCATCATGGAAAATACCTGTTTCATAACGGGGCTATTCCCAATAATGCTTTTGCTGAATTCGTACTTCTGGCTAACTTCCTGTTTTAGCTGATCTAGTTCATTGACCAGTGAGAGATTTTTGCGGGCATTGTTAATAGCGTGCAGTAGACGGCCTTTAGTATCTTGATCTTTGGTGATATAATCAAATGCGCCCAACTTAAGGAGCTCTACGGCAGTTCCTACGTCCTCTTGTCCTGAAATAACGATAACAAAAATGCTGGAATCAAAGGCTTTGATTTTCTCGAGCAGTTCTTTGCCGCTCATATCGGGCAAGGAGTAGTCAATGGTAATAATGCTAGGTTTCAAGTGAAGAACATCCAGACACTCTTGCCCGGTCTCTAATATCCGGTTCTCAATATCGGGGTTAAGGCTTAAGGTGTACTCCAGAAACTTCCGGTACGTGGGATCGTCTTCTACAGCAAATATTTTTACGCTCTCTTCCTGTACCATAGTTGGGCATTGGGTGACAGTGAGTTACCGAAGAGTGCATAAAAAAGCCAAAATCGCGACGTAGGCAATTCTGGCTTTGAGCTATTAGGGAGGGGAAAACCTATACGGAAAAACTCTCGCCGCAACCGCAGGTGCGGGAAGCATTAGGATTGATAAACTGAAATCCCTTCCCGTTTAGTCCGTCGGTAAAATCTAGGGTGGTACCTAATAAATACAGTAGGCTTCGCTTATCGACCAAGATTTTCACTCCCTGATCTTCGTAAACCTGATCACCATCTTTTACCTGACTGTCAAACTCCAGGTCGTACATTAATCCGGAGCAACCACCTCCTTTAACCGCTACCCGAACATTGTAATTGTCAGAGTAGCCCTCTTCTTCTCTCAAAGCACTGATTTTACTTTTTGCTTTATCGGTTATTTTAATCATGGCAAAGAAACATTTATTCTGTGTGAAATATCTCGTAAGTTTATCCCGAAACATACGTACGTGCTACTGGGCAAATTTCGGGAATATAACGTAATGAAGACCAGATAAAAAAACAAAACTTACTATATGAAGGTCTTTTTGTGGTTAGTAAGCGGACATATCGCGGAAAATTTATCCAAAGCAGTGATAAATAAAACTATATCTTACCAAAATATAAAACCTGACCCTCCCAAAAAAAGTTTCTCATCATGATGCGATTAGAACACATCGGGATAGCTGTTGCGGATGCTCAACAGGCTCAGCGGTTATTTGACCGACTACTCGGAAAATCAGCCTATCGGCAAGAAACGGTACCTTCGGAAAAAGTTACCACCTACTTCTACGATGCTGAAACTACCAAAATTGAGCTTTTGGCAGCCAGTGAAGAAGGGAGCGTGATTGAAAAATATATTGATAAACGAGGTGAGGGCATTCACCACTTAGCATTTGAAGTAGACAATATTCAAGATGAAGTTGAGCGGCTTAAAACCGAAGGGTTTACGTTTATAAACGAGACCCCAAAGCCCGGTGCTGATAATAAGCTAATATGTTTTTTACATCCGAAAAGTACCAATGGGGTGCTCGTCGAGTTATGCCAGTCAATCCCGACACCATAGTTACCTTCCTAACAAATTTTTATGTCTGAGAATCCGTCCCGAACCAGTATTGAGCAATTAGGCGAGTTTGGCCTAATTGATAGAATCACCCAGTCATTTAATACTCAACAGTCGAGCACAATTGTAGGCGTGGGCGATGATGCCGCGATTATTCAATCTCCTGATGAACAACTGCTGATTACTAGTGATATGCTGCTGGAGGGTATTCACTTTGATTTGGCTTACGTTCCGCTAGAGCACCTAGGTTATAAATTGGTAGCGGTAAATATTTCGGATATCGCGGCTATGAACGCCATCCCTCACCAGATTATGGTAAACCTGGGTCTGAGTAATCGGTTTTCGGTAGAGGCGGTTGAGGCATTGTACCGGGGCATTGGCTATGCCTGTGAAAATTATAAGGTAGACTTGGTGGGGGGCGATACCACCTCATCGGCCTCCGGTTTGGTAATTTCGGTGACCGCAGTAGGAAGCGCATCTTCTCAACTGATTACGCGCCGAGATAGTGTTGAGGAAAATGACATTGTATGTGTAACCGGAGATTTAGGAGCAGCTTATCTGGGTTTGCAAGTATTAGCCCGTGAAAAGCAGGTTTTTCTCAGCGCACCTGAGCAGCAGCCTAACCTGGAAAAATACGACTATGTGGTTCGTCGGCAGTTGCGCCCGGAAGCTCGCATGGACGCAATATACGAGCTTAGAGAACTAGAGGTAGTTCCGACCGCCATGATTGACATCTCGGATGGATTAGCTTCCGAATTGTTTCATCTGAGCAAACAGTCCGGTGTAGGTTTTCGGATTTTTGAAGAGAACGTCCCCATCGATCAGCAGACGTATGAGACTGCTGAAGAATTCCGGCTCAGCCCAACTACCTGCGCTTTAAACGGTGGTGAGGATTACGAACTCTTATTCACAATTAGCCAGGCTGACTACGAAAAAATTAAGCATTTGTCTGATGTTCACAGTATTGGCTACGCCCAACCGCTTAAGAACGGATTAGAATTAGCTACCAAAGCGGGGCAGTTTGTTCAGATTCAGGCGCAGGGTTGGAATCATTTTGGTACGGAGGCCGAAATCCGGAAACCGGAGTCCGGAAAATAACCCCTTTATTAGTCCACAGCTTTTAGTCATTGGTTCTAGGGTTTGGGATTTAGAAGGTTAGGGTCACTTGTCCTTTCACATTTCATATTTTAATCCTCGGGGTAAGGAATGAATAAAAAGTTAGTGAATTCCTGATCAACTACGAACAGGCAGCAGAACTCGTCGGGGTTTTTGTAGGCTTTCTTGAAGTCATCCTCGCTGGTCACCAGCTTCCGTTGGGTAAATTCATCCAAATAGGTGATATAGTAGTACCAATTGGTAGCTATTTCGCCCCGCCCAATTAGTAACTTCCCAATCGGTATCTCTACCTTAGAAATAGGGAAAATAGGAAAATCAGAAAACCCCCTAGACCGAATTTGATACGATGCTTCTTTCAATGTTTCTGCTACTACTACAAAATCCTGAGAGATAGAGCCTAAGTATTTTCCGTTTAGTTCGGGATTATTTTCCATAGTTTGTGTAGATTATCCAACGGCACAAAGATACTTTCATTTTCCCACAATCATTCATTGGCAGTAGACACATATTTCTCGTATGTTTCAACTGAATTTAGTGTCTGACAATCAGTGTCTTACGCAGGTTTTAAGATAAAGTTTTTGATATTGTGGCTTCAGGTTTCTGAAAGGTTAAACCATTGAGCAAGTGTGGGGTCTAAAGAAAGTAACGCCTAAAACATGAAATATTTATTGGTTGTCGCAACCCTACTTTGGGTAAATTTTTTGAACGCCCAAACGCTGACGATAAGCGGTACCTTGCTCGATAGTGCTGACCAGAACCCACTACCCGGTGCCACCGTTATTCTTTCCCCAGTAGATCAGTCCGGGGCAATAGCTACTACTACCAACTTAACCGGACAGTTCCAACTTGAAAGATTGGCGACAGGTGGTTATCAGCTTAAAATTACGTTTGTGGGATATCAACCCTACGAGAAATGGGTGATGCTGCGCGATACCGATCGCAACTTGGGCAAGATAATCTTAGCCCCATTTGTTCAAACCCTAGCTGATGTTGAAATCGAGGGGCAGGTGATTCCTACCGTTCAGAATGGTGACACCACGGAGTACAATGCTCAGGCATTTAAAGTAAATCCGGATGCGGATGCGGCTGATCTCATCAGAAAAATGCCTGGAGTGGTGGTGCAAAACGGTCAGGTACAAGCCCAGGGTGAAGATGTACAACAAGTACTAGTTGATGGCAAGGAATTCTACAGTAACGATCCCACCCTGGCCTTACGAAGCCTTCCGGCTGAGGTAATTGATAAAATTCAGGTGTACGACCGCCAGAGCGATCAAGCGCAGTTTACGGGTTTTGATGATGGAGAAGAGGCAAAAACCATCAATATCATTACCCGCCCGGATAAACGGAACGGGCAGTTTGGCAAGGCGTACGCTGGCTATGGTTACGACAACAGATACCAGTTGGGAGGAAATGTTAACATATTTGACGATGATCGGAGAATATCCCTGATTGGACAGGCTAACAATATCAATCAGCAGAATTTTGCCACCGAAGATTTGTTAGGTGTGGTTGGAAATGCAAGTGGTAATCGGAGTGGGGGTGGACGAGGCGGACAACGGGGTGGGGGAGGCGCCCGTCCGGGAAGACTGGGGAGAGGTGGAAGTACCGATAACTTTTTAGTGGGGCAGCAAAGTGGTATCTCGACCACCAATGCTTTTGGGCTGAACTACACCGATAGCTGGGGCGAACGTTGGCAAGCCAGTGGAAGTTACTTTTTCAATAATAGTGCTAACGATGCGATAGAGACCCTGAACCAAACCTACTTTCTCGATCAGGAAGCTACTCAGGAGTATGGGGAAGAGAATCAGAATTTCAGTGATAACTTTAACCATCGTCTGAGTATGCGGATGACGTACCAGATTGACTCCCGCAACTCCCTGATTATTCAGCCCCGGGTAAGTTTTCAGCAAAATCGAACCAATTCTTTTCAATTCGGGGAAACCTATCAGGCGGGACAGTTACTAAACCGAACTGACAATTCATCCAATTCAGATATTGGGGGCTACAACTTTTCTAATAATCTATTATTCCGTCACCGTTTTGAGAAAAGGGGCCGAACCCTTTCGGCTCGAGTGAGAACCACCGTAAATGAGCAAGATGGCTTTCAGTCATTGTTAGCAGAAAATCAATCGTTCGGAAGAAGCCAGGCGTTTAGCGACACCATTGACCAGGAAACCAATCTCGACCGTATTGGCTGGAGCTTAGGTGGCAACTTGGTGTATACTGAGCCACTGGGGCCAGGGATGGTACAGTTTACCGCTGAAACTAACCGTCAGCAGGAGCGGTCGGACCGAAAAACGTTTAGTTTTAGTGAGCCAGTGCAAGCGTATACTTTACTAGATTCAGCATTAAGTAATGAGTTTGCTAGTATTTACCAAACCCAAGCTGTCGGGACGGGCTACCGGATTTTTTCGGGTAGTCTTAGCATGATGGTGGGCGTGAAGTACCAGTGGGCAAATTTACAGAGCGATCAGGAATTCCCCGCTGAAAGCTTCATCGATCGTGATTTTGCTAATCTGCTACCGTCCGCTATGCTGCGGTACAACATTAGCGACAGTAAAAATCTCCGGCTATTTTATCGTACCAACACCCAAGCCCCATCGGTCACCGAATTGCAAGAAGTAGTGAATAACAGTAATCCGTTGCAACTGACCGTAGGTAATGCCGCGTTGGATCAGGAGTATCATCATAATTTATTCTTACGCTTTTCATCAGCCAACGCGGATAAATCCAGTACGTTTTTCGCCATGCTGGGTGGTTCAATCACCGACAATTACGTTGGTAATTCTACCGTGATTGCCCAGCAGGATACGATCATCAACCAAGATATTTTATTAGCTGAGGGCGGGCAACTTACTCGCTCGGTGAACATCGGGCAGCAGCGAAGTCTTCGTTCGTTTATCACCTACGGTAAACCCGTCGACTTTCTGAAAAGCAATTTGAACATTAACCTCTCAGGAAATATTACTCAAACCCCGGGCCTTATCAATGGGCAGCGAAACGATGCCACGAATAGCGCCCTCGGCGTAGGGTTGGTTCTCAGTAGTAATATCAGTGAGAATGTGGATTTTACCGTTTCGTCTACCACCAATTTTAATTGGGTCGATAACTCTATCCGGGAAGAGCTAAATGACCAATACATAAACCAGAGCACCAACGGTGAATTGACCTGGATCTTTGGGAAGGGTTGGGTGTACCGAACCCAACTCAATCATCAGCTTTTTTCGGGGTTAGCTGAGGGGTTTGATCAGAACTTTCTATTGTGGAATATGAGTGTAGGCAAGAAATTTCTGAAAGATCGTCGGGGCGAGTTACAACTGTCGGTGTTTGATTTACTGAAGCAAAACCAAAGCGTGCAACGCAATGTCACCGAAGCTTACATTGAAGATACCCAAACCCAGGTTTTACAGCAGTATTTTATGCTGACCTTCACGTATCAATTGCGGAATTTTAAACTATAATAACGAAAAGAGACTCAAGTGCAGAGATAACTTCAAATTTGCTATTTTCGGGGCATGAAGTATCTGTCCTACTTTCTGTTGTCCACTCTTTTTCTTTTTTTGTGGGTTGCCTGCACTACCCGCCCTGGGGTGCGGAGTCGCGAATTACGGGGTTTGATTGCTGACTCCCCGGTGTTTCAAAGGAGTTTCACTGGGTTTGCTTTGTACGATGTAGAGCAGAGCGAGATGGTTTATGAATATCAGTCGGATAAGTACTTTACCCCAGCTTCCAACACTAAAATATTTACGCTTTACGCCTGCCTTAAGATGCTAGGTGATTCTATTCCCGCTTTACAGTATCGCTACGTGGATGGAACCCTTGTATTTACCGGAACGGGTGACCCTACTTTTCTCCATCCCGATATTGCGAGCATTGATACTACCTACCAACAGCAGGTGTACCAGTTTTTGCGGGAAAGTGAGGGCAAGTTAGTGTACACCGAACGGCCTACCTCTGACGATTACTTTGGGCCAGGTTGGGCTTGGGGTGATTACAACTACTACTATTCCTCCGAAAAGTCAGTTTTTCCAATCTACGCCAATGTAGTGCGATTTCAATTTTTGTCTGGATTGGATAAACCATTAGCCTATCCAACGTATTTCACCAGTTTTGTCCAGGGCTTTCCCAATGCTGCTCAGTCATCGTACCTAAGGCGCGATCAACATCAGAATGCCTTCTACTACGGTACTAAAGCTGATACGCTGGCCTTTTCCCGCGACGTTCCCTTTATCCAATCTACTCCATTGGTGGTAGATTTATTGCAAGACACTCTAAAGCGAAAGGTTAGTCGGTTGTCGAGCTACCCCGGAGGTTTCACTGATACTGTTTACAGCCTTCCGGCGGACAGTGTGTACCAGCGAATGATGCAGGACAGCGATAATTTCATTGCCGAGCAGCTACTGCTGGCCTGCTCCTCTACCCAACGCGACACCCTCAGTTCTGATTGGGTCATTGAGCACGTGACAGATAACTACTTGTCTGACTTACCCAATGAACCTGTTTGGGTAGATGGTTCGGGGCTATCGCGCTACAATCTGCAAACACCGCGAAGTCTGGTGGCGTTGCTGCAGAAGGTGGATGCCGAACTGACCGATAAGCGAATCAAAACGATTTTTCCAGCGGGAGGTATTTCGGGAACTATCGAAAATTGGTACGCTAATCCAGAGGGCAAGCCGTATGTATTCGCCAAAACTGGAACCCTTAGCAATAAGCATGCGCTCAGCGGATTTCTTTACACTCGATCGGGTAAAAAGCTTATTTTCAGCTTTATGCACAATAACTACATCACTTCATCCTCTGTATTGAAGGTAGAAATGGAGCAGGTTTTACGGAAATTATACCAGGAATATTAGCTGTTCCTTACTTAGCCTGTAATACTTTTTGATGGGCCGTTTCGTATTCCGCTCTGAATAAACTATCCATTTCTGATATTAGCTCCCGGTTTTCTGATGAAGCAGCTAGATTATTCATTTCATTGGGATCTTGCTGATGGCCGTAAAGTTCGCGGGCTACGATATTTTGAGATGCCGATCTTTTATGCCATTGCACGAAGCGGTAGCGGTCTGTCCGCATCGCATAGCCCATTAGAGGGTTACCATTGTTACTACGAGGGTACTGACTCCAGGCCGCTGATTTAATAGAAAGGTTAGGGTTCTCAATAAGGGGCAGCATACTTTTTCCTTGCAAATGACCCGGATTGGGTAAGGTCGCTAACTCACAGAGCGTTGGGTAAATATCAACAGATTCTACGAGGGCATCACTTCTCTGGCCGTCAGTCTTACCCGGAACTTTAACAATGAGGGGGATGCGGGTATCGTATTCGTAGTTGGAGTGTTTGCACCAACTACCGTAATCGCCTAGTTTCCAACCGTGGTCGCCCCACAGTACGACAATGGTGTTCTCAGCTAGGTTGAGTTCATCCAACTTACTAAGTAGCTGCCCAACTAAATCGTCAATATAGGTGACGGAAGCATAGTAGCCGTGAATAAGTTGGCGTGATTTTTCATCGGATAAGTATCCCTGCGGAGGAATGTTATGGTACTTTCTAAGCTCACCAAAATTTGCCAGTGCGAAATCCGGGCTACCCGAGGGAGATGCTCGATCAGGAATAGTTAGGGACGCAGGGTCATACCTATCCCAGTATCTTTTAGGAGCTACGAACGGAAGGTGTGGCTTTACAAAACCTACGGCTATGAAAAATGCAGAGTCTTGTAGTGCTTCTAGCCTTTGTATGGCGTAGTTCAATGTACGGTTGTCAGCTAACTGCGCTTCTGGTACTGAGGTGGCGTAGTAGGGAATTCGCTTACCGTCAATCTCGGGATAGCTACTTTCCAGCTTTACTGTATCGCCCCGAGTGAGCGGGTCCGCCTCTAAAGTTCTTTGCGAAGGAACCCACGATTCCCGGCTCCATGATAAGATATCATCCTGGTTTCCGTGGCCTCGGTGATATATCTTACCCATGCTTTCCGACTGGTAGCCATTGTTTTTAAAGTGCTGTGGGAGGGTAACTACATCCGGGACAGAATCGCGGAAAAAAGTGGCCAAATCATAAATACCAATCGCATCGGGCCGTAGTCCCGTCATAACGCCGTTACGGGAAGGGGCGCATACCGCTTGCTGAACATAGGCATGATTAAGTACTAAGCTTTGACTAGCTAGGCGATCAATATTAGGGGAAATAATTTGGGATTCGCCATAGCAACCTAGTTGGGGGCGAAGATCATCAATCGCAATAAACAGCACATTAGGTTTGATTTGAGGCGAGGCTGGTTTCTCTTGAGAGGGTTGGCAGGAGAAGATAAACCAGCCTATCAAAGCGGATGATGCGTATATCCGCATTTTTTCAATATTCTTGAGTAAATAAGTCATAGGAAGAAGCTTTAAGCCGTGTTATTGAATATCGCAGATAGTAAAAGTAAACAAAGTCTGGTTCAAGTTAAGTTACCGCCCAACCACCTTCTGCTAGTATCCTTTTCAGCGAACAGGGAATCAGACTAGTCTAAGCGAAAGTAGGGTTAGTCTTATTTCCAAAAACGACTTTCCGTACTTTCGTATCTTTCAATATGGCTGTAGGAATTCCGTCCCGACCTGACGTATCCTTGAAAAAGGAAGTGCTCTTCCATCTGCTAGGATGGATTGCGTTCTTTGCCCTTTTAGTAGCAGTATTTGCTTGGCCGTATCCGTCTCCCTTCCCAGTCTTGCGAATTTTCCTGGTAATGCTGATTCTGATTAGTTTCTACTACACCAATACATCCCTGCTAATTCCGCATCTGCTGGCGCATAAAAAGTTCTTCCTATACATATCAGCGGTTCTAGCTTGCATCGTCACCGTCAATTTCTGGGATTTATGGATTCAGCGTACCCTGAATACCGAGTTCTACTACGCAAACGATTGGTACCAAGGAGCGATTATTCAGCGGGCAACTCTGCTGAGTATGTTGATACTGGCGGTGAGTGGAGGGTTGAAGATGACTCAGGAGTGGTTCAGGACCGAGCAGCAGAAAAACCGCATGGAGAAAGAGAAGATGGCATCAGAACTAGCCCTTTTAAAATCACAGATTAATCCTCATTCGCTTTTTAACAATCTGAATAGTATCTACTCGCTGGCGGTACGTAAATCGGAGGATGCTCCCAAAGCAGTTGTCAAGCTATCGGAGATGATGCGCTACATTCTGTACGATTCTAGTGCCGAGAAAATCAGCTTGGATCAGGAGATTGACCACCTACACAACTACCTCGACCTGCAACGGTTACGTATTCATCGGGAAGCGGACGTTACAATTGACACGGTGGGGGAGTGGTCGGGTAAGATGATTGCGCCTATGCTACTGGAGCCCTTTGTAGAAAATGCTTTCAAGCATGGTAACGTCCATCAGGCCGGGACAGAGATCAACATTAGCCTGAAAGTTGAGGGTAATCAGCTTTGGTTTACGGTTAGAAATACGGTCAATCAGGAGGTTCAACAGAAAGATCCCTACTCGGGTATTGGTCTCACTAACATACGCAAGCGGTTGGATATGTTATATCCGCAGCGATACGACTTAAAGGTCAGTCACGACGAAGGTTGTTATCAAATTAGGCTAGGCATTCAACTCATCTGATAGCGAATTGAAATAACCTATTTATCAGTTTTGGAGCGAAATCAGTCATTTTCGCTAAAAAGGTACATAAGGGTGATAAATATCACGCACTAGTAAGTAATTTTTTAGTTTTGGAAAAAGTGAGTGGTAGAATGATGGAATGAATGAAGCTTTATTTTGTAGTACTCTGATGTTAACGATTACTAGAAAATATGAAAGAGCAGATATCAAAAGAGGAGACTGATTTGAAAACAACATACGTTTTAGGCTCTTTGATACCCGTTTTTACTGGTACATTGTTTCTTTCTTTTATATATCTCTCTGATAGTACCTTTGTAAATGAAGTGTTTATTAAACATTTTTCGGGGGGTTGTTTGGCTCTTGGATTTTTATTTTTATTCGTTTCAATCATTTTTATTCCTTATTGCTATAAAATTGAAGTTGACGATAATAATATTTACATAACAAAGTCAGAGATTATTATTACAACAAGAATAGAAAATACAATAACAATTGATAAAGATAAACTCAAGAGTGTTTCAGGGAGCTTTCTAGGATTAAGCATATTTAATTCAGAATATAGACTTTATTATTTGATCTTTAGTGAGGAAACTGAATTCGGGAAAAAAATTGCCTTTCTAAGCAAGCGAGTGACCACAGGCAGGGAGTACTTGGAACTAAGAAAATTGAAAAAACAACACTGGCGAAAATAACCCACTCATCCCCCCATTAATCACTATCATGATCCACTGCATTGCCATTGATGATGAACCGCTAGCTCTCGATCTGATTGAGGATTTTGCCAAGAAAGTACCTTTTCTTTCGCTTGAGAAAACTTACAGCAATGCTCTTGATGCGCTGGAAATTATCAATCAACAAAAGATAGATTTGTTGTTCTTGGATATACAAATGCCCCAGATTACCGGTTTGCAATTCATTAAAGGGTTGGAGCATCCGCCTAAGGTGATCTTTACTACGGCTTACGCCCAGCACGCAGTAGAGGGCTTTAACGTAGATGCGGTCGACTATCTGCTCAAGCCTTTTACCTTTGAACGATTCCTGAAAGCGGCTAACAAAGCCCAGCAAGCCCTCTCGGTGGCTTCGGTTGCCAATGGGACGGGCGAGGAGTATATTTTTGTCAAGTCGGGCTACGAAATGGTGAAGGTTCGCTTCGCTGACATCCACTTTATCGAGGGGTTGAAGGACTACGTAAAAATCCATACCTCAGAAAAAACGGTCATTGCCCTGTTAACGATGAAGTCGCTGGATGAGTCGTTACCCAGTGGATTTTTACGGGTGCACCGCAGCTACATTATCAACTTTGAGCATTTGGAGTCTGTTGGGAGGCGCAACTTGATTGTTGCCAAACAAGATATTCCGTTAGGCGACATGTACCGTGAGCAATTTATGGCTAAATTGGATAGAAACTAGTAACCATGCGTCTTCTGCTCAACCTCATTAACCTCGCCCTACTTTGCTTACTTCCGTATATTTCTTGGGCTCAAGCTAATTTGTCTGCCAAGTCTCGCCAACTTTCTCTTCAAGAGTGCGTTGACCTAGCAATTAAAAACAATATTACCGTTCGGACTACTGAGCTAAACGTATTGCAAAGTCGAATAGCCCTAGAACAATCCAAAGCGGATTTGCTACCATCTTTAAATGCTAATAGTAACTTTCAGTATAATGTGGGCCGTACCATCAACCCCTTTACCAACGAGTACGTTAGCCAACCAATTCGGCAGCAAAACTTGAGTATCTCAGCAGATTTGTTGCTATTCAACGGTTTTCGTAAGCTTAAAACTATTAAACAAAATAAGCTCAACTTATTGAGTAACGAGTATGGATTAGAAGCACAAAAGAATGACGTAATTCTAAATGTGGTGGAAGCTTACGTTCAAATTCTGCTTAATCAGGAATTACTTCGCAACGCCCAGTTTACCGCCCAATCTACCCAAAGCCAGTTGGAGCGTACTCGTCGGTTAGTAGAGGCTGGGAGTTTGCCCATCGGAAACGTACTACAACTTGAGTCTCAGCAGGCTACCGATGAATTAAATATTATTACTGCTACCAATAACCTAGCCTTAGCCCAGCTCCAATTAGAGCAATTGCTTCTAATTCCTGAAGATGAATCTTTTTCTATTGTTGAGCCTACCTTTGATTTACCTGATTCTACCGAGCTGCCCTCTAGTGCTTATCAGGTCTATCAGCAGTCTGTAGCAAATTTACCGCAGATCAAGCAAGTACAAGCTGAAGTGGATGCCGCGCAATACGGTATTTCTATTGCTAAAGCAGGGTTTTACCCTCGTCTAAACTTGAGCGGTGGTTTATTTTCTCAGTATTCTAGTGTTGCCCCCGACCAGATCCCAGCTTCAGGTAGCGACAATATTCCTACGGTTCTCCCAACTGGAGACTTTTTGGTGGTTCCGAATAATGTACCAGGCTTAACTCCTGGCGATCGTTTACCAGTATTTACTGAACAGAACTTACCAAAAGATTTCACGGATAATACCTACTTAAATCAGTTAGACTTTAACTACCAGCGCTTTCTTCAGCTTAGCTTAAATATACCTATCTTCAATAACTGGCGAGTACGCTCTGATGTGGCTAATGCCCGAATCAGCCTAGAGAACGCTCAACTGAACGAACTGAACCAACAGAATGTGCTGCGGCAAACTATTGAGCAGGTGTACCTTAACGTTCGCGCCAATGCCCAGCAGTATCAGGCAGCCGAGCGGCGGGTTACCCAGTTCCAACGAGCCTTTCAGGATACGGAACGCCGCTATCAGGCGCAGGCCATTGATGTCTATGCTTACAATCAGGCGCAGAATGATCTGACGGCAGCCGAAGCTGATGCACTACAAGCCAGATATAACTACTTACTCAGCCTAAAAGTACTGGATTTTTATCTTGGTAAACCATTAACGTTCTAATATGGGTTTTCTAGATGTGCTTGTTGCTCCGTTAGTACTGTCGGTCGTACTGGGTGTTGCCTATCTAGTTCGTCCCCGGTTCACCGATGCTACCAGCTACCGTTACTTTATTCCGGCATTGCTGGCAAAGGTAGTCGGAGCACTGGCGGTCGGATTTATCTATCAGTTCTACTACGGTGGGGGCAGGCCTAGCGGAGACACGTTCAATTACCATCAAAACGCTGAAATCGTTATTGAAGCCTTCGCCGACGATCCCGCGGTAGGGGTAAAGCTGCTGTTAGCCAACGGAGAATACACTCCCGAGATATTTAGTTACGCCACCCGTATGTACTGGTTCCGCTCATCTACTGAATATTTCGTTATTCGGGTAATTACGGTGCTGGGTTTGCTCACATTGCACTCCTACGCAGCCATTGCAATACTATTTGCTGCCATAAGTTTCTCAGGAGTATGGGCGATGTACCGTACTTTCTGCAAATTTTATCCACATCTCCACTACGAACTAGCTATTGCGGTGCTGTTTGTGCCTTCGGTAGTGTTCTGGGGTTCAGGGGTTTTGAAAGATACTATTACTCTTGGGGCACTGGGCTGGGCTACCTGGGGAATTGTCCGGGTCTTCTTTGAGCGCAAATCTATCCTTATTAGTAGTTGCATACTACTTATCGGACTGTACACAATCTATTCCGTTAAGATTTATATTGTGCTTTGCTTTCTGCCTGCGGCACTGTTGTGGATATTCCTTAGCTACTCCGCTCAGATTTCATCTACACCCGTAAAATTAATGATCGCCCCCTTCATCATCGGGATTTCGGGAATTATTGGGTACTACGCTGTGCTAAAAGTGGGAGAGGACAACGCCCGCTACTCCATTGAATCAGTATCAGAAACGGCAGAAATTACTGCGCGTTACCTTGCCTACGTCGGTGAAAAGCAAGGCGGCTCAGTATATACATTGGGTGACTATGATTTTAGCCCGGCAGGAATGCTACGGAAGTTTCCGTTGGCGGTAAATGTTACTTTGTTTCGCCCTTATTTGTGGGAGGCCTACAACCCGGTTATGCTACTTTCTGCTCTGGAAAGCTTAGCAACACTACTGTTTACCTTATTTGTCTTTTTTCGGGCGGGGCCATTTCGGGCGTTTGCCCTGATGGGCAGTAACCCGATCATTTTATTTTGCCTACTCTTTGGAGTTGCTTTCTCCTTTGCGGTGGGCATTTCCACCTACAACTTTGGTAGCCTGGTGCGCTACAAGATTCCTATGCTTCCTTTTTACCTGTCGGGATTAATCATACTTTGGTATCACGTAAATGAAGCAAGAAAACCCCATCAAGTACCCCGCCCTCAGCCGGAAAGTGTACCTTACTAGCCTAGCGGCACTATTTTTCACTACTATTGGATTGGGACAAAGTCCTCGAGCACCCCTAAATCAGGATTATCGTCACCTACTTTCCCGCTACGAAATACGGCAGGGGCAGCAGGTTGCATCGTTTGATAGTAACGTGCGACCCTACCAAAGGTCAGCAGTAGCCAGTTTTCTTACCGGACTAGATAGTATAAAACTATCTGCTGCGGATAAATTTAACTACGCTTATCTCGCCAATGATAACTGGCCATTGCTGGACAGCGGAAGTGCCACTGTCAGAAAACCCATACTTAAGTATTTCTATGAACGTCCATCGGACTTTTGGCAAATACAAACCGACGGGTTACTACTGCGGGTCAACCCAGTGCTATATTTTGGGGTAGGGCGCGATGAGCGTAGTGGAACACCCTTTGTTAATACCCGAGGTATTCAGGTAGAGGGGACAATTGATGATAAGGTTGGCTTTTATTCGTTTATCGGTGAAAACCAGATGGCACCTCCCGGTTACGCTATTGACTACGTGCGGCAGACGCTTACTTTACCCTACCAAGGATTTTGGAAGGGTTATGGCAATCGTGGGGTAGACTTCCTTAATACACGGGGGCACCTCAATTTCTCAGCAACGCAGCACGTTGGTTTAGAACTGGGGTATGGCAAACACTTCATAGGCAACGGTCATCGTTCGCTGCTGCTGTCTGATTTTAGTAATAATTACGCTTACTTTCGGGGTGATGTAGACGTGTGGCGTATCCATTTTACCTACCTGCTGGGGCAACTTACCGCCGACATTTTTGGCAATAGCACCGGGTTGTTCGGCACGCGCCGCTTTCCCATTAAACACCTGGCGTTGCATCGCATTGGAGTAGATATTACCGAACGAATAAATGTAGGACTATTTGAAGCCATTATGTACGGCGATGAGTCTGAACGTTTTGATGCGCGCTACCTAAACCCTTTCGCTTTGTTCCGGGCCATTGAGCAACAAAACGGTAGTGATGGTAACGCCATGTTAGGATTAGATGCCGACTGGATTTTGGGAAAACGCTTTAACATATACGCTCAGTTTTTGCTAGATGAGCTAATTGTAGGGGAGCTGACCGATAACCAGGGCTGGTGGGGCAATAAGTACGCGCTGCAAATTGGGGGAAAATACATCGATGCTTTAGCTATTCCGAACCTGGATTTACAAATAGAGTACAACCGAGTGCGTCCCTTCACCTACGCCCATGAAGATTTGTACCGTTCGTACACTCATTATCGTCAACCGCTAGCGCATCCACTAGGAGCTAACCTACGGGAAACAGTCTTTATTGCTCGTTATCAACCTCTCCCGAAAGTTACTCTGCAAGCAAATCTAACCCAGGCGCAATATGGAACCGATACCCTAACTTCTAACTGGGGCAACAATGTGCTATTAGATAACCGTACCCGCCAACAAGAATACGATAATGAACTTGGGCAAGGTATAGCCACTAGCCTGACAATTGGGGATTTAACTGCTTCTTACCAGCTATGGCACAATGTTTTTGTCGATGTGCGCTATTTATACCGCTTGCAAGAAGCTTCAGCAATTAATTTAGACCAAAAAACTAACTTTTTATCCTTTGCCCTCCGGGTTAACATTGACCGTATCCGCTATGATTACTGAATCTTGTTAGTATGGTATCTTTGGGTTACGTTTCTAAAAACATACCTTCAGTTTCAGTGTAGGAGACCCCAGAATTCGTTGAGCCTCATCCGGGGTTAGGTGTAGAGTTAAGTTGTAAAGAAATAATCTATCCGTTATCTCAATGAGTGAGGTATGAATTGAGAAGTGATCTTGCCCAGTTTAGCGTTTCAGTTGCCATGGGGGAGACTGCTACGCTACACTACGTTCCGCTTGCAGTGACGTTTTTGCTTGTTCGTTCCCCAAATACGTCAATCGCGAGGCTCTGCGAAGCGATCTCCTCCTTTTAGCACTTCATCCACTGGAGCAGGACCACCATATCGCTTCTTCTTTGCCTCTGCTCATGACATTTTTGATATCTGATTTAAAGCAAACACTAAAACGCGTATTAGTCTAATGCTGATTGCCGGGAAAAAGACTCAGAAAATTGATAGTATTGGATTGAATAGAGTAATGATTAATAACGTGTTCTCGACCGGCTTGCCCCATTTTTTTCCGCAGCGAGTTATCAGTCAGTAGCTTTTGCAGGCTATCGTACCAGTCATCTTCAGTAAGCGCATGAAACCCATGAACATCTGGTTGAACTATCTTAGTGTTGACTCCCACCGGGGATACTACCGCCGGAATGCCTAGTGCCAGATACTGTAACGCTTTAAATCCACATTTACCTTTTGACCAGGGATCATTGGGTAGAGGCATGATACCAATGTTGATCTGAAGTAAATCCTCAATTTCAGTATGTTTATTCCACTTGATGAAGGCTAAGTTAGGCAAGTTAAAGTCGGGGGGACGGTTAGCGATAACCACAAAGCGGAAATTATAGCTTTTCGCCAGAAGGTTTAGGGCAGGAGTAACCGGAGTAAGGTATTTTAACGTAGAGTGAGAGCCCGTCCAGCCAATAGTTAGGGGTTCATCGTGCTGATTTTTAAGCTGATTATGGTAGTGCTCAGTGTCAATAGTAGTGGGATTAATAACTGAGACAGTACCACTTTGCTGTCCAAAGTTAGCCAGATAAGCGTTGCCACCACTCACCCGGTAACTCCAGCTACAAATTTGCCTTACTTTACTGCGCCACTTAAGCCGACTTACCCAACGGTTAACACCAGATTGGTCAGCCAGCCAAATAGCATCATCAAAATCATAAATAATTGGCTTTCTCAAGACCTGGGCCACCAGCCATTCTACCCAAGGCGGACCCAGCGGAGTTGCTTCCCGGTGAATAAATACCGCATCTGCCTGACGGGACTGCCAAACGTGACTTAATCGGCGGAGGTAACCAAGTATGATACCCCAGGCTTTCTTAGAAGTGCGTCTTGGTTGATATAGTACTTGGTTAGTTTTCTCGTCTAGAAAAGAAAGAATTTGGTACTGATAACCGTATTCCTCAAGTATGGACAAATACTGCTCGTACCGAAAGCGTTGGCTGGGAGCACCTGCTAGGGGATAGGGGCACAGTATGATTAATTTCTTTTTACTATCTTTCGTGTTAGACAAACTTGGTAATGATTCAGCGGTTTATTCAAGAAGTACGGGAATATTATCAGCGACCCACGAAGGCAATTTACCTCATTGAAACCACATTGTTCGGTAATGAGTACCAGTTTGTCAAAGAATGTTTGGATTCTGGTGTCGTCTCAACTATTGGCAAAGAGGTAGAACGGTTAGAACAGGCCGCCATTCAGCAAACCGGGGCAAAATACGCCGTAGCCACATCTAGCGGAACAGCAGCATTGCATTTGGGACTACTCGCGCTAGGAGTGCAGTCTAATGATTGGGTGCTAACTACTCCATTTAGTTTTGTGGCAACTGCCAATGCCATTGCCCACGCTGGGGCATCCCCACTATTTTTAGACATTGATCGTAATACGTTAGGGCTTTCTCCCGATAGTCTGGAGCAGTTTTTAGGTGAAGAAGTCCACATAGACAACGATGGATTGTCTATACATCGACTGAGTCAACGACGCATTGCTGCTTGTTTACCCGTCCACGTTTTTGGGCATCCGGCGCATTTGCCAGAAATTGTTAGCCTGTGCAACCAATACAATATCCCGGTACTAGAAGATGCGGCTGAGGGGCTAGGTAGTACCCGCGACGGTCGTTCGGTAGGCACAATTGGCAAAGCTGGGGTGCTGAGCTTTAACGGAAATAAAATTATTACCACAGGTGGGGGAGGAATGCTGCTCACCTCAGACCAAGATGTGTATCAATTTGTCTGCAGTAGAGCCAGCCAGCGACCGGAAGATGGCTTGGTGGGAGACTCTGCCGTAAGTAAATCACTTGGATATGGGGCAATTACTTATTCTCCCAAGCCTGACATCCCAAGAAATAACCCAATTGCAAGTGCATTAAATTATAAACGTTCTGAAAATAATGAAACCGCAAGGACATCTCAAGCTCGAAACCCCAAGCTACGGTCATTAATTTCCTCTTCCATAAGCTATAACTATCAAATGCCCGCCCTAAATGCTGCCCTTGGATTAGCCCAGTGGGAGTACTTAGAGAAGCGTATTCAACAAAAACGGACATTAGCCCATTGGTATCAGTTGCTGTTTGCTCAGTCGGAAATTAAAGTTCTGGATGAACCCGCTGATGTATATTCAAACTATTGGCTTAATGCCCTATTATTTCCTGAGCGGGGTAGTCGCGATCAATTTGTACAGGAGGCCAGAAAAGCTGGAATTGAAGCCCGCCCCGCCTGGACACTGCTATCTCGTTATCCAGCATTTTATCAGCCGTATTCAATGCCACTACCTAACGCTCAGTGGGCAGAGTCCTGCTTGGCAAATGTACCTTCAACTATACTAGCTCATGCGTGATTTGATCTTGTTCGGTGGTGGCGGGCACGCTCGTTCGGTCATCGATGTAGTAGAATCAGGTAATAACTATCGTATTCAAGGAATTATTGACAGTAAAGAGCGGGTAGGGGATGTTGTACTTAATTATTCCATCATTGGTTCTGATGATAATATAGCCAAGTGGATACAGCCAGAGCGAGATTTTTTGATTACAGTGGGGCAAATCAGTTCGGCGGAGGTGCGAATCCGGTTAGATAAGCATTTGAGTGAAGCTAACGGTCGTCTAGCAACTCTGATTTCCCCTTCAGCTAAGGTCTCGTCCTATGCTTCAGTTGCAGAAGGCACAGTGGTAATGCACTTTGCGATGGTTAATGCCGGGGCTAACGTAGGTCGCAATGCTATTATTAATACCCGTGCTACCGTAGAACACGACGTTAGCGTAGGTGACTTTAGTCATATTTCTACCGGGGCGATTCTGAACGGCGGGGTCAAAGTAGGCAAAGAAGTTTTTGTCGGCAGTCACGCTACGGTACAGCAAGGCATAGTAATTGCCGATAGGGTAGTAGTTGGTGCCCACTCTTACGTTCATCGGGACATTACTGAGGCAGGGGTATACGTTGGGGTTCCAGCTCGCCGTTTGCAGTAGTAAAATAAATTCTGGATCGCCGGGTTACAAACTACTGGGTGTAATATACTGATTAATGAGAGTTTTTCGTTTATTGTATCTACATTTGTAGGGTACTTGCCTAACCTTCTGTAACATGACCAAAGCTGAGCGTATTCAACTAATTAAGGTGTACTTTGATGAAGTAGCCCGTATTGACGGAGCTGTTCCCTGTATTCAGTGGAAGCACCGCAATGACTCCGATATCTTTCTCTACTCCCGCGAAAGCGAATCGGCTGATGCCCACGAGATTGTACTAGTAAAAAGTGCTACCGCGCAGATTGATAAAGCCCTGTCGCATTCAGTAAAACACTATTTTCGAGATGCTGAAGACCTAGAGGTACTACTACGGTCGCTGTCGATCAAGACTGTAGCAAGTAAACCCGTAGTTAGTCCCCAGCCTAAACAGTCGTTTCAGCCCAAACCCAAGCCCAAGCCAGCATTTGCTGGTACTCGGCCTGCAGTAAAAAATCCCCCTATTGTCGAAAGCAAATTCCGCCCGCCCGCTGCTCCTCGTCCGACAGTAAACCCGTCGAGTTACGCTCCCCAGCGCCCCAATATACCGCATACTCCGTCGCCTGCATCCTACGCCCCGTCCTCGCCTTCAGCAGTAAAAATAAAGATATCGCGCCCAAAAGGTATATGGGTAGGTCTGTTAGCGGCTCTTGGGATACTGGGAATGGCAATTTTGACCAACCCTAGTGAAGAAAAACACCGTCGTGCGGTTAGCCAATCGGGGCATCAGGAGCTGTTGCAGTCTTCGTTGTTAACGTACTCAGAATCAACTGCTCCCGATGAGGTAAATAGCACCCTGGTGTCTACCAACGGAAGTTCATTTACTTCCCCCGTTCATCGTAAAAACTTCTATATCTTCTCTCTAACTGAGCTCCAGTTCCCGGATTACTCAAAAATTGTCGGGTTGGGCATCTTCGGAAAGGTATTTCTGGATGAACCTGAAGAAAGTACAACATCCGAAGTTCACTTTACTAACGATATTGCTTCGGCCTCGGTAGATCCGGCTAAACTGACTGAGATGCGACGGGCAGTAATTGTGGCTGTGATGGATAAATTTTACGCGGATGCCAATAATCAGCAAGACTACACCTATAAATTTGTGTTTCATAACCGCTCGAACCGCAGTATTTCTTCCTTTGCGGGGCAAGTTGTCTTCAACGATGCCCAGGGAAATCTAGTAAAAAGCCTATCATTAACATACGATCGTCCGCTTGGCATTGGTGAACGAGCGGTGTTTCATATTGTAGACGATGCATCAGCCTCGCTTAGCGGCGACGATGCCATTGTATTGACGGATCTCTCTGACCTATCGGTAGAGTGGCAGCCGACTGAATTGCTTTTCAAAGACGGTACTACCATGAGCCTGTAATTGAAAAGTTATTCAGTCGATTGAAATTATGGTAAACGAATTAGGTAAACTACGGCAATATTTGCATTTTTAGCGGTTTAGAATCTGATACGCTGCTAATATGAAACGCCAAACCTATATCTATGCCATTACCTTTATTGCGGCTCTTGGGGGCTTTCTTTTTGGTTTTGATACTGCTGTTATTTCCGGGGCAAACCCCTTCATACAAAAATATTTTGGTCTCGACGAACTAGCTTTGGGGTGGGCAGTGTCCAGCGTAATCGTCGGTTGTATCATCGGAGCTTTTTCAGCGGGGTTTGTGAGTGATTTACTGGGTAGGAAAAAGGTGTTATTGGTCACGGCGGTTTTATTCACTATATCGGCTGTTGGGACAGCACTGGCAACCGATTTTACTTTTTTTGTGCTCGCTCGTATTCTGGGGGGAATTGGAGTAGGGGCGGCTTCAGCACTCTCTCCTACGTACATTGCTGAAATTTCCCCCGCCGACCGGCGTGGCCGCTTGGTATCAATTAATCAGCTTACAATTGTCATTGGGATATTGGTAGTATACTTTACCAACCTGTTATTTGCCGAAAGCTTTGGCGATGATAGCTGGCGGTACATGTTGGGCAGCGAAGCCATTCCGGCTATACTGTTCTTTTCCCTACTTTTTCTCATTCCCGAAAGCCCCCGTTGGCTATTCAAAAATCATCAGGCTGATAAGGCTCGCGAGGTACTGAGAAAATTAGAAGGGGAAGAGCAAGTCACTGCAGAACTTAGTGAGATTGAGGAATCCTTGCAAGGTGACCAAGAAAAAGTGGCCTTTGCTGACCTGTTTAAAGGGGGAATGGCAAAAATTACGGTGGTTGGAATTATTCTCGCTATGCTGCAACAACTGGTGGGGATTAATGCAATTATTTACTATGCCCCTACCATCTTTGCGAGTGCCGGGGCGGGACTGGAATCGGCTCTGCGTCAAACGGTTGCTATTGGAGGAACAAATTTACTCTTCACGTTTGTAGCTATTAATCTAGTAGATAGGCTTGGTCGTAAGCCATTACTACTGGCTGGCTCGGTCGGAATGACCCTTTCACTGGCATTTCTCTCGTTTTCGTTCCTCAGCGATGGCGGTGCTGGTTACGGGGTACTATTTTCTATCTTAGGGTACATTGCCTCGTTTGCGGCTACCCACGCGGCAGTGATGTGGGTGGTAGTATCCGAGATATTTCCTAATAAATACCGGGGCTCGGCAATGTCAGTGGCGTTGTTCTTACACTGGAGTGCTACCTATCTGGTTACCCAAACTTTTCCCTGGATGTTGGCCAACAAGGGAGGGGCTTTCTCCTTCGGTATTTTTGCCGTGATTGCTGCGCTAAGTTTTGTATTTGTATGGTTCTTCGTGCCCGAAACCAAAGGAAAATCGCTAGAGCAGATAGAGAAAGAGTTGCAAATTAGTTGACGGAAACCGGAGAAGGGAGTCTGGATACCGAAAGGAGAGGCGATAAGATAAAAATTAGAAACTAGAATTTATTTCGCAGAATTTAAAAATTAGCAATAAGGCTTGCTTTTCCAGTCTCCGGACTTCGGTCTCCTGTCTTCGGACTCCGAAATAAGAACGATTGACTAACGATAAATAATAATCAACTGTTTAGCCATTTAATAATCAAAAGATGAAACCACTTTGGGGCATAGATTTGGGTGGAACTAAGATAGAGGGAGTTGTACTGAAAAGTGCGGAGAGTACCGAGACACTCTGTCGGACTCGTGTGCCTACCGAGCAGCAACAGGGTTATGAACATATCATTAGTCAAATTAGCAAGCTCATTAACCAGATGTCGGCGGAGACCGGATTGAAACCCGAAAGAGTAGGGTTTGGTACACCGGGTACACTTGATCCTATTTTACAAACCCTTAAAAACAGCAATACTACCTGTCTCAATGGTCAGCCTTTCAAACGGAATATAGAAGAAAAGCTGGGAATTCCCATTGAAATGGCAAACGACGCTAACTGTTTTGCTCTGGCCGAGGCTCGACTTGGAATAGTGAAAGAAAAGATGCCCAATGCCCGGATGGTATTCGGTGTAATTATGGGAACCGGAGTAGGTGGTGGCATTGTCATGGATGGAAAAATATGGAACGGCAGACAGGGTATTGGAGGAGAGTGGGGACATAACTTTTTGGATGAGTCAGGAGGCAAGGCTTACACTGGGCGTATCGGAGTAGTAGAAACTATATTAGCGGGGCCCTCCTTAGCTCGGTTCTATCATCAGCAAACCGGGGAGGAGCAAGCACTTAAAGAAATATACCAGCGTTATCAGACAGGTAGCGACCCAGCAGCTAAGCAAACCATTGAACGTCTCACCGAATTCTTCGGGTTAGCTATTTCTGTAGTCATTAACATTCTTGATCCTGACGCTATTGTGCTAGGAGGTGGGGTTGGCAATATTGAGGAATTATATACCAGGGGAGTAGAAGCTGTTAAGAAATATGTGTTCAACAATCGGTTGGATACTCAGTTTTTTCGCCCCAAATTAGGGGATAGTGCCGGAGTTTTTGGGGCTGCTATGCTAGTCAGCGATCCCAATTAGTTGACAAGAACGGCATAAAGTACTCCGGCAAGTATTCCACCGAGAATAGGGCCTATTACCGGAATCCAGGAGTACCCCCAGTCACTACTTCCTTTGTTGGACATAGGTAAAATGGCGTGCATAATCCGGGGTGCTAGATCACGGGCGGGGTTGATAGCGTAACCCGTGGTTCCCCCTAGAGACATACCAATAGCGAAAACTACTAACCCAATCGGTAGTGCCCCCAAAGCCCCCAGTCCAAATTCTACATTGGTAAACTCGTTAGCTTTCATTTCGGGGGGCGCAACCGATAATGCCGCAAAAACTAGAACAAAAGTGCCCAATATCTCAGAATAAAAATTGGAAATAGTTTTGGGAATAGCGGGACCAGTAGCAAAAATAGCCAACTTCGCCCCAGGGTCAGGAGTAGCCTCGACGTGCGGGCGGTACATTAGCCAAGCTAGCGTGGTTCCGGTGGCCGCTCCTAACATTTGGGCTAGAACGTAGATAGGAACCAATCCCCACTCAAAAACCCCTGCAGTCGCTAAACCTAACGAGACCGCTGGGTTTAGGTGGGCACCGCTGTAGGGGGCTACGGTGAATACGGCAACAAACACGGCCATACCCCAACCGGCGGTAATTACAATCCATCCGGCATTATTTCCTTTGGTTTGATTGAGCACAACATTGCAGACCACGCCATTGCCAAGCAGCAGAAGCAAGGCAGTTCCGATAAATTCAGCAATAAAATTTGACATTCGTATAGGTTAGTTTAGTAGGTACCCTGAGGCAAGTTCCCGGTAGCTCTTTACTTGTTGTTGTTGCCAGGCTTCGTCTTTTCTCAGCTTCCGCGCTAATAATTCGGCTACCTTTGGTGCCATCTCGATACTGGCCCGAGCGTTGAGTAGCAAAGCCCGGGTACGGCGGGAGAGAAAGTCTTCTACGGTGCGTGCCATTTCGTTTTTAGCCGCCCAGATTACCTGAGCCTGAATAATGGGTAAATCAGAGTGAAGAGGTTCGCCCAGTTCGGGGTTGCGCTCGACCATCTTGCGAATAGCGATAAAGTCCGAACCGTAGAACCAGAGCGGATTACTGGAGTCCACATTGCGAAGCCAGCCTCTGATGCGTAAATCTTTCGTTTTCGATTCCCGGTCTTCTAGCCCAGCAATAAGGGCAGCTTTGTCTACGGCATCTTCTCCCATCTTACGGTAGGTTGTCCATTTACCTCCGGTTATCGTCACCAAACCCGATACCGAAACTAGAATAGAGTGGCTGCGGGAAATCTGGGAAGTGCTCTTACCTTCGGAGGTTTTGACTAGCGGACGAAGCCCGGCGTAGACGCTGAGGACATCGGAGCGATCAGGGTCTTTGGTCAGATATTGAGCAGCGTGGTCGAGGATAAATTCCACCTCTTCTTCTAGTGCTCGGGGTTCCAATGAAACATCTTTTACGGGAGTATCAGTCGTTCCTACTACCACTTTGTCATTCCAGGGTACAGCAAACAGAACCCGCCCGTCGTCAGTTTTGGGAACCATGATGGCGGAGTCGCCCGGAAGAAATTCCTTATCCAGTACCACATGTACTCCCTGACTAGGCTGAACAATGTTCTTGGCTGCGGGGTTGTCCATCTGAATAACGTGATCGACAAATACTCCGGTAGCGTTGATCACCACTCGTCCGTTGATCCGGTATAATTTACCAGTTTCTAAGTCCTCGGCGATCACCCCTGACACCATTTCATTGGATTTAAGTAGTCCGGTGACCTTCATATAGTTAATAAGATTACCGCCGTTATCAGCGCAAGTCTGGGCTAGGTTCACCGCCAGGCGGGCATCATCGAATTGCCCATCGTAGTAGATTACCCCACCCTTAAGGCCATCTTGCTCTACTGTAGGTATTTTTTCAATAGTTTCTTCTTTGCTTAGGCTTTTGGATGGTCCCAAACCTAGTTTTCCCGCCAGCATATCGTATACCTTCATTCCGACGGTGTAAAACGGACCATTCCACCATTCGTAAGTGGGGATGACAAAGGCTTGGTTATGTACCAGGTGAGGGGCATTTTGCATCATCAGTCCCCGTTCGTGTAGGGCTTCTACTACTAAGGACACGTCGCCTTGCTGGAGATAGCGGACCCCACCGTGGGCTAGTTTGGTGCTACGACTGGAAGTTCCTTTAGCAAAATCAGCCTGCTCTAGCAACAAGGTAGAATAGCCTCGGGAAGCTGCATCTAGGGCAGTTCCCAGGCCAGTAGCCCCGCCACCAATAACAATTACATCCCAAACGCTTTCGTAAGACTCCAGCGTTTCTAGCATAATGTCCCGGTCTAGTCCGCTCATAAAAAGTTGATTACTGAGGTGAGAAAAATTATAGTGTAGTGTGATTTTACTTTCACAGGTTTGAGATTATTCCTCAACCCATCCTTTAGATCGGCCTACAGCACTGTTCCAGCGTTTCAGAAGACTAATTGAGTCGAAATCACTGGATGGTTCAAATTGCTGGTCGACCTGCCATTGGTCTTTGAGTTCGCTAATGTCTTTCCAAAAACCAACGGCTAGTCCGGCTAAGTAGGCTGCACCCAGGGCAGTTGTCTCCATCACCTGCGGACGAACTACTGAGATTCCTAAAATATTAGCTTGAAACTGCATCAGTAAATTATTAGCCGAAGCCCCCCCGTCGACCCGTAGCTCCTTAAAAGGTATCTGAGCATCTTTCTGCATGGCTTGTATCACATCGGATGTTTGATACGCCATACTCTCTAACGCCGCCCGGGCAATGTGTCCAGCTTCAGTACCCCGGGTTAATCCCACGATAGTACCCCGGGCGTATTGATCCCAGTGGGGGGCACCCAAACCCGTGAGGGCGGGAACGAGGTAAACGTCGCCGTTATCCTCCACCGAACGGGCTAGTTGTTCTATTTCCGAAGAAGACTCAATCATTTTTAACCCATCGCGCAGCCACTGAACGATTGCTCCGGCAACAAATATGCTTCCCTCTAAAGCATAGGCGGTTCCCCCCCCGATTTGCCAGGCGATGGTAGTAAGTAAACTGTTTTTTGACAGAATGGGCTTTTCACCTGTATTGAGTACTACAAAACAACCAGTGCCGTAAGTATTTTTTAGCATTCCGGGTTCAGTGCAGAGCTGTCCGAACAAGGCGGCTTGTTGGTCTCCAGCAATACCTCCAATGGGAATTTCCCCGCCAAACAAGCTAGCTTCAGTTTTTCCGTATTCTTGACTGCTCGGTACTACCTGAGGCAGCATGCTCATGGGTATGTCCAATCGCTCGGTGATCGTGGTACTCCACCAGAGTTTGTGAATATCGTAGAGCAGGGTACGGCTAGCATTGGTTACATCGCTAATGTGAAGCTTGCCGCCACTAAGTTTGTGGATCAGCCAGCTATCTACTGTTCCAAAAGAAAGCTCACCCCGTTCGGCTCTTTCCCTAGCCCCTTCCACATTGTCTAGAATCCATTTTACCTTAGTGCCACTGAAGTAGGCGTCGGCGAGCAGTCCGGTTTTTTCGCGGATGGTTTCTTCAAAGCCTTCTTCTCTTAGTTGATCGCAGAACTGGGCAGTACGACGATCCTGCCATACAATGGCGTGGTGAATAGGCTTTCCAGTTTTTTTATCCCAGACGACAGTGGTTTCCCGCTGGTTAGTAATGCCGATAGCAGCAATTTCTCTGGCGGAGATACCTGCTTTCTTAATAACTTCTTGGGCAACATTGAGTTGGGATTCCCAGATTTCCTCAGGATCATGTTCTACCCAGCCGGGCTTGGGAAAGTATTGTTTAAACTCCTGTTGAGCGACGTGCTTGATGGTACCTTGATGGTCGAATAAGATTGCACGTGAACTGGTAGTACCCTGATCAAGGGCCAGAATAAGTTGGGTCATGCGTAGTGTTGTTGAATTGTAAAAATAGTGGAAAGCCCCTTGTTCACAAATCACAATAGATTTTAATCTGGGTTTGTTTGTGTACGCTGACAAAAATATCTAAAAGGTCACAACAATTAGGGGAAGTCCGGTATATTTGGATGGCGACGGATAATTATCACTCGATTTGTTATGAAATTTATTTTTTTGACTTGGGCATTTTTTAGTACAGCGATACTCTCTTTGGCACAGGTATTAGAGGATTTAGATCCATTGGTAACTGACCGCCCCGGCCAGGGTACAGATGCCCCTACGGTACTTTCACCCGGTAGAGTACAGGTAGAATTAGGCTTTTTGTATCAAGAAGATCCGGATGCGAGCCAGCGACTTTTCTTATATCCTAACACCCTAGTTCGGATCGGGCTCGTTGAGCGGGTCGAGTTTCGGGTTAGTGCCGACCTTTTTCAGGAAGGGACTGGACAACCGACTTTTTTGTCGCCCATTGTACTGGGAACAAAGGTGGGATTAACTAAAAATAAGGGGCTGATTCCTGAGTCAGCCTTAATTGTCAACGTAACGATGCCCCGAGAAGGACCGATCGAAGTCTGGAACCCCATTGCCACGCCCGAACTACGGCTACTTATGTCGCATGCCCTTTCTAACCGCTTGGCATTAACGACTAATTTGGGGATTGTCTGGGAAAATGATCCGGTATCCATTCGCTATCCCAACCACTCCTACGCCGCTTCTCTGGATATTAGTGTAAATGATTACGTAGCCGCTTTCACCGAATTTTACGGATTCTGGTCGCAGCTTGAACAGTCCCATCTATTCAATATGGGAGGAGCGATTTTGCTGCTACCCGATTTGCAGTTAGACATCTCGGGTGGGGTTGCTTTTAGCGATAGTGCCCCCGACTATTTTTTGAGTAGCGGAGTGTCAGTCCGATTTTAAATTAACTTCGGATGGCAACCACTGGGTCGAGGCGAGACGCGGTAATGGCGGGAATGAGCCCTGATATGATGCCGATACTGCTGGAGACGGTTAGCCCAATCAGAATATTATTCACACTCAATACCAAATCGAGAGTGCCCAAAGAAATAAAAGTAGCAAAGTAGACCAGAATCATGCCCACCACTCCGCCGATTAAACTTAAAAAAGTGGCCTCAAACAAAAATTGTAGCAGTATAAAGTAGTTTTTTGCACCGAGCGATTTCTGAATACCGATGATATTGGTGCGCTCTTTTACCGATACAAACATAATGTTGGCTATGCCGAACCCACCTACCAAAATAGAAAAGCTACCGATAATACTCCCGGCAATACTGATCACGTTGAAAATATTGCTAACTACTTCGGCCAAGGCCTCAGGTCGGTTGATGGCGAAGTCATTTTCTTGTCGGGGACGCAACCCGCGTCGTCCACGCATGAGTCCAATTACCTCAAACTCTAATTCTTTCAACCCCTCATCATTTTCGTAACCTTTTAAGGCAATGGTAGAACCAATCCCGAAGCGGCTACGACTGGAGTAGATTTTTAAAATACTGCGGTAGGGAATGTAGCAGGTATAATCGGCACTAGGGGCATCAGTAATATTTTCCCCTTGCTCATCGAGCACTCCAACCACTGTAAATTTTCGCCCTTTAATTTCTATAACTTTTCCCAACGGGTTACTCATGGGAAATAAAGCCTGGGCGATTTCTGCACCAACGATCGCTACATCCTGGGCAAAATCGGTTTCCCGAACCGAAAAGTAGCGTCCCTGATTAATATCGACCTCAAATACTTGATTATATTGATAAGAAGCTCCCACCAGATACACTTCACCTATGCTACTGTTGCGATGTTCCAGAGTGAGGTTCTCCCGATCAGCAAAAATGCATATGGCTGAAGCTGCGCTTACGTTTGCTTGCAGGAAGTCGAACTCATTAAGGGTTGGTTGAGGGCGGTTGATGTATTTCCACCAAGGGTAGTTTTCTTGAAATAGCCAAGGCCACTTTTCTACCCGGATCACCTGATCGCCTAGAAAATCCAAACTATCCCGAATATTGCGTTCTAGGGAATCGATGAGGGTAAATACTGCGATAATGGCAAATATACCAATAGTGACTCCCAGCAGGGAAAGGACAGTACGCAGCGGGTTGGAACGTAGGGCATCCCAGGCAGAGAGAAAACTTTCGTAAATTAGACGGATAACTAACATAGAGCGATGTTACAAAAGTATCATTCCGAAAAAAAATGGAACTCAATACTTTTTACCAAACGTTCCATTTCCATTACAGACAAATACCTATCTTTGCACCCGGCTCAAAAATTCAACCACGTATTATCGTAACTACTGCAAT
>JBCCTI010000060.1:0-44145 GCA_039198955.1 Bacteroidota bacterium | reverse complement strand
CTTCGGATGGACAAACTTCTTTAGAAGATTAACTAAAGATTACGAAAGAATGATCGAGTCGTCGGTTGCTTTTCTACAATTGATGTTCATCACTATCATTTTAGCAAGAATAGAATAATTTCATTCCAAACATGCTCTTAGACCTGCTTTATGTAGAACATTTGTTAGGAAGAATGAAAGATGAGCCAACGTACAAGGAAATTAAGCCCATAAAAAAATTAGAGCATTTGGTGCACTCCTTCTGGATGCATCGGAACTTATCCAATGAACCAGAGCAGCTAACTATTGTACCTGATAGCTACTTTAAAATAGTTTTTGTGGTACAGGATAGCAGAGTGGTAAAGTACTTTATGACGGGTTTGTGGATCAGAGAAAATAATTTCATTACTCCCCCCAATGCCACCAATTACGGGTGTAGGTTAAAAATATTAGCTCCTGAGTTCTTGATCCGTCAGGAAGTTGCATCTATCCTGCAAGATATCAAGCAGCTAGATTTATCGTATTTAAATCTAAAGTATTTCGACCTTTCTTCCTTTGAGAAAATAGTAGATCAATGGCAAATTGAGTTGCTGAAAATTAAGTCCTCAAGAGATATTGCCAGTAACAAACTGAGATTATCTCAATTGTTAGATACCACGAAAGGAGACATAACAGCTAAGCAAGTATCAGAGCAAATACTCTGGACGAATAGGCAAATCAATCGCTACATGAACAAATACCTCGGAGTTTCGCTAAAGAGGTATCTCAATATTCAGAAGGTTTATCAATCGTACATTCAAATCAGGGAGGGGCGGTTTTTCCCTGAAAAAAATTACTTTGACCAAGCCCATTTTGTCAGAGAAGTGAAAAGGCATACCGGAGAGACACCCACTAAACTTCATGAATCTCAAAACGACCGATTTATACAATTAAAGAATATCCAGCAGAAATAGGTTTGCACAAAACTTATTTCTCATGGATAAATACACACTCACCTACCTACTGCTACTCAGTTCTCTGCTTTTTATTGGGTGCTCATCTCCCCAGGAAAAAAATGAAGGAGCCAACCCAGACGAATCTGAATCTTCTCTTGAACCAGTAACCCAACAAAAGTACGGCAGAGCAAACTACGCTGTTGTCTGGAAGTGGGCGACAACGGATGCTGCACTGATAAAAGATAACATCGTGCCAATATCCAATGAACTGACTGACTTGTGGAAGCAGGATATTATTGAAAATGCATACTTTGATGCTGAGCCTAAAACGAATCAACTAGCTAATCTTGCCAACATTGCATTTTTCCTTAAGGCAAAAGATCAGGCTGCGGCTAGGTCAGTTTTAGATGGCTTAACAGTAGTAACCAAGAACATAGCCACTTACCAATTATATCCGGTCGGGCAGCTCTGGTTAGACAGAAAAACTGAGACCATCAACGAAAAAGGAATCACCAAATCATACGCTACCGTATGGACGACTACAAAATCGCCTTTTCAAGAAGAGGGCGCAGATCAACTCCTTAAAAAGCAGAGTGATGTCATACTGTCGCTTTGGAATGATGGCATTATAGAAAATGTGTACTTTGATATTGAAGGCACTTACTCTCCGAATGAAGTAACGGATTTTGTCTTCTTTGTAAATGCCAATTCGCTAGCTGAGGCAGAAAGCATTTGCGAATCACTTCCATTCTTTCAAGAAGATATTGCTTCCTATCAAATCCATCCGGCAGGCGTATTCTGGATGGGTCAATACGATAACAACTAAGTTCAACCTTTCAATACTACAGGCTCATGCGTATTTTAAAACAGGAAATATACTTTCCAATCATCATTACTATCCATTTTCTTTTCTGGATTACAGATTTGTATTTCTACGATGGTTCGTTTAAAGAGGTATCTTCCGACACTCTGTTTTTTGGTGAACTAACCAATGAATCGTGGAAAAATATACACCGCATTTTAGGTGAGGTGTTTTCTTCTTGGGTAGTTACCGTTTTTGCCTTCAATTTTTTAATGGCAACCCGCGCAAGATGGGTAGAGCGTATTTTTGGTGGGCTGGACAAAATGTATCTCATTCACCGACGATCAGGTGTCATTGCTGTTTTTTTATTGCTCGCCCATTTCATTGTCGTTCCAAGAGATCTTACTGCATTTACTCCCGGTAAACCATTGGGCTTCTATGCTTTTGCCTTGATCATCATTGGAGTTATACTATCTGCCACCCCGGTTTTCAAAAGAAAAATTCCCTACCACAAATGGAAGAATATTCACAAGCTGATGGGAGTGTTTTACGTGATGGGAGTAGTACATGGACTGATGGTTCATAGCTTGATAAAAGAACTACCCATTACCCGAGTATATGTATTTGGTATGGCATTTATTGGCATTGCTGCGTGGGTTTATCGGGCATTTCTGTTCAATATTTTTAATAAGAAGCTTGAGTACAAGATAGTAGACATAAAAAATCTGGGTCATCAGGTCACGGAAATACTGATGAAGCCCGTCAAGAAAGAACTGAGTTACTTAGCAGGGCAGTTTGCCTTTTTCAAACTTCCTGCTCTCAGTGCCCAAGAACAACATCCATTTACCATCAGCAGTCATCCGTATAGTGAAACGCTTCGGGTCACCGTAAAAGGCTTAGGAGATTATACCGATAAGCTGGGTTCGGAGGTCAAAGTTGGCGACAAAGCGTGGGTGGAAGGGCCTTACGGGCATTTTTCATCCAGTTATATCAAAGAATCTGATCAAATCTGGATTGCTGGTGGGATAGGCATTACGCCATTTCTATCGCTTATGCGCGATATACACCCTAACCAGGTTCACCTTTTCTGGTGTGTCAACAAAAAGGAAGAAGCCGTTTATGCTGACGAATTACAAGAGGTTGCCAGCAACAATCCTAATTTTCACTATACGATATGGTCATCCGAGGTATATGGTCATTTAACGGCTGATAAGCTAGGAATTGACAACTATAAAAATAAAGGCTACTTGATTTGTGGACCTGCTTCCCTGAAAAATAGCCTGATGAAGCAGCTCCGGCAAAAAGGGGTGAGCCAGGAAAATGTCTACGATGAAGAATTTGCTTTCCGATAAAAACTACTAAAAAATGACAACACAGAATGCTAAACTCAGAGCAATAGTCTCTATCAGAAACTTAATACTTGGTATTTCTACTGACTGGAAAGAACTAACGTCATTGGGTAGTGAAATTGATGAATTGATCAATTCTGCCAGTATCACTTTTATGAACCAGACTCCGGTGATAGCTCATGAGCGATGGCTAATGGAGGTAGGTCACATTCAGAAGGATACAACTGCCCTTAAAAGCATTATGCAGAAAGTTGTTCGTAAAATCAACCACCGAGATGCCAAGGACTTGGCAGAAATATGGAATAGCCATAAAGAGCATTCTACCGATTTACTGGATCGCTTGAATATATTGAATGATTTAGGTAAAGCACACCTTCCGGGAAGTTATGGTGATACCTGGGCAGCGATGTGGGAAGTTATTTTTGACAAATTTATAGCAATTCAGGCTCTGGCAGAAGGGAGTAGTTTACACCTCTCTATGATAGACGAATACGCACCCGAAGAAGTGGATGAACTGACCGATACCATTTTACGGCATATGCCTGCAAGATATACGATGGAAGAAGCGATTCAGTACGAAAAAGAATATATGGAGGCTTACGAACAATTGAAGAAAGAAGCAACCCAGAAAAAGAACCTATGGGATCGATTCCTGGACATTCTAGCGGGTGGGTTGCAGCAAAGTCCCGCCGAGAGAGTGATGATGCAAAGGTGGGTAAATGGTGAAAAAGGTGACTTGTGAAATAATAAAATATAATCCAACCTAAACTCAGACGAAAATGAACAAGATAAATTACCTGACATTGAGCGGAACCTTCATGGGGTTAGCAGGCGTATGTATGCTGCTATCAGAAAACGTAGGAGCTGAAACTGCCAAGTTATTAGTGCCAGTACTTTTTGGAATAGGCGGAGTGATGGCATTACTGTTTTCAGAGGCAAATAAGCAGCACAACATTGCCAGACAGTATCATCTGTTGCAAGGCGCAGGAATGATTGTTTTTGCCATTCTAATTGGGCTAATTCCTGGCACTCTGGGAGAGTTTCTTCAGTATGTGACCTACTTCATGTTATTATTTGGTTTGGTTGAGGTGCTCTTTGGGTTTACCGCACTCAATACAGGAACCAAGTTGAATATGGGTATTCTCATTTCTAGGTTCGTTGCGGGTATTTTCAACTTGGTTGGAGCATTGTTGATTTTGACAATTTCTGCTGTTGATGAAATTAGTGGTTTATTGGTTGCAGGAATCTTGATTTTAATCGGTGGGATTGCTTTTGTAATGTTTTCTCTTCGTATCCGAAGGATGAAGCCCATTTCTTAATTTCCATTCCTATAACGTCTCCAAAAGGAAGTTCATCCTTACAATATTGGGTGTATACACAGTAAAGATAAGTGAGTAGATAAGCTGAGGTTTTGGTCTTTCCTCCGAAATTCATCTGGCAATTCTCAGATAGAATCTGATCAGATATTAGCTATTCTTTGGAAAAACATCACTGGGTGAAATGGTCAGATTTTCCAGAATCTCAAATGACTCTTTATGAATTTCTGCTTTCTGGTACTGATCACCACTAGGTTGAGAATAAACCTCTACCTGTCTTTGGTTCAGATTTATAATCCAGTAAACAGGAATTCCTGCCGTAGCATACTGAGCGTATTTCTTGTTCCGATCATAAGAGTAAGTGGAATCAGATATTTCTACTAATAAGATAATATCAGAAGAGGTAATTCGCTCTCCCTCCAGTAATTCGGGACGGAAGTTAGCAATCACCAGATCGGGTTGAGGTAAGGATTGCTTGGACAGCTCAATTGGGTTTTGCTGACTGATAATATACTTTTCTAACGAAAAATGCTGAGAAAAGAAACGACTTAGTTTTAGTAAGCAGGCAGTGTGAGGTTGGTTGATGGGCGACATATCAATAATTTCTCCATCGATAAGTTCAATACGCTGATCCGGAGTAAATACTCCGCTAGCTTCCATAAGCAGCAGATCATTTACACTAAATCGATGGCGGACAGGAACGGAGATCATACCAATAAAAACGAAAAAAAGGGGCGAAAGATGCCCCTTGATGTCTTACATTTCTTTAATGCGGATGTTACGCCACATCACCTGCAATGTGTCATCTGTTCGGATAGAGTGGACTTGCAGAGCGATGAATCCACTCGCATCCATTGTATCCACTAAATTTGCTGCGGGTACGCCATTCACAAAAGTACGGATAGTATCACCTATCGCTTCTACTCGAAACTGGTTCCAGTCGTCGCGCTTAAAGGCATTACGGGCCGCTTCATTTTCTGATAGATCTTGTAACCAACCTCGGCGGGCTTCGTCGTACACTCCACCGCTGTAAGAACGAGGTGAAGGATCAATTTCGACCTGATAACCGTGTACCCGACCCTCCTTTTGATTACGCTCGATTAATTCCCCTTCTCGATTAGGAATCATGACAGTGCTATCTTTTTCGTATTGGTGACTACGAATTTGCACCCCGGAGTTGAGGGCAGTATCTACCATCACTTCGTACTCTAGAATAAAGTCGCTGTACATTTTATCGGTAGACAGGAAACTGTTAGGCTCGCCCGCTTTGGTGGTGCCAATCACTACGCCGTCTTTAATTTCGTAGTTAGCCTGACCATTGAGTTGCGTCCAACCGTCTTTAGTATCAGTGGTAAACATGGTGACCCAGCCATCGTCAGCCGAGGTAGTTTCAGTTGGGGCTTCTTCAGTTTCAGCCGCTTGTTCGGAAGAACCACCGCAAGCAACTAGGCCAAATAGAGTTAAGCCACATAAGCCGTTGAGCCAATAATTACTGATTTTCATAGAATAATAAGTTGTGGAATGGTTAAAACATTAGATGTGAAATTCTGATTTATTTGCCGGAAAAGCAACTACAACTGATAAGGAAGGCTGATCTATTCTACTTCCCATACGTAGGTACCGGAAGCCACTTCAAAAATGCGGTACCCTTCCTCAGTTTTTCCTTCTTCACCCTTCTCACCGTTAAGCTTCACAGTTTGCATTTCCTGATAGGGAACGTATACCGTAGCCTTCGTACTTGGTGGAACTGTAACCCGCATAATAATAGCCTCGTCCGATTTTTCCCAAGAAGAGTTAATTGTACCGAACGGGCTTTCTACACTTCCGTTAGCCCAATCCAATTGGGGAAGCATATCGGGGCGGATAATGAAGTGACGAAATCCGGGTTGCTCATCATCAAGCTGAATGCCTGCTAGTGATTCGTAAAACCATTCGCTCACGGTACCGAACATAATATGATTAAGCGACATAGAACCATCCCAGTCTTGCCACAGTGTATTGGCACCCTGCGCCAGCCAGTAGCCAAAGCTAGATATATCAGTTTGGGTAACCATCCGATACAAGGCTTCAGAATGCCCGTATTCCCGTAGCACGTTGAATAAGTACTTCAATCCGACCACGCCCACATCAAAGTGGTAATCGCGCTGTTGAATATCAGCGAGAAGATTATTGAGAACTAGTTCTTCTTTGCCTTCGGGGACAATATTGTGGTAAAGTGCCAAAGCAAGCGAAGTTTGCCCACCGTTGCCGTAGCTTCCTGCTTTTAAGTTAAAATACCTTTTGTTAAATGCTTTATGTGCCTTTTCGGAATATTGCTGATAGTACTTAGCATCATCAGATTGATTCAGGATATTCGCCATTTGAGAAAAGATACGAGTAAATCCTACCAGATAGCCTGAGGCTAATATATCTCCTTCGGTTTTGGTTTCTACGGGTTTGTGATCATCAATACCAAAGTTCAGGGTATAATTATCGGCATTGCGGATAAGATGATCTAAGTACTTTTTAATGGTGGAGTAGTAGCGTTCCAGAATAGTGGGGTCGCCAGTAAAACGATATAAATCCCAGGTAACTTGTACCAGTGCCCCTTCCCACTGAGGGCCGTAGCCCAGCGGACGTAACTCAGGGTCTTTCCCGTGTTCGTATCCCCAACCACTGCTGGGAATAATACCCGGCAGATCGCCATTTTCTTGTTGTTCATCCACAAAATCATCCATCCACTTCAGATACGAGCGTACCATATCGTAGTTAAACAATCCAGTTTCAGCTACTAGTTGAGCATCGCCTGTCCAGCCAATCTTCTCCCGGTGAGGACAGTCGGTGGGCAATCCGTGATAGTTGCCGATAAATGCCCAGTGCATGTTTTGCTGAGTTTGGTTTAGTTGCGAGTCGGAACAGGCAAAGCTTCCAGTTTGATCAAAGTCAGTGTGTAGCACTACTCCGGTAATGGTTTCGTTGGTTGGTGGAGCGAGCAACCCTCGCACTTCTATGTACTGAAATCCGTGGTAAACGAAACGAGGCTCCCACTCCTCTAAACCTTCGCCCTTCAAAATATATCGGTCAGTCTGAGCATCGCCACTTTTCAAAAAGCGTAAAATCTGTTTCTGTTCTACTGTGCCATCGGGAAACAACTTTTCGCCCATTTTCATACTGACTTCAGTTCCGCGTGGCCCGGCTATCTTCAGGCGGGAGTAGCCAGCGATGTTTTGTCCCAAATCAAACACCCACACCCCTGGCTGCACTTCGGTCATTGAGATCGGGCGTATTTCTTGTTTGACTCTAATAGGCGGAATCATCTGCGCTCGAAGTTGCCCCTCTGGCCCCAAACTAATCACTACGTTTTTCCACAAGCTATCGTCAAACCAAGCTTCGTTCCAGCCGGGCATTTCCAACCGGGCATCGTAGGTTTCTCCGTTGCGGATGCCGTCAAATTGGATAGGACCCTGGTTTATCGTTTTCCAACTTTCGTCTGAGACTATTCTTTGGGTTTCACCTTGCTCATCGGTGATTTCCAATTGGCAGATAGCTTCAGGATAGCTGCGCCAGGGAGCCTGATTAAAACCCCACACGGCATCTGCAAAGTGGTTGTACCAGCCAGTGCCGAGTACCATACTGACCGTATTCTCTCCAGCTTGTAACAAGTCGGTAATGTCGTGAGTCAAGTAACGAACAGATTTATCGTAGCGAGTTTTGACGGGATCGAGCAGGTGATCGCCCACTTTTTGTCCGTTGATGTATAATTCAAAGTAACCCAACCCAGTAACGTATGCTCGGGCTTTGGTAGGAATCTGTTTAATAGTGAAAGTCTTGCGGAAATACGGAGCTGGTTTGCTTTGGTGTAGTGTGTCCATAAAGTCTGGGTGGCGAATCCACTGAGCTTGCCAGTCGGATAAGTCTAGCAATGCCATTTCCCAGCGAGCTGGAGTGCTCCAGGCTGATTCACGATTGTGGTTATCCCATACTTTCACTTTCCAGTAGCACGGTTGACGGGAGTTGAGTGCTTGCCCCCGATACTTTACGTGGCGAGACTCTTCCGATGATACACGATCACTGTCCCACAAATCCCCCTCATCATTAGCTAATATTTCAGGGGAAGAAGCTACCAGAATATGATAAGCCGTTTGGCGGGTGTCAGAAATGTCCAACTGTAATTTCCAGGCTAGGCGAGGTTCGGCTACATCAATTCCTAACGGGTTTTCCAGATACTCACAGCGCAGATCTTTTACCGATAAAGTTTGAGCGACAGCAGAAAAATGAAACCAGGTAGCACAGAAAAAAAGTAGAAAAAACCAGGATACGCGATTCACTGATAGCATTAGGTAGTTGTATTAGAAGTATTTTTCAGTTTATTGCTAATCCGGTTCTATATTTACCAGAACAACCTATTATTATGCGCCGACTGCTCTTTCTGCTCATCTTGCCAACTGTTTTTAGCTGTGCATCTCCATCAGAAGAATCATTACCGCCTCCCAACATTATCTGGATTAATGCTGAAGATATCGGTCCAGCTTTTGGTTGCTACGACGATGAGTACGCAACTACGCCTAATATAGATAAGATGGCTGAGAGCAGCATCCTGTATCGTCATGCCTACGCTTCCGCTCCTATTTGTGCCCCCTCCCGTTCTTGCCTAATTACCGGAATCTACGCCACTTCTTTGGGTACGCAGCATCTACGGATGGAAACCACCAAGCCCGACTTTATAGAAACCTTTCCGGAATATTTGCGCGATAGTGCCAGTTATTTCACGACCAACAACGGCAAAACTGATTACAACTTCAGCCCCGAAGGAGTGTGGGATTACTGGAAAAAGGATGTAACTCCTTGGCGCAATCGTCCCGAAAGTCAGCCCTTTTTTAGCATGTTTACCATTGGTGAGACCCATGAGGGAAGGGGAAATATGATTGAACGTTACGAAGAGGCAATAGCTAATCTACCTAAAAATATACTACATAATCCAGCTAATGCCCCGGTGCCACCGTACTACCCCGATACCCAAGAAACCCGCAAACTTTGGGCTCGCTACTACGATCTGATTACAGAGTTTGATCGGCAGGTGGGTGAAATTCTGGATAGTCTGGAAGCTGACGGTCTAACCGAAAATACGATTGTCTTCGTCTTCGCCGATCATGGCTATGGCTTACCGCGCTATAAACGATGGCTGTATAAAACCGGGTTGCACGTTCCGCTGCTGGTACGGATTCCCGAAAAGTATCAACACCTAGCTCCGCAAGTGATGGGCACTGAAACCGAACAGTTGGTTAGCTTCGTGGATTTTGCTCCTACTACGCTCAATCTAGCAGGAGTAACTATTCCCAAACATATACAGGGGCAAGCATTTTTAGGTGAAGAGATCGCTGAACCGAGAGATTACGTGTACGGTGCCCGCAGTCGGGCGGATGATATGTACGAAATGTCAAGAGCGGTGATGAATGATCGCTACATCTATATCCGTCACTACATGCCGTATCTACCCTACATTCAGCCGGGGCGTATTTCCGGCGATCAGAAAGAGAGTTATCGTCTGCTGCGGCAGTATAAAGAAGCGGGAACGCTTTCCGAAGAATCAATGGAAATGTGGCAGCCTAAACCTACGGAGGAACTGTATGACCTACAACAAGACCCGCAGGAACTCACTAATCTGGCTGATGCGGCTGACTACCAAAGCATAAAACAGGACTTACATAATCAGCTTAAGCAGTGGATGATCGAGAGTAAAGATATTGGTTTACTGTACGAAACCGAGATGCTACTACGAGCCGAAAATTCTTCGCCTTACGAAGTTGCTCACAATCCTGAAACATTTGATACGGAAAAAGTACTAGAAGCTGCTGAGATGGTTGGCATGGCGGATCCAGAAGAATTCGTTACTTCTTTAGAAAGCCCTGACAGCGGAGTGCGCTTTTGGGCAATGGTTGGTTTACGAAATTTGGACAATCAAGCTAGTGCGTATCAATCGCAAATAAAAACGGCTTTGGAAGACGAATCCCCAGCAGTGCAGTTGATGGCAGCTGAAACGCTCTGCCTACTGGGCGACTGCGAACCTACCCATCCGGTGTACGAAAAATGGCTAGGTGATGAACGCAACTGGTTGGCCTTACAAGCAGCTCGTAGTTTGCAACTCATTGGCGATAAGTCTTGCCCACTAGCACCGCAGATGCAGCAGAAAATTAAAAGTATGATGAATCCACCGGGCGAACAGCGCAAGTACGTAGATTTTAATTACGCTTCCTTCACGGGTTGGGCATTGGAGGAGGCTTTGGCAAATTGTGGGGCGGAAGTGCCTTGATGTGGAAGTTACAAGTTGCAGGTTCAAGGTTGAAAGTTTGGATAACCTGTAACTTGCAACCTTTCAACTTTTAACCTCCCGGCTAATCCTTGCGTTTGGTGTGCTTATGGCACTTTATTAGCTTTATTTGTTGAGGGATAAAAAGGGCGAGAACCGAGAACCACGCGCTTTTCTTTTGGTAAATTTTAGGCTAAACTGGACTTTGATTATCAGTTAGGGTTTCCTATATTTGCAATCCTTTTCTGAGAAGACCATAGCTAACGATAATATCATGAGTGATCTTTTGACATTTGTAGAACAGGAAATAGCCCAGGATACCCGATCTAAATTTCCGGCTTTTCAGGCTGGTGACACGGTCAATATTCACGTGAAAATTAAGGAGGGGGACAAGGAGCGCGTCCAGCAATTTCAGGGAACCGTTATCCAGCGGAAGAACCAAAGCAGCAGTGGCGAGACGTTCACTGTACGCAAGATTTCTAATGGCGTGGGGGTAGAGCGGATTTTCCCCTTGCTCTCGCCAAATATTGATAAAATCGATCTCATCCGACGAGGTAAAGTGCGACGCGCCCGCTTGTACTACTTACGAGGTCGCCAGGGGAAGGCAGCCCGTATCAAAGAGCGACAGCAACATTCTTCCAAATAGCCTTAACAAGAAAGAGGTACTAGCCGCCACTTTTTTTCTCACATTGTTAATATGCTTGCCAGTCTAGCAGTGGAGATTACATATCTTTAGTCATCTTCTTACTGTACTTCTCCAACTCTTCCACGGCTATTTCAGCAATTTCTTTAACCCGCTCTACTCCGTCCTCCCAGGCATCTTCTAAATCATAGAGAGCATCATTAGCCGATTCATTTATCTTTTTTCGGTTGCGCTTACCGCTATCCGGAGAAATTGCAAGACCTATTAAAGTACCCGCTGCCAAGCCAAGTACAAATGCTAATAAAGTTTTCCCTTCGTTATTCATACAAAAGAGTATTAGGTAAAGCAGAACTAATTGATGAATTAAGTTACAGAAAAATAAGGGAAATGCCCGTCGCCCTATCGCCAAATTTTCAATATTTTTGCTTGTACCGACGCGGCGAGCGTATTAACACTTAATTGCTTACACCTTGCAACAACTACATATTCGCAAAACCGAACCCATCGTTCAGGCTACAGTTCAACTACCCGCTTCTAAAAGCGAAAGTAACCGCGCCCTGATTATTCAGGCACTTACCTCAGAAAAAATTACCCTACATAATCTTTCGGAAGCCCGCGATACCCAAACCATGCAACGTCTGCTACGATCGAACGAGCCTGAGTTAGATGTGCTGGATGCCGGAACTACCATGCGCTTCCTGATTGCCTACTGCACAGTAGCAAAACCCGGTAAAATACTCAAAGGTACGCCCCGAATGCATCAGCGTCCAGTTCGTATTTTGGTAGATGCATTACGGGAAATTGGAGCGGATATTCAGTACTTGCAAGAAGAAGGTTACCCCCCGCTGCACATACGCGGCATGACACTCGACCAAGCTGTACGACGAGTGAAAATGCGAGGTGACGTAAGCAGCCAGTACATTTCAGCTTTGCTGATGATTGCCCCCAGCTTTGAGCAAGGGTTGCAGCTCGAGCTAATCGGTAAAATTGGTAGTCGTCCCTATATCAATATGACGTTGGGGCTGATGAACCGCTTCGGCGTACCGCATACTTGGGAAAATGAGCGGGCTATTAGTGTAAAGCCGTCCGCTTACCAATCAGGCAGTTACACTATTGAGTCTGACTGGTCAGGAGCTAGCTATTGGTATAGCATCATGGCGTTGTCTGAACAAGGGGAGGTGGTACTGAAAGGGTTACGAAAGGATTCTTTTCAGGGTGATCAGGCCATTGCAGAAATTGTGAAAAATCTAGGAGTACAAACGATCTTCGAAGCAGAGGGTGTTCGGCTAATAAAACAAAACAACGCTCAAGATTTTTCTTATGACTTCAGGGATTGCCCTGACTTAGCACAAACTGTAGCGGTTGCTTGCGCGGCTAAAGGAGTGCGTTGCATCATGACTGGACTAGAGAGTCTTCGTATTAAGGAGACGGATCGGATTGCTGCCCTACAAAATGAGTTGGCGAAAATTGGAGCCAAGCTTACGGAAAAAGAAAGTCGCTGGGAGCTAATGCCTTCTCAAGAAGAAACGCTACCGGAGAAATTAGTCATTGATACCTACGATGACCACCGTATGGCAATGGCATTTGCCCCATTAGTAATGAAGACCTCGCTCACGCTAGAAAATCCCGACGTAGTACAGAAATCGTACCCGCGCTTCTGGGAAAATTTAAGAAGTGCTGGCGTGGAAACTACTGAGCAGGACTAACTTCGCCAACTGGCTGGGTGCTGACCGTCAGACTAGTGGGTGCCTCTATCTTAGAATAGGTAGGACATGTTTTATACGAGCAACTGCTGACAGCAGTTAGGAAAAGGATAGCAACAGTAAACTTGAGCAATTTCATACGACCTGTCTTTTGTGGATAAGCGTAAATTTCTTTGGAAAAAGTTTTATTGGCCAAAAAGTTAAGATATTTTTAGCATTTTTCATACAACGTAGAAAATCCTTACTTCGTTTATCGGTAGGTAAGAAGTTATCTATAAACTTCCTCGTCGCGACAAATTACGTCTGACTACTCAGTTGACGCAAAGAGTGAGAAAGGAGAATGATCTTCCCAACTTTTCAGAACTCTATGTAATTCTGTTTTAAGAAACTCTTGCTTCGTATACGATAGGCGCAACGCTTTTCCAATCTCCCTATTGTTTACTCCTTTCGTAGAATACTCGGTGATAAATGATGCTAATGCCTTTTCAAAATCGTGCCCATTGCAAAGCTGTGATAGATCCACATCTTCGGATTGCATATTCTGTACTTGCTTTTCATCCAGATCAATTTTTCTAGATGGCGAACTCTGATGAATGATCTGGATACACAATTCAGCGTGAATGATGTAATTTCTAGCATCGTAAAATCTTCCAAAAGATAATCCTTTAAAATTTAACTCACCACTGAACTGATGGTTATGCCAGCGAGCATACCCTAAAAAGGCAATAGATTGCAAAATTTGCTTTCTTAATATCTGCGGTTGGTACTCATTAATATCGAGATACTCAGCAATTAGCGAAACCATTGTTTTGTCAGATGCTATCATCATCATTTCGGCATCATGGCAGTCTGTAAGATACAGTGAAGATATAGTTTCAGTTTTACCTTCTAGATGAAGAAAATCCGCATCACGAATACCAATAACTTGATCAGTTTCATCAGACAGAGTTTCTACTGACTTACGTAAACTGATTAGTCCTCCATGAACTTGCTCTACTCGTGCATTAAAAGCATCAATTAGACCACCGAATAATTTCTGATCACTCTCACCTTCAACTAAAATCCAAACTTTTTCTTTTCCAGAAGGATGCCGAAGTTGCAAACGGATAGAATTGATTTTATCAGTTTCATCAAGATACTTCCGCATGAGTAAGTTCTTCTAAATCTACCGTTAAATCCCACCGCTCGTTGATAATCTGAGGGGAGTGGGTAGCAATAATGGTATTAATCTCTTGCAGTTCGGTAATTTTAATTAGATCATCGAGAAATTCTTTCTGCCAAGCGACATGGAGTGAAATTTCTGGTTCGTCAATTAGCACTAGCGTTCCGCGTTTGACTTTGAATAACAGCTCGAAAAGTAAAACAACTTCCTGTTGTTCACCAGATGATAACTCAGTAAGTGGTAAAACATCATTATTTTCTGTAAGAAACATAAACCCTTTTTCTTTACTAACATGCACTTTTTTGAATGCGAACCTTCGTTCATTTAGGATATTAGTGAATAAGTTTAATCGACTTAACAAGTCTTGAAAAATTTCTAGCTTCTTTTCAGTATCTTCTAGATAAACGGCTAGTGCTTTTGCATTCTCCGCTTTATACGTAGGATGATTATCCTCCTCTATTACTGATAATCCATATTTATTGAGTGCTTTCTGAACATTCTTAATCTTCTCAAACCTAATATTAAAAGCTTCTTGAGAGATTTTATTCTGTTCCTCGAATAGCCTTTTAGGAAAACTGCTATCTAATTGTTGAGTAGTTTGAGAATAGGATGCTAGTGTATATGTGATGTGATCTTTAAGTTCTTTAGCATACTCTTCTATCGTGTCACCAAAATAATTAATACTTTCTTCCTCATAGTGGTATGATACTCTTGGTTTGACTCTTTCTACTCTTCTCAGTAACCTTTGCTCTCTTATGAGATATATTTCCGGTACCATCGGTAGTTTAACCTCTTTTTCAAAGATATCTAATTGTCCCGCATATTTTGGTAAGATATCTTGAAGTAATGTGCTAGAGCTGTATATACGATCATTTCTTCGGTCAATCCATCTATCTTCATCAAACATGTCAATTGCCATTCTACTTTGTCGCAACTCCGTTCTTATGAACTTCAACAAATCGTTTCTGCTAAAGTGTAATAATCGTGTCTTCCCCTGTCGTATAGTTAGAATTTTATTTTCTTCCTTTCCTTCTATCTCAATATTTACATTGAGTGAACTATCTTCAAATACCAATCGAATATGATTAAATGACAAGTTGAAAAAGTAGAAAATATTTTTGTTTGCTATTGCATGAATGATCTTGAGTATTGTTGTCTTTCCGTAGCCATTCGGTCCAGTTAAAATCGTTATTCCTTCTGTTTTAAGATCAATAGTATAATCGAAGAGATTAAAGAGGCGTGTGATATGTATTTCGCGTAACATAGTTGTTTAGATGCGTTATACTTTTAGCTACGTAAATTAGTGACAAGAGATTGCTTTGCAAATCGATACAAAGAAGAAATTTACGCCCACACTTTAGTGCCCTCAGTACAGTTCTGGCAAATATCAACCTGCTGGCGCGATTTCAGCAACTGAGAGCGAAATCGCTTGTAGGCATCTCCGTACCAGATTTCTCGGAATGATTTTTCCTGCGTGCTACCCAGCACATGGTGGGCATCCTTATCAAAACAGCAGGGAACAATACGTCCGTCCCAAGTCATTACACAGGAGTGCCACATCTTCCAGCAGTGATCCAATAATTTATTTTTTATCGCGTAGCTTCCGTCGGCTTGCTGGCGGTAGCGGGAGTATTTCTTCTGAGTGGGAATGAGCGGAGAGCCTTGCTCATAGTCATAAATTTGAGCAGTTTTAAAGCGTACTTCATCCACTCCAATTTTTTTTGCTAATTGTCGCACCTCTTCGATCTGATGCTCATTAGGACGTACCACCAGAAACTGAAATATAACCTGGGGGGTTCGAGAGCGCAGCTCCTTTTTCCAACGGATGATATTATCTGCTCCTTCTAGTACTTTCTCTAGCTTTCCGCCAATTCGGTACGACTGATACGTTTCTTGGGTAGTGCCATCAATCGAGATAATCAGGCGATCTAGGCCGGAAGCGACAGTTCTTCGAGCGGCTTCGTTGCGTAAAAAGTGGGCATTGGTAGAGGTGGCAGTATAAATATTTCGTTGGGCAGCGTACTCTACTAACTCCAGAAATTGAGGGTGCAGATACGGCTCGCCTTGAAAGTAAAGCAGCAAATACAATAACGTTGGATGTAACTCATCAATCGTCTCCCGATACAAATCCATCGGAAGCTTTCCAGTCGGGCGGGTAAATGAACGTAAGCCACTGGGGCATTCCGGACAGCGTAGATTACAAGCTGTGGTAGGCTCTACTGATAAACTAATCGGCAGCCCAGCAATGGATGGTCGCTGACTCCAGCGGGATTGGTAGTAACTACCCAAAATGCGGGAAGCATTCGCAATTCGGCGTGCTGAGAGCTTGGATAAAAAATTGCGCTGATCCTGCCATTTGCCCATTGCCTTGTCTACCTTTGTGGAACTCAATGTTCCGTAATCCAGCGCAGTTTTCCAAATATGCAACTAATTGCCGATAGCGGCTCTACCAAAACCGATTGGCGGTTGATCAATGCTGAGGGAAAAATCTCTCAGGCCAAAACCGTAGGCTTAAATCCCTATCATCTGTCGACGGATGATATTGCTGCGCAATTACAAAACGAATTGCTCCCCCAAATATCTGGAAAAATCAAATCCATTCATTTCTACGGTGCCGGTTGTTCTACGGCATTCGCTTGCCAAACAGTGGAAGCTGCTTTACAGCAAGTATTTCCCAATAGCCACGCTGAAGTCAACAATGACCTACTAGCTGCCGCTCGTGCACTATGTGGGCATCAAGCGGGCATTGCCAATATTATTGGTACTGGGGCCAACTCCTGCCTATACGATGGAAAAAAGATTACGGATAATGTACCGCCACTAGGCTACATCGCTGGCGATGAAGGCAGTGCTACTTGGCTAGGAAAACAATTGCTAAACAGCTACTTCAAGCGATGGATGCCGTCTGAGTTGCAAGCATCTTTTGAGAAACGCTTCTCTCCTTCGGTAGATGACGCTTTGGAGAATATGTATCGAAAGCCCCAGGCCAACCGTTATTTAGCACAGTTTTCCCGCTTTGCCTTCCGCCATTTGAAGCATCCTTGGATTGCTAAACTAGTCTACAACGGCTTCACTGAATTCTTTGATAAAAATATAATACGATACGAAAATTATCAGCAGCAGCCGATACACTTTACGGGAGGAGTGGCGTTTTACTACTCTAACCTGCTTCGTCAGGTAGCCAATGACCGAGGGGTAAGGGTGCAAAATATTTTAGAAAGTCCGATTGCTGGACTTACATTATTTCATCAGGGCAAATAAAAATTCTACCTTTGCCTAATCGTTTTCCATCTAATTGAAGTGATCTTTTGGTTCACTAAACTACTTAATTTGTTAGTGCTGCTAGTAGCAACTATTATCAATTATCCACTTTCCATCGGCCGGCGACCCGGTGTCAATTAAAAACTATGTCAACTACCGAATCGTCTTCACTGTATAATGACCTGGAGAAAATGCCACTGAGCGAGCTATTATCTGGCATTAACAATGAAGATAAGAAAGTAGCCTACGCGATAGAGGAAGTCATTCCGCAAATTGAAAAACTAGTGGGGGGCGTCGTAGACCGGATGAAACAGGGAGGGCGTTTGTTTTACATTGGGGCCGGAACCAGTGGTCGGTTAGGCATTGTAGATGCCTCGGAGTGTCCGCCAACCTACGGCGTACCGCCCGATTGGGTGATTGGCATTATGGCGGGAGGTGATGAAGCTATTCGTAAATCGAAAGAGTTTGCTGAGGACGACCCCGAACAAGCTTGGAAAGATTTACAGGAATACGATATTAATGAGAAAGATACCGTAGTAGGAATTGCCGCTTCCGGCACTACTCCTTACGTGATTGGCGGGGTGAAAACCGCTCGCGCTAATGGAATCCTGACCGGATGTATTACTTGCAATCTAGAAACCCCCTTGGCTGCTGCCGCTGAAGTTCCAATTGAGGTAGTAGTTGGACCAGAGTTTGTCACCGGAAGTACCCGTATGAAAGCCGGAACGGCTCAGAAGTTAGTACTTAATATGATCTCTACTGCCACCATGATCGGCTTAGGTCGCGTCAAAGGAAACCGAATGGTCGATATGCAGTTAAGCAACAATAAATTAGTTGAACGGGGAGAGCGGATGATTATGAGTGAGTTGGAAATAGACAGAGAACAAGCCAAAAAGCTGCTAGAAGAATACGGCTCGGTGCGAAAAGCAGTAGAGGCTTACCAAAAACAGTGAAGAATGCACAACATTGAACCTTTTCACCGCTGGTTGAGCGAGTATGATGTATCGTTCGACGAGCGGTCGCCTTTTTTTGGTAAAGAGTATAATTACGATTTGTACACCAACACCATCTATGGTTATTACATTGATCCAGGTTGGGATTTCATCGGTTCCGAGACGCTGTATATCAAAATTCTTTTTGCTGACTACCAGCGAGGTTTTGTCATTATTGAGATGATTGGTGAGTGGAACGACGCACTGCACAACGATATTATGCACCTTAAACGTAATATCGTAGATCAATTACAGAAAATCGGTATCAATCAATTTATTCTGATTGGCGAAAATGTGATGAACTTCCACGGATCAGACGATTGCTACTACGAAGAGTGGTTTGAAGATGTAGAAGACGGCTGGATTGCCCTGGTCGGCTTTCGTGATTTTGTGCTAGAGGAAATGACTGAGTATAACATTGATTCATACTTGAACTATGGCGGTAATTTGCAGATTGACAACTGGCGCACCATGAAACCACAGATATTCCATAAGCTAGTAGATGGGCTGCTTATGCGTCGGCTGGCTTGGCCCTCGTGAAGGTACCACTAGAGGGCTTTCTCAACGTAAGCACTGAGCGCGATGGTGTAGCGTTTGCCACTGGCTACTTCCCGACATAGGGCTCGGGTACGCCTAACTTTCTCCTTCAAAAATTTTCTTCCCTGAAACACAAACACTTCCTGTTCCGCTACCGACGAAAGAGGAACATTACCGTCGGTGGGCTGTTCGCGTAGCAGCGCCCGCAGCAAAGCTGCATCAGCGTGAACAGTAGCTTTAGGATTCTGGGCGTAGCGTTGCAAAGGCAACCGTACCTCTTCCGAAACCATTGGCTGCGCTAATACCAGTTGTAGCAAATCCCGAAAGCAAGCTTTCCACTCCTTACCATGTGGGCGAATTCTGAATCCGTATTTCTGAAAAGCAATTAAGTGGGCTACTTCGTGCAAGTAGGTTAGTAAAAAGGCTTCGGCCGGCAAAGTACGGTTTACCGAAATCTGGTGCTGCTCATTACCATTGGCTGACTTTCGGTAGCGATAGTCGCCCCACTTGCTTCGTCGGTGGTTGGATAATTTCAAACGAAATCCATATTGCCGCCACAGACTAACACAATAGTCTTCCGCCGCTTTTGGTACGTAGTTGTGGAATGGAGTGGTTAGGCTAAGTATTTTCTTCATCTATGGGCAAGTTCATAAAGCCACCCTCTTGTTCTATATTCTGATATAGCGGAGTTACTTTATGGTGAGTATGCCAATCGGACTTGGAATAAACAAAAGTAGAAATTGCCTGCCCATGTTCTAACTCGATATCAAACAGTCTGTGACGGAATTTCTGCTCTATCCTTAAATTGACGGGATAGGGTACTAATATCAGTATATCCCGATCGGAGTCATCTTTCGCTTCATTTCTTTTTCTTGAACCAAAGAGAATCACTTCAGCTTGAGGGTCAATTTCGCATACTACTTCTTTTATTTTTTGTAGAATATTCATTTCAAAAGTGGAAGCACATGTTTTTTTGGCATTAGCTTAATATAATTCTTCGAATCCAAAGAGGCTTGTTAAATATAATCCAGCATTATACATCGAGGAATTTTTACGAGGACTATGTAAATATACCTTTTTACTACCTTTGGGTGTTACAGCTTCAATCAACCAACCAGCTCCATCTGTCTTTAAGTCAATAGAGTTCTCAGGCAGATACCAAAATAGAGCTGCGTCAAGTTGTATCCTTGTAAAATCTAGCCAGTCTTTCCATTCTAGATTAACAGTATCAACTTGCATATTGAGTATGCTACTATAATCCTCCGACATCCCAAGATACACGAATTTACCTACTGCAATTACACTTTTATTTTCTCTCGTAATTGCGACCACAATAGGATTATCAAACGAAGGCAACCAAGTAAACACCGTTATGTATACTAGATGGATCACACTTCAAGCGGCTTAGTTCGTTGACTGATGTAAAGAAAGTTTCAAATCTATTTTGGTACCCTTCTAAAAATTCAGGGATTTGAAAGCTTTGTCCTTTTACTTCACTAGCAAAGACGATCAGTACAGTTATAGATAAGATTCTCATACCAACCCAATTATCATTGATATGAGATAACGGTAGTGTTACCATTTCCAGTATAACGATATTTCTATTAACGTTAGTGAAGATAAAATCAGAAACTTCTGATGAGTAGAGTACATCGCAGACATCTACCCCTCCACCCGATACAAACTTTTAGGGTTGGTCATGGCATCGGCGATTACCCCGTCAATAGTGAGGTGGTGTTCGGTAGCAGTAATCATTTCTTCCAAATTGGGAGACTCGGCAAGTCTTTCACCGCGTTTGTACTCGGTTCTCACTGGCTCTAACTGATACCATTGACCGTCGAGAAATTCTACCAAGGTTTTATTGGTCGTTAGATATACACCATTCTTTAGAAGCTGATCCATACTTTTGTGATTACTTACAGCAAGTTCGATATTCTTATTATAAGAATCAATAATTTACTCCTAAATTTCATAGATCGCCGTTCAGCCCTAAAGCAACTACGAATTATACTCAAAAAGAGAATGTGAGATATTCACTAACTGGATCGAGGGGGAGTCAAGCAAAGCACTGCCTACTTTTGACCTAAATACCTATTTTCCTTAAACCACTCAAAACACTCCCGGATGGCCGTATCAATGGGAGTTTGGGGCATATTGAGTTCGCGGACAGCTTTGGCAGCGGTGAAGTAATGACCGTCGCAAGATACCCTTGCCATTTTGTAGCTTACTTTGGGCGTACCTCCGGTTATGTTACCGTAGATTGTTCCCAAGCCACCAAAGGCTTTGGTCAGCAACGGAGGAATGGCGAGTTTGGGTGGCTCCACCCCAACAATGCCAGCAATTTTAGTAAAAGCTTCTTCATAGCTAAGGTTTTCATTACCCAGAATGTAGCATTCGCCCGGGTTTCCCATCTCGACGGCATTGACAATTGCAGTAGCCGCATCGCCTACATACACATAGTTTTTCCCTCCAGTGGGGTAACCAGGGACTTTGCCTTGATATACTGCCAGTACCATCCGTCCCGAACTGGGTTTATGGTCATTAGGCCCAATCATAAAAGTTGGGTTCACCACCAAACCGGGAAAGCCATTTTTTGCCTCTTTCAGCATTATTTCTTGAGCCAGATGTTTGGTTTCCATATAACCCAAACCGTACTGTTTGAATTTGGGCGGAGTAGTTTCATCTCCGGGTTTCGCCTTGGTGCCAAAGCCTAGCGCATTAGCTGTACTTACCGCAATCATATGTTTTATACGTGCTTTCTTTCCGGCTTCAATTAGATTGATAGTTCCTTGCACATTGGTAGCGACGTAATTGGGCGAGCGAGCGGGCCACAGTCCGGTATCAGCCGCCGCGTGAATGATGACCTCACAGCCCTGAACGCCTTTTTGCATGGCGTTGGCATTAGTAATATCGCCTAAAAATATCTCAATATCTTTCCGGTGCTGATGGCGACGGGCATCGTGTTCATCCCGGAAAAGGGCCTTCACCTGATAATTTCGTTTCAGTAGCTCGATCAGTACGTTGCTACCCAACAGTCCACTGGTGCCCGTTAAAAATATAGTCATAGAGTAGATTATAAGCGACTTACAAAATTAGAGCTTTATTGGTAGTATAGAAGGAAGTAGTATAAAGTTTGGCATAAACTAAATTAGCTTAATGAATTGGCATATTTTCTGTAATTAGACATAATATTTTATAACCTTCTTATCTCAACCTCCTATGAAAAGAATTTTTCTAGCTTTCGTCTTTTTATTATCCGTTCAGCAATTACATGCCCAAATAGCTGAGGGTAACAAGTTCATTAATGGCACAATCAACCTTACAGTGCTGGGTAATAGCGAAGATACGCAAACAGCCTTTGCACTGACTCCAACGTTCGGCTATTTCATTAACGATCAAACAGCAGTAGGTGGAACTTTGGGTGTTCTTATCCAGCCTACAGGAGGCTCTGACAACGATTTGACTATCTTCTTATCACCCTTCATACGACGCTATTTTCCGATTGCTGACGATCAATTTTATTTTTTTCTGGATGGAACAGTAGCTTTATCCTACGGCAGTTCAGCGGCGGGGTTCGGAGAGTTTCAAAGTAGTGAAGACGCTTTCTCAGTGAGTTTAGTTGCTTCGCCTGGGTTTGCTTACTTTCCTGCCGAACGATGGAGCTTAGACTTTACCTTCACCGGATTTGGATTATCATTCTTCGACATTGGCGGTGAAGGAGGAACTACTACCTTATTTACCATTGGGGCAACTAGCTTCTCACCCAGTTTGGGCTTTAGCTACTATTTCTGAGCTAATCCCGATACCGTTTCGTAAGTTCACCGAAGGCATCAATACGCCGATCGCGAAAGAAGGGCCAAATTCGCCGAACATTTTCGGAGTGAGCCAGGTCAATTTCTACCACTAGGTTTTGTTCCTCATTTGAGGAAGCTTTACCTAGCATTTCTCCCTGCGGTCCGGCTACAAAACTGTGCCCCCAAAACTGAATGCCGTTAGTTTGTCCGGAGGGATCAGCTTCGTGACCCACCCGATTTACTGAGATCACCGGAAGTCCGTTGGCTACCGCATGTCCCCGTTGGGAAACGATCCAGGCATCCTGTTGGCGTCGCTGTTCGTCAGCAGAATCGGTAGACTCCCAGCCAATAGCAGTAGGATAGATCAGCATATCAGCCCCGGCTAGTGCCATAAGTCGGGCGGCCTCGGGGTACCACTGATCCCAACACACTAGCACACCTAGCTTGCCAACTGAAGTTTCAATAGGGTTAAACCCTAAATCGCCAGGGGTAAAATAAAACTTTTCGTAGTAAGCCGGATCATCCGGGATGTGCATTTTGCGGTACTTACCAGCGATATTACCGTCTTTTTCTAGTACTAGAGCGGTATTGTGGTAAACACCAGGGGCACGTCGCTCAAATAGAGAAGTGACAAGTACAATATTCAGTTCTCGCGCCAGGTTGCCAAAATACTCAGTAGACGGTCCCGGAATAGGTTCGGCAAGGTCAAAATTCTCGGTATCTTCGGTTTGGCAAAAGTACAGACTGTTATGTAGCTCTTGTAGTACCACCAGTTCAGCTCCTTGACGGGCGCAGTGACGAATATTACGTTGGAGCTTTTCTAGATTTTCAGCAATATTGGCTTGGTTTTGCTGCTGGACTAATCCTACGGTCATTTTACAAAGATAAAGGCTTGGCGAAAAGTTTGGTATTTTGTTTCTTTTGACAATTACTCAACTAACTGATTTATGTTTTATCAACTCATTATTTGGCTAGCACTTTTCGTCATTTTCGTTTCTTGCAACCAGCAGCGGGAAGCTCCTTTTACCACTTCTCAGCGGTTAGATACACTGTTTCAGAGTTACGTAGATACCAGTGGTTTTAGCGGGAATATTCTAGTGGCGGATAGCAGTGGGGTAATGTATACTAAAGCTATTGGTTACCAAGATGTTGCCCAAAAAATACCGATGCAGTCTAACACCGCTTTTTATTTGGCCTCTTTGTCTAAACACATTCACGCAATGGGTATTTTGTATTTGGTAGATCAGGGTACGTTGAGCCTAGATGATACGCTTACCCAATATCTACCGGACATGCCTGCTGCTGACCATATTACTATTCAGCAGTTACTCACTCATACCCACGGTATTCCCGATTACTATAACTTTATGGAAAGCTTTCCCCCCGGACTGACCAATACGGAGGTACTAGGGGCGATTCGGGAAGTGGATTCGCTGTTATTTGAACCGGGCACCCAGTTCAGCTACGGCAACTCGGGTTACACTTTGCTGACGACTATTGCCACTCAGGTGAGTGGACAACGCTACGCCGACTTTATGCAAGAGACATTCTTTGACCCCATCGGAATGACCCATACGGTAATTTTCGACGAAAAGGCCGATAATATTCCGAACCGGGCGGTAGCGGTGAATGCCCAGGGTGAAGCCGATAACTACCAGTTCCGTACCGTGGGTGGGGGTGGTATTTTCTCTACGGCAGAGGATTTGTACAAGTGGGATCGAGCCCTAAACGGTAATCAATTCATTCGTCCAGAAACCTTACAGCAAGCTTATTCCCCGGTACAACTTAGTGATGGCAGTACTCATCCCTACGGATTTGGCTGGTTTACTAATGAGCAAAATCCCAACTTTGTTTACCACACTGGTGAGCTAAACGGTTTTCGTAACTATCTGGGAAGGTGGCTAGACGAACAGAAATTAGTCATTATGCTCAGCAATAATCAACGAGAGGCTTCACCTAAGCTTATTAAAGCTGTGTATGAGGTGTTATAGTGGGCAGGTGTTCAGAGTTACGCATTTCGTGAACACCCGAATACATAAACACTCTACTACTTTAACACCCCCTCCGGATACTGCATAGTTGCACAGTGTAATGAGCCATGTTGCTGCACCAAAGCCTCACAAGGAATGCCAACAATCCCTCGATTTGGGAAAGCTTGTTGCAGCATCTCGCGAGCGGGTTCATCTTGGGGCAGACCGTAAAACGGCAATAGCACCACTTCATTCATAATCAAAAAGTTAGCATAGGTAACTGGTAACCGATTACCTTCTTCGTTGTGCATAGCATCGGCCATCGGCAAAGGAATTAATCGATAAGGTGTACCTTTGTCAGTGCGAAACTGCTTTAGCTCGCCCTCCATCCGAACAAGTGCCTCGTAATGTTCATCACCTGAATCAGTATATTGTACGTAGACAATAGTTTGAGAATCAACGAAGCGGGCTAAGGTATCAATATGGCTATCGGTGTCATCACCCGCTAGATACCCATTTTTGAGCCAAAGAATACGATGCACCCCTAAAGTTTCTTGCAAATATATACTGACTTGTTCCTTAGTCAGATGCTCATTTCGGTTACGCGAAAGTAAGCAGGCTTCAGTCGTCAGCAGGGTTCCCTCTCCATCTGATTCTACACTACCGCCTTCCAGCACAAAATTTTTCAAGGGTTGACACCTAACTTTTGGTACAAATGCCCCTTTTTCATAGAGCCGTCGGGTGATCTGATTGTCCAGATTAGCCGGAAACTTCATTCCCCAACCATTAAACTGGAAATCTAGAAGTAGTGGTTGACCATTTTCTAGTACGGTAATCCCACTGAAGTCGCGGGCCCAGGTATCATTCACTGGAATCTCGAAGTAACTGATATTGGTTGGGTCGCAATGAGCTAAACGAACTTTCACCTCGTTAACATCAGAACAGATAATCAGCAATTTTTGGCGAAGCGAAATCTCGTAAGCCAAACGCTGGTAGCAGAGGATAACTTGCTCTAATGTACTACGCCAGTCAGTGTCTGTATGAGGCCAGGCCAGTTGCACCCCACTTTGGGGGTACCATTCTGCCGGAAACAGACGCATATTTTTCATACCACAAAGATGGTAGGTGGTTTAGTCCAGTCAACCTAATGCTATTATTTGCCTGACCAAATTAGCTATTTACACTCATGTAGAACGTTATACCGTATTCTTTCAGAATTATTGTGTGTACAGGTAGTTCTACAGTAGCAGCTTATCACGTTAGTAAAATACTATTCTATCGAATACAAGGGCAATATATTACTGAATTTTGAAATAAATCGGTTGAATAATAAGGATTATTCAAAAAAATTACGTATATTGTAAACTTCACTATTTTATTAATGCTTTGTTTAGCATACAGTGCTTTATGCACAAAAGCAGTGATTTTATCACTTGTTCGTAGTGATTGTTTTATGTATCACCTTTAAATTCTTAGCTTTTGGCACGACCCACAACTCGCAGTATCACGCTCAAGTCCGGTTATTACATTGAAGTTCGACAAAAAGGAGAACCAAAAGGTATTAAAATACGCCGGGATACTTACCCTCAAATTCAGGCGGCTATTCGCCGTTATGAACATTTGTACGAAGTCAAATACATTGGCGAAGTTAAGGCATCAGCCTAAATATTCGGCTTACTTTTGTAAGTAGGTACATTTTGAAAGTAACTTTCATTTTTCAGAAAAAAGCAGTTAGCAGATCGGTGACAATAGGTAACATTGTTCAGATCCATTAGCTGCTTTTTTGCTAAATGCATTTATCAGTTTACTACCCGAGCAATTACCATCCACCTCGTTTGAATACTCCATTTTGAGCTACGACAAGTGTCTACGCTCACACGATCGTTTTCCCAAAGTAAATCCCCATTTTCTAAAGCGACAGCAAACGGGCGGCCGTTAATTTCACCAACCGCCACGGGAGTACTCCGCTCAAAAACCCCAAATACCACCCCTCCTGCCACTACCGGACTAATCTGAGCAGCGTCCCCTAACCCAGTGTCTACGATCCACAGTAACTCCCCAGTACGTCGATCTAAACAATACAAGCTAGACTCTACTGAACCTGAACCGCCTTGAAAAACCACTTTATCACCCGCGACTACCGGAGTGCTAGAACCATCAAAATCGTTGAGGGTGCGGCGCCACAGTAGTTCGCCCGTATTAAAATCGTAGGCAGAAAAGTCTTCCGTGGGTACGTATACAGTGCTATTGGCAATGGTAGCGCTACTCGTTAATCCTTCCTCAGCCAGAGGGATGCGCCACACTCGGCTTTCGTTGGTAGCATCTATCTTGTGTAAATAGTTGGCTTCTATAAATCCAGAGGTACCGTGTATAATAGCATCACCCTGTAGTGCCGCTCGTCCGTACATATTCTTGAACGGATCATCAGGATCAATTTGAAAAGTATACTCCCAGCGGATGCGACCAGTAGTAGCATCAGTAGCAGTCATAATACCCCGTAAGCCAGCCACGTAAATAGTATTATCAGCGTAAATGGGCGACATTTTATTGATACTGCTGAAATAATAGTCAGGAATACCCGTTTGCCATAGTATTTCATTGGTAATTACATCAAAGGCGGTTAATCCATTATCATCGGTTACGCAGTAAAGTACGCCATCGTGATACTCAGGTACGCTAGCAATGTCGTTGAATTCTTCAAAGAATAATATCCGGCGGCTACTACTGTTTTCAGGTTCTAAGGTATAAACCTCTTCATCGACAGCTAGCAGTAAAAACTCATTCAAAGAGGGATCAGGGTTGCCCAGTAATGCTGTCCCTGAGTCAGGTGTAATCTGATCATCGGTCACATCACAGGCTATAAGTAAGCCGAAGACAATTAGTATTAGCAGAAATAGATTGGTAGACATGTCTCTCAATAAGTAGGTAAAACTAATAGTACATCCGCCTTGAAGCGTGAAGGTTAATGGAATTATTAGAATACCTAGAGAGAACCTCGCTTCCCTGAAAGCCAAGATTTTACCAACCTATGTTTTCGGCTAGTTCACTATCACTTTTTTAGTAAACTGCTGATCGCCTACCGAAATTTTCACAATAGAAATACCTGGATTTCTTCGTAATAAGTTGATTTACTGGTTATCGTCAGGGCTGATGAACCATTAAGTTGTTCATGTCTTGAGTGACCGCCTTTATATGTTCCGGCTTGGGGAGAACATAACACTGGTCTTTATCAAGAGAAGATCGCCATTCATGCGTACCATCTTCAAAAACTTCGTTGTACCCTTCACATGATTGATCAAAATAGTTGCCCAAACCTCGCACGGCAATTAGTACTGTCAATAGGTCGGCACTGTGATGAGTCGGTCCACTGGCCCAACCTGTTCTATCAAAAAACCACGCATAAGATTGGCGAACGATATGATCCTCTTTTACTTCGGGTAGCGTACCTCCGGTCTGATAAAGAGTAGCAAGCTGGTCGCCACCACCACTGAATAAAATGTGGGTGGGCCAATTTTCTATCACATCGATCGTAGCCGCTGGGTCGGGTTTCCAGTTGCCGTTTACCTGGGCATTTGTATTCTTTGGAAACCGTCCTCCCATACAAACGTAATGTTTCACCTTCTGCTTAACTAACTCTGTTCCACTTAGTGGACTAATATCGTCCGGCGGGGTATGTAGCAGTCGAGATAGGTTAGTCATGTATCCTACCGTTACAATCACCACACTACCATCGGGTTGGCTAGCCAATATTTCTCGGTAGAGCCGGGCTGCTTCGGGTAAAGAATCAGACGAAGTGATGGAATGCGGATACGTTTCAGCTACGGACTGGGCGTAGCCTGATTTTCGATTGACAGCTTCTCCCTTTGGTACTCCGATCGGCAAATCAGGTCTTCCGTAAAAAGTGTTGATAGCATCCAGACAGGGAGTACTCCAGGGGTTAGAGGACGATACTATCGTAGCTAGAATTTCTGCTTCGCCCCGGTCGGCTAAGGCATGAAGCATTGCCGTCGCTCCTACATCATCTACATCCGATTCCATATCGGTATCGTAAATAATTTTAACAGGCTGGCTTAGTAAAGTTGTTGCTTGAAAGAATAGTCCAGCAAGCATGAGTAGAAAGAAGGGGGTTGTCATAGCTTAGAAGGTTGTTGTTGAAAAATAGCCTTTTATGAGAGATCGAAAAATACAGCAACATCCAATTTTTTCCTTACTTTTCTACTTATCTCTTAAACATCCTTCATAATTTCGCTACTTAACTCAAAGCAATAAAACTCATGGGAAGAGCCTTTGAATACCGCCGAGCCGCTAAGGAGAAACGCTGGGACAAGATGTCTAAAATCTTTCCCAAGCTCGCCCGATCTATCACCATTGCTGCCAAAGAAGGCGGCACCGACCCCGATATGAACGCCAAACTGCGTACCGCCATTCAGAATGCTAAGGCGCAGAATATGCCTAAAGACAATATTGAGGCGGCGATTAAGCGGGCAGAGGGCAAGGACAGTGATGACTATGTAGAAGTACTGTACGAAGGCAAGGGACCGCACGGAGTGTTGGTGGTGGTGGAGTGCGCGACTGATAACTCTACCCGCACCGTAGCCAACGTAAAATCCTACTTCAATAAAGCGGGGGGTTCATTGGCGCCTACTGGTTCATTAGATTATATGTTCAACCGCAAAGCTGTTTTTGAATTCATTCCCCCCGATGATTTTGACCAGGAAGAACTGGAGCTAGAGTTGATTGATGCCGGACTAGAAGAAATTGAAGAAAACGGCGACAAGATTTATATCTACGGCGACTACACTAACTTTGGCTCACTCTCGCAGGCACTGGAAGAAAAAGGTATTGAAGTAGAAAAATCTACCCTCGAGCGTTTTCCCACCACCCCGGTAGAGTTTAGCGAAGAGCAACTAGAAGAGATTGAAAAGATGCTAGACAAACTGGAAGATGACGACGATGTGCAGGCGGTGTATACAAATATTGAGTAATTGTAACACAAAGCTTGTTCGAGTCAACTAAAAACCCTTTCTTCTCAAGCAATAACTACTGGGTTTGATGGTGGAGAGCTAATTAGAATTAAGTAGAAACAGATTTAGCTAGTCATTAGTTATTTCGTTTGTACGTTGCCCTCCAATCAAATGAATAAATTAAAAACTCTAGCACTCGCTCCCCTTTTACTTTCCTTATCGGTAACTGCTCAAGTCTATACTGAAAAACAAACCCGTCACCGCTTTGCCCAGCTTAACTTGGGATTAGACTATCAAACGAGTTTGGGCGGAACCACTGGTTACCTAGACTCTGAGGGTAACCTTAGTTCAATTGATCTTACTAACCTAAGTAGGCCGAGATTTGTGATAGGTGGTACCCATTTTTGGGTCACGCCGATTTCTATCTGGCCATTCCAGTAGCTAACCCCACCTTCAATCAGGAAAGTCAACGAATTAACTACTCGAGTGGGGTAGAAACCGTGTTCAAGTACTATCCCTGGCGCATTGAGCACCAGAAAGTTCGTCCGTTTGTAGGAGTATCAATCGCCCCCTTTTACTACAAGCAAAGCAACGATAATCTGGAATTTGGTAATGGATCGGAGCTTAATCACACCTCGCTTCCTCTACTAACCGGGCTCACCTTCAACGCTGGGAATCATCTAGTTGAAGCAGGTTTAACTTGGAATTACGTTAACTCCCAAGAATATTATATTTCCCGCAACCAAGTGGCTACGATTGAAACTCCGTCGCTGTATCTGAATATCTCGTACCGATATATGCTGGAGACTACCATTGGTGCAGAACGGGGCTGGGAGTCAGGTAGGACTCAGGAAGTTACGGATAAATTGGCTGTTGAAAATCGGCTCAATGGCTTTTTCGTGGGCGTAGGTATGTCTTCAGCCTTTTGGGTGGGCGAAAGTAGTTATAATGAAAACACCCGACCGTATATTGAGAAGTATAGTACCTCGTTAATGCCTGACTTTAGCGTTGGCTACTATCTGCATAAACCCGATATAAATGTCGCGGTCGGTTACCGAAGCTACGGCTCCTCTACTAGTGCTTACGGTACAGCGCAAGTAGCCAGAAGAAGATCGTTTATTGTGGAAGGAACAAAGTTTCTGTTCGATTACCACGGCTTTGTTCCCTTCGTCGGGCCAGCCATTAGCTACGAAAACCTAAGCTTCCGCGAATCCTTTGAGCGGCAATTGGTGCATCGACTATCAGAAGCCCAGTTTAGTTATGGGCTGACCTTCGGCTGGGACATTCGCCCTGACCGGTTACAATCTTGGATATTACGAACCAACCTTCGGTGGTTCCCTAACTTGGAATTAGCGATGGACGATCAGCAATCTATTTCTTTTAATAACATCGAGTTCAATTTTATTCAGTTGATTATCTACCCGAACCGAATTTTCTAGAGAACCCAAAACGTCTCATCCTAATAACCGTACTTCAAGCTTTTTCGGATATGTTATCCAAAAGTCGGTGTGGTAAGCTACATACTTCGAGGCTAATCAGATTACAAATCCGGGAGAGCAGATTAAGGGTGATAAATATTCACCCTTCCAGCCACGTTTTGAATGCCTTGGCTTTTCCTTTACTGACGATCACCTCGTCAGTGGGTTCAGGCTGGAGGTTAAGTTTGAGGCGGCTGTTAAAGTAGGTGTGGATTTGGCGGATAGCTTCCAGATGCACCAGGTACTGCCGATTAATGCGGAAAAACTTTTCGGTATCTACCAGTCCGTCTAGTTGTTCTAGCGTATAGTCTACTATGTATCGTTTGCCCTCGGGAGTGAATAGATACACTAACTCATTTTCGGTGTAGAAGTAAGCAATTTCATCGTCGGAAATGGGCACTAGTTGTTCGCCCTTTTTCACCAGGAAGCGTTTTTTATGACGACGCCCAGTATGCTGCAAGTTGTCTAACAATCGCTCAATCTTGCTGGCATTTTCTTCTTCCGAAAACTCCGTTTTTAATTGTTTGTACTTAGCAATGGCTTTTTCTAATTCCTCGAACTTAATGGGTTTTAGTAGATAGTCAATACTTTTCACCTTAAATGCCTGAATGGCGTATTCATCGTAAGAAGTGGTGAAAATAATTGGGCTTTTAATGACTACTTTCTCGTAAATCTCGAAGCTCAACCCATCCGATAGCTGAATATCCGACAGTATTAAATCGGGTGCCGAATGATTGGCAAACCAGTGGGTGGCAGACTCTACACTGTCTAGCGTATCTACTACCCTAATGGGCTCTTCTAGCCGACTGAGCAGTTGCTGTAAACGTTCAGCAGCGGGGTATTCGTCCTCGACGATCAGTAGGTTCATTTCTAAAACTTTTTCAATTTTTGGAATAGAAAATTGCCTCTAGCATCGGATCATTTTCTACACGATCTATCTCTACCGAATCGCTTGATCGAGATAAGGGCATTTCTACAGTATCGTGAAACATATCTTTAGCATTTTCTACACCGCTGTAATCAATGAGTGGCTCTATCCTAAACAATAATTGGCTGTTAGGGAGTTGAAAAATAAACGGAGTAGTACCCTTACCTAATAATTTCCCAGTAGGATGTCCTGCTGAAATAATTTGATCATTGTATTCGGCATAGGCTGCTAACGTTCCTGCAGCGGAGAAAATATTCTCATTCTGTAAAATATAAATAGATCCGCTATGGCGAATAGATTCAGGGCGAGGAAATACATTTTTGTAAAAGTGACCTATCTTCCAGTATTCAGCACTATCCAGAGAAGGAACTTGGATCACTTCAGCAATCGATAAGTCTTGCTGAAGTCGATCAGCAACTATTGGGGACAAGCGAGCCAGCAAAATAATTTCCGCGTAAAACCACTCATCAATCAATAATTCAATAATCTGCTCGCCTACTAAATCGCTTCCACCTCGGTTATCCCGAATATCTACTACCACCTTGTTTATAGAGTAATTTTTATACCTGGAAATTTCGTTGATATAGAATGAAGTGTCTTGAATATTCATGACGGGAACCCGAATATACAATGTTTGCGAATTGTCAAAAAAACAAACTTCTTTCTGCTTTTCGCCCTTAGGTGCTACCAGTAGACTATCATACAAATCAAATTTTTGCTTAAACTTATTGCCGTCTTTTTCTCGAAAAGTAAGTGTTACGTAACGGTCAAGAATCAGATTGTGAGCTGATAAAAAATTCTCGTGATAAAATTGCTCGCTCTCATAATCCCATCGAAGGGAAAGCTGATTGGTTAGTGATTGAACAAAGCGGTGAATCTCTTGACTATTGCATTGAATGATCTCAGTATCTGCCCGAATAGTTTGATCTTGATAATCAAAATCTCGTGCCACCCGATACTTCCCGTCAATGTACTGAATAGGTAGGTTCAACTGCTTTAGGTCTTGCAGCGAGTCAAGATACGCGCTGTATATTTTTGTGCCATGAATCGCTTCTTCCTTGAGTGAGTCAGGATAGGCTACACGTATTGCCTCTGCATCGGCAGTGAAGTAGAATGACGGTAATACTCCAGCGTGGCCATCTTGACATAGCGTAAGCGCTTGACGGATAATGTCGTAAAACTGCTGAGTAGTACTACCATCTACTTCCAATCTAAGTTTACTTAGCTTATGAAGGATATCCAACCCAGTAACTTCCTTTCTCACCGCTAGCTGTGGATTAACTTCTTGGATAATACTGACTAGTGAGTCATAGTCTTCGTACATCTGCGCCTGAGTGAGCGATGGAAGCGCAGAAAAAGGATACTGTACTTTTGAATGACACCCACCGAGAATGAATAAAAACCCAATAATGCGGTACCAGGCTAACATATTGTTATGAGGCAATCAACGGAATGCGTACCGAAAACAGATCAGTAGACTGATTGATCTCTACTGGGCTGGGGGTTAGCAATGCGTAACGGCTAACAATGTTCTGTAGACCAGTTTTGGTCGATTTTTCTGTCTCCAAAATATTCTTTTTTTGAACGTTATTTTCTACCATCACGTAGCCGTGCCGATCTACCGCAATTCGGAGAGTTAAGGGTTTATCCTTAGAAATGACGTTATGCTTTAGCGCGTTCTCGACCAGTATTTGCAAGCTGAGCGGAGCTACCCGCTGGTTTAAGTTCTCGTCCGGGATGTCACTCTCTACAATCAGGTTATCCCGGTAACGGGTTTTATTCAGGAAGATGTAGGACTGTACAAACTCGAGCTCCTCTTGCAATGCGACAGTCTCCTTCTGTTGGCTTAGCAGTACGTAGCGGTATACATCCGAGAGCTGTTCCAAGTACTTTTGGGCATCCGCGTTATCTGGCTTAATTAAAGCAGCTAGCGTATTCATGCTATTAAAGAGAAAGTGAGGGTCGAGCTGGCTTTTGAGGGCTTCAAATTGAGAGCGGATATTCTCTTTAGCTAGTGCCTCCGACCGCTGGAAATTCTTCTTCCACTCTTCAAAAAAGTAGGCTCCCTCGTAGACTGAAGACACAAATGATGTAGGGATAAGGTTGATAATGGCTGAGATCAGATATTTGCCAGGCTCACAAACTGAAATACCCATTAACTCAAACCCATACATAACGGCCAGAGAGCCTACTACGGTATACACTACGGCGATTGGAATCTGGATCATGAATCGCTTGGCTGTTTGCTCGTTGTACGGAAACCATTGCCGCATAGCTTTGACGATAACATAGTTTCCTTCCCAAAGTAGAAATACAAAGCTAAAGGAGACCAAATAGCTAGTTACTACACCGGGAACCGATACTAATTTGTCAGAAGAGTACAGAAACATGAAGAACACACTTAAAAGAGGTATTCCAATTGACCGAATCTGCCGCTCCCGGATGGTGAAATTTTTCATACTTTCAAGATAGTTAAAATAATCTACAGTCGATTCCCGCGATCTCCAATTTACTCGTAAATCAGTTTTGCGAGTAAATAGAGAGAGGTGAGCTATTCGGTAGGATTTTCGGCCTAGCATATCTTTAAAAATTATAGCTTATTCCGATATGAAGAGCACCAAACTGCCACTGATCGTCACCGACCCCATTAACTTCTACCCGCGTGCTCAGCTGTTGGTAAAGTACTTTTAGCTCCAGAGCATTCTCTTTATTATTCAATGGGGTAAATGCGTAGCCAATCCCAATACTACCTCCGCTACCAATACCAAACTGATGAAAGAACTCTTGATCGTTGCTCTCATCCAGAAAGCGGTTTTTTGTAAAAACGGCTCCCAATCCTAAGTCAGCTACCACAAACAAATTGTTTTCCTCAAACGGATAGTACTTGGCCGATCCTCCGGCAGTGAGGAAGTTGAAGAAGTAGCCCTCTTCGTATCCTCCCTCTTCGGGCTGTGAGCCGGTTTGCGAATTACGGACTACCGCGCCTAACATGAGTCCTTTCGCCCACCGAACGGGTTTATAGAAGCCTATCCCAAAGCTGATGCCACTTAGAGCTGGGTACTTGCCTACCTGACGGCGGCTTCCCTCAGGATTAGTAAAGTAGCTCTGTTCGTTACCTCGTAAGTTCTCAGCCCGGGTAAGTTCGCTACCACTCTGTAAAAACGGGGTTACCCATCCGATACTAATTTCTACCTGGGTACTTTGCGAAAGCAGGTTCTGGGCGACACCAATGTGATACCCCATGACTAAGACAGATATTGCGATAACAGTTGATAATTTCACGGTGATTGCTATTTAAGAGTCAGTGGTCAGTGATCTACAGTCCACAGTTAATAGTCGACCACCCACAGTTAGCAGCTATACGGAATAGATGCTTTCTGTGGACTGTCGACTCATGGACTAAAATGTGATTCGGTACTGCGGTACGGGGAACAAGCCAATCTGATACTGGGTCTGTACGCTATTGGTACGGGGGTTGTAGATGCGGGCAAACTCATTCTGCCGATTGGTAATATTCTGCAAGTCCACCCCAAATTCGTGAGTCATGCGCTTGGCATTAATACGGTACGAAATCTTCACATCTGCTCGGAAGTAATCATCAAAACTTTCTGAGAAAGCCAAATCGTCCTGCCGCACCTCAAAACCTAACTCAGCCGAACGCTCAAAGTCAATGGGTGTATAGCGATTACCCCCGGACGCCGTCAGGCGGAGATCCAGATTTAGGGTATTGTTCTTCCGCCCAATTTTAAACTCCTTTCCGCCGAGTAGGTTGGTGATATAGCCTCCGTTAAACGCAGTGCTACGCCACACATCGTCGCTACCCCGGTACTCTGAGTTGTAGAGCGAAGTTGTGAATAGAAAGTAATAGCCTTGGTTATAAAATCGCTCCAGCGTAAATTCTAATCCGTAGTTACGGCCTTCGCCTTCGTTCACTAAAAATACTTCATCAACCGGGGCAAAATCGGCTCCAGCGTTGAGCATAGAGAACGAGCTCAGCTCACTTTCAACTGGTGCCCCATCAATATTCTGGTAGTAAGTCTCTACCTTCAAACGCAGGTTTGAAGTAAGCGAATAGTCGTACGAAAGCACGTAATGCTGACTATGGGTAAAGTCCATGTTACGATTGCTCTCTACTACATTTCCGTTGGATAGTAAAGTTTGGGTAAAGTAGGTTTCTAGCGGCTGAATCTGGCTGTGGCGTCCGTAGGCCAGGCCGATTGTTTGTCGATCGTTTACCCGATACTGTAAACCGGCCCGGGGTTGGACGCTGTTGCTACTGCTTACTTCAAAGTTTTGGTAGTTGATACCCGTATTCAGCGTCAGTCGGTCGTTGAAGCGATGCTGCCACTGGGCGTAGACCTGGGTAAGTAGACTTTGCCCATCGTTGTTACGTAGGGTGCGCTCGTCGCCGGGTACAATGCGTCGGTTGGTTAGATCAAAATCGTATAAATCGGTAATAACCCCTACAGTAACGTTGTTGCGGGCACTAAACTTCTTATTAAGCATCAAATGGGCTGAGTAGCGGTTGTTGAAGAAATCAGCTTCTTCATTTGGCACGGGAGTACGATCAGAAATACTAAGCGAGTCGCTGTAAAAGCGATCTTCTTGCCGAGAGGCCGCCAAAGATAGTTTATAGCTGGTGGTAGGATTGAAGTAATACAGGTGCGACAGGCCAATGATCCCAGTGCGGTAATTGACGTAATTATCTTCGTTCTCGTTACCGTACAAGTTATCAGCATCCGCTTCTAGGTCTTCCTCACTACCTAGTAAGTCAATGCTACTTACCCCCCCAATACCGAACACGGTGAAACGCCCGGCATTTTTGGTAGGAACATCTACTTTAAAAGTCAAATCCTGATATTCTGGTGTAGCGGCACCCGTACCGAAGTTGACTCCCAACGCTTGAAAAACGCCCAGTGTAGAATAACGATAATTGGCAATGTACGAGGCCTTAGATTTATTGCTAAATGGACCTTCTACCCCTACCTCAAATCCATTGAAACCAATTTGTCCCAAGAACTCCCGCTTTTCAGTATTCCCCCGGCGTAGCTGTAGATCAAACACTCCTGCTAATGCATTGCCGTACTCCGCTGGGAAGGCACCCGTGAGAAAATCAGACTTATCCAACACATTGTAGTTAAGCATACTTACTGGGCCACCCGTAGCGCTCAGCGAACCATAGTGGCTAGGATTGGGAATGTTGATGCCTTCCATTCGCCACAGTAGCCCGGCGGGAGAATTTCCTCGGATGATAATATCGTTGCGGTCGTCGTTGTTAGCCGCTACCCCGGCAAAGTTAGCCGCCATTCGGGCGGGGTCATTCCGCGACCCAGCGTAGCGTCCGGTTTCTTCCAAATTGAAGGAGCGGGAACTGACCGTTGCTAATTCGTTATTCGTAGCGGTTTTGTCCGAGGCAGCAGTAATGACGATTTCTTCGCCCATCAGTACGCTTTCTTCTAAGGATACATCCAATACCACCTGCTTACCAGTGGTTACTATTACATTGGGAATGGTACGGGCGGCGTAACCGATAAACGATACTTGCAATGCTTGTCGGCCAATGGGCACATTTTCTAGCGTGTAATAACCTTCGATATCAGTAGCAGTACCGATCATAGGGTCAGTGTCTAGTACAATCACATTGACCCCGGTTAAAGGAAAGTCCGACTGGGCATCCACAATTTGCCCCCGAATAGTTTGGGTAGCAGGATCTTGAGCGTATAACGATGAGACGAATATGCTGATCCAGGCGAAGATTAGTATGAGTACAAAGAATAGCTTTTTCATGACGTAACGGGTTTAGTTATTGGGTACGCTACAAAGATGCTAGATTAGGCACCGCTACGCTGAAAAGATCAGGTGAACTGTGAGAAAGTTAAGATGAATCGTCGGAAAACTGAGATGAATCATCAGTTGAGCTGATTATGATGTGAAAAGCCTTCAGTCAAACAGAAACCCTGTTGTTATATGAAAGAGTATCCTGTATGCTCGCCGGATATGGAAGTATGCCCCACTTCTTCAGCAGGGCGTAAAGCGTAGCGACAAAAAAGGCGGGATAGTTCCCGCCTTTTTGCATTTAGAGAGTAGTTTAGGTAAATCGTTAAGTACGTATCGGCGATAGTTTACTAGCAAAAGGCACCTTTCTACTTTGTGCCAGTACACCGTCCCGCTTACAGTTAGTGGGATAGTACTTTCATAGACTAGGTTTGTTTGATGATAGAATGGGTAGTGCGTACATGATAATCGTAATAGTTTATTCTATCGTTCAAACTCCCTTATCTAGTTATTCTTGTATCTCTTCTTCTAAGGTTTTAATCTCTATGGGTTCAATTCTCCGGGGCTTGCCACGAAAAACAAACTTGTTCCGCTAAATGCCTCGTGGGCTTGCCCCGAGGATTTTTACTTAAATTTTTGGCAATTGACTTAGCCACCCCACCGAATACGTTCTGTCTCTTTTAGGTTATGGATTGCCACGCCTGATTATGCTGAGCATCAAGCGTATGGATTTAGTCTAGGTGCATAAAATGCGGATTAGGGCTATGAATATTTAATTAAATCCTAAAAAAAGCAAGAGTTTTGCTAATAATTTTAAGAGAAAAATAATTTACTCTCTGACAGGCGGATGCATGCCACTTTCTATACAAGAAAATGTGGTTTGTTTAGTTGCACTACCATCCATCAAACTGCTTGTGCAAGCTATTAAAAATGGTGTCGTCAAGCATACTAGAATCTACTCCAACTCATCAATTGCTCCGGTAATACCATCCATTTTTCGCTCAGAGTAGGCTCCTGATGTGGCGTACACAATTTTTCCGCTTTGATCGAGTAAAAAGAAGTAGGGTACATCTTTTTTCTCAAAATCCAGGGCTTCCTTATAGGGCTTGAGTTTGCCTTGGTAGAACAAAATATAGGGTAGTAGCCGCTGATCTAAGTTTTTGGCAGCTTTGCGTTTGGCCGTTCCAGCCGCGGCGGCTTTCACTCCGGTAAACATTGGCACGAGATATACATCAATATCGTAAACAAAGCTGGAGAATAACCCACCGCTCCCCGGGTTCACCTTTTGGGAGATAAATGTATTATACACTGGACTCATCCAGCTATTCAGGTCTTTCTCTGATTTTTTGGAGTAAGCTAAACCTACCAGCGTAATTCTGCCTTTCGTATCTTTTGGCAAGTTAATCACTTCATCGTCTACCGTTTCGGCTTGCATCTCTGGAAAGGGCTGATTAATAACCGACGAGATCGGACGACTCGCGGCACAGCACAGAACAATCACTAAAAAAGCTACCCACTGTCTCATAACATTCACATTTAGTCTGCTTCTTTAATTAACAACTACTGTACCTAACGCCGGGGGGGCGAAACGGCGTGTAAGTTGTTGGCAGAATTTGACGCAAACGCATTGAGTCAATACTAAAAAATAAGTACCTTACCAGACCTTTTTTTCCACCATCTTTTTTTCACTTATGACCTACTCTATTTTCCGCCTTATTTTCGTAGTTGCCTGGATAAGTAGCACGGCAGTTTTTGCCCAGAAAGATCTGACTTATCAAATCCCACCTTCCGCTATTGCTAACCTAGCGAACGCACCACTCACTCCGGCGGTGAGTGTCAATAATTCACACGAATGGATGGTACTGCTGGAACGCCCCGGTTATCCATCTATTGATGAGCTAGCTCAACCCGAACTGCGTTTGGCTGGTCTTCGGATTAACCCTCGTACCAACGGATCTAGCCGCGGTGGGTACTACGTAGGTATGTCAGTAAAACCCCTCGATGGCAGTGACGCTCTCTCGATAAATGGCTTACCGGAAAACCCAAAGATTGAAAATGTAAGCTGGTCGCCCAATGGGCAAAAGATTGTGTTCACCGTTACGCAAGAAAGCGGGATCGCTCTTTGGATAGCGGATGTAGCCAGTCAGCAAGCGAAGGCCCTAACCGAGCCAGTAATTAACGATGCTATGCGGGGGCTACCCTATGCTTGGTTATCAGACAATGAAACCTTGATTTATAAATCTGTAGTGGCTGACCGGGGAGAAGCCCCCCAAGCTGCCTTAGCACCCGCGGGTCCGGTAATACAGGAAGCCTCGGGCGAAAAAGCTCCGGCTCGCACCTACCAAGATTTACTGCAAAACCCCCAGGATGAAGCCTCATTTGCCTATTACACTACGGCCCAACTGCATTCACTAAATACTGAAACCGAGGAAGATTCAGCCATCGGAGAAACAGCTATTTTCTCCGAGGTATCTCCTTCGCCTGATGGAAACTATATTCTAGTAACCAAAGTGCGAGAACCCTTTTCTTACTTAGTGCCTTATTATCGCTTTCCGATAGCAGTAGAAGCCTGGAACCCCGTCGGTGAACCAGTGCAGACCATCGCCGAAATTCCCCTAGCCGAGAATATACCCAAGGGATTTGGGGCAGTTCGGGAAGGGCCCCGCAGTTTCACCTGGCGCAACGATCAACCTGCTACACTATACTGGGTAGAAGCACAGGATGGTGGCGACCCCAGCCAGGAAGCCGAAGTACGGGATCAGCTATTCTTCCTGGAAGCTCCGTTCGACGGTGAAAAGCAGGCAAGCATTCCGATGAAGCTGCGCTACGGAGGAATTACCTGGGGGAATGATAATTTGGCCATTGCTTCGGAGTATTGGTGGAGCACCCGTCAGCAAATCACTTCGTCGTTTAACCCTGTTGGCGGGGAAGAGTCTAAAATGGTATTGTTCGATTATTCTTTTGAAGATCGCTACAATAATCCAGGGAATTTTGAAACCGAAGCGAACCAGTACGGACGCTCGGTACTACTGACCGATAAGAAAGGCAAAACGCTGTATCTAACCGGGCAAGGAGCCTCCGATGAAGGCAATCGACCGTTCGTAGATGCCTTTGATCTAGCGAATCAGGAAACCAAACGTCTGTGGCAGTCGGAAGCTCCCTACTACGAATATCCCGTACAAATTCTGGATACGAAAGAAAACACGGTACTCACTCGTCGCGAATCGCGGGAAGAACCGCCTAACTACTTTGTGCGCGATTGGAAATCAGATAAACTAACGGCACTTACCGAGTTTTCGCATCCTTATCCTGAGCTCAAGAATATTGAAAAACAGGTAGTGAAATATGAACGTGCGGATGGAGTAGCCTTGCAAGGTGATTTGTACTTACCAGAAGGCTACGAACCCGGCGACGAGAAACTTCCGGTGCTGATGTGGGCGTATCCTAACGAATACAAAAGTGCCGATGCTGCCAGCCAAGTGGAAGGTTCACCCTACGAATTTATCCGGATTGGCTGGTACTCACCCCTATTTTGGGTAACCCAGGGCTACGCCATTCTGGATGACCCAAGTATGCCTGTGGTAGGCGAAGGCGATGAGGAGCCGAATGACACTTTCCGCAAACAATTGGTAGCTAATGCGAAGTCGGCGATTGATAAGCTGGTAGATATGGGCATTGCCGATAGTAGTCGGGTGGCCATTGGTGGGCATTCCTACGGAGCCTTTATGACCGCGAACCTACTAGCTCATTCTGACCTATTCGCTGCCGGAATTGCTCGCAGTGGAGCATACAATCGCACTTTGACTCCCTTTGGCTTTCAGCGAGAGGAGCGAACGTACTGGGAGGCTCCGGAAATTTATTATCAGATGTCGCCCTTCATGCACGCTGAGAAAATCAATGAGCCTATTTTGATGATTCACGGCGAGGCCGACAATAATTCTGGCACATTTCCATTACAGAGTAAACGCTATTTCAATGCACTTAAAGGGCTAGGAGCTACTGCTCGTTTGGTAATGTTACCTCACGAGAGTCACGGTTACCGAGCGAAGGAGTCAGTCTTACACATGTTGTGGGAAATGGATCAGTGGCTAGATAAATACGTAAAAAACAAAAATATGGTCGAGACCGCTCGGCAAGGAGAAGAAGAATAAACAGTGCATATGGAAACAATGACATTAACCCACGACGTGCAGGAGGTACTCAATACTCTGGGCATACAATCAATTAACCCACCCTACAGTACTGGTCAACAATTCGGGAGCATTGACGCTGAAGGACAAACCCGTGATATTCATTCTCCGGTAGATGGCTCGCTAATTGCCAGCGTGCAAATGGCGAGTAAAGCTGATTACGATCAGGTAATTGAACAAGCTCGGCAAGCTTTCCTAACTTGGCGAATGATGCCCGCTCCGCAGCGAGGTGAAATCGTTCGGCAAATTGGTAACCAACTACGGCAGTATAAAGAACCGCTGGGTAAATTGGTAACCTACGAAATGGGTAAGATTTACCAAGAGGGGCTGGGTGAAGTACAGGAGATGATCGATATCTGTGATTTTGCGGTGGGGCAGTCGCGGCAGTTGTACGGGTTTACCATGCATTCGGAGCGTCCGCAGCACCGTATGTACGATCAGTACCATCCATTGGGAATTGTCGGAATTATTTCTGCTTTCAATTTCCCGGTAGCCGTCTGGGCGTGGAATGCTATGTTAGCCGCCGTGTGCGGAAATGTTTGTGTCTGGAAACCTTCCGAAAAAACTCCGCTTACGGCTCTAGCTTGTCAGAAAATTGTGTCGGAAGTACTAAAAGAAAACGATCTACCTGAAGGTATTTTCAACCTGATTATTGGCAATGCTAAGATTGGATCTACAATGGCGCACGATCGCCGGGTTCCGCTAGTTTCGGCTACGGGTTCTACCCGTATGGGTAAGAAAGTAGGTGAAGCTGTAGGGGCTCGCTTAGGTCGTTCGTTACTGGAGCTAGGTGGTAACAATGCTATTATCATTACTGAGCATGCTGACTTAGAAATGACGATTCGAGCCACAGTGTTCGGAGCAGTGGGCACTTGTGGACAACGCTGCACTTCTACTCGTCGCTTACTCATCCACTCCAGCCATTACGACGAGGTAAAAGAACGATTACTCAAAATTTATCCGACGCTTTCCATCGGTAACCCGCTAGATGAAAAGAATCTGGTAGGCCCGCTTATCGATCAGGATGCGGTAAATAACTTTAAAAATGCCTTGCAAAAAGCCCAGCAAGAAGGTGGTAAATTACTAATTGGTGGAGAAGTATTGAGCGGAGAAGGCTACGATGGTGGTAACTACGTTACTCCGGCAATCGTGGAAGCTGAGAATCACTACGAAATTGTGCAAGAAGAAACTTTTGCGCCTATTCTGTATCTGATAAAATATCAGGGAGATGTACACGATGCGATCATCACCCATAACTCAGTGAGTCAGGGACTGTCCTCGGCAATATTTACGACTAATATTCTAGAAGCCGAAGCCTTCTTATCGCAGCGAGGTTCCGACTGCGGTATTGCCAATGTGAATATCGGCACTTCTGGGGCTGAGATTGGTGGGGCTTTCGGTGGGGAAAAAGATACCGGAGGTGGGCGAGAATCCGGTTCCGATGCTTGGAAAGCCTACATGCGTCGTCAGACCAATACCATCAATTACAGCACTGAATTGCCGCTGGCACAGGGAATTAAGTTTGATATTTAGCGAGAGTACTTGGTTAGGGCTTATTTGCATCACGCTATACTGTTTAGCGACTATTTTCGAATAGGTAGAGAGTAACCAATACTGATATTGAAAATGAAAGGGGAACTATCTATTCCTGCTTTCATCGCCTGGTGTGTCTTAGTTTGTCCCGTTAACGAATTGTCATAAACAAATTCGTCGTTCGCCAGTGATGAGTTAAGGCAAGGTCAATACCGCAGGCTGGGTGCTATCATGATGCCACTTAAACTATTGGTCTTTTTGGCAAACGGACGCCAGTTAACATATGCTCCTAATCATAGAGAAAAAGTAGAGTAAAAATCCTGAATTCTCGAGGCATAAACTCGGGGATTTAATTATACCTTGCAATTTCTGTATTTAGGAAGCATAAATAATTTATTTCTATATTTGGGTGGTGTATTCTAAATAAGGATGGAAAAATTAGAAATTTGGCAATGGGATAATAAATCATATTATTGGATTGACCAAAATCTAGATAATATGACCACATGCCCCCATTGCCAGAGTAGCAAGATCGTAAAAAATGGCTT
>JBCCTI010000059.1:0-45648 GCA_039198955.1 Bacteroidota bacterium | reverse complement strand
TCTGCCGTTTCGGGCATAGGTCCTCCGTAGCAGTAGGTCTGATAATTACTTCGTATCCAGTGTATATCCGGAAACTTCGAGCATATCCAGGCACCAGCGTTATCCTGGGCCCCGTTTTCAAATACCCTGAGTTTAGGAATCACCGCATCCAACTCACGCTGAGAGTGCTCGGCTCTAAAATCGATAAGTGCCTGCGCCAAGGTATTTGAGCCTGCATTTATCACAATGTAAATAGGCCGGTCATCATTCTTCACCAAGCTGTTCACAATCAATTCGGAACCGGGGGTACTTTTTCCTTCTCCGGTGCCAGCAATACCGTACTCGGGCTGACCGGTAGCTACAATAGAATGAAGGTAATCTACTTCGGGCCAGCCGTTGGCATGTTTTTTCAGGTTCTCGACCACTTCGCCGTAGGCATCAATTATTCCGGTAAATAGTTCTGGGTGCAACACCCTTCGGTAGGGGTCTTTCTGCTGAGGATTCAGGTACTTACCCGTGACAGCAATTAAGCCTTCCAGATCAAATTCATTGCTGTACATCATCATATGTACCATCTGCTGAACTTCATCGGGTTCATTGCCCATGTCGGCCAGAATGATTAATCGGTGATTATCAGTTTGAGCCAGTAACCACGCTGGTGCGAGAAGGAGAGTAAGCAGTAAGGCTATGACGGATAGCGTTTTAGTCGTAGTGTTCGCTAAGAAAGTTTGTCTGTTCATGTAGGTTGTTGCGTAATGTTGGCTCAATCTAAACCACCTCAAGCTACGCAGAAAATTTGAATAAGGCTGGATCTCAAAAAGTGTAGATAATTTTGTAACTTATTCGTAAAATTTTTGCACTATCGAACCTCCCGTACCCCATATCCGACCCCGCTTCAAAATAGAAACTCCTCACTCCAAGAGCGAAGTAATGAATAGGATTGAGGTATTGCTCAAAAATTCGCCGGATAATATCCGAGGGCACGTCGTTAACAATCACGTAACTTTGGATATTGTTGGGGATGATGTCCACTACTGGTCGCCTCAACTGAACTTCAGGGTAGAACCAGATGAGGAAGATCAAGATCATTCGGTAGTATCAGGATTGGTTGGTCCCCGGCCAGCCGTCTGGTCGTTGTTTATGTTTATCTATGCTGCCATTGGGATCGTAGCATTTTTTGTCTCACTGTTCGCGGTCTCAGAAATACTGCTGGGGAAATCGTCTAATTTAATATTTGTATTTCCTATCGCGCTACTGTTTATGCTGACTGCTTATTTGGTGGGGAAATACGGCGAAAGATTAGCCAAAGATCAAGTTAACCTCCTTAAACAATTTGTAAAAGATGCTATTTATTTTGATAAAAAAAAGGAGTAGGGTTAGCTTTAGTCTTACTCTGTAGATGTGGAAATAGTCTGAAAACTAGATTTATGGAATTCCTATTGATTGCCTACGATGGTGCCGACGAAGCAGCCTTAGACCGACGGATGAGCGTACGAGAAAAACATCTGGCCTACGCCCGAGGATTGTACAAAGAAGGAAGGCTACTCAAGGGTGGGGCTCTTCTTAATGAAGAGGGAAAAATGATTGGCTCTGCGGCGATTTACCAAGCTGAGTCTACGGAAGAACTGCAAAAAACTATTGATGAAGACCCATACACGATAAACGGAGTATGGGTGAATGTAACAATTCAGCCCTTTCGTCTGGCTAACCTGGATTGAGCCGACCTTATCTCCAGCTAAAGGTTTCTTTGCCGTCTTCTTTTAGTGGGTCTAATATCCAGATTTCTACTTCCGGAATGCCGATGGTAATTGGTGCTATCTGAACGGTGTATTTTCCGAAACGTTGAGGAATAAACGTGGTGTCTACGAATCGCCATCGTTTCACTGCTGCCTTTTTATTGTTGTACTCAGGCTTAAAATACTGGCGGGCTGACAATACTTCATTATTGGCCGGATCAATCACGCTTACAAGAATCTCGGCGTCAAAGGAACTCTTTACTGGTGGATCAACGGGTTTTACGGAAAGCGTGTGGGCTACGCCAGTATGATTCACAGTAAACTCTAAGGTTCGTACTGGCACCGGCTCGCCCACTTTTGCTTCCATCGAGCCAGCTACTTGGGTTCTAACGATCGTATTTTTCTCATACTGAATACTAGTAGAATAAGAAATCATCCCTCCTACTGTACACATTAGCATGATCCCGATTGATAGATTAAAGATTTTTTTGCTGTATAGCCCGTCGTGTAATTTGTGCCGGATACTCAGCAGAATACCACCTACGATTATTCCGATAATCCCAATTATCAGGGCTTCAATTAAGCTAGCACTCATCTTAATTTTTCTGCGAAGATAGCAAGAGACCGAATCTTATCAGCTATTTTGAGTAATCACAGTGACAATTTACTTTTTTATTCCAGCATATCGTCTACGATCGGGTCGTACACGATATGCTGAAAATACTAGGTAGCCGCGGCTTTTCTGGAGCCATGGGCAAACTAGCCAGTATTTAATATTTTAGAATTTTCTTAATGAATACCTGTTCACCAGTAGTAAAAGTGAGGGTATAGGTGCCGGCCGTAAGCTCTGACATATTTAACTCCAAGATATTGGAGATTTCTCCCGCTAAGATGGTGTTACCTAAGACATCAGTGAGTACAAAACTATTTTTGCCTACAGGTAGATTTTTAGCAATGACTCTATCTGGGGTAGGGTTAGGGTAAATCATTATCGATTCCTTTTCTGCACCTAAAAGTGAGGTTATTATTTCCATTCCTGTTCCGTTTAAAATGAGGGTGTAAGTACCCTCGTCGGCATCATTGCTGGTGATGGTGAGCGTAGCGGTCTTTTCCCCCTCGCTAGTTGGCGAAAAGCTGACCGTAAAGGGTTGATCGCTACCTGCCGTGAGGGGGGAGGTGACGTCAGTTTGGTCTATCGAAAACTGATCGGCATCCGTACCGGATAGTGCTACTAAACTTCCGGCCGTACCCGAGAGTTCTAAGTCGGCATCACCGATATTTTCTAAGATAAAGGCGACTTCAGAAGAAGAGGTATTAGCGTCTACCTCGCCAAAATCGTAAGACTCTCCCGAGGCAATGGCGGTTTCACCCTGCCTTAGGTTGATTTCTGGCTCGGGACTGCCCGGTACTACGCCTATTCCACTTAGGTTGAAGGTGTAGGTGCCCTCATCGGCATCATTGCTGGTGATGATGAGTGTAGCGGTTTTTTCCCCTTCGCTGGTGGGGGAGAACGTAACGGTAAAGGTCTGACTGCTACCCGAAGCAATGGGTGAGGTGACGTCAGTTTGGTTCACTGAAAACTGATCGGCCCCGGTACCAGCCAACACGATTAGACTTCCGGCTACGCCAGAAAGGACTAAATCGGTGGTACCGGTATTTTCTAAGGTAAAAGCAACCTCAGCAGAAGAAGTATTAGTATCTACTTCCCCAAAATTGTAGGTCTCCCCGGAGGCAATGGCGGAGTTGCCTTGCCTTAGGTTGATTTCAGGATTGCCCACTGGTACAGCTACGCTTGTTCCGCTCAGGTTGAGGGTGTAAGTACCCTCGTCATCATCATTGCTGGTGATGGTGAGCGTAGCGGTTTTTTCCCCTTCGCTGGTGGGGGAGAACGTGACGGTAAAGGTCTGATCGCTACCCGCCGCTAGGGGTGAGGTAACCTGAGTTTGGTCTACCGAAAACTGGTCGGCATCCGTGCCGGATAGCACCACTAAGTTTCCGGCTGTACCCGAGAGTTCTAGATCGGCGGTACCGGTATTTTCTAGAGTAAAGGAGACTTCATCAGAAGAGGTGTTAGCGTCTACCTCGCCAAAATCGTAGGCCTCTCCCGAGGCAATGGCGGTGTTGCCTTGCTTTAGGTTGATCTCTGGATCTGGGAATTTGTACACCCTTACGTGCCCGGCATTAGAACCGTTTCCGTCATTACGCCTAGCCCCAATGGCCAGGGTATTACCGTCCGAGGACAGGGATACAGACAAGCCTGATCGGTCATCTTCTGCTTCCCCGTCAATGTCACTACCTCGTTGGGTCCAGGCCGTCCCGTTCCAGGTGTAAACCCTTACGTGCCCGGCATCCGTACCGTTTCCGTCATTACGGGTCGCCCCAACGGCTAGGGTATTGCCGTCCGAGGACAGGGATACAGACGAGCCTGATCGGTCATCGGCGGCTTCCCCGTCAATGTCATTGCCCCGTTGGGTCCAGGCCGTGCCATTCCAAGTGTAAACCCTTACGTGCCCGGCATTAGAACCGTTTCCGTCATTAAAGGAGGCCCCAATGGCTAGGATATTCCCGTCCGAGGACAGGGATACAGAACCGCCTGATACGTCATTTTCTGCTTCCCCATCAATATCATTGCCCCGTTGGGTCCAGGCTGTTCCATTCCAAGTGTAGACCCTTACGTGCCCGGCATTTGTATCGGTTCCGTCATTAAAGATAGCTCCAATGGCCAGGGTATTCCCATCCGCAGACAGGGATACAGACTGGCCTGATCGGTCATCGGCGGCTTCCCCGTCAATATCATTGCCCCGTTGGGCCCAGGCCGTCCCATTCCAGGTGTAGACCCTTACGTGCCCGGCGTCTGGAGCTGTTCCGTCATTAAAGATAGCCCCAATGGCCAGGGTATTTCCATCCGCAGAGAGGGATACAGACCAGCCTGATTGGTCAAATGCTGCTTCCCCATCAATATCATTGCCCCGTTGGGTCCAGGCCGTTCCATTCCAGGTGTAGACCCTCACGTGTCCGGCAAGGCTACCCATTCCATCATTCTGAGGCGTCCCAATGGCCAGGGTATTTCCATCCGAGGAGAGGGATACGGAAAAGCCTGATCGGTCACCTTCTGCTTCCCCATCAATATCATTGCCCCGTTGGGTCCAGGCCGTTCCATTCCAGGTGTAGACCCTTACGTGCCCGGCATCGCTATCGGTTCCGTCATTATTAGTAGCCCCAATGGCCAGGGTATTTCCGTCCGCAGAGAGGGATACAGACCAGCCTGATAGGTCATCGGCGGTTTCCCCGTCAATATCATTGCCACATTGGGCCCATTGTGCTTGGGTATTAATACTGGGATCTAGGAAATTGTAAACCCTTACGTGCCCAGCAGCCGAACCGTTTCCATCATTACCAAAAGCTCCAATGGCCAGGGTATTTCCATCCGAGGACAGGAATACGGGAAAGCCTGAGTTGTCGCCGCCTGCTTCCCCGTCAATGTCACTACCTCGCTGGGTCCAGGCTGTGCCATCCCAGGTGTAGACCCTTGCCTGCCCGGCATTTGTATCGGTTCCGTTATTATCAATAGCCCCAATAGCCAGGGTATTGCCATCCGAGGACAGGGATACGGAAATGCCTGATCGGTCAAATGCTGCTTCCCCGTCAATGTCACTACCTCGCTGGATCCAGGCCGTCCCGTTCCAGGTGTAGACCCTTACCTGCCCAGCACTTGTACCGGTTCCGTCATTAAGTTGAGCCCCAATGGCTAGGGTATTTCCATCCGAGGACAGGGATACGGAAAAGCCTGATTGGTCACCTTCTGCTTCCCCGTCAATGTCATTGCCCCGTTGGGCCCAGGCCGTCCCGTTCCAGGTGTAGACCCTTACCTGCCCAGCAGTCGAACCTATTCCGTCATTCAGAGGCGCCCCAATGGCCAGGGTATTGCCATCCGAGGACAGGGATACGGATCGGCCTGATCGGTCATTTGCTGCTTCCCCATCAATATCATTGCCCCGTTGGGCCCAGGCCGTTCCATTCCAGGTGTAGACCCTTACGTGCCCGGCATTTGGAGCTGTTCCGCCATTACTAGGAGCCCCAATGGCCAGGGTATTTCCGTTCGAGGAGAGGGATACGGAAAAGCCTGATTGGTCACCGGCTGCTTCCCCGTCAATGTCGTCACCTCGTTGGACCCAGGCCGTTCCATTCCAGGTGTAGACCCTTACGTGTCCTGCAAGGCTACCTGTTCCGTCATTACCGTTAGCCCCAATGGCCAGGGTATTCCCGTCCGAGGACAGGGATACGGAAATGCCTGAAAAGTCATCGGCGGCTTCCCCATCAATATCATTGCCTCGTTGGGCCCAGGCCGTCCCATTCCAGGTGTAGACCCTTACTTGCCCGGCATCCGTACCGGTTCCGTCATTAAAGGGGGCCCCAATGGCCAGGGTATTCCCATTCGAAGACAGGGATACAGACTGGCCTGATCGGTCATCGGCTGCTTCCCCGTCAATATCGTTGCCCCGTTGGGTCCACTGCGCTTGGGTATTAATACTGCTTCCCAGGCACAGTAAAATAAAGGCGACGCACTTAATTTTTTTAGTAAAAGTTTTCATAGATTGATGCTAGGTTTGAATTAGTGTGTTTGGTAAGTACTTGAATGTATTTATATTAACGTCATTGCGAACGAGGGACGAGCGGCCGCCGCGCGGTGAAGCAATCTCCTCATTGCGAGTGAGATAGCTTCGTCGTCGCGCCACAATGGCTTCGCTTCTCGCTATGACGTGTTAAATGTTAATTTAATTATGTCCCATCGCTTAGTATCCAGAAAAGGAATGAGGGGTTAGCAGCAATACTATTCCTATGCTTCCAATAATTGAAGCTTCAAGCAGACTGGCACCCATCTTGATTTTTCGCCTGAGCTAAAAACATTCGGGACCGTCGTTAGCCCCAGCGGTGCCGTAGGTGCGGAAGTAGCGGCTTCCGTTCAGTAAAGTCTTTTTATCCTTGTACTCCAAGGTATACTCATACACTTCTCCGTTGTGAAAATTCAGCCTAAGACTAGCTCCGCCCTGGATATTGCCAACTACTTCCCAGGTGCCATTGCCCTTTCCACTGTCAAATGAGCTTCCGAATGCACCTCCGGTATCCATTGACATGCTACTGCTACTTTGGTACTTAAAAAACCCCTGGCCACACAGATGGATCTGCACCTTATCACTATACCCTCCTCCGGTGCTGTAGCCTCCGTAGCTTCCACTATTGCTAGAGTAGGAGTCCATATAGGTAAGGCGGGAGTTTTGCAGGGTTTGTTTCCACTCGGCTACGACCGGAGGGGTTTTAGGTTGATAAAACCGGGTGCTATTGGCAAGTTGCAGCGCTAGTTGCTTGTAAGTAGATGAGTATTGGTCAGGGGTAGTTGCGGCTAAAATGGTGACCCCGTTGCCGTGTGGATTTACTAAACTAACCAAGTATGCCTTTACCGATTGCCCTTCCAAAGTACCCCCAAACTCTGCCCCGATACTTCGTCCACTCAGGCTTTCTATATTTCCTGATGGGCTTAGGTTAGTGCCATTCTGCTCACTAAGACCCTTCTTCGCTTCCTGGATAAGCTGGGCTACCGAAGTATATTGGTGTACGGTAAGGAAAACAAATCCCGACTCGGTATTGGAACCAAGAATGTATCCCCCGCCTATTTCCTGGCCCATCCATCCGTTGGGAATGGTAAATCGGATACCCAAGGTCTCAAGGTCTACCTCTCCGGTAGTTTGGGCGAAGGCATCTGAACCTGCTATTGTTAAAATTGAAAGTAAAACGGAAGCTAATATTGATTTCATAGTATGCATGGTTTTGAATTTGTTTTTTGTATTAGTACAGCAGTTTTCTATTCGGTAATCAGGCTGGCTAAGGAACCAGCGAAAAGCGGGTTTGAGTGAGACCGAGCTTTTCGCTCTCTTCGGTAAACTCCAGCGTCAGTTCAGTTTCGCTAAGTCCGAATACAGCCACTTGTTGTTCTTGATCAGTTCCTTGATCCAGCACCATAAGAGTGGCATTAGCGATTAATTGCCAACTACCTTGCTGCTCGTCGGGATTCAGAAAGCGGTAGGTCTGATTGGCGTTAAACGTAAAGCGGAAGTTGCTATAGTCGGCAGCATCCTCATTCTGCCCATTCACCTGCACCGATTGTACCCGCCAAGTGCGGCTAATCAGTTCTTCGGGGGTAGGTTCGGCGGGGTCGGTCGCTTCTTCTTGACAGGCGGCTAGAAGAAATAGTATTAGAATAAAAGCAATATTTTTCATAGCATAGTTTGGTTAGGAGTTATCTGTTAAAAATTTCTAGAAGTATTTTCCCGCGCCGCTGCGAATCAATGGTCAGCGAAGAAGTGGCGGGGTTAGGGTATATCCTCAGTTCCCGAGCCAATTGTTCATCGGCCAGGCTGGTGACGGTAGCCTCTACTTCCACCTCTTCCGAGCGGGCTACACAGCCCGAAGCAGCGGTAATTTCCACCTGATAGCAGCCCGCCTCCTCGGCGATAATGCTCTGGGTGGTATCGGGCAGAGCATCACTGTCGAGGAACCAACGGTAGGTGGTTCCTTCGGAGACCGTGAGTGAATTTCCCGCTACGGTGATTTTCGGAGCCAGAGCCGAAAAATCTACGGTGATTGTTTCGGAGAAGACGCTGTCGTTGAGCACCCATACATCTTTGCTAGCGACAACTTGTACTCGCACTTCGTTGCCGTCGCTAAATCCGGCAGCGGTATAAGCAGAACCGTTCTGGTCGGGGATTAGTTGATCGTTAACATACCACTGGTAAGTAGGTTCAGCCCTAGCATCGGTAGCTGAAATAGTAAAGGTAATGCTATCCTCGGTAGAGCATACGGCACTACTGCTGGTACTTAGTTCGGTCTGGATGCGAAGCGGGGAAAGTGCCCAGAGTTTTCGTCCGTTGCTTTCATCACAGGCGATGAAGAAGAGGATTTCGTTAATATAGTCTAATAGAGTAGGAGAACCATCACCGGGGCCAGCGAAAATATCCTGTACCAGTTGGGTGCCTTCCGGGGTACCATCGGTACGCCATAGCTCCTGACCGTGTTCGTCGTCGGTAGCGGTGAAAAACAAAGTGCTGTTGGCATTGATAAGACCGCCACCTGCTTCTATATCAATCAGGACTTGGGTGCCTAATTCGGTGCCGTTGCTGTACCAGAGTTCTTCCCCGTGCTTTCCGTTGTCGGCTACAAAAAGTAGCCCTTCGGCAGCGTCAACTCCGGGGGTTGGTTTCATCACAATTCCCTCAATCTCCGGATCAAGACGGAAGGTGCCAACACCACGGGTAGAAAAGTCGTTGAGCACTACGGCTTCCTGGGCAAGAACTGCGGTAGTGAGCAGGGTTAGTAATATTAGAGACAGCAATTTCATGACTACAAGGTTTGGCTATAAAGCACAGTCCTAAAATTTCTAATATTTATGCAAAAAAGAATCACGGTTTTCGGGGATATTGAAAAATCACGGAAAACCGGGATATGGGTAAAGAAATGCTATATTTATACCAAGTCGTAATTAAAAATCTAGTCAAGAGAGAAAGTGACTTGCCATTCCATAATCGCTAATTGTTATTCATTTATTAGTCAGGCTCGCCGTTTAGTGTGGATTTCTGCTATTTTAGTTTGCTTAAATTCGCCTTCACTAGCTCAGTCGTCCACCGATATTGATTCCATTGCTACTCTAATGGATGCAGCTTACGAACTAGAGGCAACCAACCCAGATTCAGCGATTGCCCTTTACCAGCAAACGTATGTAATGGCATTGGCGAGTGGGGATACGCTAAATGCTGGTAGAAGTTTACAGTATAAGGGAATTGTATTTTCCGAACGTGAACGCCTCGATTCGGCAGAATATTATTATCGACAAGCGCTGCCACTTTTCCAGCGTATTGGTCACCAGAGAGGTATCGGCAGTACCTACGTTAACTTAGGCAATGTTGCCCAATTTAGGGCCGATTACGAACAGGCGATTGATTATTACCTGCAAAGCATTCCGCACTTTGAGGAAGTGCAGGACACCTCTAGTATTTCTATTACCTATAACAATATTGGCTCAGTTTTTAATTTTATCGATCAGCCCGATCGGGCATTAAATTACTACGAGCAGGCTCTAGAACTAAGTAAAGCCATCGATGATAGCGTAACCATAGCTGATGTATACATCAACATGAGCAAGAACTACATCGCATTGCAAGATACGGCTAGTGCGATCGACCAGTTGCAACAGGTTATTCAGTACAGTGAACCGAGTAATAATGTATATTTTTTGATGCTGGCTTACAACAATCTGGCTAATCTGTATATGAATGTGGGCGACCTTGAGCAAGCTACTTCTTATGCGACGAGCAGTTTGCATTTTGCCCGGCAGAATGCAATGCCTTACTATACCATCAGTGCCTTGATTATGGCAGCCCGAACGCTTATTCAATCTGGATCCTATTCTCCTGCCCTCGATACCCTTAGGGTAGGGCTTGAACTGGAGCAGAGTATCAAAAGTTATGAGTTACGGGCTGAAGCCTACGAGTTGGCTGCCCAAGCGTACGTAGGATTGGGGAACTATCGCCAGGCCTACGAGCAGTTTAAGCTGCATAAACAGTACTCAGATAGTATTTTTAACGAATCGCGTACCCGCACGCTGAATGATCTGGAAAGAAAGTATGAAGCTGAAAAGAAATCACGTCAACTAGCCGATCAACAACTGCTTACTACCCAGCAAGAGGAAGACCTAAACCGACAGCGGTCGCTATTGATTCTGGTAGTTTCGGTGAGCTCAGTGTTGGTTCTAGCGGTAGGCTTTCTATTTTACTACTTAAAACAGCGCCGAAGGCTCTACCAGCAGCAAATCCTGGTGGTAAAACAGGAAAACGAGTTGCAGTCAGTAAAAGCACTTATTACCGGAGAGGAAAAAGAGCGCACCCGTATTGCCAAGGAATTGCACGACGGACTGAGTGGCTTGTTAGGTAGTATCAAGCTACGGTTTAGCTCGTTCAGTCAGTCGTTAGGAACTAGTCAGAAAACTGATTATACCCAAGCCTTAGGACTACTGGATGACGCCAGCCGGGAGGTACGACAGATATCCCACAATTTAATGCCCGAAATATTACTAAAGTTTGGCTTAGTAGAAGCGCTTCGGAGCTATTTCAACAATATTAATCAGTCAAACACATTGCAGATCGATTTTCAGGAACTGGGCCTAAAAGAACGACTAACCCCTTCCTTAGAACTAACCCTTTACCGTATTGTACAAGAATTGGTGAATAATATTATCAAGCACTCTAACGCTAAGGAAGTGTTGGTACAAATCAGCCGTCTTGATCATTTACTGACAGTTACGGTAGAAGACGATGGTGTTGGCTTTTCTCCCGAACAGGCGTCGGGTGGTATTGGCCTGGAGTCTATCCGCAGTCGGGTCGACTATCTCAGTGGCAAGCTGGATATTCAAAGCCAGCAAGGAAAAGGCACCTCAGTATATATGGAGTTTACGCTGGAGAAGCTGCAAAGTGCGTGACTGAGGTCACCATTACCGACGATAAATCCTCTTATCTTTAAGGTGCCAATTCGTAGCGGGTACGGGTGGTTCCCAGCTTCTCACTCTCTTCGGTAAACTCCAGCGTCAGTTCAGTTTCGCTGAGTCCGAATACAGCCACTTGTTGTTCCCGGCTAGTGCCTTGATCGAGCACGAGAAGTGTGGCATTGGCGGTTAATTGCCAACTACCTTGCTGCTCGTCAGGGTTCAGAAATCGATACGTCTGATTGGCGTTGAAAGTAAACTGGAAATTACTGTAATCGGCAGCGTCCTCATTTTGCCCGTTAATCTGTACCGACTCTACCTGCCAAGTGCGACTAATCAGTTCTTCGGAAGTAGGTTCGGCGGGGTCAGTAGACTCTTCTATACAGGCAGCTAGAACAAATAATATCAGAATAAAAGTAATGTTTTTCATGGTGTGATGGAGTTAAATAATTATTCATAAATACTTCAGTGATTGTCGTGCGGTATATCCTTGCCGGTCTGGCCAGACCCGGACCTGTTTCGCGTCACGATAGCCGGCATCTCCCCATTGTAGTGCAGGAGACCCCGTCGGGGCGATGACCGGAATTCGCCGGGTGCCGGTCGCAGAGCCTCATCCGGGCCACCGCGACCGACGCCCGGTGGCGCGGGATAACCTCATTTTTGCAAAATTGTTGTACACCCCTTCAAGCAGATGTATAAACTTTCAAGGCTTAATTAAGATATGGCGGGAGGTGAAGGTGGTTTCGTCTTTCGCGATCAGCTCGATCAGGTGATAACCAAAGTCAGTTCGCACTGGCTCCGAGATTTCGCCCGGCTTTAGTGATCGGATAGCCTCTTCAAATTCGGGTACAAACTGCCCTAAATCGACACTTCCCAGTTCTCCTCCGTAAGCGGCTGAACCAGGATCATCGGAGTATTTCTTAGCCAATTGATTAAAATCGGCGCCCTTAAGTAATCGTTTACGTAGCTTCTTTGTCTGTTTTAGGGCTTTTCTCTCGCTCTTCGGTAAGCCATCAGTAGTTTGAGCAGATGTGTCTACTACTGTAAACAAAAAAATTAATAAGACGATTACTACTTTCATAACACAAAAAAGCTAGTCAAAAACCCTAACGAACAACGACTACTACTTATTTGCCCGGCTCTGAAATTCACTGGGCGATAGCTGCTTTTTTCGCTTGAACAGCCGATTGAAGTAAGAGCGGTTATGGAAACCACATTCCAAATAGACTTCTTTGATTTTTCGGTGGGGGTCTTGTAGCATATCAGCCGCGCGATTAATGCGCTCATCATTGACAAAATCGACCGGAGAAACACCGGTCTCACTTTTGAATACCCGGTAAAAGTGTGATTTGCTCATGCACGCCTTTTCACTTAGCGTATTGATACTTAACGGCTCATTTAGGTGATTACGAATGTACTGAATGACATAGGCTAGACGATTGCTACCGGATAAGCCATTTACTGATTCATCATAGGTCTTTCGGGCATTAGTCTGCAAAATCCGAATAATCAACTCCTGAAGCATATTATCGACAAAAAAGTCTTTGGCCGGATGGTTTTCAGTAAATAAGAATATCAATCGCTGTAAAATCTGGAAGATGCTGGCATCATTAGTAAAGTAGAAATTGTAGTCCATTAAATTCCACTCTTGCTTATCAGCCTTCGGCATGGTCTCATTCATTAACGTTACAATTTCTTCTACGCGCTCTTCAGCAATGGCAATAGCCAAACAGCGGGTAGGGTCATCTTGCTGAGCTTCCGGGAAGTCAATCTGCATTAGTTCATCGGCCGGAAGAATAAGGGACTCGCCCGGCAAAAAATCGAAGGGCTGATGATCACGCAAATGCATAATTTTTTTCCCCCTTAACATACTGGCTAGTACCGGCTGGTCGAACTGTAGGTGTACCCGTTCGGCTTGCTGTTGGGTCTCGAATACGTGCAAGGCAACTTGGCCTAGCGTGTAGGTAGTCTGATTTTCTACTAGAGTCTCTAGCTTTCTTTTCTCAAAGAAGTGTTTCGGTAACTGCATAACAGATAGGCAAGTTATTACTAACTAATAAATAATAGTACTTTATTTTTAGTAAATATGCAATCTGTTTAGATGAAATGATTTTAAGATTATCAAAGTATTAGTTTTAAGAGAATTGTTCACGTGAATGATAGAATCCGTCAGCACTTTCCGCCTTTAATTTTTTAACTTGGATATCCGGTAAAAATTCTGATTTACCATTTAATTTTCTAACCTAAAAATCTATACAATTATGAGTGATACACTCACTACTACCCGCAGTCAGGTAGAAAAACCCAAGTTCAAAGATCAGTACGACAACTACATTGGTGGAAAGTGGACACCTCCCATCAAAGGTCAGTACTTTGACAATGTTTCCCCAGTAGATGGAACTAGCTTTACCCGCATACCTCGCTCCACGGCTGAGGATATAAATGCAGCCATTGATGCTGCGTGGGAAGCTGCTCCGGCTTGGAATAATTCTTCGGCTACCGAACGTAGCAATATGCTACTAAAGATCGCTGATACTATTGAGCAAAACCTGGAAGACCTCGCCAGAGCCGAAACCTGGGACAACGGAAAAGCCCTACGGGAAACCCGAGTCGCTGATTTACCGCTAGCGGTTGATCATTTTCGCTACTTTGCTGGAGTTATCCGGGCGGAGGAAGGTTCGGTAAGTGAACTAGATGCTAATACCGTCTGCATGAATGTTCCCGAGCCACTGGGTGTAGTTGGTCAGATTATCCCTTGGAATTTCCCTATTCTAATGGCCACCTGGAAGTTGGCTCCAGCTTTAGCGGCAGGTAACTGCGTAGTGCTAAAGCCCGCCGAGCAAACCCCAGTAGGCATTCTGATTCTGATGGAGTTAATTGAGGACATATTGCCCGCCGGAGTACTTAATATCGTCAACGGCTTTGGTGCCGAAGCTGGTAAGCCATTGGCATCTAGCCCTCGGGTCAACAAAGTGGCTTTCACGGGGGAGACAACTACTGGTCAGTTGATTATGCAATATGCTTCTAAGAATATTACTCCAGTCACCTTAGAGCTAGGCGGAAAGTCGCCTAACATTTTCTTTGAGAATGTGATGGATGCTGACGACGAATTCTTCGACAAGTGCCTAGAAGGTGCAGTAATGTTTGCCCTCAACCAGGGAGAGGTATGTACCTGTCCATCCCGCCTACTAGTGCAGGAAAGCATTTATGATAAATTCATAGAACGAGTTATTGAGCGTACCGAAGCTATTCAGCTAGGCCACCCGCTTGACCCTGATACCATGATGGGAGCCCAAGCTTCTAACGATCAGTACGAAAAAATTCTCAACTATATTAATATTGGTAAAGAAGAAGGCTGCGAAGTACTGACCGGCGGTGAGGCCGCTTACAACGAAGGTCTTGAAGGTGGTTACTACATCAAGCCAACCATCTTAAAGGGAAATAACAAAATGCGGGTATTCCAGGAGGAAATCTTCGGACCGGTAGTTTGTGTAACCACCTTTAAAGATGAAGCCGAAGCTATCGAGATTGCTAACGATACCCTCTACGGATTGGGTGCTGGGGTTTGGACCCGAGATATGCACCAGGCGTACCAAATTTCCCGAGCCGTTAAGGCTGGTCGGGTCTGGGTAAACAACTATCATAATTACCCAGCTCATGCTCCGTTCGGCGGCTACAAGAAGTCAGGTATTGGTCGGGAAAACCATAAGATGATGCTGGCTCATTACCGTCAGACGAAAAATATGCTGATTTCCTACGACAAGAAAGCAATGGGCTTCTTCTAAACTAGGTTTTGGGGATTAGGAGTTAGGTGTTGGAATAACCCTGAGCTTCTAATCTCCAACCCCTAAAACCCAATACCCAAAAATGATTGAGCGAGTATCTGTTACTGAAAAGGCGAAGGAAATTATTGACCAATTGCGAGAAGAGCACGGCGAGTTGATGTTTCACCAAAGTGGGGGCTGCTGTGATGGTTCTTCACCTATGTGCTTTCCACAAGGAGAATTAATGCTTAATGAAACTGACGTTTGGCTGGGTGAAATTCACGATTGTGACTTTTATATGTCGCAAGACCAGTTCGAGTACTGGAAGCATACGCAACTCACAGTAGATGTTACTTCAGGGCGCGGCGCAAGTTTCTCTTTGGAAATTCCTCTGGGATTGCGATTCGTTATCAAATCCCGATTGTTTACCGAAGAAGAGCAGGATCAACTTAGGCCAGTGCGGCTTGGAGCCAACTGAATAACGCATATTTCTTTGTAGATATATCGACTTGACCAGAGGCTCTTTGCCCTGCAGCGTTAGGTATGAACTTTACTAAGCAGAAACTTTGGTAATACTTCCCAGAGAGAGTTAAAACATCTCTAGAGGGAAAAGAAAACAATAAGCTTAGTCAATCACTCTGCCGAAGTGACCGCAAATTATTACGAGCTTTTTCATGAGCCCGGCTGCTGCGTTTAGCTTCTTTCTTTACCATCTTGTAATACTCTTTAGCACGATTACGGTCGTCCTGCTTTTCGGCAATTTCCCCCAAATACAACATAGAGTAGTGGTAGTAGCCCGACTCGGTAGCGTCAATAGATTGGGCGTATTCTATCGTCTTGTTGTAGTACTTTTCTGCCTGATCTAACTCAGCACGCATCTGATAGATCTGCCCGAGAAAGAAAGCGGCGTACCGACCACTAGTAGCTTCGTAGCCGGTCATGCTGCTATCAATCTTAGTTAGAATCTCTAACGACTCCCGCTCGGCATCGCGGTGCTTACCCCGGCTGTACAACTGCCGAGCGTAGTAGCGGTGAAAGTATGCATTGTCGGGGAAGGTCTGGTGTAAGTATTCAGCAATACGGAAAGCTTCCCTAGGATCGTTCTGCTCTTCCGAGAGAATCCGCATCAGGAAGTACTGGGCCTCAGTACGGGTATAGAAAGCGTTATTAGCTACTGTCTTCAATTGTTTGATACCTAAATTTTTATTGCCATCGGGAAAGAATACCATGAGTGGACGTAGGATGGGGTAATTATCTTTAATCCACTCAGCATAATAATTGTAGAGCGCATCGCCAAAGAGTAGTTCGGGGCTAAAATCTTCTTTTCCCTTACAAATTTCTAAGTATTTTAGTGAGAGTCGGCCGTCACCAGCCGCCTTAGCAAAATCGCGCCGCTCAGAGTGTAACCTCCCTTTGAAAGCATAAGCGGCAGCTAAGAAGAAAGCTGACTCAGGATCTTCTTCATCTTGCTCAAACATTCGTTCGGCGAGTATCGTAGCCGTGTCCATGTAGGCAATGCAACGGGCATCGTATTTAGTCTCCCGTGGATTGGGTACAATCTTCCACCATTCGCTTAAGCCCAGCAGAAAATACGGCAGAGGATGATTAGGGTGGTCTTGCTTAATCCATCGAAACTGGCGCTCGGCCCGGGCAAACTTGAAGTTATACATATCATTCACTGCCTGAGTTGCCTCAATTTGCATATTCATATCCAACAACAAAGGCTTTTTCTGTAAATCCACTTCAGGAGCCTGAGCCTGCCCGTATACCGTTTCCCAACTGCAGGTTCCTAACCCCCATACAACCAACCAAAAAACTCGTAAGGTATTCATAAGCACAATTACTCTTAAACTACTAACTAAAAGTTAGTAATAAATATTTCATTCGTTCAGAAAATTATAAGCAGCCGATAGAAATCGGTAATTTTTTCTAAAAAATTTTGTGGGCTGCTGCAATAGTAAGGGAACGAGGAATTCATTTTAATCGCTTTCTTTTATTAGAATTATATACTTAAATTTGCAGACTTAACAAAAATGAGGGTAATGATGGATGGTTTTACCCAGTTTGATATAGACATCTTTGCTCTATCGAACAAGACTTACACCTACGAGTATCATTTAGATGATTCTTTTTTTGGAATGTTTGATAAAGCTTTGGTCGATAAGGGTGATCTCAACGTAGAGATTACATTAGATAAACAACCTACTCTAATTACCGTAGATTTCCGAATTAACGGCACGGTACAGCTAGAGTGTGATCGTAGTTTAGAACCTTTTGACTATCCGCTGGCTCTTGATAAGATGATTATCTATCAGTACGGAGAAGATGAAGAGGAAATCTCTGAAGATATTTTCACTATCAATACGGGAACTCAGAAGATTAACGTTGCCCACCTACTGTACGAATTTATCGGACTGGCTTTACCTATGAAGCGGTTGCACCCTTCCCTGGCTGAGCAAGATGACCCTTGGGTAGAAGGTGAGATTGTATTTAGTTCAGAATCAGAAAAAAAAGATCGGGATGATGCAGAATACATTGACCCCCGATGGCAGGTATTACGCAATTTGAAAAAGTAGTAGAAATTTGTAAAAAGTAAAAATATTATGGCACATCCCAAGAGGAAGACATCAAAAGCAAGAAGAGATAAGCGTAGAACGCATCTAAAATCAACCCCTCGCAATATTGCTATAGACCCCACTACCGGCGAGCCGCACTTGTTTCATCGGGCTCATTGGTACGAGGGTAAGCTTTACTACCGAGGTAAGGTGGTAATGGAGAAAGAAGACGTAGCCTAATCTATGAGGATTGCGCTTGATGCTATGGGGGGTGATTTTGCCCCCCAAACCTGTCTGGAAGGAGCGGCACTGGCGGCCCACGAATTTTCTGAAAGCGACCGACTAGTGCTGGTTGGTCAGCGGGAAATTGTTGAGGAGCAGTTAGCCCAGCATAATTTTCCAGCCTCAATAGTGGAAGTAATGCATGCCGAAGAAGTCATCGGTATGCACGAACATCCTACTAAAGCATTTAATCAGAAAAAACATTCTAGCATCGGCATTGGCTTTCACCTACTAAAAGAGGAAAAAGTAGATGCCTTCTGTAGTGCTGGTAACACCGGGGCTATGTCGGTTGGGGCTATGTTTTCTATTAAGCCTTGCGAGGGAGTAATGCGTCCGGGATTAGCTAGTTTTGCCCCACGTGAAGACGGTAGTTTTGGCGTACTGATTGACATAGGGGCTAACGCCGATGTAAAACCGGAGATGCTCGTGCAGTTTGGCAAACTAGGGTCGCTCTATGCCCAACATGTCTTCGGGCTCAGTCAGCCGAAAGTCGGATTACTGAGCCTGGGTGAAGAAGAGCAAAAGGGAACCGTTACTACCCAAGCGGCATACCAACTTCTTAAGGGACAAAACCAAGTAAATTTTATTGGCAACATTGAAGGTCGTGATATTTTTAGGAATAAAGCCGATGTGATGGTCTGTGACGGCTACGTAGGCAATGTAGTGCTGAAAATGGCCGAATCGATTTATGAACTACTGGAGCGACGCAACTACCGCGACCCATTTTTTGATAATTTAAACTACGAGGCCATCGGAGGTAGTCCTATTCTAGGGATTAACGGTAATGTGGTAATTGGGCACGGTGCTTCTAGTGCATTAGCCATCAAAAACATGATTATGCAAGCCTTTAGCATGGCCAAATCAGGTATTCACTATAAGATTCAGGCTGCTTTTCAGGGCTAGCTATTAAACAAAACACCTACGTATGAGTACACACAAAGCCGTAATCACGGGAGTCGGCGGATACGTTCCGGAAGATATTCTGACCAATCGCGATCTTGAAAAAATGGTCGACACCTCCGATGAGTGGATTGTCACCCGAACCGGTATCAAGGAACGCCGTATTTTACGGGGAAAGGATCAAGGGACATCCGTGATGGGTACTAGAGCAGCCAAAGACTTATTGGAGAAGACTGGAGTTGATCCGGCTGAAATTGACCTGCTTATCTGCGCAACTACTACCCCTGACATGATCTTTCCGGCTACAGCCAACCTGATTACTGCTGAAATTGGGGCGGTCAATTCATTTGGTTACGACTTACAGGCTGCCTGTTCCGGCTTTCTGTATGCCCTTAACACTGGGGCGCAATTCATAGAAGCAGGTACCTACAAAAAAGTGCTAGTTGTAGGTGCTGATAAGATGTCATCCATTATTAACTACGAAGACCGTACTACCTGCATCATTTTTGGTGATGGTGCTGGTGCTGTTTTGCTCGAGCCCACCGAAGAGCCCTACGGCGTCATTGACTCGGTGCTTCGCTCCGATGGGACTGGAGCTCTCTTTCTGCACCTGAAAGCTGGCGGAAGTCGCCGCCCGGCCACTATTGAGTCAGTGATAGCCCGGGAACATTATGTACACCAAGAAGGAGCTACTGTCTTTAAGTACGCTGTTAAGCATATGGCTGATGTATCAGCCGAAATTATGGAGCGTAACCAGCTAACCTCGGAGAATGTAGCTTGGCTGGTGCCCCATCAGGCTAATAAGCGTATTATTGATGCTACTTCCAAGCGAATGGGACTTGACCCAGACCGGGTGATGTACACCATTCATAAGTACGGTAACACTACCAGTGCTACTATTCCACTATGCCTCTGGGACTATGAATCCCAATTACGAAAAGGTGATAATCTGGTACTAGCAGCCTTTGGGGGTGGATTTACCTGGGGAGCAACCTACCTAAAGTGGGGCTACGACGGAAAATAAGGCTATTCAAACCTTTTTTTCATTTTTTTATTTACTAATAAGACACCTAACCAGAACCTACGCATGGCAACTACCGCAGATTTTAGAAATGGCCTTTGCATTGAATACAATAACGACCTCTATACCATCGTAGAATTTCAGCATGTGAAGCCTGGCAAGGGGCCTGCTTTTGTGCGGACAAAACTCAAAAATATACGTACTGGTAAAGTATTAGATAATACCTTTAACTCAGGAGTAAAAATTACCACTGCCCGCATTGAACGCCGTCCGCATCAGTATCTTTATAAAGATGATTTAGGTTATCACTTCATGGACAGCCATACCTTTGAGCAGGTAGTTATCCAAGAAGAACAAATTGACGCCCCCGAGTTTTTATCTGACGGACAGCAAGCTGATGTCATTGTTCACGACGAGACTGAAACCATTCTGGGGTGTGAACTGCCACCCTTTGTGGAGCTCACTATTACCTACACTGAACCAGGCATTAAAGGTGATACCGCAACCAATGCCACTAAGCCTGCCGAACTAGAAACTGGAGCGACTATCCAGGTACCCCTCTTTATTAATCAAGACGAAAAAATAAAAGTAGATACACGAACCAAATCCTATTCTGAACGGGTAAAGTAACCAATATGAAAACTAGCGAAATCCGTAACTTATTAGACTTTATTGCTAACTCTGGCCTAGATGAGGTCGAGTTAGAAACCGAAGACATTAAGCTAAAAATTAAGAAAAACAGTTCACCAGAAGTCCGACAGAACATTATTCATTCTGCCGGCTATCCATCAATGCCTAGCGATGCTACCGGATTAGTGGCCAACCCATCTGCCCTTGCCCAGCAATCTGCCCCTACCCCGACTGTCCCGGATAGTGCTGCAGTATCGGACGAATCAAAAGAGACTAACGAAGTAAAAGATGAGGGCAACTACGTTCCTATTAAATCGCCCATGATTGGCACATTCTACGAATCCCCTGACCCCGACTCGGGGCCTTTTGTGAGGGTAGGCGATAAAATATCCAAAGGGCAAACCGTCTGTATTGTAGAAGCTATGAAGCTATTTAACGAGATTGAGGCTGAGCAATCCGGAACCATTATAGAAATCTTAGTAGAAGACTCATCCCCGGTTGAGTTTGACGAGCCCCTATTTCTCATCGATCCAGCCTAACAACATTGTGTTAAAGTATTAGAGTGCCAAAGTGTTATTGTTAAAGCTCATGGTTATTGATAAAGCACTAGCACCTTAACACTAAAACACCCTAACACTCTATTGTATGTTTAATAAAATCTTGATTGCCAACCGTGGGGAGATTGCCCTACGGGTTATCCGAAGCTGCCGTGAAATGGGCATCAGCACCGTAGCAGTCTATTCTACTGCTGACAAAGATAGTTTGCACGTGCGCTTTGCCGACGAAGCCGTATGCATCGGTCCCCCTCCCAGTGGTGCTTCTTACCTTAATATTCCCAACCTGATTGCTGCGGCTGAAATCACCAATGCTGACGCCATTCACCCTGGCTATGGCTTCTTGTCCGAAAATGCGGAGTTCTCCCGCATATGCGATGAGTACGGAATCAAATTTATTGGGGCCTCACCCAAGATGATTGCCAAAATGGGCGATAAGGCTACGGCTAAGGCCACGATGCAGGAGGCTGGTGTACCTACTGTACCTGGGTCTGATGGCTTGCTGGACAATATTGACCAAGGATTAAAGATTGCCGAAGAAATTGGCTACCCAGTTATGCTAAAAGCTACTGCGGGCGGTGGGGGAAAAGGAATGCGGATTGTTCAGGACAAAAGCGGATTTAAGAAAGCCTGGGACGATGCCCGTCGCGAATCAGGAGCCTCTTTTGGCAATGATGCACTCTACTTGGAGAAGTTTGTGGAAGAACCGCGTCACATTGAAATTCAGATAGTGGGTGACCAAAATGGCAAGGCCTGTCACCTTTCCGAACGTGACTGCTCCATTCAGCGCCGTCACCAAAAACTGCTAGAAGAAACCCCTTCACCCTTTATGACGGATGAACTACGGGAAAAGATGGGGCAAGCAGCTATTAAGGGAGCAGAAGCCATTGGCTACGAAGGAGCGGGAACCATTGAGTTTTTGGTAGATAAGCACCGGAACTTCTACTTTATGGAGATGAACACCCGTATCCAGGTAGAGCATCCCATTACGGAAGAAGTAACTAGCTTTGACCTGATTAAGGAGCAAATCAAGGTAGCGGCGGGGATTGGGCTTTCGGGCAAAAACTACTATCCCATGTTGCACGCGATCGAGTGCCGGATTAACGCTGAGGATCCTGCCAATGGTTTTCGTCCTAGCCCCGGAAAAATAACCAATCTACATATGCCGGGTGGGCACGGAGTGCGGATTGATAGCCATATATACGCAGGTTACAGCATTCCACCCAATTATGATTCTATGATTGCTAAGGTGATTGTGAGCGGGCAAACCCGCATTGAAGCCATTACCCGTATGAAGCGAGCTTTGCAGGAGTTCGTCATTGAGGGAATTAAAACTACCATCCCGTTCCACATCAAGTTAATGGGTAACCCCAAATTTCAGGAAGGCGACTTCACTACTGCCTTCATGAATGATTTTGATCTTTCGGATATAAGGGAATACGAAGTTGTATAACGATTGACGATTAATCAGTCCGCGCCGCGGTGGCATCAGTTATTATTTATTCAAACATACCCCTCCTTAGCCAACTTGCAATAAATCTCCAGACACACCCAGGCATCGGTGGCGGCGTAACGTAGTTGGGGTTCAGTGAGTCGAGGGTTTTCCCAGTTAGAGGTTTGTTGGGCTTTAGATACGCGGAAGCCGAGAAAGATAGCAGTTAGTCGGCGTACCCCAGCGTGGTTTACATCCAACCTTTTAGCAGTATCGTTTAGGTCCAGCACATTCTCGGAGGTAAATTTAAGATGATGTTTGGTGCAGAGCTTTCGTAAATCTCTCAGGTCATCTTTAATGCTAATACCCACTTTCTTAATTTGAGGATTAGCGAAGAAATCGGTAAAATCTGAACTCAGCCCAGTGTAGTTTAAACGAATAATATACGTTTTTTTGGGTACCGCCAGCTGTAGCAGGGAAGTATCATAGCGCACGCCTCGCTTGAATGACGGTCGGGCTTCAGTATCAAATCCCACAACTTTATGATTCTTTATCTCATCAAAAACTTCCTCCTGCTGGTCGGCTTCGGTGATTAACACAATTTTGCCTTCGTACTTCTGTAAAGGTAACTGGTTAATTTCTTCCTTGGTAATATGCTTGGGAAATGTCATGCTGTCACCTTTTCTTCATTGGCAGCCTCCAATTCACCGGGTTGGTAACGGGCAATCTTAAAGTTTAAGAAACCAAAAATAATGGTCATAATTGGACTAAGGATACAGAAGAACGTAAACGGAGCGTAAGATAGGGTGGCGACCCCCAGTACGGCTGCCTGAGTAGCCCCACAAGTATTCCAGGGAATTAGTACTGAGGTTACGGTTCCTGAGTCTTCTAATGTGCGACTAAGAACCTGGGGCTTCAATCCTCGCTCCCGGTAGGTCTGGGAAAACATTCGGCCAGGTACCACAATGGCTAAATATTGATCGGAAGCGGTAAGGTTGAAGAAGACGGACGTAGCAGCAGTAGAAGCAATTAACGAACCCGTAGAGTGGGCAAATTTGATAATTGATTGTGTAATACGCTTCAGCATTCCCGCCGACTCCATCACCCCGCCGAAGATCATGGCACAAATAATCAGCCAAATGGTATTCAGCATTCCTGCCATGCCCCCGGTAGAAAGTAGGCCGTTTACCATTTCATTCTCCGTAGTGATGCTCACGTCGGTATACATGGCTTTCGTGACGGCAGTATACGTTCCCATCAGTCCGCTTTGCCCGCTAATTTGAGCAATGGCTTGGGGTTGAAAGATGATAGCGAATAAACCGCCCAACAATGTTCCAGCGAGAAGAGCGGGTAGCGCAGGCACTTTCTTAATAATCATACCAATGACTACTACTGGGACGATAAACAGCCAGCCGTTGATATTAAAGGCATTATCTAAAGCAGTTAACACTTCTTGCGTACCACTCTCCGTCATAGTATTATCCGCCGTGAATCCCATCACCAAAAAGATAATCAGGGTAATGGTGATAGAGGGAATGGTCGTATAGGTCATGTAGCGGATGTGGGTGAACAAATCCGTTCCGGCCATAGCAGGAGCTAGGTTTGTAGTATCTGAAAGAGGCGACATTTTATCACCAAAGTACGCTCCCGAAATAATGGCTCCACCAATCACTCCTGATGACAAACCCAGCGTAGTTCCAATACCAAGCAAGGCAATGCCCACCGTAGCTACCGTGGACCAACTGCTACCCGTGGCCACCGAAACCACAGCGCAGACAATACAAGCCGCAAACAGGAAGATGGTTGGGTTCAGAATCTGTAAACCGTAATAAATCATAGCGGGCACAATACCACTGAGCATCCAGGTTCCTGCCAGTGAGCCAATGAGTAACAGAATGAGCATAGCCGACATAGCCGAACTAATGCTTTTTACGATGCCATCCTGCAAAGTAGACCAAGTGATACCTGTGCGTAGCGCAATCAGGGCGGCTACAGCTGCCGATAAAATCAAGGCAATCTGGTTAGGCCCATAGGTAGAGTCGCTATCGTATACGTATACATTGATTGCCAGCAGAGGAAGTAAAAAGGCAATGGGTATAATCGATTCAACAAAGGTAGGTGCGCGTCTTATATCCGAAGACATTAAATAGGCGTTTAGTACAAACGTCTAAAATACTAAAAAGTCGTCACAACTCAGAGTATTAGCTTCTCTTGGGATGTACGAAATTTTCGTAAAGCTGAGTGTGGATGGTGAATAAGGTCTTTAGCCAGCCTCCAGTTGTCACTTTTGCTTAGCGTCCTCGACGTGACCATTTGCTCGGATCCCGCTATCGTCCATCGTTGTCTAGAGAGCTTCATTCAGTGTTGCATCACATAGCACTGGGTTTTTCCAAAGGCCCTGAATTGATCAGTAACCCTTACCTCTGATATGTCTTGTAGCGTATCCTTTCTACGTTATCTTCACAGTGAGAGAGTAAGCTTTGCTACTGGTATTGAGCTTTGTCTGAACAAGGATTGTTCGTACTCATGGGCACTCGTTACACTACTTGGGAAGTCTTTCAAGCATCGTACCGCTCAGAAAATATAGCCATTACTTTTGCTTTCTCTTCCATCGTTTTGCCCCTAAGCTAAATATATCTTCCGAACTTGCACTTCTGTTGTACACTCCATCACTACATATAGACCCTCTAAGTGAAAAAGTAATACTTTTACAAGTATCAGTATCAAAAATGTTAAAAGCAGCCTTTTATGGTCTTTACTTTCTAGTTTCAGAGAGGGTGGTAGAGTTATACGCAGCAACTTAAACTAGTTACTTCTTTACTTTGAAAATCGGCGTATTCATCCAATAACTCGAGTTTTTCCTCTGGGGGATAACTGTATTTTGTACTAATGGTATCTTTTTATCAATGTATAATGTATCGCTGATTTCTGGAACCGATATACCCCATTGTTGGACGAAAAGTTCACGAAACTGATTTACAACTATAAAAGTCTCTTCTCCTAATATCCGTCCCTCAAGATCCTTTATATTTTCAAATTCGATTTGAATTTCTTCTCCCAAAGCCTCCCGATTCCCAATGAAATCTACTTTCTCATTTTCTTTTAGGAAAACATAGATTTTGTTACCATTCCACCCATCGAAGGTAACCCTCTCCACATCTACTTTCTTACCGAGAATCTTAATTTTATAGTTATCGGTATCTAACACCGAAGCACTAGTAGGCCAATGATTGAAAGTAATGGTAAACATGCGATCAACAGCGTTGAATACTATATCTTCCACTTTAAAATCCGATGGGTTTTTCATGTTGAATAAGTTGTGGAAAGAGATATAGTTCAAATACATGGATGAATCCCGTCTTACGTATTCTACCTGAACATCGAACAGTAACTTATGCTCCGGTTTAGCCCGCTGATATACTTCGTATACCATCTTATGAATGGCAAAGTTATCCGGCTCTATGTATATTGTGCCTTTTGCGAAGTGACTAGAGCCAGTTTTGGATTTTATGGATCGGCAAGTTATTGCGTGCAGATAGACATCATTGAGCAGGATAGGGTCGTTGAGCTTGAAGTTATGATTTCTGATAAAATTCTCAGCTAATGTATAGACAAAAGAATAAGTATGAAGCGCATGATTACGAATAGCATTATGGATACGTAGTATGGTCAGTTCATTACCCCCGAAAGCTTTAAGTTTGGCATCAGGAATAAATTTTTGATACGCATTATCGTAAGCAATAGCCGTAGAGGTATCTCGCTGGAATTCAGCGTTTTGCCGATAGGCGTGTAACCTGATTTTTGTACTGCGTTCATCATTGGTATGAAACCCAGCATCAGAGACTTCTACTATAGCTTCATTCAAGTTAATGTACTGATCATCTTTTAATTGATAATCTCGGTAGTAGGCTTCATAGGTAAAATCGGATTGAGGATAATTAACTGGAATTTGGTTAATAGCTTTTTTAACTATTCTGAAGACGGAAAGGCGTTTCTTTCTTTCTCTACGGGCACGAATTACAACCTCGGCTAATTGTGTAGTTGAAGTCTCGAGCTTGATGATATTGATGCTATTATCCTCGAGTTGATCTAAAGGCACTATTTTGTTCTGATAGCCAATACACGAGATTACCAGAGTATCTTTCTGTGACTTATACCGATAAGGAAATCGGAAACCACCTTCTGCATTGGAAATAACTCCCTGTGTTCTATTTTTTAATTTTACAGTGGCAAAAGGAACAGAAGCATTGGTGGCTGCGTCTATCACCCGTCCCCGAAGTGCATCAGGCACTTGTGCGTATAGCGAGGAAGAAATAGCTAAAAAGCCAACAAATAAGCGGATTTGATACATGGCTAAGGTTCATTTTCTTGTCGCGGTAGTATATATGCTGGCAGAATCATCAAGTCTATTACTTATCTAGCTTAATAAAGTTAGACAAGGATGTTTTACATAGTTATAAAACAACAGAAAACCGATACTTTCACAAGCATCGGTTTCAAAAGTACCGGGTTCAGACTTACGAAGTTTCAAAAACTTCGTAAGTCTCTTAGGCTAATTTAGTTCCGGAGAGGTTTACCGCCTTGTAGCAATGACTGGATTCTCTCTAAGGTTTTCTTTTCACCGGAAAGAGAAAGGAAGGCTTCCCGCTCTAAGTCTAGTAGATACTGTTCGGATACCATTTGTGGGTAGGATAGCTCACCACCGCACATGACGTAGGCAATCTTTTCGGCTATCTTCTGATCGTGATCCGAGATATAATGTCCCTGTCGCATACCGTAGATTCCGGCTAGGAAGAGTGCCATGCCACCTTTGCCCTGCACTTTAATATCCTTACGCTGCGTAGGTTGAGTATAACCTTGCTCAGCCAGCGATAAAGCTGCTTCTTTAGCATCCGCCAGTAGGCGCGATTTATTCAGGCTAACCCGGTCGCGGTCGCGCAGGTAGTGCAAGTCTAGTGCTTCGTGAGCCGAGGTAGATACCTTGGCGGTCGCGATGTTCATGAAGGTGTTTTGTAGGGCGTTCAGCTCCACGTCTCCAGCTTCAATGCTGTCAGACACCCGGAGGGTCATTTCTTTGGTTCCACCTCCGGCGGGGATTAATCCTACGCCTACTTCTACCAAGCCAGTGTAGGTTTCTGCTGCCGCTTGTACATGATCAGCGTGCAGGGTAAGTTCGCAGCCTCCGCCCAATGCCATACCGTGGGGAGCGACTACCACCGGAACCGAAGAGTAGCGAGCTCGCATCATAGTGCGTTGGAACTGACGAATCATCATATCCACTTCATCAAATTCCTGCTCAATGGCGTACATAAACAGCATTGCCAGATTCGCTCCGGCTGAGAAGTTCTGACCTTCGTTACCGATTACTACGCCTACGTAGTCTTTTTCAGCCATATCTATGGCACGGTTGATAGCTTCTACCGGATCATTACCCAAAGTATTCATCTTGGTGTGGAACTCTACGTTCAGGATGCCGTCACCCAAATCAAGAATGGTAGCTCCGTCGCTGCTCCATAGCACTTTGTTTTCCCGTAGCGTATCCAGCAGAACGAACTCATCCGTACCCGGAATCACTTGGTAAGATTTACTATCAATATCGTAGTACAGACGCTTGCCATTTTCAGCTTTGTAGAAGCTTTCCGCGCCACTTTCTAGCATATCGAGCACCCACTGGTTGGGCTTGTAGCCCGCTTCTTCCATCTTCTCCAGCGTCTTCTTCACACCTAGCATATCCCAGGTCTCAAACGGACCGTATTCCCAGCCGAAGCCAGCACACACCGCCTGATCAATACGATAAAGCTCGTCGGCGATTTCGGGGATACGGTTTGAACAATATTTGAAGGCATCGTAGAAGTGAGAGCGGTAAAATTCTCCCGCTTTATCCGGGGCACTTACCAAAATCTTTAGTCGTTCCTTAAGATCATCCTTGGGCTTGGCCATTTCCAGGGAAGGAAACTTGGCTTTGGTACGATCACCGTACTCATAGGTTTCCAGATTCAGTTCCTGAATGACCGATTTGCCCTTTTCGTCTTTAATCTTTTTGTAGTAGCCTTGCCCAGTTTTATCACCTAGCCACTTATGGTCATACAGCTCCTTCATAATACCCGGTAACTGGAACATATCGCGCGACTCATCCTGCTTTAGTACTCCAAATAGGTTATTAGCTACATTCACGGTCGTATCTAGTCCTACTACATCCATAGTGCGGAAGGTCGCCGACTTGGGCCGTCCGATAATTGGGCCAGTCAAACTATCTACTTCGCCAACGGTTAGTCCCATTTTTTCAACGGAGTGCATGGTAGACAAAATGCTGTATACCCCAATACGGTTAGCGATGAAGGCCGGGGTGTCCTTGCAGAGTACGGTTTCTTTACCCAGGTACAGATCACCGTAGTGCATCAGGAAGTCAATAATCTCTGGGTCAGTTTTCTGCGACGGAATGATCTCCAGCAACCGCAGGTAGCGAGGAGGATTAAAGAAGTGGGTTCCGCAGAAGTGCTTTTGAAAATCTTCGCTACGCCCATCCAACATCATATTAATCGGAATTCCCGAAGTATTGGAGGTAATCAGCGTTCCCGGCTTACGAAATTGCTCTACTTTATCAAATAGTTGTTTTTTAATATCCAATCGCTCCACGACTACTTCAATTACCCAATCGTAATCGGCAATCTTACTTAGATCATCGTCAAAGTTTCCCAGCGTAACCCGGTCGGCAAACGATTTGTGATAGAGTGGAGCGGGCTTGGATTTTACGGCTTTCTGGAAAGACTCCGTAACGATACGATTACGTACCTGCGGACTTTCCATTGTTAGTCCTTTTTTCTCTTCCTTCTCGGTAAGTTCACGCGGAACAATGTCGAGCAATAGGGCTTCTACGCCAATATTGGCAAAGTGGCAGGCAATGCGGGAGCCCATCACTCCCGAGCCGAGTACGGCTACTTTGGTAATGTTGTATTTCTTCATGGTGTGGTGGTTACAACCGGGGGATTTATTTCTTCTTCTACAATTTTGTTGATATGGTCAATAACTTCAAAAAAGACGCTGATCTTATGCTCTGGGATTACTTCGCGCACAGCGTTGTTAAAATCGAGCACGGTCTTACGCGATATTTCTTTCTTCTCTCGTCCCAACTTCGTTAGCACAATCCGTACCGAACGGCGATCGTGCAAGTCTGGCTGCTTGATAATTAATCCTTTCTCTTCCATGTTCTTCAGCATCCGGGTCAGACTGCGTGATTCTAATCCAATGAGGGGGGCGATTTTGGTAGCGGGGGTCCCTTCTTTAGAATCAATATTGAGTAATACGTAACCGATAGAAGTAGTGAAGTCGTTCTTCAGGGCGTGCTGATTGTACATGCGATAAATCGCGTGCCAGGCGGTTTTTATATTATAGTCTACTGTTAGTTCTTTTTTCATAGCAGAGCAAATATACTGAATTTTAGTAGGCATGCATACTAAATTTATCAAAATTGTGATCTTCATCGTTGCCCATCCCCGCAGATTATTGTAGACTTGTATATGCAGCTAATACCCCCGGCGGTGGAAAAGTACGTAGAAGCCCACAGCCAGCCCGAACCTACCTTACTAGAAGAACTGCGGCATGAGACTTACTTGAAAGTACTGATGCCCCACATGGTTTCAGGTCCAGTGCAAGGAAGTATACTGGCAATGCTGGTAAGGATGGTGCAGCCCCAACGTATTTTGGAAATTGGTACCTTTACGGGCTACTCGGCAATCTGGATGGCCTCCGCCCTACCGGAAGATGGCAAGCTGATTACACTTGACATCAACGAGGAGTTAACTGACTTAGTGAAGAAGTATATTCATCGGGCTGAATTACAAGATATTATTGAAACCAAAATTGGTGATGCGCTGGAGATTATTCCTACGTTAGAAGAAACCTTTGATCTGGTTTTTATCGATGCTGATAAGGTAAACTATCCCCGTTACTATGAACTGGTGTTAGAGAAAGTGCCTTCGGGTGGATTCATTATTGCTGATAACGTGCTGTGGCACGGAAAAGTAGTAGAATCTGGCAAAAAGATTGATGCTAAAACCAAAGTGCTCAAAGATTTCAATGCATTTATTCAACAAGATTCCCGCGTAGAGAACGTTCTCCTACCAATACGCGACGGATTGATGATCGCACAAAAAAAATAGGGTATGAAAAAGCAAGTTGTTTTAGGGCTACTCATGCTCTTATGTGCGTGGCAAGCCCAGGCAGCCTCACCAAAAGTGCCAGAAGTTATATTGTTTGCAGACATGCGGCTAGAGCTCACTGCCGATGCCCGTAAAAAGGTTCAAACCGATGTAGATGCTCTCACCCGCTACGAAAAGTATTTCAATGCCAAAGTAGATCGTATCGACGCTTATTTTCCGCTAATTGAGCCGATCCTCCGGGAAGAGAATGTACCCGAAGACATTAAATATCTAGTAATTCAAGAAAGTGCTTTGGTAGGCGATGCGGTTTCCAGTGCTAATGCTATCGGCTACTGGCAGTTCAAGGTGCCGGCAGCAGAAGAAGTAGGTCTGACCATCAATAGTGCAGTAGATGAGCGGATGAATATTATCACCGCAACCCGGGGTGCCGCTCGTTATTTCAAAAATAACAATGCCCTGTTTGACAACTGGTTACACGCCCTCATGGCTTACTACGAAGGTCCCGGTGGTGCTCTCAAGAAAGCTGACAAGCGGTTTAACGGACGCAAAGTGATGCGCCTCGACGGAAAAACCCACTGGTACATACTTAAGTATCTGTCCCATAAGATTGCCTTTGAGGAAGCTGTCGGTAAAAATCTAAACCCACCCGTTCAGCTTTTTGTGTACCGCAACGGTGGGGGGAAAAGCCTGCGCGAGATTGCTGAGGAATTCCAGGTGACCGAAGAAGACTTGCGCCCTTACAATACCTGGTTAAAGCAACGAAAAGTCCCCCAAGATAAGGGCTACCCGATCATCGTCCCCGACTTTAGCGGACGATCAATTGAGCCACCACTGGCCTCCAACGAAAAGCCGGACAGAAAACTTCTGGCATCACCACCAGAAAATAATACCGTTTCAGTCTTGCATGGTGAAAAGATTAATTCACAAGTCTTTCCGCTCATGAAGACCCGACAGTTTTTGGGAAGAGAGCAGTTGCTAGTCAACGGTATTCCGGCAGTGATTGTCAAAGAGGGCGAAGATGTTAAACGACTTTCGCAGCGAACCGGGGTGGCTCCGAGCAGGATCATCAAGTTTAATAACCTGGGACATCCACAAGCAGCTATTACGGTAGGTCAGCCGTACTACCTACGCGCCAAGCGTAACCGTGCTCCCGCTCGCTATCATATTGCCGAGCCAGGAGAAACCTGGTGGGATGTTTCTCAGCGCTTTGGAATTAAGCTACGTAAATTACTGAGAAATAATCGGCTGCGGGACGAAAAGCCATTGCAGGCGTATCAGGTACTATGGCTCCGCTATATCCGTCCAGATAATTTCCCAGTAGAGTTTCAGCCACCTCCGGAAATGCCTGACCAGCAACTGCCCACTACGGTAGTTGCTTCTAAGAGCTTGACGGTATCGCCGAAAATTACGGAAAATGAGAATGTAAAAGAACCTTCTGCTAACGGGAATACTGCACCTAGCTTAGATCCAACTGATCCAGAGGCATCGGAACGAGCGTGGCGGAATGATCCTGAAGAGGCAACGGAAGATACCAGCAAAAAAGAGATAGATAAGGTAGAGTATCATACTGTGCAAGCTCAGGAAACCCTGTATAGTATTGCTCGCCAGTACCAAGTATCGGTAGCTGATTTGGCGGGGCATAATCAACTATCGATTTACGATACCATTAAACCCGGACAACAACTTCGGTTGCCAATCACTGCTACCCCGATTGTAGCTGCCAATGAGTACCACGAAGTACAGCCCGGAGAAACCATGTATCAGATTGCTCGCCAACACCAAATTTCTATTCGCGAACTGATGGAGTGGAATCAGAAAGAGAACTTTAATCTCAAAGTTGGAGAGCAGTTGCGGGTAACTGCACCCTAAACGAATTTCACTATTCGCCCAAATAGTATTTGGGGTAAAACCTTACGTGTATTGAGTATTGGTCAAATCCTGCTTTTTATTTGGCAGATATCGACAGACCTTTAGGGTTGAATAGACAACTTTCTTGAAAAGGAATAGCTTAGCAAATGATTGATCTGGTGCTGCTTATTGATGACAACGATACTGATAACTTTATCAGCCGACGGGTCATTGAACTTACTCAGTTTGCCGAACGAGTGGTAGTAAAAAGCTCGGGGCAACAGGCACTAGATTATCTTCAGGAGAATGCCCAAACGATTAGTGAAATTCCCGATCTGATTTTCCTCGATATTAACATGCCCATTATGGATGGGTTCATGTTTCTGTACGAGTTTGAGACCCTGCCCGCCGACATTCAACAGAAGTCTAAAGTAATTATTCTGTCCAGTTCTGAAGACCGGCGTGATGTGGATAAGATTATCACGAACCAAGCGGTAATTAAGTACATTACCAAACCACTGACCCAAGACGATTTGGACAGCGTACAAAGTGATTTGCAAAAGCTCTAATAATCCGGGTCTAACCCCATACGCTGGGTTAACTCCCGCAACAACGGATACTTTTCACTTAGATAGTTGAGCTTCTCAGAAGGGGTATACGGACGGCGATTTTGGTCTTCTTTCTCTACTTTCGTTATAATGTTAATTTGGGAATTATTCAATTGGTGACGCAGACGCTGCAATAGTTCGGCTCGTACCGCATCGAACTGATCTTGCTGAATGGGGCTTACAAAAGTAAGCGGAATGGTTACCCCGTCTTCTTCTAAAGCTAATGGTTGCTTGAGCAACACGTACTCCGTTTCTTTGCCCATATTCCGCCGCTCTTCCGTAAACTGGCTCCAAACTTCTTGTAATTCGTTTAACGAAAATAGCTGATTAGCCGGAGGTTCCAGTACAGCATGTTCTGGCTCGGCAACTTCCACTGCTTCAGTAGTGTGACCGTGACCGTGACCGTTACCATTAGATGATGTTTCTGATAAAGGTTGTCCCAGTTTCGGGATGCGGACAGTGCTTTGCAGCTTTCCCCCTGACGTATTGCTTTGCATTCCGTAAGGTAAGGTTCCATTAGAGGCTCTGGGATTTATAGAAGAGGCTTCCGAATTATCGGGTACTGGTAAGTTTACTTTTTTTTTATCGTCCTCGGAAGCTGGTTTTTGTTGAGCCAGTTGCACGGCTGACTCGATATAGGCCATTTTAATTAGGGCTAACTCTACGTGCAACCGCTGATTCTTACTGTTTTTGTACTGTAGATCGCACTGTCCAGCCAGGTTCATGGCGGTGAGCAGAAATGACAGAGGAGTTTTTTCAGCTTGCTGCCGATAGCGGTTTCGTACGGCATCTGATACTTGTAACAATGGTAAAGTAGTCAAGTCTTTACAAACGAGCACATTCCTTAGGTGCTCATTTAGCCCAACGATAAAGTTATGCCCATCGAAACCTTGCCGAAGAATATCATCCAATACCAGTAACACCTGGGGTAGTTTCTGCTCGAGCAGCAAATCCACTACCTGGAAGTAATAATCATAATCCAGCACGTGCAGGTTCTGAATGGTCTCACGGTAAGTCACCTGTCGGTCAGCCGAAAAGGTAACAATCAGATCAAAGATAGAAAGCGCATCGCGCAAGGCACCATCCGCTTTCTGAGCAATTAAAGACAGGGCTTCCTCTTCGGCTTCAATGTCTTCCCGGTCGGCGATTTTCTGTAGATGCCGCACCATGTCCTCAATCTGAATCCGGTTGAAATCATAAATCTGGCAGCGCGACAGAATAGTCGGAATCACTTTGTGTTTCTCGGTAGTCGCTAGTATAAAAATGGCGTAAGGTGGTGGTTCTTCCAGCGTCTTCAAAAAAGCGTTGAACGCCTGGTTCGATAGCATATGTACCTCGTCGATGATGTACACTTTAAATTTTCCCTGCTGGGGTGGATATCGCACCTGATCAATCAGGTTACGGATATCTTCTACCGAGTTATTAGAAGCAGCGTCTAATTCGTAAATATTGAGAGCGTTGGCTGACGACTCTTCATCAAATCCGTTGATTTTTCGAGCTACAATCCGGGCACAAGTAGTCTTTCCTACCCCTCGGGGGCCACAAAATAGCAGAGCCTGCGCCAAATGATTCTGGTCAATGGCATTCTGTAGTGTAGTAGTAATATGCTCTTGTCCGACAACCTGCTCAAAACCAGTCGGACGATACTTCCGAGCCGAGACAACGAATTTCTCCATCTACGCAATTTAGAAATTCTCTGGCTGGATTGAAACGTAAGTAGTAGATTTAAAAATCTCGTGTAACGAAATATTTAACGTAAAAAACTGACTATCAAATATATAAATTACAATTTAGTAATGTAAAAGTTTAGCATATACGTAGCTGCCTGTTACCTAAATGAGTAATGGCTAGTACTGAGAGTTCACAAACTTTTCAGTACTTTCGCACCTATAGTTTCTGTAAATTATTTGCCTTACCTATTCCTTTTTTTCAAATGGATCGACCAACTATTGCATTAATCCGAGAAAATAAAGTTCCGGTAGACCATCGAGTGCCGATTACTCCTGATCAAGCAGTGCAGATTAAAGAAAGATTTCAGGTAGATGTAGTTTGTCAAAGCAGTACGTTGCGTTGCTTTCCCGATGAGGAGTACCAAAAAGTTAATATTTCAATAGTAGACTCAGTGCAATCAGCTGATATTTTAATGGGCGTAAAAGAAGTGCCAATTGATGATCTGATTGCTGACAAAACCTACTTTTTCTTTTCTCATACTATAAAAAAACAGGCATATAATCGTGATTTACTTCGAGCTATCTTGGAAAAGAATATCCGCTTAATTGACTACGAACGACTTACCAATCAGCAAAATCAGCGGGTGGTGGCTTTTGGTAGGTTTGCCGGTATTGTAGGAGCTTACAACGGACTTTACACCTTCGGGAAAAAGTTTGGTCTGTACAATATCCGGCGGGCGAAAGATTGCTTTGATTTAGTTGACTTGCGTACCGAATATCCTAAAATTAAGCTTCCGGCGATAAAAATTGCTATCACCGGAACTGGACGGGTATCACAAGGAGCAGCAGAGGTGCTTAATGAGGTAGGCATTCGCCGGGTAGAAGCTAGTGATTATCTGGAACACGATTACCAAGAACCTGTGTATACCCAATTAGAAGTAACGCAGTACAATCAACGAAAAGACGGAAACCCATTTCACGAGCAAGAGTTTTACGATCATCCTGAGCAGTTTGTACCAGGTTTTCTGCCTTTTGCTCATCAAACTGACCTACTTGTTGCTAGTGCCTACTGGGATGCTAACTCACCTGTACTTTTTTATCGGGAAGAGATGATGAAAGAAGACTTCAAAATCAAAGTAATTGCTGACATCACCTGCGACATTGAAGGCTCTATTCCCTCTACTAAGCAACCTTCAACCATTGACAACCCAGTATATGATTACGATGTCTGGAACAACAAAGTAGTGAAACCTTATCAGCCAGAAAACACCGTCTCAGTAATGGCGATTGATAATTTACCGTCGGAACTACCCCGTGACGCTTCCCGCGCTTTTAGTGAAGCACTACTGGAACAAGTTTTACCCAATTTGTTAGGAGACGATAAGGGTGGCATGATTGATCGGGCTACCATTACTGAAAGCGGAAAACTAACCGAACTCTATCGTTATTTGCAGGATTTTGTAGATGGGAAGGGATAATACTCGGTAATAGCATAAGGATTAGTCCCTGTGCTGCTGGCGCGTTACCCATTCATAGAAATCAGGAACTCCTCATTATTTTGAGTGCCCTTCATTCGGGAAAGTAAGAATTCTATGGCTTCGTTGGACGTCATGTCGGACATAAGTTTACGCAGAATCCAAACGCGAGACAGTTCTTCTTTGTCCATCAGGAGATCTTCGCGACGAGTACCTGATGCTGGAACGTCGATAGCCGGGTAAATTCGCTTGTTAGAAAGCTTACGATCCAGCTGTAGTTCCATATTACCCGTTCCTTTAAACTCTTCAAAGATCACCTCATCCATCTTAGAACCAGTTTCAATTAGGGCGGTGGCGATGATCGTGAGAGAGCCGCCGTTTTCTACGTTTCGGGCGGCACCGAAGAAGCGTTTGGGTTTATGCAGAGCGTTGGCATCTACCCCACCCGATAGAATCTTACCAGAAGAAGGTACCGTAGTGTTGTGCGCGCGGGCAAGGCGAGTGATAGAGTCCAGTAGAATGACCACATCGTGCCCGGACTCTACCATACGCTTCGATTTTTCCAGGATGATACTGGCTACCTTTACGTGCTTTTCCGCTTGCTCGTCAAAGGTAGAGGCTACTACCTCAGCCTTCACTGAGCGGGCCATATCGGTTACTTCTTCCGGACGCTCATCAATCAGCAAGATAATGAGGTAAACTTCGGGATGATTTTCCGCAATAGCATTCGCAATTTCTTTGAGCAGAACCGTTTTACCCGATTTGGGTTGAGAAACAATCATTCCCCGCTGCCCTTTTCCGATGGGTGAAAACAAATCTAGAATCCGGGTAGAATAATGCCCCGCTTTGGTGGATAAGTTAAGTCGCTCTTCGGGAAAAAGTGGGGTCAGGTACTCAAACGGAACCCGGTCGCGGATTTCCTCCGTAGTTTTTCCGTTTACTGATTCTACTCGCAGTAAGGCGAAGTACTTTTCCCCCTCCTTAGGTGGACGAATCTGTCCGTGCACGGTATCTCCAGTTTTCAGGCCAAACAGCTTAATTTGAGAGGGGGAAACATAAATGTCGTCAGGGCTAGCTAGGTAGTGATAATCTGATGAGCGCAAAAAGCCGTAGCCGTCTTGCATAATCTCCAGTACCCCTTCGTTCTCAATGGCACCGTCAAATTCTTTAATCGGTACCATCTGATTTTGCTTTTTATCCTCGTTCCGCTTCTTATCGCGGTTACTATTGTTATCTCGTTGGGAGCTTCGCGAGCTACGATCATTGTGGTCGTTCCGATTATCCCGGTCTTTATCTTTACGGGAATCATCGTTAGTGCGGTCACCAGAAGCCTCCCCAGTTTCTGCCATCTCCTCCATTTCAATATCGAACGAGTCTAGCAGATCATTCGTGCTACTGGGGATATCGGCAAAATTATCGCCATCACTGTCGGTTACATTTACCCGCTTGCGCTTATGCTGGAAAGAATCATCTTGTTGGTCTTTCTTTTCACTCTTTTCACCACTACTTTTTCCATCGAGTGCCTGTTTAGCAGATACTTGTTTAGTATCCTGGCTCGATTCGGCTGGTGTTCCCTTCGGTTTCTTCGCACGGCGTCGCTTAGGCTTGTTTTCCTTTTTGGGTGGAACAGCAGATTTTTCCTGAGCAGAAGGTTCACTGGGTGGATTAGATGTCTCTTCTTCGGCAGGGGCTTGTTTTTTCTGGGGAAGCTGGTCTTCCGGTAAAATAGCCTGCTGATCTAAAATTTTGTAGATAAGATCTTTCTTGTTAAGCTTTTTGTAATTAGACAATCCCATCTGTTCGGCTATCTCCCGTAGTTCGGATAGCAGACGAACTTGTAATTCATCGATGTTGTACATAAATTGGAATACGTGGTACTAAAAATTTGGAAACCCAGCCATCAGACTGGTAAGATAAGAATATTAGGTAACGGATATTAAAGGATGATGCAGCGCACTAAAATAGAGTGGAAGGCAAAGACGTTTCGCTTCTCCTGATTTGCTAGTGCAATTATAGACCATCAATTACTATTTGTCAAGCAATTACGCATGATTTTTATTTAGACTACTTGACTTAATTTACGTCCTCCTTTTCTTTTTCTACGCCATTTTTTCGTACTTCGCTCTCCGCCTAGATTCCCAGAAAAATATGCTAGCAATATCACACATAGTCAATAACCAACAAGCCACCGTGCAAGGCCTCGTCAAGCGGGGCTTAAAAAATGCCCAAGACTTGGTAGATCAGGTAGTAAGGCTCGATCAGCTTCGCCGAGAAACCCAGACTAAATTGGACAGTACCCTAGCAGAATCTAACACGATATCACGACAAATCGGTCAACTCATAAAAGAAGGAAAACAAGAGGAAGCTGAAATAGTCAAATTAAAAACCGCTGAGTTAAAAAATAGTTCCAGAACCTTAAACGAAGCATTACGAACGCACGAAGAGCAACTTCAGCAAGTATTGTACAATATTCCTAACCTTCCGCACGAAAGCGTACCGAAGGGGCTACGAGCCGAAGATAATGAAGTAATTTTTGAACACGGAAGGAAGCCTACCTTAGTTGATGGAGCTTCGCCCCATTGGGAGCTGATAGAAAAGTACGATATTATTGATTTTACACTAGGCAATAAAATTTCTGGGGCTGGTTTTCCGGTCTATAAAGGGAAAGGAGCACGACTGCAACGGGCACTGGTCAACTTTTTTCTGGATAAAGCCCGCGAAGCTGGCTACACCGAAGTACAGCCCCCACTACTGGTTAACGAAGAGTCAGGCTACGGAACCGGGCAATTACCCGATAAGGAAGGGCAGATGTACGAAATTGTAGACCAAAAGCTATTTCTGATTCCTACTTCCGAAGTGCCCATCACTAATTTGTATCGGAATACGATTTTACGAGAGGATGATTTACCCGTTAAAAATACTGGTTACACTCCCTGCTTTCGGCGGGAGGCGGGTTCTTGGGGGGCTCACGTCCGGGGGCTAAATCGCCTTCACCAATTTGATAAAGTAGAAATTGTACACATTACCCAGCCGGAGCGTTCGTATGCCGCCTTGGAAGAGATGCTTCTCCACGCCCGTCAGTTACTCGAGCAGCTAGAACTACCCTACCGGGTACTAAAACTTTGTGCTGGGGACTTAGGTTTTACTTCCGCTCTCACTTATGATCTGGAAGTATATTCAGCGGCTCAGAAGCAGTGGCTAGAAGTTAGCTCAGTAAGTAACGTTGAGACATACCAAGCCAATCGACTTAAGTTGCGCTACAAAGACGCTAACAATAAAACTCAGATGCTTCACACCCTCAACGGTAGTGCCCTAGCCCTTCCCCGGATTGTAGCGGCTATTCTGGAAAACAATCAGCAAGCCGAAGGGGTTAAAATGCCAGGTGTGCTCGTCCCCTACACGGGATTTGACATTATTAACTGACAACCAGAACCAAATTACCGTTTTGCCATGAAGATTGCCCTATATGTTATAGGAGGATTGTTCATGGTGGCGACTTTATTACCACTGATAAGATACGATCATTGGGTAGTGAGAGGGTTCGATTTTCCGCACGTGCAGGTTACAGTTATTAACCTACTGGTTCTCCTCGGGTTAGTTATTTTCTTCCCAGTATCGGGCTGGTTTCACGTTTCTTTTCTCATGGTTCTGTCAGGCTGTCTGTTATACCAAGCCTACATCATTTACCCGTACACTCCAATTGCTAATACTCAAGTAAAACGTACTGTTTCACCAGTAGATGCCAACAGTGTTGGTCTAATGATGGCAAATATACTGATGTATAACCGGGACGTAGAAAACTATCTAAAGCGAGTTGAAAAAGTTGACCCCGATATCTTACTGATGGTTGAGACCAATGAATGGTGGCTTAAAAAAATCAAGCCAATACGGCAAAAATATCCGTATTGCGTAGAATACCCTTTAGAAAACACCTACGGAATGATTCTGTACTCGAAGTTAGAGTTAGAAGATTTCGACATAAAATTCCTGGTCAAGCCCGATGTTCCTTCATTTCACGGTAAAGTAGTTTTATCTTCCGGTCAGCGAGTGAATCTCCACTGCCTACACCCCGAACCACCTAGCCCTACCGAAAGTAAAACTTCTACTAAGCGGGATGCTGAATTGCTAATTGTAGGAAAAACTATGGTCAATCCCACTCAGCCTACACTAGTTGCCGGAGACCTAAATGATGTAGCCTGGTCATATACTACTCGTTTATTTATCAAAATTAGTGGTTTACTTGACCCTAGAATGGGGCGGGGGTTTTATAGTACATTTCACGCTAAATATCCACTTATGCGGTGGCCGCTAGACCACGTCTTCATGTCCCGTCACTTCAAATTAGTAAAAATAAAGCGGCTACTGCCCTATGGCTCTGACCATCTGCCAATCTACGTAGAAGTAACCTGCGAAAATATTACTGGAAACGAGCCAATAAAAACGATAATTGACCATGCAGATGAAGAATTGGTCGAGGAGAAAATTGAACAAATCAGGAACTAGCTATTTCCTGAAGCTGGGTTAGTGTGGTAAGGCAGATAGCCGAAACCTTGCTGATATAATTATTTAATAACTCTTCTTTATCGGGCAATTTAGTGGATACTACACCTCGCACTTGTTCAAAAGTATCGGAAAGATCCTGGAGTGCTAGTACATGGCAAGTAGTTTTGTGTTTGTGATGAAGCTGTACCAAACCTTCCCAGTTTTTCTGCTGAATCAGATGTATAAAATCCTGTGGAATATCCCGCATATACTCAGAGTAGATAGCGACTAATTCCTTTTTAAAACCTTGATCGTCTTCAGCAATCTTAGACAGTTGATAGTCTATCGTGTTACGATACATTGAATTTTCAGACATAGAATAAAGCGACAAAAATAATATGCGAATCTTGGGGTAGTTATTTACCCAGCTACCTTCTTAGATGGCTCCGTCTGATGTTTAGTAAACCCTCGGCGTTGCATGTCACCCCAACTTTTCTTTCCAACCAAAAGATCTAGATTTCCCTTCAGGGCATTCACTAAAATAATGGGGTGGTAAAATATCGGTTCCATCAGCGCAGTTATGATCAATTTGGCCATGTCTGATGTATGCTGATATTTGTGATAAGAATATTCTTCAGCGATCAATGCCACCAAAGATAATAATACCGAGAAAAAATAAATGATAACTAAAAAGAATAAAAAATTAGTCCAATCTATATGACCTAATACGGCAAGCGTAGTAAAATAGGCTAGGCCGATAGCCTCTACAAATGGAGCTAAAAACTCAAAGCATAACCAGTAAGGATAGCTTAGCCAGCCCATTAGCTTGTATTTTGGATTAAACAGTAGGCCTCGGTGCTTAATTAATGTTTCGGCAGTACCTCGTGCCCAACGGTTGCGCTGCCGACTGAGTTGTGATAGGCTATTGGGGGCTTCGGTCCAACACAAGGGGTCAGGAATATAAATTACTTTGTAGGCAAGCTTTTGCTCGTGCATGTACCGTCGCATGCGTACTGTGAGTTCCATATCTTCGCCCACTGTTTTAGTGTAATAGCCCCCCGCTTTCACCACAATTTCCCGGTCAAACAGGCCAAAAGCTCCTGAGATGATGAGCAACCCATTTAATCGGCTCCAGCCCAGTCGGCTCAGTAAAAATACCCGGATGTATTCCAATGCCTGAAACCGGGCTAACCAACCTTTAGGTAGTTGAATTTTAACTAAGCTACCATCTTCTACCGTACAAGAATTGGCGATCCTGACCATACTTCCGGTGGCAATCACCCGCTCGGAGTTCTCCAAAAAGGGCTTTACCATTCTAAGTAAAGCATTGGGCGCAATAATTGAGTCAGCATCCATAGTAGCCACTAACTTACCTTCCGCATGATTGAGTCCGGCATTGAGCGCATCGGCTTTTCCGCCGTTGGCTTTATCTATCACGGTAAGCTTACTAAATACTTTCTGGCGCGATTTATATAGGCAGCGCACTTTTTTAGTCGGTAGTTCATAGTTGCTCTCCAAATAAGTAGGTACCAACTGAAAGTACTCAATTAATTTTCGTAGGGATTCGTCGGTACTTCCGTCGTTTACTACGATTACTTCGTAGTTGTTGTACTGAAGTGATAGCAGCGAACGTACACTGTCAATGATCGTCTGTCCTTCGTTATACATAGGTACGATCAGTGAAATCTTTGGAACAAATGGCGAAGAGAGTAAGGCCTGAGGATCATCTAAACGATTCTTTTTAAGATATTTGCGGATCTCAACTAGCCCAACTGTAGAAAGAAATATAGAGAATCCAGCTAGAATTAATCCGTAAATCAAAATAAGATTTTCGGCCAGGTACGTGATACTGTTGATCGCAATTTCTTTCATAGTGATCTGATTATATAATTTAAGCACTGTTACAACAGTGGCACGTTTGACTTAAGCTGGGTAACCACCATAGCAGTAGCTCGTCTGACCCAGTAGTTAGGATGTTCCTGAAGATTATTCAACGTACCAACCTGTCGAGGATCTCCCAATTTTCCAACGGCCTCTAAACTAGCTAGCTGAACATCTGTATTTTCGTGTCGGGTCAGATCCATTAATGAAGGGATTGCTTCGGTGAGCTTCAGACGGGTAATAGTTCTAATAGTCTCGGTTAAAATTGATACTGATGAACTAGTAAGGTGACCCAAAACTCGCTGATTGGCTGTGTGCTGCCTAAATTCGGCGATCATGCGTAAGGCAAAAAGTACTACGCTTTCATTTGAAGAATCTAGCCATTGACTAAAATCTGGAAGTTGATGACGCTCGAGGCTTCGTAAGTAATGATGTAGACGAATTTGTAACCACTCACTAAGTGGGGTGGTCAGGTTGTTTAGGAATGTAAGGTGAGGTGAGTGCTCTAGTTTGGCTAATGCCAAAATCACCTCCTGATCCACTTGCTGCACATCAGTGTGCTGCAACATTTCTATTTCATTTATAACCTCACGGTTACTTAACTGCATAGCACTTACTTCGTGTAGTCCCTTCGTTCTTACGCTAGAACTTTTTTGCTGTAGCTTCTTTCGAGAATACTGGGGTAGCTCCAAAGCATGAGCTAAGTCAAGAAGTTGATCCTGGGCTGCGCCGGTCAGGCTTTTCTTCAAGTTGAGAATAATATCGGTGAGTACTTGTTGATTAAGCGACTTACTTCGTTTTCTCTCTTGCTCAAATAGCTTTAAAGCCGTTTCTAGAAAACTACCTGACACATTTCCCGATTGACTTTCTACCAACGCATCGTACAGTAAATATTGGTAGCGAAACTGAAGGTCATCTTTCTTTTTTGTTCTGGCGACTGCTAAAGCCCGATGAATGTACAGCACTAGTACCAAAGTCAGACAACCCAGCATCAGTATGGCTGCGATACTTAGTAATCCGTCGTAAGGGATGAAAACATCCCATTGAATAGCTGCTATTATCATTTCAGTTAAAATCTTTTTGCCAGTCCAAACTCGAGCCCCCATCGGTTTAATTGTCGTAATTCCTCATAGGTTTCTTGTTGGTACTCAACCATCAGATGAGCTAAAAAGGAACGTTTCCAAAAAGCATGTTGGTAATCAATGCTGACTCTTTGAGTATTTAGTCGTAATATTTCGGGTAGGCTCACTACTTGTATAGGGGAGTTTCCGTAGTTGGCGTACAAACTAAAATAATGATCGCTATGCTGAATATAGCGTCGGTAGGTAAATGATCCGGCAAGGGAGCTAGTTTCTTGTACGTTCGTCAAAAAAGCCCGCCCAGAAATCCAATGTGAAGCCGCGTAGTGGCCAAGCTGGGCGGTGTAAATACGTGCATTTATTGGATTGAAGTAAAGCATCCGCATACCACCTGATACTTCCATACTGTTTCCAAACCCCTGAAAGAGCTCCGCTCCCCACCGAAAATCGGGAAATATGGTTTGATCGGATAAGCCAATGTTAACGTAGGCATAGGTACGGGTAGCAATTTTAGGATAGAAGTCAAGTTCAGTCTGTTGACCGACCTGATCAAACATGCGCGCCTGACTTAATCGGGCGATCACTGGCCCCAATGTCGTTCGACGTTCGTATTCTAGACGACCAATATGCCAGGGGGTGAATACCTGATCAAAGTTGGCGTAGTAGTAGCTAGCACGCACTACGTTTTTTGTGCTCTGAGGTCGTAAGTAGTTCAGTAAACTATCAGCCTGAGGCAGCGAATCTATTTTTTCCAGTAATGCAATCGCTTCCTTCGTTCGCCCTAGTTCTACTAGTGTTTGGGCTTTAAGAAAGCTGAGCGTGCTATCTTCTGGGTATTTTTCTAATCCCTGATTGAATAATGAAAGAGCGTTGGGCCAGGCTGCGTCCCACATTTCTACCCGACCTGCCCCCCGATAAACTTCTACTGTGGGGTAGCGATCTAAAATCACCTGATAGGCGGTTCGGGCTTGGTTGAGCTTACGCTCCCAACTGTAAATGGAGCATAGTAACAAGTGAGCATTGTACCGATCAGGGTAGTTTGCTAGCAGCACTCGCAAATTTTCTGTGGCTGATTCATATTGCTCGGCATAAGCCTGAGACCGAGCGACAGCGTACAGACTGTCTGCATTAACTGCCTGAGAAAGGACTTGACCCGGATATCCGAAGATACTCCAAGCAAATAGGGCGATATAGATATGGATCTTCTTCAAAGCGCAACGGGGATTATTTGTTTTACCTGATCGACTAGTCCCTGAAGATTAAAGGGTTTGGCGAGGTAGTAGTTTGCTCCTAAATCATAAGCTTCTGCTTCTGCTTGGGGAGTGTTCATCGCTGATAAAGCCACAATAAACGGATCATAATCTAACTCTAACCTAACATAGCTAATGACCTCCAGGCCGGAAGCAAACGGCATAAGAATGTCGGTAATAATAACCGAGGGTTTTTCTTCCAGAATAATTCGCTTGGCCCGTTTCCCGTCGTAAGCGTGAAATATTTGGGAAAAGCCTTCGCCCCGTAGCTTGAAAGCAATCATATTTAAAAGAGCTTCATCGTCTTCAGCGATTAATATTTTAGCAGTATCCATAAATTAGTAATTATGGTCGGGATAAAACCTGAAATGAATAAGCTTGTTGGTTGATGACAAGCGATACAAAATACAGGGCAGATTGACCATTCGCGGGTAATACTGGAATCTCGTAGAATCCAGCTTCCATGTTATCGTGATAAACCGAATGAACAGACTGCCCTCGCACGTCAGATACTTGTACTACCACTTGGTTGTTAGAATTAGTAAAGCGCACTAGTAAATCAGCTCCATTACGCACTAGGGTGGTATTAATCTTTTTGGTTACTTGAGTAATTTTATAGGTACTATGGGAGTATTTTGCAGTAGAAGCTCCACTCAGTGGGGAACTTCTCGCATCTTCTACCTCATCAAATTTCAGAACCAATGCTAGTTGGGAGGGAGGATATGCTAACAAATTGGCTGAATAATAGCCACTTAGAATAATTATGTTATAAGTAATTAGCGATATTTTATATGCTTTATGCATTCTTTAAATA
>JBCCTI010000058.1:0-45994 GCA_039198955.1 Bacteroidota bacterium | reverse complement strand
ATCGACTTCCCCATCATCTGCACTATTTTGTGATTATAAGTTTTTATAATATTTGAGGATCAGATTTCTGTGAATTCAATGGGTTAATACATTCATTCCAATACTTTTACTTAAATAGGGCATATATATTAGTATTAGCTAAAAGGCCGGGTACTAAATAGGTATAATAGGTACAGACAAATGGCACAACGCAATATCTCAAAATACTTGATGCAATATTCAGATTAAAAATTTTACTGAATTGCTACCGAAAACTGCAGATGCAATATCATTATACTGCAATTCGTTTACAAATAGCACACTATTTTCAACTTAAAGATGTGTTTGATGGATCAAAATCGGCAAAAACAGGTCAATTTTGAGTGTTTTGGAATTTTGATCCATAACTGTGCTATGCAATAATACATAAATATTTATAATTAATGCCCTCTTAAATATTACACCATACTTCTTAATCTGCTTTTTACTAAATGGGTATTAAGACACTTTAGGATGTATTAAAGAAGTCAATCTCATACATTTTTGCAGGAATATAGACACTGAAAGATAATTACTCATTACAGTTATGAGAGTGACTATCTAGTTAAGAATTAGCATAATATCACGTAACGTTGGCATTATAATTAATGCAACAACAACTTCTAGCGTACTTACCTATACAGTTTATTGGCAAGTATTAAGAATTTTAGTCGCTTCGCTATTTAAATATAGACGTGAACGAGACTACTGAATAATTGACACTGTAACGGGTGAGTTTTTGAAGTCAAAAAGTATAGCACTTTCATAGCGTTAGCAAAGAAAATATCTAGTGTACTGAGTGCAAGAATCTGGGCTTCAAGATTTATGTCGCGAGATTAAGCTATACAACAATCACCTCTTCTAAAGGAAAGATAATTCATCTAATGCCATTGGTATGTGCGCTGAAAAAACTATCTCTAATGAAGATATTAAAGCAAAGAGAGTAGCAATTTAGGTAAATTGCTACTTTTAGTTCGCCATCAAGCAGTTTTTGCTAACCGCGATAGTCTGATAGTCTCATCATTAAACGAGCAATCTCCTACATTGGGCGAAATTGTAGACACGTCATAATGCAATAAATCTATATTACCAAAATGAAGAAAGACCTCTACATTATGGTCAGTTCAGTTGATAAACTAAACTCTTTAGCATTAGCTTGTTCTTTGTTAATTGCAGAGCGTGAAGTAGTGCGTCAGCAAGAACTGAGCATTATCGCTGCAAAAGTATACCGGAATCAACTTCTACGGGAAGAATACTATAACTCAGTTAAAGATTGGATGCCTATTATGACATTTATTCCTTACGGGACAGTGAATGCGGAGCCCCTATCCAACAACTGACTAATAATTTTTAGCGGACAAATGCTGGAGCAAGCCCACCATCTACATTTAGCACATTACCAGTACTTTTGTTCATCAGACCACCTACCAAAGCAAACACTCCATTGGCAATATCTTCGGGCACTATAGTTTCGTTCAGCAGGGTACGTTTGGCGTAGTGGTTGGGGAGTTCATCTTCAGAAACACCGTAAGCCTCGGCTCGGCCTTTGGCCCAGCCCCCAGCCCAGATATTACTTCCCTGAATCACCGCATCCGGGTTTACTACATTTACCCGGATTTTGTCTTTGCCCAGTTCAGCGGCTAGTAGGCGCGATAAGTGTAACTGGGCTGCTTTGGCGGTTCCGTAAGCTGTATTATTTGGCCCAGAAACTAGGGCGTTTTTACTTACGATGTTGACAACGTCGCCACCTAAACGCTGTTTCCGCATAATATCTACGGTCGATTGGGTCATCAAAAACTGACCTTTTACCATCACATCGTGTTGCAGATCCCAATCATTCTCTTGAGTGTCTTCTAGTGTCTTGGAGATAGAAAGCCCGGCATTATTTACCAAAATATCCACCCCCCCAAAAGCTAAACAAGCATCATGAAACGCTTGAGTAATATCATCGTTCTCAGTTACATTAAGGCAGGCACCAATGGTTGAGTCTTTTCCGTACTTCTCCACAAATTCATCGCGGGCTTCTTCCAGTCGCTCTTCATTCATATCTGAAAGGATAACGCAGGCTCCTTGCTGGACAAATTTCTCGGCAATGGCTTTTCCGATACCGCCCCCACTACCAGTAATCAAAGCTACTTTCCGGGAAAGTGGCTTTTCAGGGGGCATTCGTTTTAGCTTGGCTTCTTCCAATAGCCAATACTCAATATCAAAGGCTTCTTGCAGCGGGAGAGACGTATATTCGGAGATAGCTTCCGAGCCCCGCATTACGTTAATAGCGTTTACGTAAAACTCACTGGCTACCCGCGCCGTTTGTTTGTTTTTGGCAAAGGTAAACATCCCCACCCCTGGCCACAAAATTACTACCGGATTAGGGTCTCGCATAGCAGGACTATCGTCGTGCTTATGATTTTCGTAGTATTCGGCGTAATCCTTACGATACTCCTGAAACGCTCCCGACATTTGATCACGAATGGCTTTATCATCTGATAAATCTGCATCCGCTGGCAGGAAGTCTAGTACTAGAGGGCGAATCTTCGTTCGGAGAAAGTGATCAGGGCAAGAGGTCCCCATCGGGGCTAGTTTAGATAAATCCTCACTGTTAATGAATTGTAGCACTCTTTCATCGTCAGTAAAATGACCCACCATTGGCTTATGGCTGGAGCAAAGTCCGCGCAGCGTAGGGGCTAATTCCGCTGCCTGTTTCTTGCGGTCAACTTCGGGTAGCGACTCTACCTTAGCCCCGCCGAAAACCGGACGGTCTTTACCCGTACGTTCCGCGATGTAGCGTGATGCTTTCTCAATCACCTCTAAACTATTCATGTAGCATTCATAAGCCGTATCGCCCCAAGTAAATACTCCATGACTACCCAATGTAATTCCCCGAATACCCGGGTTTTCTTGGATACACTTTTCTAGCTGTAAACCCAAATCAAAGCCAGGGCGTTGCCAGTCTACCCAACCTAATTGTCCCTCAAACAATTCTTCGTTAATCTGCTTCCCATCTTTGGCGGCGGCAATGGCAATTAGTGCATCCGGATGCAGATGGTCAATATGTTTATAGGGTAAGAAGGCATGTAGTGGAGTATCAATACTCGGTGCCCGCGAATCTAGGTCGTAGAGGCAGTGATAAAATAGGCCTACCATCTCGTCCTCGAATTCTAATCCCCGATAGCGATTCTTGAGGGCGTGCAGCCGCTCGTTGAATAGTCCCGCCAGACCACTCCGGGTAAGTGACCCAATATCACCGCCTGACCCCTTAATCCACATCACTTCGGTATCTTCTCCGCTCAGCGGATTTTTCTCGATAGTCTTGCAACTGGTATTACCGCCTCCGTAGTTGGTCACTCTCAGATCCGCCCCTAGAATATTGGAGCGATAAAGTAGCAGAGCTACCTCGTCGCCTTCCAGCGATTTGGCTTTATCTTCGTCCCATAGGTAGTTTACGTGCTTGAAGGATGCGGCTAGGCTTTCCATAGAAAGGTAGGTTTTATAAAGGGGAAAAATTATTTTGCGATAGTAAAAGTACAGAAAAATAGCCAAGCTTACCGTCCTGTACCATCTTGCTCAAGCATGTTATGATATACTTTCTAAAGACAAAAGAGCCTCCCACTCCCACTCCCACTGAATAATAGAAAGCTTCTTTGTCAGATCAGTTATCTTGAGTTTACTCAATAAGAATTCGTTGAGTATACGTCTGCTCACTTCCGAGCAAACGCACAAAATATACTCCTACTCCATACGGACGTAAATCTAGAGAAACGCCTTCATCTTCTCGAGAAGTATGAACGGTTTTTCCAAGGGCGTCGTAAACGGATACTTGGGCTGAACCTTCTATCTGGTCAGGTAGTACAATATGCACTTTTCCACTGGAGGGTATGGGAAATACCCGGAATTCACCTACACGATCATCAGAGAACGAAAGCTCACTAAACGCTTCCGACCCTAACTTAGGTTTTACACTAGCCATCCGGCTGCCACTCCCATCTACCACTGTAAATTCAACAGTAAGTACATCACCCGTAAACCCCTGCCCACTCATGGCTGAGTAAGGGGTTGCGGTCAGCGCATACGATCCGGGCGGAAAGAATTCGCCAGAGTACTCGCCGGGAGGATTGTCACCGAATAGGCTGTACGGTAAGCGATTTTCTATTTGCTGGTGCATAATCGGCCCGTCCAGCTCTATAACTACGCTACCGATAAATCCGGGGGAAGTATTAGCCCGAGCACTGTAGAGAATATCTCCCAAAGCACCCAAGTTAACTTCATCTCCATCTTCAAGAGGTTGAATGTCTTGATCAGTCTCGGCATTTACTAAAGTAAAACTTTGTACTGAGAAAGAGGGCTGTCCAACTACCTCGAACTGAACAGTAAGCGATGCTCCTTCAAACCCATTTCCATTTCTTTCGGAGTATGGGGTGGCCGTAAGCGTATATTCCCCCGGCAGCAGAATTTCACCCTGATAATCACCACTTGGATTATCGCCAAATAATGAATAAAGCGGCAGGTTCTCGAACCGATCGGTTAAAACAGGCCCTTCTAGTTCAAACTGAACGCTACCTAATCGATTAGGAGTAGTACCCGCCCGAACATCCAATCGGATTTCCCCTACGGTAGTTAAGTCAATAATGTCTCCATCCATTAGGGGCTGAATATCCTGATCAGTTTCGGAGTTTACTAAGGTAAAATCATCTACCATAATATTGATTACCTCAAACTGAATGGTTAAAGGGGTACCCACATCTCCGCCAGCATTACGTTCCGAATACGGGGTTGCAATAAGGGTATAATCACCGGAAGGCAGTACTGCCCCATTGTAATCCCCGCGGGGGTTATCGCCGAACAGTGAGTAGAATTGTAAGTTCTCCAATTGGTTCCGCTCTAATGGTCCACTAAGCTCCAACTGAACACTACCTACCTGACCAGGATCAGTATTTGCCCGAATATCCAGCAGAGTCATTCCATTACTGTAAACTATATCGCCACTGGCAATGGGGCGAATATCCTGATCCGTTTCAGCATTTACTAAGGTGAAGCTGCTTACTCTTTGGCCAGGAGGCGAGACAATAGAATTAACAGTCACACTAGTTTGATCAGACAGACCTATCGCTGAAGCGGTAATAATGTCATTACCCGCAGTAGTAGGAATGTAACAAAATTCTACCTCACCATTTTCATCGGTTTCCACCGAAGCGGAAGAGGTATTGGTACCAGTTACTTCAAATGAAACAACCTCCTCGTCAATAGGGTCACCATTTTCATCAGTAAGTTTCGCAGTGACACATACTTCCTTATTCACATCAACAGTAACCGATGCTGGCGAAAGTACAAGTTCTGACTGACCTATTGCGATAATATCTACAACGATTGGTGTCTGAGGTTCTCCGAAATAGGAGCTAACTCCAAAGTCATCGGTAGCTCTGATATAATACTGTACTCCATTATCAGAGAGGTCGTTGGCATTAACCGTAACTTCATAGTTATCTCTTCCAGTATTGTTAAGAGAAACCTCCTGATACAACGGCTCACCTATGCCTCGGTAAAATAACGAAGCACTAGCCACTTCGTTGGTATTATCAGTAATTTCCGCAGTAATTGCTAAATCTTCCCCAAGGTTCAACGAGTTTACTGGAGTTGAGGTAATAATCGGAGCCACATTCGGATTAATAGCAATCTGATAAGGGTTCTGAGCAGGGCTGTTTGCCCGATCTGATGTAGTAGATATACCGTCAGTAGCCGTGATGTACAAATCAACCCCTGGCATACTGGCGAACGAAGCAGGAATAGTAGCCTCCCATAGATCACCACCTACATTGGTCATTTCTATCTGAGCGTAATTTGCTTCACCTGTAGTCCGATAGAATAGTATAGCGGACTCTGTAAAGGGTTCCTCTAGATCAGTAATATTTGCCTGAATAGTAATTGGATCGCCTACTGGCTGTGGATTAGCTATTAAGTCAAGAGTACTTTGGGCTAAACTGATAAGGGGGGCAGCTCCCGGGGTGTACATAAACGTCACTGTATCTGATTCACCATTAGAAGTAACCTTGATATCTACTACTCTCTCTATACCATTCAGATCACGGTTACTTGATTTGTAGCTAACAATATATGTGTCCTCTGTAGCGATATTACTTTTGATATCATCAATAATTGGCTGAAGGGTTGAAGGGTCAATAAGATCCACGATATCGTATTGATCACCCCCGCTGTCAATTGCCAAATCACCATAGTCAAATTGAGAAGTTCCTGAGAAAAACCCATTAGCGTTGATAACTGAATATAATGTAACAACTTGTTGTTGTAGCACGGGTAATACGTCCCTTGGCTCAGTAAGTCCATCGTTATCCTCATCAGTAATAAGGATAAAGTATTTCTGGGAGTTTGTTCTGAAATTGAACTGACTTACTGATGCTAAGATGGCATCCAGTCCAGGCTCAGTTCCACCGCTAAAATCCGCGAAGTTTTTAATAAATACATTATCAAGAAAATCTTCGCTTGTTTCAGAAAGTTGTCCATCATTTTCTATAATTGGATTGCCTCCTAAAGCCGATTGACCAAACCTAGTAAGTCCTAAATTTGCGTTAATGTCTTCGGCCTCTAAATCGTCTACAAATGCAGTAATACTGTTTTGTATTGCAATTTGCTCATCCCCCATACTGCCACTGTTATCAATAATAAAGACAATATCCGCTGGACGGGGTATACCAACCTGAGGAAGAATTACGTTGAAATCTTCAATCTGCTCTTCACCATTTTCGCAAACTTTAAAGTCACTCTCGGTAAGATTAGGCATATCTTCTACTCGAACAGTAGCAGAGATGGTAGGGAAAGTATTAATTTCACGACCAGTTAAGATCGCATTGAGGGAGTTTTGCAGTTTTGCAGCTAACGCCGATACACGAGTATTAGTAGCAAATTGGGGAAATGCAGCTTTTGTCTGCTCAACAATCTCCAAATTATCTATCTGCCAAAATAGTTCGTTAACTAGGTCATCGGCTTTTGATACAAAAGCAAACTTGACAGTCTCATTCTGATAGGCTCTTAAGTCGATATAAGTGTCGCGCCACTCAGCTACACCCGTTATGGTATGTACCTTTCTCCAATTAATACCATTGTCTTTAGTGATCCATACCGAACCAAAATCATAATGACTCTCTAATGAGTATTTTTCTTGGTATTTTAATTTGAATTTTCCCTGCGGGATAACGAATGCAGGGCTGACTAAATATGATTCAGAAGTACTTTGATTACCCAAAATCTGAGCCCTTCCATTGGCTATTTTCCAACCATTATCGGGAGTGGCCCATTGCGTACTACTTTTATTAAAATTTTCTGAAAAGATATCGGTACTGAACATTGGGTATGATGGCTGCCAAGCATCAACTGCGGGAAAATGCTGTCCTTTCTCGGCCACTACATCATTGACAGAGTTAAAAATAGGTAGATTCTGTGCTCTTAACGCCGATATACTACCCATAATTAGGAGGGCCGCAATGAGCGTAAGCGTAGAAGGGTGAATTTTTCTCATAGAAGTTTGAATTAAGGTTAGGAAATAGTTTTTCAGAATTCTGATAGAAGGTAGACAATCTCCTTATTGCCTACAATACCCATAAATGGGTATTTTTAGCCATTATTTAAATTATTTTCAATAACCGTTTATTATCATACTACCTTAATATTCTAATAGGCCAAACAAATCGCCTTCCTGGTTACTGATGAGAGAAATCACAGCTGAATAATACTATTTCTGGATAAGGTCTTGTGAATAATGCTATCTAGATCGCTTCAGAAGATGGCAGATAGATTTAAATCTGGGGAATTTGTCTTGAAGGGGCACGTGCTATAGATTTCTTAACCAATCGCCTAAATTGCTACTGAAAATATGTGTATTTCTGAACACTACTTTCCCAAACCCATGAAGCTCATCTGCTTTTACTTTGTCTTATTTTTCAAGATTTTACTACTTCCCAATTTTGTAACTGCCCAGCAAGTGTTGTCTTCTGGCAATCAACTTGCCCATCACCGAGGAGTATACGAAGTAATCTTCAATGCTTTACCTACGAAACAAAACCCATACTACGACATCAGTTTAAAAGTCACATTCACCCGACCCGATGGATCACTGGCAACCGTAGATGGCTTTTACGACGGGGGTACCCGGTATAGAGCCCGGGCATACTGTGATCAGACAGGAAAGTGGAAATGGCAATCTAAATCTAACAATTCAGGGCTAGATAATCGGCAGGGTACTTTTGAGGTGCTGCCATCCGATTTCCGCGGGAAGTTACGAATACACTCGGATGATCCGTATCAGTTTGCCTACGACAATGGTGAGTGGTTTTTACACATTGGCGATACAGGTTATCGCTACGTAGTGCCGACCGAGCCTCACTGGAAAGACTATATCGATCAGGCTGCCGAAATGGGAGCTACCAAAATACGCACTTGGTTTGCTATGTCGCGGGGCGAAGTAAATGAATTACTAATGCCTAATAGACACGACCTTTCATTATTTGTCTGGAAAGAAATTGAGCATCGTTTACAATATGCGCTGGAAAAGTATCCGCAGACTATCTTCCAACTCATGCCTCACGCTGAGGACACTGAGATGATTCGTCGCTACGGCGAGAGTGACGAAGTATCTCGATTAATAGCCCGTTATGCTCAAGCCCGTTGGTCGTCTTTTCCGAACATCCAGTGGGCTATGACGAACGATCGAAAAATTAAGGCTGATACAGTTGCCGCTATTTCTGGGCGGGAAGTTTATCATCGAACCATTCGGCAAATGGGGCAAGATTATCACGACCGGGAACCCTGGGGTACGCTGATTACCAATCATCAAGCCCGCTTTACCGGTTACGATTTCGCTCAAGAGCCCTGGTCGGATATAGTCACTTTAGAAAGCCTGGATGAAGTAGCAGGAAAGCTCATTTTGGAATACCGTGAGAAGATTAAACAACCTGCCGTGCTGGATGAAGATCGTTACGAACTGTATCGTCCGCCAGCGCATCCTCGCTATTTTTTCCGAAGGTTAATGTGGGCTTCTTTATTTTCAGGCGGGCATGCTACCTACGGTGGCCTGAAAACGTACGACCCTTACCTAGGCTCTGAATTTCAGGGGCCAGATAAAGAAGTAATCCTAAGCTATCAAGCTCAAGAAGGTAGGGATAAAGGAGTTACGGGCTACTTTGATGCTAATCGGGCCGGTATTCTATTTCAGGGTGGGCATGATTTTCGGCACATCCATCAGTTTTTTCGGGAGTCAGGACTGACCTTAGTAAGCATGCAGCCGGACGACAGCTTAGTTGGTGGAGATGCTTTGCAGTATAAGTGCATCCACAATGATGATGAGTATTTGGTATATCTAGCAAATCCCAGCGGGGGTACTCCTAAAAGTGATTACCCAAAAGAGAAAATACCAACGGTCACACTAAGGCTACCCAAGTATGGCTTCTCAGTACGCTGGTTCGATCCCGATACTGGCACCTGGGCTTATGGTTCCAACGTACTAGGGACAGAGGTTACCACACTTACGGCTCCTGCCGCAGGCGACTGGGTGTTATGGCTATCCCGGAGGTAAATAGATTCAAAACAGTGGAAAAAGTTAGCGAGAAATTTTAACTTATAGAATAATCGTTAACAACCTTAATCCTTCCACTATGTCGCATACTAACTGCTATTTTGCTGCACTACTCCTGGTATTCTCGTTAATTGCTAATGGGCAATCGCTCAAGGTGAGCGAAAACCAGCGCTACCTGACTCAAGAGGATGGCACTCCTTTTTTCTGGCTGGGCGATACTGCCTGGGAGCTGTTTCACCGCCTTGACCGAGAAGAAGCTACGAACTACCTGAGAAACCGAGCCGATAAGGGGTTTACGGTTATTCAAGCAGTGGTACTGGCTGAACTAGATGGTTTACACGATCCTAATCCTTACGGTCACACTCCATTAGTCGACGATGATCCCGCTCAGCCCAACGAAGATTACTTTACCCATGTAGATTTTATCGTCAACAAAGCTGAAGAGCTCGGTTTGTATATTGGAATGCTACCCACCTGGGGTGATAAATTTAATCTGCGCTGGGGAGTAGGTCCGGAAGTATTTAATCCTCAGAATGCCTACACCTTTGGTAAATTTTTGGGCAACCGTTACCGCGATAAACCAATTGTCTGGATTCTAGGGGGCGACCGTATTCCCGAAGAAGAGGAGGATTTTGCGATTATCCGCCAAATGGCAAACGGGTTAAAGGAAGGCGATGGCGGTACCCACCTGATGACTTATCACCCAATGGGCGGACGCAATTCCGCTGAATTTTTCCATCAAGATAATTGGCTCGACTTCAATATGTTTCAATCGGGACATGGCAAGAAAAATATTCCCAATTACGAAGTAAACTTAGGGAATTTACAGCGAACCCCGCTAAAAGCTACCCTGGATGGCGAACCAAACTACGAAGACCACCCAGTTAATTGGAAGCCAGAAAATGGATGGTTTGATGAAGCTGATGTGCGACAAGCAGCTTATTGGAATATGCTTTCCGGTGGCTTAGGGCATACCTACGGCGATCATAATATTTGGCAGATGTGGCAGCCCGGTCGTGAACCTGTCTCCTCGGCCCGAACTCCTTGGTACGAAGCGTTAGATCATCCGGGAGCGTTTCAGATGGGCTACCTACGGGTATTATTTGAATCCCGTCCGTTTACCAGTCTGCAACCTGACTCATCTATAGTAACTGAGAATAACCCAAGCATCCGTGCTGCCCAAGGCGATGGTTTTGCAATAATATACTTACCCCAAAACCCTACCGTTGATATTGACCTGAGTCAGATGCAGGGTAAGAGGTTTCAGGCCTGGTGGTTTGACCCCCGCTCGGGCGATAGCATCAACATCGGAAAGTTCAAACGCAATGCGTACACCCTCCGTACTCCTAGCGGCAATAAGGATTGGGTACTAGTAGTAGATGATGCTAGCTACGACTATCCACCTCCGGGAGATGAGAATGTGGTGGGAAGTTAAGAGTAATTATCCTAGCATTTCTTTTTCAGTTAGATTTTAGCAATCGCTAGAAAGTGTAACCCCTTTGCAAACATTTTCCGTTAGCAGTGATTGTAGTTTCATGTTACAACACTAATTTTTATGAAATCTTTAGATACCATTATTGTACAACGGTACAGCCCTCGTAATTTTGCCAATCGCTCGGTGAGTGATGAAAGTTTAAAGCAGTTGTTTGAGGCGGCTCGTCACGCTCCCTCTAGCTATAATGAACAACCCTGGCGGTTTGTTTACGCTACCCGGGAGCAATCTGAAACCTACAAGAAACTATTTTCCTGTATTAATGAACACAACCAATCGTGGGCAACTGAGGCTCCCGTACTTATGCTTAGCTTAGCTAAGAAGCACTTTAGCCAAAACAGCCAACCCAATCGGCACGCCTGGCACGATACCGGGACCGCCGTCGGATTTCTGTTGCTCAAAGCTACCGAGCTAGACTTATACGCTCACCAAATGGCTGGCTTTTACCCGGATAAGGCGCGAGAAACTTTCAATATTTCGGACGAATACGAGCCCGTTGCCATGATGGCTCTCGGTTATTTAGGTGATGAAGAGCGGCCGGAAAAACCTCGGAAAGCAGTAGGCGAGTTTACCTCTACCGGAGAGGCAGAAGTATCGTAGCGGCCACTGCTCGGTGTAAAGGGGGCTGGGTTCAGAGTTTTGAGTTTAAGTTTACAGCACTCAACACTCTGAACTCAAAACTCATAAACAGGAATACCCAAACACATAAACATTGTCCATGATCATGACCACCGAATCACTACGCTATCCCATTGGGCGATTTTCTCCCCCGAATGGAGTCACCCCCTCAGATCGGGAAAGGTATATGGGTGAAATTGAACGACTTCCAGCGACCATGCGGGACGTAGTAGTTGGACTTACTGATGAACAATTGAATACTCCTTACCGCGAAGGCGGTTGGACCTTACGGCAAGTTGTACACCATGTGCCCGATAGCCACACTAACAGTTACATCCGCTACCGCTGGACACTTACCGAAGATCAACCTACTATCAAAGCCTACTACGAAGCCCGCTGGGGGGAACTACCCGATGCGTCTTCAGCTCCCATTGAGCCATCACTACAGCTATTAGAGGCCCTGCACCAACGCTGGTTACTATTACTGCGGGCTATGAATGATAAGGATTACTCCCGAAGTTTCTTGCACCCTGAAACTAATGAGAATATTCGTTTAGATACAATGCTAGCAATGTACGCCTGGCATGGAAAGCACCACGTAGCCCACATCCAATCGTTAAAAGACCGGATGGGTTGGTAACTGCAATTTTGAATTTATCGGATAGTGAGATTAACTCTTTGAATAACAGTATCCCGAGAAGCAAGTGGTCGAGTAGCTTTACCTTCTGAAAGCATGCAGACGACCAAAACTAGACAAAAGCCGCTTCGTAAAAAATACTGCCGATAACGACTAATGGCTCTGTAGGCTAACGATATGGTTGTATTCTTTTTGATAAATATTAGTATCTATCTATTCTTTTTTTGTAATCAACAAAGAGAGTTTTTTCTAAAATATTCTTTGTAAACTTGATCTATGAAATGGATATGGATTATTATCAGTCTCGCGAGTACACTGACCACTTATGCTCAACCTTTATCTATCGAGCCTCTACGAGTCGGAGTAGTAGGATTAGTCCACACCCACGTTCACTGGATTTTGGGAAGAGAAGATCGCGGAGATATAGAAATTGTGGGCATTGTAGAACCCAACCGTGAATTAGCTCAGCGGTACGCCAATCAGCACGGCTACTCAATGGATTTGGTGTACGACGATTTAGAAACGATGTTGGATGAAACCCAGCCCGAAGCAGTTACTGCTTTCAATACTATTTATGATCATCTGAGTGTAGTAGAAACCTGCGCCCCCCGCGGCATTCATGTGATGGTAGAAAAACCTTTAGCAGTTAGCCTGGATCATGCTGAGCAAATGGCAAAGCTCGCCCGTCAGTATAATATTCACCTGCTCACCAACTACGAAACTACCTGGTACGGCAGCAACCACGAAGCCTATCGACTGGTACATGAAGAAAATGCGATTAGTGATCTGCGAAAGATCGTCGTTCACAATGGTCACCCTGGCCCGAAAGAGATTGGGGTAAACCAAGAATTTTTGGAGTGGCTTACTAATCCCAAGTGGAATGGTGCCGGGGCATTGACTGACTTCGGCTGCTACGGGGCTAATCTGATTACCTGGCTCATGCAAGGTGAACGACCTACTTCGGTAACGGCAATTACCCAGCAGATCAAGCCAAATATTTATCCGAAGGTGGATGATGAAGCCACCATTATCGTGACCTATCCTAAAACCCAGGGAATAATTCAAGCCTCATGGAACTGGCCTATAAGCCGAAAAGATATGGAAGTCTACGGACAGACCGGCTACGTACACACGGTGAATGCGTTGGATATGCGAATACGCCTTGGTGAGAAAGAACAGGAAAAAAGCACGAAAGCTGAAGAAAGAAAGAACCCTTACGACGATCCGTTTGCCTACCTAGCCGGAGTAGTGCGCGGAACTATTGACGTGAAACCTACCGACTTATCGGCTCTAGAAAACAATTTGATCGTAATGGAAATACTGGATGCCGCCATTCAATCGGCGAAAAATGGAAAGACAGTTGAGTTGGAATGACCTTATCGTCTTCAGCAATCAGTTTTTGGATAGTAGAATATTAGGGTGAGAGATCAATGATTGATCTTTTTGAGGGAAATTACGTTATTAGTGAAAAGCAATCATTAACTGACCATGAAAGCACCTTTTGATCCTAAACTGAAAGCAGCTTTGCAGCAGCGGCAAAATGGCGAATCGGGGCTTACACGAGCGAACTTGTTAAACCCTCGCAAAAAGCAGGCGAAGATTACGCTCGATGGAAAAACCTACGTCATTCGGCAAGTTGGCTCTAAAGTAACCCAATAAGCGACTCCATAGCCCGTGAATTTTGCCCTCGGTGCCATTCTCATCTTATTCTTAATCACTCCTGGCTTTTTATTTCGTAGTGCTTTCCTCACCGGGCCCTACTCTAACCGTTTCTTCCGCCAATCTACTACCGACGAGATTTTTTATTCCCTAGTACCCGCTTTTGCTTTTCAACTAATAGGTGCCGCAGTCGTGTCTGTCTGGTATGACATTGACTATAAATCACTGTATTTCCTGATTACTGGAAATGCCCGAGGCGACGATAGCCTAATCAACTTTCCTCTGATTCGCCAGAGCCTATTTCCATTTCTAGTTTACAGCCTAACTTTATTAGCCCTTGCCTACGGCGGTGGTAAGGCATTTCGGGCAATCATTAATCATTTTCACCTAGATATTAACCGGGGCAACTTTCGGTTAAATAATGAATGGTACTACGTACTAACCGGACGGATACTTAATACGCCTGAAAACCGCTATGCTTCCCGAAAGATTCGCTACATCCAGGTAGATGCTATGGTGAATGAAGGTGCGGACACCTGGCTATACTGCGGCATCTTGGATGAGTTTTACCTTTCCTAAACCGATGGTCTCGATCGCATTGTGCTGTACTATGTCTTCCGTCGTAAGATTAGTGAAGATTTACCTCTTTCTGAACGGGATAGTGCCCCGGTCAGTAAGTCAAAAGACGAACGCTACTACCGCATGCCAGGTGACTACCTAGTGCTTCCTTATCGCACCATCACCAATATGAATATTACCTACCACACTTATGAAGAAGTGACGTAATCTTCTTCTCTTCACTTACAATACTACTGCCGAGATGAGTTGTTTTTCCTGATGAAGGTTCGGAAAAGCTCAGTAGCATTAGCCAGAGCATCTACATGCTGATGCCGCCGTTGGTATAGCTCATAGCCTAGCCAAGCTAATACCACAGTATATTCTAAAGAGACTAACCCAAGGTTTTCCTGGAAACTATCGATAGTGTAGCCAGCGTAGGTGAGAAAAATAAAATACGTCCAGACCACTGCGTATCGGTAGGGAGTAAGCACGGTCAATGCCAGTAAAGGTAAAACGTACCAGGGATGTACTGTCAGAGCAAATAGCAGATAAATCAGCCAGACCCAGCCGAAGGCATCGATGATACGCAGCTTTCGCTCCAGAAGGGTATACAACATAATTAGCAGGAAAGCGGTAACAGCCAGTTGTGAACCTGCGGTTTGAATAATGTTATATCCTTTCCGATAGTAACCAATCTCCCGAACAATATAGTACAGGCTGGCATTAAACTCGAACTTTTGAAAATATAGCCCGACGCTACCTTGCAATCCAGCAATCAGTTCAGAAGAAAGTAAAGGTAGAAACAGTAGTAATGTTGTTGTCCCAATCACAATGTAGAATAATAATGCTTTTTGCCAACCCAGCCGACGGAGATAAAGCGGCAGAAACATGAGAGGGAGCAGCTTGGTGCAAACCGCTAGGGCAAACGGTAGTGCTGATATAACCCATTTCTGCTTCTCGAGTAGATAGATACTGCCTAGTAAAAAGAAGATCATCAGGGCTTCAAAGTGCAGGTTCCCGGTCATCTCCAAAATAACCAGCGGGTTTAGGGCGTACCAGAGTATCTGCTTTTGGGGAATACGGTACTGCTTAGCTAGTTGAAAAAGTAACCACAGCGTACCCAGTTCAGCCAACAAAAGAATTGTCCGAATCACCCAGGTACTTCCAGCGAGAGAATTAGGAAATAATTTTACCGCTAGGGTAAAAACGGCTTGGTTGATAGGCGGATAAATCGTGTAATAATCAGGCGAGTTGAGCGCAGCGTAAAGTTCTGGATCAATATTAATTTCTAGGCTATCAGCTTTGCCATTTATCAACTCCGAGGGTAAATAAGCAAATGGGTTAACATCTTGCTGAATGAGACGACCATCCCACACGAAGCGATAAATATCATCCGATAAGTTAGGCTGGGCAAGTAGTAGAATTAGCCTTCCCACTACGGCTACGCCTATCAGGAAGTAAATTGATCGTTTAGAATCGGCCAGTAACACAACGCCTACGTATGCTACAAAGGCTAGCGTATAAACCGAGAGTAATTCTGTTGTTTCGTAACGTTGGAGTGAGTAAGTGATGAAAAAGATGCTACTCAATAGAACGATTGAGCTGACCCCGATGCCTAACTGGCGAAACTTAAGCATGTCTCACCTGGCGGAAAGAGTAGTAGGCCACGGCAGCAAACCCGGTTGCCAGCATTCCGTGGAAAAGTAGCAAACCAAAATCACCTAGCCGAATTCCAGTGTAAATACCGTAGGCAAAATACAACGCAAGTGCCGCTTCTAGTAGAACCATCGGACTAAGTTTACCTTTGATATATACATTGCTACTCCATTTTTCTTTGGCGTTGGTTACGTTGAATTTAGGCGTTCGTAAAAATGGCGACTTAAAGCCTAATAACCCCTCAGCTACCGCAATAGCGTTATGCAGCGATAACCCCATAGTGATGATGAGAAACAGTGGGTAATGTACTACATAGTAACGCCAGGGCTGTTTGGCATGGAGCCGACGGGTAGAAATCCAGTAGAAAAGACCGATAGAGAAGAAGCCAATAATAAATATGCCCCCCAAATTGAAAATCCACTGGTACTGGGGATAAGCATCTTTGATGAATAGCATAGGAACACTCAACAAGGCGGCCAGCAGCAGAGATAGAAATACCGAAGAGTTAAACAAGTGAAAAAAGGCGTGCAAGCGATTCACCCACCGAAACGGTCGGGCTACTCGCTGGTAGGCTAATCGACTGGCGTGTTTACGGGCACACTCAGCGGCACCCTTGTTCCAGCGAAATTGTTGGGATTTAATGGCGGGCATCAGAATAGGCAGCTCGGCAGGGGCCTCTACATCCTCGCGGTAGACGAATTCCCAGCCTTTGGCCTGAGCCCGGTAGCTCAAATCTAAGTCTTCGGTCAGTGTATCATCCGACCAGCCGCCAGCATCCGTAATACATTCTTTTCGCCAGACTCCACCCGTTCCGTTAAAGTTGATGAAGCTTCCGGCATGCTTACGTCCACCCTGCTCAATAGTGAAGTGCCCATCGAGCCCAAAGGCTTGTAAGCGGGTAAGCAAAGAATAGTCTTGATTGATATGCCCCCAGCGGGTTTGCACCACGCCCACTTGCTTGTGAGTGAAGTGAGGAAGGGTACGTTTTAGGAAATCGGGAGCCGGAAGAAAATCAGCATCGAAAATAGCAATGTATTCGCCTTCAGCTATCTCTAAGCCGTAAGCCAGTGCCCCGGCCTTAAATCCACTTCGGTCAGCTCGGCGTACCTGCTGAATATTGATTCCTTTAGTTTGATAGTCAGCTACTTTTTTGGCAATGATCTCTACTGTTTCATCGGTAGAATCATCTAGTATCTGGATTTCTAATTGATCGGCGGGATAATCAAAAGCGCAGATAGCGTCAATCAAACGCTCGACCACATAGCGTTCGTTGTAAATCGGTAGTTGCACGGTCACCTTCGGCCAATCCACAATGGTTTTAGGTGGCCGGGATTTTTCCCGTAAGCTCCGTAGGTAATGCCAGGTTAGATGGAGCTGCGCCACGCTAAACATAAAAATGAATAGCAAGGAGAGAATGTACGCGATAACGATGATAAGTTCCATGAAAAACGGAAGCCGGAAACGGGAAACCGGAGTCCGAACTTACATAATTTCGGTCTCCTGTCTCCGCTTTCCGGTCTCCTTTATAAATATTTTAAAATCGTCCCAATAATCTTGTATCCCGCCATAATTGTTCCCTTTACGGTTCCTGACACTTTAGATACTCCAATCCGCTGCCGATAGCGAACGGGCACCTCTACCCACCGCAGTTTTTGCTGGGCAGCTTTTACTTGCATCTCTACTGTCCAGCCGTAGGTACGATCTTTCATCTCCAGTACCATCAGCGAATCGTAGCGAATAGCTCGGAATGGCCCTAAATCGGTAAAGTTAGCACCGTACAACCACCGAAGTAGCCGGGCAGCTAACCAATTGCCAAATACCTGCTGAGGGGTCATCGAGCCTCGCTCTCGTTGGCCTAATGCCCGCGAACCGATAACCATATCGGCTTTCTCATCTATAATTGGCTGAACCAACTTAGGTAACTCTTCGGGATAATCAGAGTAATCAGCGTCCATAAATACCACAATGTGGGGTTTTTCAATCTGCTGGCTAATATAGGCTATTCCTTTTAAACAGGCATTGCCGTAACCCTGTTCTGGCTCTTCTAAAACGGTAGCACCTGCTTCTTTAGCTACTCGTACCGTATTGTCGTTGGAGTTATTATTGACAACCACAATCTCGCTCACCCATTCCTTCGGAATATCCCGGATCACTTTTCCTACCGAATTCTGTTCGTTAAAAGCCGGGATAATAACTTTACTAACCTTTTGCATAAAAAGTTGAAGGTAGCGAATATTCGGTCAGCAACTGTCGGGTGTGCGACATCGGAATAGTTGATGAATGACGATTAATGATTAATGAATAATGACTGATGATTAATGGGGGATATGCTAACTATTCATTAGTTTACCAGTCATGAATCATTGCGCATTATTACACTAGTTTAGGGATGGTTACTTCTTCAGAAACGGGAAGTAAAAACCAAAAAGTAGTCCCTTTTCCTACTTCGCTTTCTACCTGTAATTCACTTCCGTGCAATTCTACGATTTTTTTGGCAATTGCCAACCCTAACCCCAGCCCTCCCTGCGATTTGGTGCGAACGTTACTACTACGATAAAAGCGATCAAAAATATGGCGAAGGTCTTCTTCGGCAATACCTTGTCCAGTATCGGAAACGCAAACCTTCACCTCTTTTCCTTCGGGTTTATCCACGACGACAGTCACCTTTCCTTGTTCAGGAGTATACTGGATGGCGTTCTCCATTAAGTTTTGTAGCACTCGGGCAATTAAGCTCACATCGGCATAAGCCAAAGGAATATCCTTAGCAAAATCACTTTTAAGTATCACCTGATTTTCTTGGGCCTTAGGGGTGAGCTGAAGTAAAATGTCATGGGCGAGTTCTACCAAAGAAAACGTCTCAGGTTGGGGCTGGGTTTGCTGGGCTTCCAGCTTAGATAGCGCAAATAAATCAGCCACTAAGCGAGTCAGTCGCCGGGTATTCTTTAAGATCGTTTCTAAGTAGCCTTGTTGCTCGGCATCGCTCAGTAAATGTTTTTTGAGTAGAATCGTTTCTACGTAACCTTCTACTGAAGCCAGCGGAGTCCGTAAATCATGAGAGACATTGGCGATCAGTTCGCGACGCAGTTCATCATTCTGCCTAAGCTGGTTCATTGCCGCCTGAATCTTACTAGCCATAGTATTGAAGGCGAGCGCCAAATCATTCAATTCATCGGAAGAGCTAGCCTGTACCCGTACACTGTAGTCGCCCTGCTCCATCTGCCGTACCGCTCCCGCCACTTTCTTTAAATCCCTCGTTAACCAGAGTACTAGTAGCAAGCCAATAATAAGGGTAACACCTAGTGCTACCAATAAAGCTCTGCCGAGTACCAAAAGAATGTAGCTATGCCGAATTGAGGCGGCATCTGATTTATGTTCACTACTGAGCGTGATATACAAATAGCAATGGATCGAGCCATCTTGGCTGAGTAGAGTAGTAGCCGAAAAAACTTTAGGCTCGTCAGGAAACCGAGGATCATCGCCGTAAATAGGCATTGAGTCGGTTTGGTGGATAAGTGCTTCTATTGGAGCGACATCTATCTCGTTTAACTTTATCTCCCCAGGCTGGGCCGAAGCGGTCAAAATATCACCCTCGTGCCCCACCATGTATAGCTTAATATTGGGGTTGATGACCATCGCGTCGTGAAAAAGTTCTTCTAGTTTAGCTTTAGGGATCTCGTTGGTAGCCGAATCTATGGTGAATTCTTTAGCGATGGAAGCCGCTAAATCAGTATTACGCTTTTGGGTCATCTCCGCCAGATAATCGGCTGAGGAAGTAGACATTAGGTAAAAGTAGACTGCACTGACCGACACCAGAAGTACGGCAAACACCAGCGAGAGCCGAAAACGGAGGCTTCCCCAACGGATGCCTTTTTTGATATTATTTTTAGATGAGTTCATCATTAAATTTATACCCAACTCCCCACACCGTTAAAATATAAGTGGGATTAGCTGGGTCTTGTTCTATTTTTAACCGGAGGCGATTGATATGAGAGTTTACGGTATGTTCGTATCCACCGTAGGAGTAACCCCACACTTTACTCAGAAGTTCTTCGCGGGTAAAGGTACGTCCTACCTCCTGCATGAACAGTTTTAGTAAGTCAAATTCTTTCGCAGTTAGTTCCACTACCTCATCGTTCAGAAGTACTTTATGCTTGAGAATATCGAGCGCAAGCCCACCTTGCTGAAGTCGATCCGTAGCAACTTCTTCGGGTCCTTGTTCAAATTTATAGCGACGGATGCGGGCTTTCACCCGGGCTACTAGCTCACGAACACTGAAGGGCTTGGTCATATAATCATCGGCTCCCAGATTTAACCCTAGTACTTTATCTATTTCTTCAGCTTTAGAGGTAAGCATAATGATTGGGGTATCAATTCGCTCTTGTCGGATACGCTGACAAACCTCCATGCCGTCCATGCTCGGCAGCATAATGTCCAGAATGATAATATCGTACGATTGATGAATAGCTTGATACAAACCATCGATACCATTGCCGACAATCTCCGCTTCGCAGTCAATATCCCGCAGATTTACCTGAATTAGATTAGCAATATCTTGATCGTCTTCAATAATAAGAGCTCGCTTGTGCATAGTTGCCAGTAAAGAGTCTATTGATATTTCGTCTTCTCCTTCTTCTAGATAATCCATGTAAGTTACGTTAAATCTCAAAAATAAGCGACAAAGGCAAAACCTTAGGCTACCGCGTAGGCGGGGGTGTACATTGGCTTCGTTTCATTGGCCCATCGATTTAGTATCTCAAGCACTTCAGAAATATCAGCCCGCTGGGTGTAATCTTCGGCTACAAAAGCGTAACGGATAATTCTGTTGGTATCAATGACATAGGTAGCGGGCATAGGTAGCCGGGCTATCGTATCTTGGTGGCGGGTTAGTAGGTTTAGCCCTAAGCTGCGATAAAAGGCAGCCAAATATTCCGACAGGGCTATCGATACCTTAAATGATCGGGCCACTTCGCTGCCCTGATCCTGCAAAATCGAAAAATCTAATTTATTTTTTTGTACTGTGCGTCGGGCATGCTCTCCAGATTCAGGAGTGATGGCTAGAAGCTGAGCACCTTGAAACTCTATCTCGGGTAGCGCATGACGCCATGCCTGTAGGGTAAGGTTACAAAACGGGCACCAACCACCCCGAAAGAAAGTGAGTACTACTGGTCCTTTCTTTAGCTGTTCGTTCAGGCGAATAACCCGCTGGCTTTGATCTTTAAGGGCAAAGTCACTAACCCTATCTCCCACCTTTAGACTGCGTTGAGAAGCCTGTTGCTGCTGAAGACTTTCTATGAATTGTCGCAGTACCTGTCGTAAGCGGGGCGCGGTTTGCTGGTCTATTTCTTCGGCTAGGGCTTCTAATTCTGCTGGTAAATCGGTCATGGTTTTTATCAGTTAAAATTTCTTTCAATCGTAAGTACGTGACTATGAGTCGCTTATTTGTCACAGAAGTATCACATGTTTATGAAATTTAAAAAACGCAAAAAATTTTGAAACAAAGTATAGACAATTAATGTATATACAAATATTAAATTTTAAATCACTAAATTTATCACCTTAATATTTACTGAAATGAAGACATTTTCTCTAAACGCACTTGTAATCACAGTTTTAGCAGCATTGATATCTGCATTTACCCTACCCGAAAAAGAAGCTACAACGTATACCGTTGACACTAAACAGAGTGAAATTACCTGGAAAGGAGAAAAAGTGACTGGGCAACACCTGGGCACTATTCAGCTTCAGCAAGGTAGCTTAGCCTTGGAAGACGGAAAACTAACTGGCGGTAACTTTACCATTGACATGAGCACCCTTAGCAACACCGATCTGGAAGGTGAGCAAAAGGGAAAACTAGAAGGCCACCTGAAATCGGATGACTTTTTTGGTGTAGCTACCTACCCCACTGCTACCCTGAGAATTACCGGGGTTGAGCCTCAAAGTGGTAATACCTACCAAGTTACGGGTGAACTTACCATTAAAGACAAAACCAATACAATTGAGTTTCCGACCACTGTCACTACCAAAGGCGATAAAGTGATGGCTAGTGCCTCGATTACCGTAGATCGTTCTAAGTACGATGTGCGCTACGGTTCTGACAGCTTTTTCGATAACCTGGGCGACCAGGTCATTTACGATGATTTCCAACTAGAAGTATCATTAGTTGCTTCGAGTTTGGTAGGAAAATAATTTAAACGCATCTGCCATCTGATAGCGATAGAGCATGAGTTCTATCGCTTTTTTTGGTTTATCTAGAGTGAACTGTAAGTTGGTTTTTTCGTATTATTAGACTGAACAGACTCAATTTTAGCTATGGCATCGATTGATACTCATCCACTCTCTCCCGATAAAATGCGGAAAGCTTTACAACAAGTACTGGCTTAAAGAAACAAGCGTTTGAAGGATATCCAAAGAAAAAAATAGCGGCTAAGGCTAGTACACCTAAACCTAAAACGGCTATTCGCCCCAAAGTTAGCACTATGCCTGCATTTAAACTTAGAATTCCTGTTCCGAAGAAACGACCTAACCAACCGCTACCGGAAGAATGAACCTAACCGTAGAAATACTAGCTTTTTACGCATTTGGCGGGTTGATTGTATTTTCGGCACTCGTTATTCTTTTTACCCGTAATGTATTACACGCTGCCTTTTCGTTACTGCTCACCTTCCTGGGAATTTCCGCCGTTTATATATTAGCCGGAGCTGATTTTTTAGCAGTGATGCAGATTCTAGTGTACGTAGGTGGAGTGCTAGTGTTGCTGATATTTGGTGTGATGCTTACTGACCGAGCGGCCGGAAAATTAGTGCGAAAGCAGCACCATAACCAGTTTTGGGGAATTCTTATTGGTGGATCACTATTTTTCTTGCTGGTGCGAACCGTGGTACAAACTAGCTTGGCTGATTTACCTTGGCTTAAAGCATCGGCGACTGTGCAAACCTCAACGGTTTCAACCCTTGGAATTCAGCTAACGAGCGATTTTATTTTACCATTCGAGTTGACCGGAGTTCTACTACTCGTAGCCCTAATTGGAGCCACTTACGTAGCCCAGCGATAGCTTTAATACTATAAGTTCAGATTTTTAGTTTCTGGGTCGTTTCAGCGTAAACTCAAAGCCCCGAACAAACTATTGAGTATGCTAATACTATAACACCGTAACAATTCGCACTAAAATACATCTCGCCAAACGCGACGACGTTGGAGTTTCAGGTCGCTGAGCATGGATGATTTCACATTGACCTGCACGTAGTAGGAGGTGAACCGTCCGAAGGGAACCCAGTCAAAGCGGAAATCAAAACAATTTAAATCGCGGAAAATAGTCACGTTGGTTTGGGTAAAATCCCGCATTTGAAAATCATAACCTGACTGAAAGCGGACTTTCCACTTGGGGGTTAGATTAGCATCACCCGAGAATTGTAACGACTGTCGAACCGGTCCCGTAGGCTGGCGGGCGTAAAATTCGTTTTCAGGGGGAGCTGGCTCAAGGACTCTCCTTCTCAGGTTCTCACTGTAATTAAAAGAATAACGTAGTTGCAAGCTCCATGCTACATCAAAGTCAGCATAGTCACCGTATTCGGGACCGACTAGCTCTAGCTGGTTCAGATCGTCTACCGTAGGATCCAGATCGTTTTCTGGATCGCCTTCAACCTCCTCATCCTTTTTCTCTTTTTTCTTGGGTTGCAGACGAGTACTAATATTAAAATTCGCTCGCGATAGGGTGCCAATACTAAAATCCCGTTCATCAAATCCACCCAGCCCATCGGGAGTAGGTTTCGTATCCCAGGCGAACTGATCAAACTTGATTAATGGGGCAAATACCTCACCGTTTTGGGCAGTGTCTCTCGGATTAGACGGGTCGGGAATGTATACGTAGGGATCTACGGTAGCCCCCCCGTTGATAGACACCTGCCCATCGAAGAGGCGGGTACGGGCGGAGATATTAAAAGGCGCCAATTGAAATGAATCCGCTGCAAAATTATAACTAGTACTGAGTTGCAGACTCTCAAAAATGGGTATCTTCTTAGTGGCGTTTTCAGCATCGGTGGTGTCTTTCTTATCCCGTACTTTCATCTCAATATTATTACCTAATGAGAAACCAATTGACCCAGCTTGTCCAGCATTAGGAGCCCGATATACCCGCTCATCAAATAATGGAACAGTCACCAGATTTCGGTCACGCCCCTCTTGAAAGAACGGATCGTTATCTTCATTGAGCTCCGGGCCAATTCGTACATCCTGGTAGTAGCGACCCTCGTAGTTGGGAGTGTAGCCTATACTGATGGAAGGAATGAGTGTATGCCGGATTGCCTGAATATTACCATCACTGCTGAAGGGAAAGAGACCATAGATTCGGGTACTGAAGCTCATGCTGGTGCTCCATGAGTTTACCCGGTGAAAGCCTCGCAGGGTATCAATTCTAATATTGTTGAAGTCGCTATCGTCGTAGGCAAACTTATTCAAATACCAAATCTCTTCGTAGTTAAAAGAGGGCGAAGCCGTGATGAATTTTAACAGATTGAATGAGGTCGAGATCGGAATGGTATGGCGCATGCCAGTTTCGGTACGTTTTAAAATTTCCGGTAGGTTATCACCGTTGATTGCCAGAATACTATCGGCGAGTATTGGATCGTACCCAGCAATCTGATCAAACGGAATATTACGGGGCGGTTGTACCCGCTCGTTAGTAAACTCATTACGCCCCTGCATTCGGTAACCCACGTTTATCTTAGCTAGCCAGCCAGTGCGACGCTTGGCAATATTCTGAAGTGGATAGATACGGTTCATATTCACTGAAACATCGGGCATGAGTACATTGAATGTTCCGGTAATCAGGTTCTGGTTGTGCCGGGCACTTAGTGCCATGTTAAAGGGGGTATTCCGAAAAGAAGTAGAGTACTGCACGCTAGAGCTAAGCGTAGTATTCAGGTTCTGCTGCACGGCTAGTGAGGGGTTGTTTACATTATAGGTGCTGGTAGCCGCATTAACTGAGGCTGAGAACCGACTATTTCCCCGGGCCTGAGGGGCGTGCCGAAACGTAATCCGAAAGTCCCGGGCCGTCTCTGAATCTTCGTTGTCGGGGTCTATCCGCTGCTGGTTGAACCGAAAATCTAAACCACCGTTGTAGGCATAACGCTTGCGGTACTGCGAGTTAATAGTGAAACCGTAGCTACCCTTGGAGTAAATCTCGCCCAACAGCGTCATGTTCACATACTCATTAAGATCAAAGTAGTAACCCCCGTTCCGTAAAAAAAAACCCCGTCGTTGTTCCTCGCCGTACTGCGGAATAATAATGCCGGAGTTCTGTTTGCGGGGCATAGGAAAAATCCCGAACGGCAGTCCTAGTGGAGTCGGAATATCAGTAATAACAATGTTAAAGGGCCCCGAAACCACCAAATTACCTGGTACTACTTTGAGCCGCTTAGACTGGATGTAGAAGTCAGGAATTTCGCCGGGTTCGCAGTCGCAGGTAGTGTACCAGCCTTTATTGATAAATACCTCATCCCGCTCATTCTTCTTCACCGTTTCGCCGTACACGTATCCCGCCCCCTGGCCTTCCGGTTGGGTAAGCACACCAGATATGTACGCCCGGCGGGTGTCAAAATTATAGCGAATCTCTTCGGTCTGGTATTCTTCACCCCCGTCTTTAAAAATGGGTTTGCCTGTTACCTGTCCGGTAGAATCTTCCTGCCCCCGGGCCGTAAGCATATTATTAACCCAGTCCAACTCCACATAGTCGGCCTGAAGGGTAGTTTCGCCATAGTTGATGTTAGCGTTGCCGTAGAGATAGATGATTTGTTTCTGCACGTCGAAGTAAATGGAGTCTTCGGCATCGTAGGTAATTGTGGTTTCAATATCGCCCTGAGGTTCCACTGCTATACTGTCAGTCAGTACCGAGTCAGCCGCTAAAGTAGTAGTATCAATTGGGGGTACTAAATTAGGCGGAATCGTATCGTTCGGGCCTAAAATTCCCAGTGTATCGACATTGGGGAAAGGGTCTTCGGGCGTTTGGGCGCGTAAATTTGTGGCTACGGCAAATACTAGCCAAACAATACATGCGTATTGTAAGTAATGCAATGTATTTTTATGTTTTAAGGAAAATATGGCAAGTTTGCACAAAAGTAGGCTTTGTTACATAAACAACCGAAGCACAGTGAGAAATATTATATGCACTGCATGTTTTTCACTCCTGCTACTGATGGCCTCCTTTAGTACAGCAGGAGTAAAGCAATATCAGGTAAAAAAAATCGTAATTGATGCCGGGCACGGCGGGAAGGATCCAGGTACGCATGGGGCATTTTCTGAGGAAAAAGACATTGCCCTAAGTGTCGCAAAAAAGCTGGGAGAGACCCTTAATAAGTACCTCCCAGAAATAGAAGTGATTTACACTCGCACCGACGACACTTTTATTCCCCTAGAAGGCCGAGCCGATATTGCCAATAAGAATGGGGCAGATTTATTTGTCTCCATTCATGCCAATGCTATGCCTCCGGGTAATGAATCCATATACGGAACGGAAACTTACGTAATGGGCACTCACAAGGTAGAAGCCAACCTAAATGTAGCCCGGCGGGAAAACTCGGTAATTTTGATGGAAGAAGACTTTGAGGAACGCTACGCAGGATATGATCCGAATGCCCCGGAGTCGCATATCATTTTTTCACTGTATCAACATGCTTATCTTGGTAATAGTCTGATGTTGGCCGATAAGATTGAGTCGCAGTTTAAGCGCCGGGTAGGGCGGCGCAGTCGGGGAGTAAAACAAGCTGGTCTGGTAGTGTTATGGCGCACATCTATGCCCAGTGTGCTGGTAGAGTTAGGTTACTTAACCAATCCTAAAGAAGAAAAGTACTTAAACGACGAACTCGGACAAACCTATCTTGCTTCGGGTATCTTCCGGGCTATTCGCGACTATAAAAATGAAATTGAGACAAATTAACCAGCTAATTAGCAAATCTGGTAAACCTAACCAAGAACTATTCAGTATGTAAGTAGGAAAGCCCTCGTGGTGCTTTAAAATCCCTGACGCAAACAATTTTTTATTCGTGAAATTATCCAAAGAACTTAAAGTGTCCCTACTGGCGATTGTCGCCGCCGTTATTCTTTTTCTGGGTGTACGTTTTCTAAAAGGCACTGAGGTTTTCTCTCGATTCAATACCTACTACGTGGTCTACGAGAATATCGAGGGGCTGACCACCTCTAATCCAGTTATGATTAATGGTTATAAGGTAGGTCAGGTGATGAGTATTAAACTGCTGCAAGAACAGGGAAACCAGCTACTCGTTACTATGAACATCGAAGAAAAAGTACTGTTGGGCACAGGGGCCAGCACCTCATTAGTTTCTAGCGACCTTTTAGGAAGTAAAGCCCTATACCTAAAAGTTGGCAATATTGGTCAACCGATTCGCGACGGCGATACGTTGCAGGCCACCACTGAGCAAGGCATTGTAGAACGGGTACAAGCCCAGGCCCTGCCTATTGCCGAAAAACTAGACTCTACCCTAGCTCGGGTTAATCAGATTTTAGGGGCAAATGATCAGTCAGACATGTCAAATATCATTGGCACATTAGTAGGTGATACGACTTCTATTTCATCAGCAGTCAGTAATCTGGAAGGAACTACGCAAAGCCTAAATAACATTCTTCAGCAAAATGAACGTGGTTTAAGCGCTACCATTGCCAACCTGGAATTACTTACCCGTCAGCTAAGCGATCCAGAAAACGGTCTTGGCCCGCTACTTGCCAAGCTCAATCAAAAAATAGATAGCCTTCAGGTACAATCTACTTTGGAGCAATTCGAACTAATTGCTAAGAACCTTAACGACATTACTACCAAGATGAATAATGGTGAGGGTTCTATGGGTAAACTGCTCAATGATGATTCGCTCTACACAAACCTGAATAGCACGGCCAGAAACCTAGATTTATTGCTAATCGATTTTAGGGAGAATCCCAAACGCTACGTACATTTCTCAGTATTTGGCAGAAAAGATAAGGATAAGAAGGAAGACAAGGCGGAAGAAACCCAACCGTAAAATCTTATTTCCACAAGTCAAATTATTCGGGTATTTACGTATCTTTAGATGATTCTCCTGAAGAAAAACTGCCTATGAACGACCAAGAGCTGAAAGCATTGGTAGCCCTCCTCGACGATGAAGACTACGAAGTACTCACTCATGTAGAAGAACGAATTATTTCTTACGGAAACCCAATTATTCCCTTCTTAGAACAAGAATGGGAAAAGAGCTTCGATCCCAACGTACAACGACGGATCGAGGATCTGATTCACACCCTTCAGTTCGATTTACTGAAAGAGCGCCTGAATACTTGGTACGCTAGTCCTGACCAAGACCTATTGGAAGGCATGTGGCTCATTGCTACCTACCAGTACCCTGACCTTACGTTGGAGAGTATTCAAGAGATTACCGATCAGATTTACTACGATAGCTGGCTAGAGTTTAAAACGGATAGTCACCCTTACGACCAGGTGCGTATTCTGAATAGTGTGTTGTTTAACAAACTCAAATTTCGGGCGAATACCAAAAACTTTCACTCTCCCGCCAACTCAATGATCAATCGGGTGCTGGAAACTAAAAAAGGCAATCCTATTTCGCTCTGCGTAGTGTATATGCTAATAGCCCAACGCCTCAAGATGCCCATATATGGCGTGAACTTACCTAGCCTGTTTATCCTGACTTATAAGCAAGATCATCAGCAATTTTACATCAATGCATTCAGTCGCGGGCTTATTTTTAAGAGGGAAGACATTGATAATTATATCAAACAATTGAAGCTCCCACCCGAAGATATGTTTTACCAGCCTTGCCAGAGCATTGATATTATCCGGCGTATGCTACGCAACCTAACTGTATCCTTCGAGAAATTAGATGAATTTGATAAAGCCGACGAGGTGAAGCAACTATTGGAGATTATTTCCAGTGAAGATATTATGCTACTGTGATGGTACCGTCTGCCGATTTACCAGTTGAGCTTGCTCCCAAAACCGTTCGTACTGTTCCTGATATACTGACCGGAGCGCACCGTTTGGTGTAAACTCTCGTTCCTTCTCGGTGTTTTTCACTACAGTTTCCAGCGAATCTACTAAACCTAAAGCGTAACTTCCCAGCATAATTGCCCCTTCGGCTACTCCGTGGTGGCTCTCGGCTACGTAGACGGGTTTATTAAATACATCGGCAATTAGCTGAAGCATAAAGTCAGATCGGGTCATGCCCCCGTCGGCCCAGATAATGTCAAAATTTCCCGCAGCATCTTTGAGTCCTTGTCCTATGCTGTACATGTTGTAAACTATCCCCTCGAGGGCTGCCCGGGCAAAACAGTCGACCGTATGATTAGAATCTACTCCGAAAAATCCCCCCTGAATCCGCTCGTTCCAGAACGGGGCCCGCTCACCGTGAAAGTAGGGAAGGCAAACCAGTTTATCCGCCCCGGCTTCCACCTGAGCGGCTTTACTTAATACATCCTCGTGAGAGCACCGACCGTTGTACAAATTTTTATGAAGCCAGCTCAGAATAATACCGCCATTATTGGTTGGGCCACCCAGCACGTGGTAGTCTTCATTTAGTAAGTAGTTGAAAATCCGCATCTGCTCATCCAGCATAGCTTGCTGGGAAATGAGTCGAATCGCTCCACTCGTTCCCAATGATAGCGTGGCTTCACTGGGGTTCATGCCGCTAGCGTACAGATTAGCAAGGCAGCCATCGCTGGCACCTATCACCACGGGTATATCACTTGATAGGCCAGTGGCTTTGGTTACTTTTTTATTCAGACCTTGCAGCCTGTAGGTAGTAGGAGCTGGCTTAGATAATTGCTGAGTATTAATTCCGGCAAAGTTCAGGCTCTCCTTATTCCAATCTAGTGTTTCCTGATTGAATAGCCCCGTTGCTGTCGCCACAGAGTAGTCGATGATATACTTGCCAAACCACTGATAAAGTAACCACTCTTTAAATGAAAGAAATTTATGTGCTTGCTGGAAAATATCTGGCTGATGGTCGCGCAGCCAGGCAATTTTGCAAAGTGGCAGCATGGCGTGAATAGGTGCCCCTCCTTTTTGGTAGATAGATTTTCCCAAATCAGTACCTCTGAGTTTTTCCGAGTACTCCTGGCTGCGCGTGTCTGCCCACGTAATTAGGGGGGTGATGGGTTCGTTTCGTTCGTCTACTACCAGTAAACTGTGCATAGCCGCACTGAAACTCACTCCCACGATGGGCTGGTCTAACTGAGTCAGTACTGCTTTTACGGTCTGGTGAACCGCCTCGAGAATCTCACTAGGGTTTTGTTCGCGGTAGCCATCTTTAGGTTGATAGAGCGAGTAACTGGCATCTTCGGCACAAATATTTTTACCCTCAATATCGGCTGCTAGCACTTTCACGCTAGTAGTGCCTATATCAATGCCTAATAAAATAGGAGGGCGGTTCATAGATAAAGCAGGATTTAGGCGTGAAGTACCCCTTCCATTTCCAGTGCATCAATGTACTGAAAGTTTTCTTCAGTTATACTGTCGGGCATGAAGACGAATTTTTTGTCGTACACTTCTTTATCGCGGTAGTAGCTCACCCAAAACTGGTTGACTAGGGCAAATAAATCGGGCTGAATTGCCTCAATCTTGGCTGCACTATGAGGAGCTACATTCTCGATAAAATGGCGCAGTACTGATGTTTTCTGATCTTTCTTCTTGCTGTAACCTGAGGAGTTCACCAGCACATTTTCTAGCGTAAAATCATTCTCGTTAATCAGATACACGTGAAAGTCGTACTCACCTGATACTTCGTTTTTCTGACGACTAATCGCCATCCTCACTCCTTCTACCTTCGGAAAATCAATATCTTTTTTCATAAAGTTCGGCTTAGCCAGTGTAATGTAAGAGTGGTTTGGACTAATTAACAACTATCTTATTTCTTTGAAATTCCCTCTCATTTAATTTTTTGAAGTTCAAATTTTTGTCTATTGCAAATCGTGTTATTAATGAATCAATTTTATATTCCATAGTATCTTGGTCATCTCTAATAGTACTTTCTTCCACTCTGAATAGTTGGAAAATTGAATCAGAGATAAAATGACCATACTCATCGAAACCCCACCCTCCATCTCCACCCGTACCTGCTACTTTACTCTTTCCGACTAACCTATTTTCTTGATTGTAGGTCATGAGATACAGGTCAGCACAACAGTAGTCATATTCTTCTATAATTGTGATGACAACTTTATTTTTACTGTTTTCCTGGACAGAAAAATAGTAATAAGAACCACGGTATTCATCGCGTGACGAATCGTCCAGATCATTTTTCAGATCTGAATCTTGAAAATATTTTTTTATCTCTTCAGTTGTTAACTCAACTAAACCATCTTGCCTAGTTCCATAGTACCAGTTTTCAAGGCTAAATGAGTCTTGCTTAGCCACATTGAATTTTGCGGGATCAATAAAATCATTTAATTCATGGATGGTTGGAGTAGAATGTTCATGTGTAGTAGCTGCTAATATTGTGGTGTCTAGATTCGTATCTACTCTCTCTTCCTGCTTAGCGGATTCTCTACAACCGATCAGAAGCACTATTGATATAAGAAGCTTTTTCATTGTATAGCTAGCTTTATGAATTTATACTTGCCCTTATCGAGATAATACCAAACAAATCAGCTCAATATTCTAATTTAGCTACCATTGGTAAACCATACGTTTCAGTATTTACCACAGCAGTCTCTTCAAATATCTCAGTTATCTTATCGATAGTGGATCTTCCTACCTACTTTGAATGAACTCCAGTGCCGTTTTTCATATCAAAAATCATGTGGATCACGCTCAGGTGGTACGGGATAAACTCTTCAATACCAATTAATTTGATTATTTCATCTCTATACGCCCACTTAACACTTTGTACCTCAGCTTCCTGCAAGCGCAATGTCGCCAGGTTTATATCTGATTGTACTATATAATAATCATCAAATCCTCTACTGAAGTTTACTGTAAAAGCGGGTCTTGCGGTACTCAAATCTGCTTTATAGCCAATTTCTTCAAATAATTCCCTTTCTGCCGCTTGATTACTGGTTTCACCAGCATGAGCACTTCCACCCACGGTCAAATCCCACATATTGGCCCATCCTTCTTTAAAAGGTTGTCTTTGTTGTATCAGTAATTGATTATTTGAATTGATGATGCAGACGTGGATAACCAAGTGAAATTCGTCTGGATTAAATATGTCTCCTCGCTTAACTACTTTACCCGTTTTGACTCTGTGTTTGTCATACAAATCCCATTCTTCCATTAGCTAATCCCTTTTCTAAGGGTTTCATATGACGTTGAAATAACATTCATCTCAAACAAATCCGCTAAATGTTTCAATAACTGACTACTCACTTCTTCCATATTCTGAGGCTCGCCTAACTCCTGGTCTAGCGAGGTGACGGCCTTATCTTCTATTCCGCAAGGGACGATGTAATCAAAGTAGCGCAGGTCGGTATTGACGTTGAGGGCGAAGCCGTGCATGGTAACCCATCGGCTGGCTTTCACACCCATCGCACAGATTTTTCGGGGATTCTTTTGTTCTTCGTGATCAATCCACACCCCGGTTAATCCTGGAATACGTCCGCCGTCTATGCCGTAATCCACCAGAGTAAGGATAATTGCTTCTTCTAATGTTCGCAGATAACGATGAATATCGGTGAAGAAGTTATTGAGATCTAGAATTGGGTAGCCCACCAGTTGCCCTGGCCCGTGAAAGGTAATATCGCCCCCCCGATTAATCGGATAGTACTGAATACCTTTTTCAGCAAGTTCTGCGGGTGATAATAGTAAGTTACTTTCTTTACCGCTTTTGCCTAGTGTATAAACGGGCGGGTGCTCGCAAAACAGCAAGTAGTTTTCGGTGATTTTCGGCTGATCAGGTTGTCTACGGTTAGCAATCTTAGTCTGGACGATTTTGGCAAAAACCTCTTCCTGATAATCCCAAGACTGGGAATAATCCACTAGGCCTAAATACTGAACGTTTACTTGTTTATTTTTTTCGAGCATTAGAAACTACTCCGGCACATAAGACTCCAACAGCGTAAAGCCCTCCGACGTTACCAATTCTACGTGTTTGACGCTGGCGGGTAGCAAACAAGCTTCACCTTTCTTAATCGGATAGCTCTTTCCATCACTGTAAATATCCGCTTCACCATCCACACACACGTAAATGGTGAACGAGTCGCGGTCAGCGTAGTCTCGCGAGGTGTTCTCGGTAAACTGCAAACGGGAGGTAACGAAGTAGGGGGCTTCGACTACATCTACTACTTCGTTTTCTCTCTTCTCGTAGAGTGTTTTGTACTCGTCGTATTCCTGATAATCAATCGCGTCCAGGGCTTGTTCCACGTGCAGTTCGCGGGTGTTCCCCTTATCATCGCGCCGATCAAAATCGTAGATGCGATAGGTAACGTCGGAAGTCTGCTGAATTTCGGCTAGCAAAATTCCTTTACCAATACTATGCACCCGTCCGGCGGGCAGAAAATATACATCCCCAGCCTGAACATCTTCTTCATTCAGAATGCTCATTAGCTTACCATCCTCAAAGGCATCTAGGTACTTTTCGCGGCTCATGGGTTGATTGAAACCTACCGTAAGTTGGGCTTCTTTGTCAGCTTGCATAATGTACCACATCTCAGTCTTCCCAAACGAATTGTGCCGCTGCTGCGCCAGTTCATCATCAGGGTGCACCTGAATAGATAGATCATCATTCGCGTCAATAAACTTGATTAGTAGCGGAAACTCGTTGCCATATTTTTGATACACCCAATCGCCAACCAGTTTTCCTTGGTAGGTTGCTAAAATCTCTTGCAGATTTTTTCCGGCCAGCGCACCCTCGGCTACTTCCGATATGTTGCCAGTAACGCCGGAAATTTCCCAGGTTTCACCACAGTTGGGCAGAGGGGCGAAGTCTTTTCCCAGTACAGTTTTAATTTTCTCGCCACCCCAGATTTTGTCTTTGTAAATGGTGCGAAATTTTAGCGGATACAGTTCGGTCATAATATTTTGTGGTTATAATTCAGGGAAAATATCAGCAAAAGCAGTACTAATCTTGAGCGATTATACTAAGATACCTAATTACGTATGTCTTTTCCGATAAGAACCCACATAGCTAATTTAGTTTGTACTTATTTATAATATACAATAACGTCTTCAGGTGGTTTTCGTTGGATGTCGGGGACTTCCGCGTCATCGGCGGGGTAGCCGACTGGAATGAGCAGAAATGGGCGTTCGTTGGCGGGACGGTTCAGCACTTTGGCGAGAAAATTCATAGGGCTAGGCGTATGGGTTAGAGCTACCAAACCCGCGTGGTGAATCGCCGTCAGCAAAAATCCGGTAGCGATTCCGACGGATTCGGTCACGTAGTAGTTGTTTTTCTTCTCGCCTGCTTCCTCTTCGTACGCCCGCTTACAGACCACAATCAGCCAGGGAGCAATTTCCAGAAAGGGTTTATGCTCATCGGTACCAAAAGCCTTTAAATCGTCTAGCCAAGCATCCGACATCCGACCGTGGTAGTTGGTGTACTCTTCTTCTTCGGCGGCTTTTCGGATTTTGGCCTTTACCTCTGGACTGGAAATAGCACAAAAAGTCCAGGGCTGCTTATTCGCTCCCGAGGGAGCGGATGAGGCCGTCATAATAATACGCTCAATCACTTCCTTGGGAATAGATTTATCCGAGAACATGCGTAGCGAACGGCGACGGCTTACTAACTGATAAAAATCCTCGACACGCTCTTGTAACGCCAGCCCTTCGTACGTTGGGTTTTGGTACGGGATAAACGGTGGTGGTTGCTGATTGTCTCCTTTCTGACTAGTCATAGTGAAGTGAACTCCAGTAATAAAGGTAAGGGTTTACTACCGTAAAGGGTAATTTTTTCTTTTAGCCGATGTCAGATAAAATTTACTAAAGCTATTCTTAGTCATTGTGATGGCAGTCGTACCTTTAGTATATTCCTACATTCTCTCTCTTTAAAAAATCGCAAACAACCTGATTATGAGACTTAGATTTCTTTCTGTAGCATTGATACTTTTGGTCTTGAGTTTTACCTCAGCTTGCTCCGAAGATGAAACCACCGTAGTGCGCGAACCAACCAGCGAAGAGGTTACCTTGAGCATAGCTACCGGGACAGTATACGGAACGTTAGTGGTGCCAGGTCAGAATGAACCCATGCCGGTTGTGCTCATCATTGCCGGTTCTGGCCCGACTGACCGCGACGGAAATACGAATTTGCTAGCGGGTAAAAATAACTCTCTAAAAATGCTAGCTGATTCGCTGTTACAGCGTGGTTACGCTTCCTTACGCTACGACAAACGGGGCGTGGCCTCCAGCCAGGGGGCCGTCACGTCCGAGGAAGCACTGCGGTTTGAGGATTACGTGAGCGATGCAGTGGGTTGGATTGAGCAATTGCGGCAGGACGGGCGATTTTCAGAGGTAGTAGTACTGGGTCACAGTGAAGGCTCCCTCATCGGTATGCTGGCCGCTGATGAAATGAAGGCGGATGCCTATATTTCTGTAGCCGGAGTGGCCCAATCGGCGGACATGCTGCTGCTTGAGCAGTTGGCTACCCAGCCTGATTTTGTACAGCAAGAAGCTCGGGAGATTATTGCCTCACTTCGTCAGGGGCAAACGGTAGATGCGGTGAGCCAAACACTGCTCGCTTTGTTTCGCCCGAGTGTACAACCCTACCTGATTTCCTGGTTTCAGTATCAACCTATGGAGGTAATCCAAAGGCTTACCCAGCCAGTCATGATTGTGCAAGGCACTACCGACTTACAGGTGCCCATCAAGGAAGCGGAACAATTAGCCCAAGCATTACCCTCAGCTCAGTTACAGATTATTGACGGAATGAACCATATTCTGAAAACTGCTCCGGCAGAATCATCGGCCAATATTGCCACGTATACGAATCCTGATCTACCATTAGCCCCTGGACTAACTGATGGGATCACTTCTTTTCTGAATACCAAGCTGAAATAGGTTTCCACAACCCGGCTGTTGCATTTTTTCTCTGTTTTTGCTCAGTAGCTAGGCATATCTCCCTAGCAACTGAGCAAAATGAGCAGAATCCCCACTTTTTTCTCGGACACTTTTTTAGGTAACTTAGAGCGCAATAATTACCCAAACTATGAGAAAGCAGCTATCCTATCTTTTAATTATTTATACTAGCTTCTGGCTTTGGGGTTGTGCAGTTAACCCGGTTACCGGTAAGAGGGAACTCATGTTAATGTCTAGCAGTCAAGAGCGGGCGATGGGTGAGCAGAATGATCCTCAGATCACCCAGTTCTTTGGGGTCTACGACGATGCCGAATTGCAGAAATTCATCAATGAGAAGGGACAACAAATGGCGAAAATCTCGCACCGCCCCGATCTTGCCTACGAATTTAAGATTGTGGATTCTCCTGTAGTCAATGCCTTCGCTGTACCCGGTGGGTTTATCTACTTTACTCGAGGGATTATGGCGCACTTTAATAACGAAGCAGAGTTTGCAGGAGTGCTAGGGCACGAGATTGGTCACGTCACTGCTCGTCACTCGGCTAAACAATACAGCAAGCAAATGGTGGCTCAAGTAGGGCTAATTGCCGGACTAGTAGTCGCTCCCGAGTTAGCTCAGTTTGCGAATAGTGCCCAGCAGGGCTTAGGGCTCTTATTCCTAAAATTTGGGCGGGACAATGAACGTCAATCAGATGAGCTCGGAGTAGAATACTCTACTAAAATTGGTTACAATGCCGATGAAATGGCAAACTTTTTTGGTACACTCCACCGAATGCGGGGCGATGCTGGACAAAGCGTTCCTACGTTTCTGTCTACCCACCCCGACCCGGCCGACCGCCAAGCGAAAGTAAAGGAGCTAGCTCAGAAATGGAAAGAGAGGGAGAATGCCCCGAACCTGGAAGTAGGACGGAACTCTTACTTGCGAATGATTGATGGTTTACTCTACGGCGAAGATCCCGCGCAGGGATACTTAGAAGCTGGAGTGTTTTATCATCCGGTTCTCAAGTTTCAATTTCCGACCCCTCAAGGATGGACGTTTCAGAACACCCCACAGCAGGTACAAATGGCGCATAAAGAGGGGCGGGCTATTATGACGCTTAGTTTATCAGCGGGTAACTCGTTAGATGATGCGGAACGCACACTAATTCAAAATAACAACCTGTCAGTAGTAAAGTCTGAGAAGATCAGTGTAAATGGCCTTGCTGCTTTGGCGATAGTGGCTGATGTGCAACCACAGCAAAGTCAGAGTCAGGCTCAGCAGCAACAACAGCAGATTCGGGTGCTAACGTATCTCATTCAGTACGGTGGAAATATCTACAACATCATGGGAATCAGTACCCAGCAGGATTTTGATCAGTTTACTAATATGTTTACCCAGTCAATGCAAAACTTTGCGCCTCTTACCGATCAAGGTAAAATCAACGTACAACCCGAGCGAATCAGTATTCGCGAAGTGCCCCGGGCTACTACACTCTCGCAAGCCTTGAAAAGTTTTAGAATGCCCGACAAACGTTTAGAAGAACTGGCGATACTCAACGGCATGCAGCTTAGTGACCGGATAGAAGGAGGAACGCTGATTAAAACGATTGTAAGAGGCGATACCGAAGCTATGGTACGTGATAAATAGTCGTTAGCCCAACAGTCGGTGGTTTTCATTTCAACAGCTTGACAATTAAAGAAGCGGTAGCCAGTAAATACTTACCGCTCCCAAACCAATGTGCGTTTTTAATACAAACTGAAAAGTAACACAATAGAACATATCCCAGACTAGACTTTACGTCAAAAAAAGCCAATGAACTATGTGCCAGAAAATTGCCCACATCTCGCTGCTAGTAGCCGACTACGACGAAGCTATCGCCTTCTACACCAAAAAGCTAGGCTTTACGCTGGTGGAAGACACCCCGCTTAGTGAAACCAAACGGTGGGTGCGGGTTGCCCCGCCCGGTTCTCAAGAATGCCAATTGCTGCTTGCCTGTGCTGCTAACGATGAACAACAAAAATACGTAGGCAACCAGACCGGAGGACGGGTATTTCTCTTTCTGCATACCGACGATTTCTGGCGTGACTACGAACGGATAAAAGCCCAAAAAGTAAACTTTATCCGTCCACCCAAGGAAGAACCCTATGGTACAGTTGCTGTCTTTCAAGACCTCTACGGAAATTTATGGGATTTGATAGAGCCTGCTTCAGAAGATACATAATTTCTTTTGTCAGCTAAGTACTTCTCCCGTGGTAAGCAGTTGGCAACTTCCCTATACGACATAACTTTTGTCCTGAAAACAATAAGTTTACAGAGCAGCTAGCTTGTGTTGCCACTGCATGGAATATACCTGCTATGATTAGTGGGTATACAGTTTTGGTAATAAGTAAGCTAAGCGACAACAAAACAGGAGCGTAGCTACGAATAAAATATGCAAACTTTCATACACTACTTTTTACATCTGGGATTTCCATTTTTTATCGCCTATGGTTTTTTTAGAAAAGACTGGAGAAAAGTCTATTTGATACTGATCGCCACAATGTTGGTCGACTTAGACCATTTAATGGCTAATCCAATTTTTCAGGCAAACAGGTGCAGCATAAATTTTCACCCTTTACATACGTACTATGCAATGATTGTATACGCGATATTGCTATTTATTCGCAAGCCTTTCAATATAATTGGGATAGGGCTTCTACTCCACATGCTAACGGATTTCATTGATTGTATGATGATGTATTCTAATTGTAAAGACTGTTTTTCAGACTCACCGGCAATAGAACTTTTGAGAGCAGTTGCTAGGGTCTTTGGAATATAAGAATGAGGGTGATAACCGATAGCCAAAAAAGAAAAGTTAGCTGCCAGTATTGTATAAGCGTAATTCGGTTTAAATTTCTTAACGATAATGATTTTCCAATTATAGCAGCATAAGGTGTTATCAATCACTTACCGAGATTCAGACGTAGTTGCCATAAATAAGCCCCACGGTTTGCTAGTACACCGTAGTCCAATTGCTCGAGATGCCCAGGAGTTTGCATTGCAACTGCTGCGCAACCAAGTTGGGCAAGCCGTTTATCCGGCTCACCGTATTGATCGCAAGACTGGGGGTGTGTTGCTGTTTGCTCTAAATCGGAGTACACTCTCCAAGTTGCAAACCCAGTTTATGAAGAATGAGGTAGATAAGCAGTATCTGGCAATTGTCCGGGGCTACACGAACGAATCAGATGAAATTGACTATGCTTTAAAAAATGAAAACGGAAAAGTACAGGCGGCCTTTACTCAGTACCGAACCTTAGCTCAAGCTGAGTTAAATATTCCCCTCGGTAAACACACTACCTCCCGTTACTCACTGGTATTAGTAAAACCACAGACCGGACGCTATCACCAAATTCGTAAGCACTTTAAGCATATTTTTCATCCTATCATCGGCGATCGCCCGCACGGTTGCAATAAGCAAAATCGATTGTTCAAACAGCGCTGGCAAATGGATACCATGTTGCTTCACGCTGCTTCGCTTACCTTTACCCATCCAAGTAATAATGAAAAAGTTCTAGTAGAAGCACCTCTACAATCTGAATTTATGCGAATGATTGACCTGATGGGCTGGTCTGATTTAGAGGAAATCCGAACCTTTCTACCATTCTGAATCATTATTGCTATCTTTGTTTATATGGGGCCTCAACAAAAAAGTTATTTTACCATTGAGGAGTACGTTCAGCTCGAGAAGGATACGAACGTACACTACGAGTACTACGATGGCGAAGTATACGCAATGGCTGGGGGCAGTTACGACCATACAACCATCAGTGGAAATGTATATTCAGAACTGAAAGCTAAGCTACGTAATAAGAAAGGTAATGATGGAGATAGTACGAAATGTATAGCTTCTAGCGAAAACAGAAAAATCTATATATCCCCGAAAAACATCTTCTTATATCCTGATGCATCTGTCGTTTGCGGTCTACCTCGACGTCCACCTCAAGAGCCAAGTGCAGTTACCAATCCTACGCTTATTGCAGAAGTACTATCCAAAAGTACTGAGGGAAGGGATCGCGGTGACAAGTTCCACCTTTACTGCTTATTACCTTCTTTTAGCGAATATTTATTAGTTCAGCAATACAGAGTAGCCGTTGAGCTTCGTACTAAAACCAAAGACGGAACCTGGAAGATAGAAGCCATAGAAGGAGTTGGGCAGATAATCGAGCTATCTTCGCTAGAAATCGCTCTTTCCATTGACGCTCTATACGAAGACACCCAAGACTTGAGTGAGTTTTTGAATAAAAGTTAACAAAACAACTTTTCATGGCCAGAAAACAAAAGAGAAAGCAAAGTGGAGTTGTATACTCCACCAACCCCGATTATTCGTACGAATCGGATGAACCAAATCAGGAAGAGACTTTACCGCCGGGTGAGCAACAGTTACGGGTATGGCGCGACCGTAAAGGCGGCGGAAAACAGGTTACAGTAGTTCGCGATTTTGTAGGTTCAGATGATGATCTGAAAGATTTGGGTAAGCAATTGAAGAGTCACTGTGGCGTGGGAGGCAGCACGAAGGATAGTGAAATTCTAGTTCAGGGCGATCAGCGCGATAAAGTAGTTGCCTATCTACTAAAGAAAGGTTATTCAGCGAAACCTGCCGGAGGATAAAAAAGTGACGTAATGGATAAAATCAACCTAAATGAGAAGTTCAACCAGTTTCAGGAACACTGGACACCCAAAATTATTGGGGAGCTAAATGGTCAATATATCAAATTGGCTAAGGTGAAAGACGAGCTAGTCTGGCATAGTCACGCCGACGAAGATGAGTTGTTTATCGTTCAAAAGGGTACGCTGTATATGGATTTTCGGGATAAAACGGTAGAGGTACACGAAGGAGAAATACTGGTAGTACCCAAAGGCGTAGAACACCTGCCCCGCACCAACGGCGAAGAAGTCTGGCTTATGCTTATTGAACCAGCCTCTACCAAACATACTGGTGACGTAGTACACGAAAAAACTACCAACGATCAGGAGTGGATTTGAATTTTGTTAGAAATTCATATCGCCTAATACCCACTAATTCAATACTGCTGGTAGCCACGATGAGCTTTTGTCTTATTATATACTTTTATCAGAGTTCCCGAATGGGAATTGACACAGTCGATTTGGCAGAGATACTGCGACACACTCGAGCAAATGATAATGCTAGCGAGGATATGAAATATCGCACTTATGTCAATATAGTGCTCGTTCTCCAAACGGGTATTGGTTTGACATTTATACTGATTCCGTTTGTAATTAGTATCTACCGTAATCGAGCTGTCCTGAATCGTCTGAATCATCGAGCAAGCTATGGTCAGGTGATACAACGCCAATTACTAGCCAGAAAGAATACATCAGGCGAAATCGATGGGAACTTTAAAAGTTGTCTCTTACAAAAGTTCCCGCATCTGACAGCAAACGATCTAAAGATATGCTCCCTGCTTCGGCAAAATTTCTCATCCAAGGAGATTGCTAGAACATTGAACATCACCCCAGGTAGTGTTAATACATCGCGGTATAGGCTGCGAAAAAAGCTTTCACTATCTACCGACACCGATTTGGTTATCTATCTCAATAAGATAGCCTAAAAATAACCTTGTTGATTCATTGTCTATCGCTTCAATTTGCTATTTAGAGGCGATTTTACGGTTCTTTACCGGAAAAGAATGCAATGTTATTAACTACCAGACTCAGTGCCAAAATTACCCTAACTATCGCTTTTCTATTAGGATTACGAACCTTATCTGGATTCGGCACAAGAAAAGGCTAGCAACTGATCAATGAGATTGAATGCAATATGCTTATCAATAGTACTTATTGTTGGCTTTCTACTTGCCTGCCAGCCAAGAGACCGACGTGAGCATTACGGACGGTTGGTTGGAGAATGGGAAATCGTAGACATTAAGTCGTTAGGTGAAAAGATGGCATTAGAGGAGGTAGTGAGAAGCAGACAGCTAGCATTTACCGGTCAGGGGCAGTTTTGGCATGGTAAACATCAAGAAGGTTTCAAGGGTAGATGGAAAATCATTGGTGATCAAATACAACTTCTACAGCTAGAAATAAAGGATTTAAATGGACGTATCGTCTCTAGTGAAACCCGACAACTTTGGGATATCACTTTGTCAGATGAGTGGATGATCTGGAGGGGTACGGCTCAAAATGATACTCAGCATTTAAAGATTTTATTTAAAAAGATGAAACAGTGATTTATTACTCTGAAACATCCTATCAAAGATAATCTAGTAACTCATATAAATATGCTCAAAAACCACCTGCTCGTCAGTCTGAGAAACTTCCGGAGAAACAAACTCTTCAGCCTCATTAATCTGTTGGGTTTAATCACAGGCATCTGTAGCAGCTGGCTAATGTTGGTGTATATCTATGATGAACTTAGCTACGACCAGCATTTTGAACAGCACGAGCGGATTGTCCGGCTTAAAGTGCAGGCTAAGTTTGAGAATAGTCAGACTGATGCGGCTATTATTCCGGTAGGTGTGGGACCTGCTTTAAAAAAGCAAAGTCCGGTAGTAGAGCATGTAGCTGCGTTCAACAAAATCAGTGGGCAAACTCTAGCTTTTGAAGAAAAGCGCTATCCGCAAGAAGCAATCTACTTGGCTACGGAAGACCTGTTCAAGGTACTAACTATTCCTTTACTGGAGGGTGACCCTAACCAGGTACTAGCTGAGCCAAACTCAATTGTACTTAGCGAAAGTACCGCCCATTTGATCTTTAGCGAAAGCGCACCTATCAACCAAGTAGTAGAAACACCTTGGGGTAGTTGCCGGGTAACGGGTATCTTTGCTGAACTGCCAACACAAACACACTTTCACCCTAACCTGTTTATTTCTATCCGTACAGTAAGGGGTTATCGGGAGTATGAAGAAATTTGGAATCAGAACTTTTTCTACACATATGCTCTCTTGCAACAAAATACTACGACTGAACAGTTGTCGTCCAGCCTAGCTCAGATTGAAGCAGATTATTTACAGCCAGCTTTTGATGAACAAAATGCTGAAGTTAGCCTTGACTACCAATTACTGACAGATATTCACCTTTATTCGGATCTGGATTCTGAGTTGGAGGCTAATGGTGACATTCTGTATGTGTACATTTTTGCGGTGCTCGCTGCCTTCATGATGCTGATTGCCTGTATCAATTACATGAACCTAAGTACCGCGCAGGCTTCTGAGCGTACTAAAGAGATCGGTGTAAGAAAGGTACTAGGGGCGGTGCAGGCGCACTTGTCTCGGCAGTTCATGACCGAGGCTATACTCTTGACATTCATTGCCACGCTGATCAGTGGGATAGCTTTTGCTCTCATTTTACCCTGGTTCAATGAGATAGCGGGAAAGCATATCGGTCTAGCCGACATGCTGCAAGTGGAAGTGCTAGCAGGACTGTTACTCAGTATGATCTTGGTAGCGTTGCTATGTGGTACTTATCCTTCAGTTTTCTTGTCGCGCATCCACCCTTTACAGGCATTTCGTTCGGGTGGGGTTTCTTGGCATTCCAGCCTGTTTCTTAGAAAAGGTTTGGTTATTGTACAGTTTACAGCGGCGGTTTTTACCCTAGTAAGCACGTTGGTTGTGTATCGCCAGTTTAGCTATATGATGAACGCTAATCTAGGCTTTGAAGGAGAGCAGGTGCTTCGCATTCGGCTGAAGCGTGGCGAAAGCCTTCAATTTGCTGCTGCTATTACCAATCAAATTCGACAACTGGCAGAAGTAGAGCATGTGGGCATGTCCAATCAGTCACCAGGCGATCAAGTGAAACGGGACTATTTTGCCTTTGAAACCGATGAAGGTGAAAATACCCAACTTACCCAATGGATGACTGCCGATCATGAACTGATCAATAGCTTAGAAATTCCTTTGATCAGTGGAAGAAATATTATTAATCAAGATTACCAGACTAATGAGGAAGAGGGAGAACGTATCATCGATATAGAGGGCCGAGAAGTATTAGTGAATGAAAGTTTGATAGATCAAATGGGTTGGAAAATAGAAAACGCTATTGGCAGAACTGTTAAGATCCTATTGATGGATGACTGGGAGGCAAAAGTAGTAGGCGTTATCAAAGATTTTCACTTTAGTTCATTGCACGATAAGGTGCAGCCACTAATGATAGTCAACTTTAGCTCTGCTAACGAGATAATACTGATTAAGCTAAAGAGTCAGCAGCTCAGACGTTCGCTAGATAAAATTACTGCTATCTACCGTGAACAGGTAGGCAATGCCAATATGGACTATAGTTTTTTAGATGAGCACTTTGCCGCACAGTATCAGGCGGACAGTAAGCGGACACAGTTGTTTATTGTTTTTACCCTGCTCACCACGTTCATCGCTTGCCTAGGACTGTTAGGGCTAGCCTCATTTAGTGCTAGTCGCCGCATTAAAGAAATCGGTATCCGCAAAGTGTTGGGAGCTTCAGTTCCAAGCCTGCTCTATCTACTTTCTAGAGACTTTGTAAAACTGATTATGCTATCGCTATTGATCGCTATTCCACTGGCTGCCTACTTTCTGATAAACTGGTTGGAAGGCTTTGCATATCGTACAGACTTAAGCTGGTGGGTGTTTATGACCCCGGCGGGTGTAGTATTGGTAATTACCATCTTGACGGTTAGCGGAATTACCTTACAGACAGCTCGTCGCAACCCGGCAGATACGCTACGCTACGAATAGCTTATCCGCCCGCTGCTTGCTCGCATTTTAATTTGTAGAATAATTTATCACTGTAATGAACTGTTTTAGTATGTAACGACACACGAAACATAAAAGAAGCCCGACGCAGCTTTATTATGGACGTTTTCAAGTCGCTGCGCTGGTCCTCTCTACGATACCTTATTTTTCAATCTAATCTTCATCTCATGGCCGGACTTACCCAAAACTACTTGCGCGTAGCTTTCAGAAACTTTCGCCACCACCCTTTCTTTACCTTAATCAATTTGGGTGGATTAACCGTGGGCATGGTGGCCTTTCTACTAATCATGCACTATGTTTCGTTTGAATACAGCTACGATCAGTTTCATCAAAAGGCATCTGAAATTTACCGTATTACCTTGAGCCAGACAGGAGAGGAAGAATCTTCTCAAACGCAGGCAACTACCTATCCCGGTATCGGAACAGCCTTACAATATGAGCTACCGGAAGTGTTGAACTTCGCTCGACTCATTCATCATGAAAAGATTATGCCCCCGGCAGTACTATCAGCCGAAAGGTCTAATGGAGAGATCGTCAAATTTCGCGAAGAGCATATGTTCTTTGCTGATGCCTCTTTTCTAAAAATGTTCTCTTTTCCCGTTGAGGAAGGGGACGCAAATTCAGCACTTAGCTCATCAAACTCGCTGGTGTTAACTAGTTCAGCAGCAAAAAGGTACTTCGGAAATGAGAATCCTTTGGGTAAGACCATGATGTTTGACGGAGATCGCCCGCTAACCGTAACTGCTGTGCTAGCGGATGTGCCGGAAAATTCTCATCTGCAATTTGATGTGTTGCTTTCCTATACAATACTTCAGCAAGAAGATGAAGAAAGTGATAATGATCTGTTCAGTGCTTGGGAGTGGCCAGCTTTCTACACTTATATTCAATTAGATGAACAGGCTAGTGCAAAAGTAGTGGAAGACAAATTACCAGTTTTAGTTAATTAATCCAAGTTGCTACTTACAAATCTATGTACTTGATTAGACCAAAGGCCATCACAGTGAGAAACACTTTGTATTGAAAGCCCTCGATCGTGACGGCATGGATTTTCTTCGGGAGCCGAGCGGTGATCTGGCTGAT
>JBCCTI010000057.1:0-46405 GCA_039198955.1 Bacteroidota bacterium | reverse complement strand
TTGGCCGACTAAAAGTGCTGACGGATGCTTACGAGGCATTCAGCGATGAAGCACCTGTAAAAATGTCCCATAAAGAGTTTGAGATTATTCGGTATTTATGGGAGCATGCCCGCCAAACCGTTAGTCGCTACGATCTATTGGAGAATATCTGGGGCTATGAAGAAGACCAACCCACTACTCGTACTGTAGATAACTTCATTGTAAAACTTCGTCAGAAGATTGAACCTAACCCGAATGACCCCCGACACATCCTCACTGTTCACGGAGTAGGGTACAAGCTGATTCCTTAGAAGTGTTAAAGTGTTTGAGTGTTAAGGTGTTATAGTTTTAAGCTTTAAGTACAATTTGCTGAACTCATAGCTCGAAGCCTCTAGTATGACTGCCTCGTTATTGATTAGACTTGTGGTACATGAACACTAAAACACTTTAACACCTTAACACATACTGGTGACATCTTTTTACAAGCTTTGACGGTACGATGGCAAATTTGCGGTGGGGTTATCCGTAATTTATATCAACAGCACCTACCCCAAAGCTATGAAACCCTTCATTTTACTCTTGTCGCTTACTAGTTTATTTACTACCGGATTCACTAACGAAACCTACGAATACGTTACCGTAGTAGACTGGCAGTTCAAACCGATTATTAAAGCAGAACTGAATGGAAAAACTGCCTATTTTCTAGTAGACACCGGCTCTGATATGACCATCTTGCACCAAGAAGAAGCGAATCGATTTGATTTTCAACCACTGTTGGTGAGTTCGTCGAGACAACGTGCCTTAGGTTTGAGTGGTGAACAGCAAACCATTCACCGGGCAAAAAACGTTCACATGATTATAGGCAGTATGCCTATAAAGGCATTGTTCAAAACCTACGATTTGTCGGGGGTAGTATCTTCGCTAAAAGATCGGGTTAATGTGAAAGTTGCGGGGATTATTGGCTCTGATGTAATGAAACGGTATGGGTTTATTATTGATTATCAACGTCAGACCATTGCCATTAAAACTAAAAAGCAAGTTAAATAGGTAATTTCTCTTCATTCCGAATGGGTACTGAAGTTCATTTATAGGAATTTGCTATGCTTCGAGTCAATCTAACAAAAGTATTTGCCCTCAGTCTGGGTATTTTTTTAAGTCAGTTTTCTTTAGCTGGTGACTGGCGTATGGTTCTGGACCTATCGGGAGATTGGCGATTCTCAATCGGAGACAAGCCGGGATGGGCTAATCCGGACTTCGACGACCGGAATTGGGAATCCATTAAGGTGCCTGCTCCTTGGGAGAGCCGGGGGTTTCACGGTTACGATGGCTACGCTTGGTATCGCACTTCTTTTACCTTACCTACATCATGTGAGTGTGACAACTTGTATCTTTCGTTAGGTTACATTGACGATGTAGACGAAGTGTACCTGAACGGTAAACTGATTGGCTTTTCGGGCTCTCTTCCCCCTTACTTTCATACGGCTTACCGGGCCTACCGTCGCTACCCCATTCCAGTAGAATATCTGAATCCCGACGGGGTCAACGTTATTGCCGTCCGGGTGTACGATTCTAAAATTGATGGCGGTATCATCGCCGGAAAAGTAGGTATTATGGTGGATGACTCAGAAACTCAACTGGATGTTGATTTACGCGGAGTGTGGAAAATTGCGTTGGGAGATAACTCCCGGTGGAAAGAGAGTGATTTAGGCGATAGTGAGTGGGAGAAAATTATGGTTCCCTATTTCTGGGAGGCTCAAGGATTTCATAACTACGATGGCTACGCTTGGTACCGAAAGACTTTTTTTCTGCCCGAAGATTTCGCTGGAGATGAGATGCTACTGCTGCTTGGTCGGATTGATGATTACGATCAGACCTATGTCAACGGAATAAAGGTAGGTGATACCGGTTATCTTGAGAACGGACGACCTGATCTGCGGGATGATGCGGCTTATCAGCAGATTCGTAACTATACAATTCCGTCAAACATTCTGAACCCCGGAAGTTTTAATACCATTGCCGTAAGAGTGTACGATAAGTATGTAGATGGTGGTATTTACACCGGACCGATTGGTCTAATCCGGCAATCCCGCTATACCCGCTTCTGGCGCATTTCTAATTAGGCGAAAAGTTTGGGTGATGATGTTATTCTAAAAAGTGTCTATCCCGTGACACTTTACGGTGTCGATTTTTAGGCTCAATCAATATTTTTGCTGGAAAAGCACCTATGGAAAACTGGATTTTTCCGCTAACCCTCATTTCGGGTATTGGTCTATTCATCATTTCTACGGCTACACTATCCGCTAACTTGCAGAGCGAAATCGATCATCTGCTAAAAGAAGCGGTAGACAATCAGGGGCTACTAGAGAAGAAAATGAAGCAAATGGGACTCCTCAACCGCTGTTTAGCGGGATTATATCTGAGTGCAGCTTGCTTTGCCTTAGCCGGTCTAGTGGGCGGCTCAGAGTTGACTAGCATGCAGTTGGCGATAACAATGTCCCATGGTCTGCTGATTTTAGGTACGTTACTGCTCTGCCTGTGTTTGGGAGCCCTTATTGTGTACGCATTGCGAGCGGTGCAAATTAAGCAGCAGCAGTTTTCAGAAAAAATCAATCGGGTGCATTAACGGCTATTCCTTCAGTACATGGCGGTTTTCAATTAAAACCAAAGCCGCTATTGCCGAGAGCCAGGCTAGCCCCGCACTGATGTACATGATTTGATCAAACATAGCGATGAACGCCAGTTCATACGCTTGCTTTACTTCCGCTTGCTGACTAGTAGAAACACTCTCCGGTACTTGGGCATCTCCTAAGTTGGCAGCTTGTTGCATGATGGATTGTGCCACCTCATCAGTCAGCGACAGTGAGTCAATAGCCGGAGCCAAAAAGTTAGAAAAGAGAACGACGGCTAGTGCTCCGATGGCGGCGTTGGCAAAAACATTGGCGGTTCGAGTCATAGAGTTATTAATTCCGGAAGCTGTTCCCGCGTGTTGATCATCTACTGAAGACATTACGGTAGTAGTCAAGGGCACTACGGTGAGTGCCATGCCCAAACCAAAAAGCATAATCCCGGGAAAGTAAGTTGTCCAGAATTCTGAGGGGCCCTCAGTAAGCCCAACCTGGGAGAACCAGAAAAAACCCAATCCAGCGAGGGTTGCGCCGCTCACTAGAAACCACCGGGGGCCGAAACGGTCAACCAATCCACCGACCCACCGGGCCAGAGAAGCCAACAAAATAGTGAGCGGAAGCATGGTCATACCCGCCTGCACTTGCTGATAACCCTGAATCTGAACCAGGTTAAGCGACAAAAAAAGCATCGCGATAGCCAACCCGGCGTACAGCAAAAAAGTAAGTAAATTCGCTCCGGCGAAGGTCTTATCTCGGAACAAGTTTAGGGGAACCATTGGGTTATCTTTTACTTGCTCAATCCGGACGAAACCGATCATGAAAAGAAACCCAACCGCTACCGAGCTGTACACTTTCCAATGCTGCCAGCCTAATTCAGGAATCTCTAGAAAGCCAAAGGTAAGCAGCGCTAGGCCTAGCACGACTGTTATCGCCCCCGCGTAATCGAGACGATGGTCAATGCTATCATCCGAGCTCTCGGGCACTTTCAAGCGGAGCACAATTAGCGAAGCCAGACCGATTGGTAGATTAATGAAAAAGATGGCCCGCCATAATCCAGCGTCCCCTAATGCACCTCCCAGAATGGGTCCTCCGACCGTCACCAACACCGTAGCTGCCGACCAGGTGCCAATAGCTTTGCCTTTCTCCTGATGATGAAAGGTAGCTGAAATAATAGAAAGGCTACCCGGAATCATAAGTGCACCGCCCATCCCCTGAACGGCTCGTGCCCCAATAAGCCACTCGACGGTAGGTGCCAGCCCACAAGCGGCTGAGCCAACCATAAATATGGCAATACCGATCATAAAAATCTTTTTCCGCCCCAGTTTGTCGCCTAACGAGCCACCGACCAGGATCAGCGAAGCTAGCATCAGTAAGTAGGCATTGAGTATCCAGAATATATCGGTACCATTTGCCTGTAAATCACGTTGAAGTGAAGGTAATATCACGTTGAGAGCCGTGGAATCAATAAACGCCATGCTGGAAGCCAGAATGGTAGAGGTGAGTATCCACTTTCCGGTGGGTGAAGACAGCGTGATTTCAGAACTCGATACTGGATTAGCCATATAGGGATAAAATAACGAAAAATCTGGAGCAGGTTTTGTATTTAGTTGAATAAATAGTATATCGTTAGGTAAATTATAAGGAGTAAGCACATGGCGGAAAAAGGTGGCAATAGCAGTTGGTTTGTTAGGCAGGAGTACGGTAAAATTCCCTCTATTTTCTACTCCCATAATACTCAGGCTCCCTTTGAGCGATGTATCTCCTGTGACTGCTCCTTACAGCAGCCAGATTCTCAGTACTTGGTAGAAAAGGCTTTTCGCAATTACCGGGAGTTTGGAAAAACGGATGTGATTTTTGAGTACGCTATGTGCCTAAATTGTGCCGACCGAATGCGGAAAGAGCTGTCACTGTCATCGCTAGCTAGAATTCAGGAATTTTTTGAAGAGCGGGTGGACTTTTACCAACGGCGCGATCAACTGATGCAGTCCCAACCCGCTAGCTCTCCGCAGTGGCTGGACAAATGTTTGATTACGGGTGAATCTCACCAGGCCCTGGATGAGTACCAGATTTATGGTCATTTTGTGGGCGACCGTTGCGTATATTCCTTTTTACCTTATATGATTGGCGGCCCGGCAGTAGATGAAATCACCAATTTACTTTCCGAAAAAACGTTAGGTGAGATTGACCGTTTTATCGACGAGAACTTTGGCTTGCCCCCTGAACTAAAGAAACCGATTAGGGATAATCCGGTTATTTTTATTTAATACCGCTACAAAACCTGCGTTACTTCAGCCTTCTTGGCCAGCTTCGCTCTCAGATCGCTTACTTCTTGGGCGCAGACCTGCTCCATTACCTGTTGAAGCTGGGTTTTTAGCATTCCGATGGCATGGTTTCCGCCCTTATCGCCCAACGCCGCAACACTGTACATAAAGGTGCGACCCAGAAAGGTAAAATCAGCCCCACAGGCCATCGTTCGGGCAATGTCAGGACCTGACCGAATGCCGCTATCCATCATGATTTTAATCTGGTTGCCGTAGCTCTCGATAATGGATTTGAGCGCAGTAATAGTAGATTGTCCGGCATCGAGCTGCCGCCCCCCGTGGTTGGATACAATGATTCCGTCTAGCCCCAGGCGGATCGCTTTTTCGGCATCAGCCTCGCTGGCAACGCCCTTGAGTACAATCCTTCCTTTCCACCTATCCCGGATCGGGGCTATCTTTTCTTCGTTGAGCCGTCCGGAAAAGGTTTCGTCCATAAATGCCCCCAATTGTTTCAAATCCAGTCCCTTAGGCATGTAGGGCTTGAGGGTTTCAAAGTTGGGTTGACCGTGAATGAGCGTTCTCAGTGCCCACTCGGGCCTTCCCATAATTTGCAGGATATTGCTGAGGCTCATATTGGGAGGCATAGCCAGCCCGTTTCTAATATCCCGGGGGCGAAAACCAAAGGTGGGTACGTCGCAAAGTAGTACCAAAACGGGGCATCCGGCGGCCTCTGCTCTGTTTAGTATATCGTCTCTCAGTTCGTTCTTAGTCGGATGATAGAGCTGAAACCAGGCTCTTCCTTCCGTCAGCTCACTAGCCCGTTCAATACTCATGGTGGTTACGGTACTGAGAATAAAGGGAATATTATGAGCTAATGCAGCCTTAGCTAGTATCTCAGGAGCGTTGGGCCACATAAGCCCCTGTAATCCGATAGGGGCGATGCCGAAAGGGGCATCGTAAATATGACCGAATAATTCGGTGCTCATATCTGACTTGTCGAAGTTGGATAGATAGCTCGGGATTAGCTCCACGTCCCTGATCTCCTTGGTGTTTCTGGCTAAGTTAACATCTTCGTTGCAGCCGCCATCGAGGTACTCAAAAGCAAAGCGGGGGATTTTGCTCTTAGCTTTTAGCCGTAAATCATCAATTGAAGGAAAGCGGGAATCAAATTTTCTGTTACTCATAGTATGGCTAATTTATTCATTTATAGCCACTGTTCCTAAAAGCTAGTTAGAGTAATCAGTTCATCAAACTTGTTTCATAACTAAGCAGGTTGGCGACTTCGGTTGCGAGCTCGTAAACTGTAGACGGCTACCAACAGCAGGCAGACGAAGGGTAAGATAAATGAGAAGTTGACTTCGGGAATATTTCCCATGATGGTGATGTCTCTGAGTCCGGTACCGCCCAAATCAATAATTCGCCCTTGTAACGGAGGCATTAAAGCCCCACCTACAATGGCTAGTATCAAGCCGGCTGAACCTAATTTGGCTTCATCGCCCATACCCCGTAGTGCCAAACCGTAAATGGTAGGAAACATCAACGACATAGCAAAGGAAACCCCCACCAAACAGTACAAGCCAACCATTCCCTCAATCACAATAGCAATAGCACAGAGAGCCGCTCCCGCTAGGGCGAAAATCAGCATCAGACTGGCTGAGTTAATGTACTTAATCAAGAAGGTGCAGATCCACCGACCAATGAGGAACGACAGGGTAGAGGCCACTACATAAACCGTGGCATTCAATTGCTCGTCCGGCCCCCGGCTGGCGTTCAGGTTGGTTACGTACTGGTAGATGAACGTCCACACCATAATCTGGCAGGCAACGTAGAAAAACTGGGCGAGAACCCCTTCGTAATAATCTTTATTGGAGAATAGCTTGCGCATCGTAGCCTTCAGGTCGAGTGACTCTGAGGTTTGCTGCTGATCCTTGAACTTGGTAAAAATGAAAAGCAGCATTACGGTTAAGACAACAAAGCCAAGAACGATGTAGGGGGTACTAACAATGCCTAAATCGTGCTCGATAATTTGTTGTTTCTGGGCGGGTGATAGGGCTTCAGTAGCCGTTGATACATCGGCACCAATCTTAGTTTCCAGCCGATCTACCACAAAAACCCGGGCGACCACCTGTCCGGTAAGTGCCCCAATGGGATTAAATGCCTGCGACAGATTTAGTCGCTGCGTAGCCGTTTCCTTATCACCCAGCTCTAAAATCATAGGGTTGGCAGTAGTCTCCAGAAAAGCCAAACCGAAGGTGAGAATGTAAAAAGAAACTAAAAAGATATTGTAACTAACTAGGGCTGCCGCCGGATACATCATCAGTGAACCAGTCATGAATAAAAACAGTCCCAGAACAATACCGGCTTTATAACTATACTTTCGGATAAAGAGGGCAGCGGGAATTGCCATAGTAGCGTAGCCACCGTAGAACGCCAACTGAACGTAAGAGGCTCTTACATTAGAGATATTCAACACATTTTTGAAGACCTCTACCATGGGGTTAGTGAGATCGTTAGGAAAGCCCCACAGGAAAAATAAAAAGGTTACTAATGTGAAGGGAAGAAGAAGCTCTTTGGAGACGACAGCGGCAGTTTTCATTTATTTTAGGTAGCTAGGTTAGTTTATCGAAAGTAGCCTTTCAGGCTGAAAATTCACTCGACGAAACAAGGTAGCAACAAAAACAGGGATTAGAATTACCAGATGAAATAAATTCGGCAGGAAAAAACATTTAGTGCATCATTATGGCAGTATGTGCTACGTTGCTCACTAATAGAGAACGTTTTTGGAAAATTGATCCAGCAACTCGTATCGGTCTTTTTCAGTATTTTCACCAATGAGTCTAGTGCTAAGATTCCTAACCTCGAATCAAAGGGATAGTATCAGAAAAAGGGATATGCTTACCAAATTGACGTATAAGAAACTCTTTCTCATCGATGGCATCGGTGCGATTATTACCGCCTTGATGCTAAGTCAGGTACTCGCTAGGTTGGAGTCTATCTTTGGAATGCCTCGGCAAATACTCTATATTTTGGCGGGCATTGCGGCTGGTTTTGCCGTATACTCCATTCTGTGCCACTTGCTAGTTAGAGAAAACTGGCAACCTTTCTTAAGAGGTATCGCTACAGCAAATATTACCTACTGCATCGTAACCTTCGGACTAATTATTTACTGGTTCAATATATTAACGTATCTGGGTATTGCTTACTTTATTGGCGAGATTATATTGGTAGTAGGGCTAGCTTGGTTTGAATTTCAGTTCGCCAGAAATGAGTAAGGCAGCGAATCACCCATAAAAGTAGTAAACACTTCAGGCATGATAAAAAACGTAGTAAAAGCAGTAAATTGTTGGTATTTATAGTAATAATGAGCAAGCCTTGCCAATACGACACGAAATCAAACTACAACTTTCATGAAAACCGAAATAACCCAGGAACTGCTAAAATACAATAGCTCATTTTCAACCGAAGAAATTGAGTTCGGCCTTACATTTTTTGAGCAAAAGGAGTTCGCGGCCAAATCCTTAGTATCCCAAGCGGGGGAAATAGCTAATTATCTGTTCTACGCCGCAAGCTCAATCACCCGATGTTACTACCTAGATTCGGATGGGCAAGAACAGACGTTGTGGATGAAGCCCGAACAGACATTCATCACCGAGTATAAAAGTTTTGTGAACCAGGATAAATCCCAGTTCAGCTTACAGCTTTACGAAGACACTCAGGTGCTGATGATCTCCCGAAAGAACTTGTTGCGCTTATTTCAGGAATCTAAGAATTGGGCATTGTTTGGCGTACACCTCACCGAACGGGTACACATTACTCTTATCGATGTTTTTACCAATCTGCTAGCCAACGATGCTACCCGAAACTATCAGTATATAGAGTATAGGTTCCCCCGCTTTCTTCAGGTAGCCCCGCTTAAAGATATAGCCTCTATGCTACAAATATCTCAGGTGAGCCTCTCGAGAATTCGGGCGGGAAATCAGCTTAAAAAGTGATTTTTTAACAAATGTAAACGAGGACTTGGGCAATTATTCATTCCTTTGAGGGTTTAAAAGCTCATCTTTGAAATGAAATATTTCACTACACTTCTTCTGATTATGACCAGTTTATCAACCCTGGCCCAAGGTGGCCAAGCTTCTACCGAGAAGAAAACATTCAGTCGTACTACTTCTGTTAGTCAAAATATCGAGGCGGATGCTTCTACCATTTGGTCGTTACTCACCGATGCTGCGGACTACGCCCGATGGAATTCTACTGTTATTTCTATCGATGGGAAAATTCGTCAGGGAGAGAAAATCAAATTGAAGAGCACGTTAGACTCCTCGCGTACCTTTAAGTTAAAAGTAAAGGAGCTGATTCCGAACGAAAAGCTGGTGTGGGGCGATGCGATGGGAGAGCGTACCTACACCTTGAAACCCAACGGAAACACTACTCTTTTTACCATGACCGAAAAAATAGGTGGACCTATCTTCCCACTGTTCGCTAGCAAAATTCCTTCCTTTGATGAATCATTTGAACAGTTTACATCAGACTTGAAAAAGGAAGCGGAGTCCCTGGCAAACCCAGGGTGATAGTGTGCTGAGACAATGAATAGTTTTTAGCTGTGACAGCCCGCAAATATGGCATAGAGCCAATCTACGCTACACAAAATGACGAAGATCATCTGTAAAGGATATTTACTGCCTCAAAATGTACTAAGAGATTTTGTATGGCAAATTGGTATGTACTTTTGATTTTTTTGTAACTGGTCTAAACAAAGGCGTCTCTTTCAAAGTTGCTGGACTGTACTATCTTGCTAACCATCCATGCCATCGTTCTGGAAAAACAATAAGGGGGGCAAAGTCACTATGCTTCATACTAGAGCTCCCGAAGCGTTTGAAGAAGGTGAATTGGATTTAAAGACCCCCGAAGGTTTCCGGCGAATCTACGAAGCGTATGGTTCCCTGGTAATTTCAGTTTGCCTTCGGTATATTAACAACAGAGCCGAATGTGAAGACTTAACCGCCAAGCTTTTTGCTTCTCTATGGGAGCGTCGCGATTCGCTAGAGATCAACGGATCGATAAGAGGTTATTTGTACCAGGCGGCCAAATTACAGGTATCCGAGTATTTTAGACTGGCAAAACGCCGGGAGGATAGATTACAGCGGGCGGCCGAAAAATTGGATCTCTATAATGTGGTGGTTGAAAACGAGGTATGGTACCGGGATTTTTTGCAGCACCTCGAAGAAGCAATTGAAGATCTTCCGCCCAAACGAAGAGAAGCCTTCCGATTGGTGAAGCTGGAAGGGCTATCAGTGAAACAGGTGTCTCAGCAGATGTCACTGGCCGAAACTACCGTCACGACCCATCTATATAAAGCCACAACCGAACTAAAGGTCAAATTGTCTGACTACAGAAGCAGCTCCCGATCTACCGGTTCATGATTTAATATTTCCCTCTTTTTATCCTCAAGCAAGATCTTTCCCTAGGGTGTATAAGTGCCAGACATCTCTAGCTCCCACCGTCGTTGATTAGAAATAACTAGGATAGATGTCCGATACCTAGAGGTGAAAAAAATTTCGATTTTTTTTTTCGTGCCCATTACTAGAATTCTTCCGTCACGGCAACTTTATATATGTGAGGATTGAACATTCTGCATCAAACAAAAGAAAGTATCATGATTATTACGAAAGAATTATTGAGGAGATTTCACGAGGGGCTTTGTACCGAAGAAGAGCGAAGAGCAGTGGAAAGATGGCTAAGTACCCCCGACGATATCCCGGCTGAGGTTGATCTTGATGCCACCCGAATATTTGAGGAAAGCCGAGAATCTGTGTGGGCGAAAATAACCGACATGCAGTCAGAGTTAACTCCATCGAGTAGGGAAGGTGAACCGAGGAAAGTCATTCCGCTGCACCGAAGAGTATCTCGCTACGTCGCAGTGGCATGCATCATCATCGGGATTTTTGCGGCAGGTTTCTCCACTGGATTCACCTTTGCTAAACCATCAGTGGACACGGTGAAGCAAACTAACCGACTTACCGACCTGCCCAACCTACTGCATATCTACGGGGGCGATGGGGCCTACGGAGTAGTAGCGGGGAGTCGCTACCGGATAAAATTCGAAGGAAAGCTAAGGCTGTATAACGAGGCGCCGCACCCCAAGCAGATTGTATGCGGGGAACAGGAGTTTACGCTGGAGCCTCACCGAACGTACTACCTCAGCGGCTCTAACCAACAGGCTAGTATAGCGATAAGTGAAAATCAAGGACTAGATTCTCACAGCCGAGAGCAACCAGAATTAGTGGGTGGCTTTTCGTTTCTACCACTTGATTAAAGGGCAGGGGTTGATTCTCATTCTTCAAATGCAGAATCTAGCTTTTCTGGCGTACAGCGACCGAGTAGGACTTTCTCTCTTTAAGCCACTGCACGATCTTAACTTTTAAATAAACCCTAAATTTTAACACAATGAACGAAACACACATAAGGATGAACATCAGCAAGCGATGGGCATGGCTGACCATGCTATTGATGGGGATGTTTTTGTTAACAACCACTTCCTGCGATGACGATAACGATGACAACAATACCGTAACTCCTGATCCGGGGGGAGAGGCAGAGGCGGAATCGGCTTGGCTGACTGCCTTTAGAGTTTTTGGGCCTAATGGGACTGTCTACTACATGGATGTGACTGAGGAGGTACCAGAAGAACTAAATACATCCGAGGCGGTTGAATTGGGCCTCAATAAATCTATAGTAGCATTTGATGATAACCCTTATGTAGTTGATAATGTTGCTTCAACTATCACTAGGTGGAGTGTTGATAGATCGGATCTGTCTTTATCCCCAGAGGCCATATTAAGTTTGGCATCTACAGGTTACAGCCCTGAACTTGCTAAAATTCCTACTTTCGTATCAGAAGAGCAAGCATTTATCTCAGATCTCGTGTCGGGAATTATAGTAGAATGGAACCCATCTGAAATGTTAATTATTGAAGTCCACAATATAGAACCTCTGGTCTCTTCGCACGAAAACCCATTCCTTACGGAGGGTTTCCCTTATCTGAGAAATGGAAAAATCTTTTATCCTATCAGTGAACATCCTCGGAGCTGTTGCGAAATACAACCTGAAGAACTAGGCGCTTTAGTTGCAGTCTTTGACATAAGTAGCAAATCTCTGGAGTACGTTAAAGACCGTAGACTTATTGCAGGAGTAGGTGGCTTTATTCAGGATGAGCAAGGTGATTTTTACTTTGAGCCAGTTCGAGAGAATGGATTTATTGTCGAGTACTTTGATGTAGACTCAACCGTACTTCCTTCGCCTCATACCGTCTTAAAGTTTCGTGACGATGGTACGTTTGACCCAGATTTTGCTTTTGACCTAGATAATGTTTTGAGTATAGAGGCAATGGCACGCGGAGCTTTCGTCGTGGATAACAAGTTTGTTTTCAGTTACTATGACTCGAACGATGGGGTCTTACCACCTTCATTTAATGACAGATATAGCATTCAGCAAAATGGCTCAAGACTTGTTTCAGTTGACCTAACTACTGGTGAAGTCTCGGATTATACAGCATTAGATAAGTACGACGGGCTGATTTTGGATTCGGTCATTGACGGTGTTAATTACTATTTGGCGTTCAGTACAGAAACAGATCCGTTCGATGTTTCTCACTTTCTTCGTCAGGAGTCATTTGATACTTTCACTGAGCTATCTAGCTATGACAATGTAGCTGCGCAAAGATTAAGAAAGCTTTGGGGAGACTGATCTTTAATCTGAACCTCTGTGTGGTTTAATTCATCAGGAGGTATGCACAGTCAGTGTATGCCTTCTGTTTCTGCCTACTAACTGTCCGCACTGGTACGCCAGCCGGGGGCGCCCAGCCCGGCAGGATTTACTGAATTATCAGATTGACAGGATTATGAAATTTGAGTGCCGACAATAAAATATAAGGCACCATCGTAATCTTAACGAATCCTGTTCATTCCTAAATCCAGCGAATCCTCATACAGACAATTAACTAAACTATCAACCTCTTGAAACAGCCTACTGATACTAAGCAACCACCCACTGAAAACCAGCAGAACCTCGACCGCTACTACTGGGAGCTCAATCGCGGATTGCCGCCCAGCTGCCTGCGGGATGATCCCGATCATCGGCACCGGATTCTTCTCCGGGCGATCAAGCAGACCGACGCTTTGCGGAAGAAGATCAGGGGGCTTTATAGGGAATAACTATTTTGCTCGGTTATGGAAATAAGAGATTCGTAGAGGTCAGACACTCCGTAGTCCAGTTAAAAAAGATTCGAGTGGATAGAAAACCTGCCAATACCTAGCCTTTGGCGATAGGCTGATGACTCTTGGAAAAAGATTAAGTGGTATTCAACTAAATGTTTGTTGCGATTCTACGCTAGAATAGTCAGTTTGTCCTGAGATTTGCTAACAACCTACTAGCTACGCCCACAACATGAATCAAGAAGTAACGCTAAAACAATTGCAAAGAGTGACGTTGAAGTGCCAAGGGTTGAACGGCGACTTTGCGTTTGGCAGCGGAAAGAAGTCGGTGCTCTCAGCATTAGAACACCTTGGTTATATTCAAATTGATACAATATCGGTTATTGAGCGGGCTCACCACCATACTCTTTATACGAGAGTACCCGATTATAAAAATGACTACCTGGGGCAATTAGTAGACGAGCGTAAAGTTTTTGAGTATTGGTTTCACGCGGCATCGTATCTACCCATGACCGATTTTCGTTATGCTTTGCCCCGAATGTCATATTTTAAACGCGGAGAATCCCGCTACTATAAGAACGTTGATAGTAAAACGTTAGAGTACGTCTATGATAAAATACGTCTAGACGGTCCCCAAAAGACCCGGGATTTTCAATCATCCACTAAAAAATCAGGAACTTGGTGGAATTGGAAGCCTACCAAAGTTGCCCTTGAAAAACTCTTCATGCAGGGCAATTTAATGATAGTTGGGCGCAATGGTATGGAAAAGGTATATGATATAACCGAGCGAGTATTACCCGACACCGTAAATACTTCTGAACCCACCCCTCCGGAATTTGCTGAATACTTAGTCAGAACACATTTGCGAGCCTACGGGGTTACCACCACTAAACAGATAACCCATTTACGAAATGGGAAAGAACTCAAGAAAAATGTCGAGAAAGTACTGCAATCCCTGCTCGCGGACAAAACAATACAGCAAATAACTATTGACGGAATGCCTACCATGTATATGCTTAGCGAATTGCTAGAAGATACCAACGAAAAACCATTACCTAATCTTCGCCTATTATCCCCTTTTGATAACGCTATTATTCATCGGGATCGAATAGTGCAACTTTTCGATTTTGATTATCGCCTCGAGTGCTACGTCCCCCAAGAAAAAAGAAAGTACGGCTATTTTTGCCTACCTATTTTATTGGGCGACGAATTTATCGGTCGAGTCGACTGCAAAGCCCATCGCAAAAAGGGGGTGTTTGAGATACTTCATTTGCATATTGAAAATACGGACTTAGACATTGATATGTGGCTTGATGTGTTTATTGAAGCCGTAGAGCGATTTGCTAATTTCAACCAATGTAAATCAATAAAGCTTACGAAGGTGAGTCCAAAGTCAAAGGCAAAAGCTATTAAGCAGGCTTTTAAAAGAACACAATAGCTTCGTTATTTGTGACAAAAATGTGTCAGTACGTTTATGCAGTTGTTACCTGTAATTGTAATGAATATATGAGACCAATCATTCTATTACTAAGTTTAGGCTGGTTCTCTTGTTCAAATGGACAAACACAACCGACGGATAAGCTTAGACAACTTATCCCCGATTTACCTGTTGCGGTTTTAGAGGATTCGGGTTTTAATAAAGATTCAATTGAAAACCTGCTTACGCTCATAAACAATACTCCCCCTAATGACTTCAGAGGGTTAGTTGTCATAAGAAACAACCAGCTAGTCATTGAGGAATACTTTAATACCTTTTGGAGGAACTCTATTCATGATATCAGGTCAGCGGGAAAGAGTGTAACCGCTATGCTGTTGGGTATTGCAATGAAGGATGGCTTGGTGCAAAGTTTAGAGCAGGATGTTTACTCATTTTTTCCTAAAAACAAATACCCGTCTCTTAACAAGGAGTATAAACAAATAAAACTCACACATTTACTTGATATGTCATCAGGGTTAGATGCCGATACTGATGATCCTCAGTCTATGGGTCATTCTGTAAACTGGATTGCTAAAGCCGATTGGAAAGGTTATATCCTAAACATTCCTCTAACCTCTGAACCCGGAAAAAGGTGGGTCTATGCCGATATCAACCCCCTTTTAATTGCTGCCATAATTGAGGAGACTTCAGGGATGAGCCTTAAGGATTATGCCAAGAAGAAACTATTTGAACCTTTAGGGATAGAACAGTTTTATTGGTACACAAATACAGCAGACCAGACCGGAGCTGCGGGTAATCTGTATCTCTCAACACTGGATTTCGCTAAGCTTGGAGTGCTGATCGTGAATGAGGGAAAGTGGAGGGGTAAACAGATTATTGATCCTGGTTATATCCAGAAATTATCGCAGGAAACCTTTGATCTTACCGAAGATAACCCTTTTGCCGATGCTTACGGAATGTTATGGTACAAATCACATAGAACTTTCGGTAGAAAAAAGGTGGACTATCTATTTGCTTCAGGAAATGGGGGTAATCATTTGATAGTTATTCCAGAAGAAGAAATGGTCATTGCGTTAACATCCAGCGCATATGGGCAAGGGTACGGTCATCAAAGGTCGTATAATATTATGAGCAAAATACTTTCTTCATTTGATCCCACTGAAGAATACTAGCGAAAACGCATCAAACTGCTGAAACACTGGCTCAAGCTGACGAGGTATAGCTCAAGCATTGAGAAACTGCGTGCAGATTTTCTAGTAAAGTAAGTCTAGATTAGCTATTTTCATGTAGCTTGATTTGAGAACAGGCTAAGGCATTAAATGGCTGCAAAAGATAAATATCATAGCCACATTATTGAGGCATTAAAAAAAGATGACTGGATAATCACCCATGATCCGTATATCATAGAAACACAGGGAGTAAACTATCAAGTTGATCTCGGGGCGGAAAAAGTCATTGCGGCAGAAAAAAGCGGAGTCAAAATAGCCATAGAGGTTAAAAGCTTTTTGAAAGAGAGTACTGTCTCGGAGTTTGATATTTCAACCAAAACAATATTGGAATGGAAAGAGTGATCGAGTACGAGAAGATAATCGTAGACTTACTTAAGGAGTATGCAGAGAAGTGGGATCAAACAGGCGATGGAGTAAAAAGCCAAATAATAGTAGACACCAAGGGGAAACATTATCAACTGGTTCGGATAGGTTGGAAAGACAATGTTGAATATATCCATAACTGTGTGTTTCATTTTGACATCATCGGAGAGAAAATTTGGGTGCAGGAAAACCGAACTGACATTCTCGTTGCCGAAGAGCTAGTAAAAGCTGGTATTGAAAGAAATAATATTGTTCTTGGACTATTGCCACCATCGCTGAGGGCTGACTCCGAATACGCTATTGCTTAGAAAAACACTCTGTAATGAGATGTAAAATGCATCAAAACATATTTTACCCAATTGTTGACAGCCCCAAGTATTTGTACTTAGAACCCCCAATCTCACTGAAGATTTCCCCGGTCGTTAGCATAGATCACAAAATGTTATTATTATTGACTTTGTGATCTTCAAAAGTTCTACTATGCTACACGTACTTACCAAGAATTTTATTTACCTTTTGTTTATCGGGCTAAGCTTCGAGCTCTACGCCCAAGATTCTAATCTTCTAAGCGGTATGGATTACCGTCCGGTCGGACCCATGCGGGGCGGCCGGGTCACTACGGTTACGGGCATTTCCGGTCAACCCAGCGTATTTTATATGGGCAGCTCCGGCGGTGGCGTCTGGAAGACGACTGATTATGGTCAAAGCTGGAACAATGTCTCCGACGGTTACTTTAGCACGCCTTCGACCGGAGCAATCCGCGCGGCGGCCTCCAATTCGGATATTATCTATGTGGGCACCGGTTCTGACGGACTGCGTAGCAACGTGATTGCTGGAAAAGGAGTCTACAAATCAACCGATGCCGGAGAAAGTTGGGAGTTCGTCGGTCTGAAGGAGGCCGGACAAATTGGCGCGGTAGAAATTGATCCCAGCGATCCTGATCGTGCCTTTGTCGCCGCTATCGGTAATGCCTTTGCCCCGAATGAGGAGCGAGGCGTATTCCGTACTACCGACGGCGGGGCTAACTGGGAGAAAGTACTGTTTCATTCGGATACAGTAGGGGCGGTAGACCTAGAGTTTAAGCCGGACGATGCCCAAGTGCTTTACGCTACCCTCTGGCGGGCCGAACGCAAGCCCTGGACCATTATCAGCGGTAGCACCGAAGGCGGTATCTATAAATCTATCGATGGCGGCGATACCTGGGAAAAGAAAACTAGCGGTTTGCCCGCTAACCTAATTGGCAAAATTGATCTGGCAGTTTCGGCTGATGATCCCGATCGTTTGTACGCTCTAGTTGAAGCCCCAGTGGGCGAGGGGGGGCTGTATCGTTCTGATGATGCTGGAGAAAGCTTTACCTTGGTAAGTACCAAAAAAGAATTACTGGATCGTCCGTTCTACTACTGCAATATTGATGTGAACCCTAAAAACGCGGATATTGTGTTTAGCAGTGCTACCCGTTTTTTCCGATCCGACAACGGGGGCGAAGACTGGAAGCAACTTTCTACTCCCCACGGCGATAATCACGATCTGTGGATCAACCCCAACGATACTTCCGTCTGGGTTCAGTCGAACGATGGCGGGGCTAACGTAACGCTGAACAGCGGAAAAACCTGGTCTACCCAATTTAATCAGCCTACCGCCGAACTTTATCAGGTGGATGTGGACGATCAATTCATTTATTGGTTATACGCCGGGCAGCAGGACAATTATTCTACCGTTGCCGTTCCTAGCTTACCTCCCTACGGAGTGCAGGCTGGTTCCAATTCCTACATTATCAATACTGGTGGTTGTGAAACTGGCCCAGCGGTGCCCAAGCCGGGCGACCCTAACATTGTGTACGCCAACTGCAAAGGCCGCTTTGGGGTGTACGACAAACGTACTGGGCAGGAGATGCAGTACTACGTAGGGGCATCTAATATGTACGGTCACAATCCCAAGGATCTGAAGTTTCGCTTTCAGCGGGTGTCGCCCATTCACGTATCGCCCCACGATCCGAATGTGATTTATCATACTTCGCAGTACGTGCATAAAACTACCGATGAAGGAAAAACCTGGGAAGTTATCTCCCCGGATCTGACCGCTTTTACACCTGAAACTCAGGTCATTTCTGGCTCACCCATTACCCGTGATATTACCGGAGAGGAATTCTACAGTACCATCTACGACATTCGGGAATCATCGCTGGAAGAAGGTGTGATCTGGACCGGAGCCAACGATGGGCCCGTGTACGTTACCCGTAACGGGGGTAGTGAGTGGACGAACGTAACCCCCGAAGGATTAGCCGGAGGCGGACGGGTAGAAACGGTTGAGCCCTCATTGCATCAGGCGGGCAAAGCCTACTTTGCTACTTATCGCTACTTATTAGGCGATTTCAAACCCTACATTTATAAAACGGAAGACTACGGACAGTCCTGGACACTGCTTACTGACGGTAACAATGGTATTCCCACGGATGTCCCTACCCGAGTGGTGCGGGAAGATCCCGAACAAGCGGGACTGTTGTACGCGGGAACGGATAACGGAGTGTACATTTCCTTTAATGATGGCCAGCAATGGCAGCCCTTCCAGCAGAACCTCCCCGTTACCCCCATCACTGATATGAAAGTACATGATAATGATCTGGTACTCTCTACCATGGGGCGCGGCTTTTGGATTCTGGATAATCTGGCTCCTGCCCGGGCACTAACTTCCGAAGTTGCTAGTCAAGAAGTCGTCCTATTTCCAACGAACGAAGCCTACCGTATGCACTATCGAGATACGGATTCTTCGGCAGTGCCCATGTATCCTACTGCCGGATTGATTATTGACTATTATCTGGCCGATGACACCGATGAAGTGCTGATCGAGATTCTGGATACTAATCAGAAGCCTGTCCGACAGTTCTCGAGCAGTAGTCCGGTAGGCGAACCCGCTGATAATGCTCGGAATGCCGACCAGAGGGATATGAGTACGGAATATACTTCCTTGGATTACCAAACGGTTCTTAGTGATACTAAAGGAGGACACCGAATTATCTGGGATTTACGCCACGCGGGCCCCTGGCACGAGGAAATTAGTCGACGGGGAAGCGGTGGCCCCCTGGTTATTCCCGGAACCTATGAGATAAGACTTACGGCTAACGGAAGCACTCAGACCCAAACGGCTGAAGTAAAAGCTGATCCTCGTTCGCTAGAAGCAGGCATTACCTCGGAGGACCTAACTGCTCAACAGGAATTATCGCTGAAAGTACGGAATTTGTTATCCGAGGTACGAAAGCTGGAGTACGCCCTCAGTAGTCGCGAAGGCGAGATAGATTCACTGATGGAAAGTGGATCGGCTAAAAAAGCTATGAAGCGGGAGCTAGAATCTATCCGCGAAGCGCTGGACAAGGTAAGTACTCCCGAAGGGCGCTATATGACGCCTATGCTAGTAGACCAGACTTCCTATCTCTACTATATGCTCGGGCAAGCCGATCAGCGTCCCGGACAGGATGCTTACGAGCGTTATGAGGTATTGCTGCAACAGTACGATGGCCTACAATCGGATAATGACGAGTATGTAGGAAGCTGGTAGCATCGGGAGAACGAAGACAAGAAACTGGAGGCGGAAGTCTGGAGTTAATACAGCTAATCCTATTCGGGAATGTACAATCTAGAGAAAAAATTATTGCAGGCGATCGTCGCGCGGCGGTCGCCTGTAACTTTTTAACCTTTTTCGCTGGTCTTCCGACGCCCGTCTTCTACATTTTAACCTCTTTTTCCCGACTTCATTCTTCCCTCTTCCAAATAATTCTTTAAAAGCGAAGGTTACATTTTAGTCCTTAGAATCTACCAACGGTTATAGTATTGTTTTTCAACCTAATTATTGAAACAATGGTAAAGCCTACGATTCTACTGGTTCTGTTTACTACCTTCACTTCCTCTCTCTTCGCCCAGATGGCTAACGATGTGATCTATCCCTTCGATGGCGAACCATTAGCCTGCTTGGTGGCTAGTGTTTCTGAGGATAAAATTCATTATAAAAATGCACCCACTTCGCCCCAAGAAAGCGAATCGAGTTTTGAAAAAGATCAGGCATTGCTCATTTTCCGAGAGAATGGTGATTTCCTGCTTCCCTACGGTGATAATCCGACTTGGGTGAAAGGTTCCAATGCCCGAATTCATAAAATTATCACGAAAGATCATTCGATTTATCCAGCGCTGTTTTTAGAGATTGAAGGAACTACCATCTACTATCAGGACTATACTAACAAAACGAATCAGGAAGTAAGCACCGATAATGTGTTGCTGGTTATCCGAAAAGACGGAAGCCATGAGCTGTTTGCGCCCACTACTGAGGTGGTAGAGGCTCTTGCTGTCTTGAGCCAAAATATGGAAGCCTATACCTCTTCAAAAGGAGTGGATGCCGAAGAAGTACCGGAGGTTAATCTGGTGGAACTATCGGCTGATGAAGAAGCCCATTTTATCGAAATAGCCGAAACAAAAGCTGGGGATTTCGGGCGTTATCTGGGAATCATATGCGATCCCCGGGACACCCCGGAAGATAAGCTATATTCGGTAGATGCTGCGGTAAAGCTTTTTGTCAGCGACTCGGCTAAGATCGAAGTATCCTCCACTAAAAGTGAACGTAAGAAGTACTTTACCGTTCGGGATTATCTGGATCGGCTACGGATACTACCTTACGACCGGGTAGATATTACCTGGATGCAAGCCAGCATGGTGTGCGGGTTACGTCCGGGGTTAGACGGAAAATACTACGGAGTGATTGCGGCTCAACAGTTATTCAAAGGTTACATGGATAATAAGGTGGTGTATCAGGATGTAACCGAGAAAGATGTGGAGGTGGTACTCACCCGCTACGAGGTGTTTGACGAAGGTCAACGACAGCAAAAGTGGGATGTCTTTCTATCAAATATTGGAGTACAGCAAACCAGAAATAAATAGAAAAGTAAGCTGCCTTTGTCGCGTAGAAAATACTGCATATTAATTCAGCAAATCTTTTTAAAAAAAGTAGGTATACTTGTGATTACATTTTTAGTAAATGAGCTACTAAGGATTGTAATTTAAGTATAAAATTTGTGCTTAAGTTAAGATTTTAGTAGCTTAGATGCTGGATAAAATCAAATATTGATTGTATTAAGCGAATAGCTTTGTTACCTACACTTCCTCATTTAACTGCCTTCGTGGTACTGGCCTACCCACTAGTACACCACGCTCATGCCCAGGATGTTATCCATTTTATGGATAATACCCAGCTAATCACCAAAGTGTTGGAAGTAGGTATCGATAGCATTACGCACACCCTTCAGCGTAAAAATGCTAAACCTCAAAAGGTACCCAAAGCGTTCATTAAATTTATTGAGTATCAGAATGGTCAGCGGTACTTTATCGAGCACAGTAAACTATATATGACGGACGGAAAAATTATACTGGCCCTAGTAAAAGAGTATGATGAAAAAAATCTTGCTTACCAAGACGTTTTTTCCCGTCAGTCGAGAACCGTCCCCCTGCGAAAGGTGGCGGCCATTCATTACGATAAAGACCACCGGATTAACTTTATGGATAAAATTAACCTTAGAAACGGTGATTATGCCGTTGGCCAGGTGCTCGAGATCAAAGAAGATGAAATTACCTACGAGAACGCCCGTCGGCGCCGACGGAAAGAAGACATCGACCGGGACATGGTGTTAAGCATTGAATTTACCAATGGATTTGAACAGAAATTTACCTCTACCCAATCTAATAATTGAGATATGAACCAGAGACTTTCTTTTTTAACTACATTCCTCATGATCTTGGCGGTTCCTGTAATCGGGCAAGACCGTAGCGATGTGATTTACCCCCTGGATGATGACCCAATTGCCTGTATCATTACAGAGGTAACCGAGCAGGTGATTCGCTACAAGCATCCCGAAAACCAAGAGGGGCCCGACTATATCACCCGAAGAGATAAAGCCCTGCTGATCTTCAAAGAAAACGGCGATTACCTATTGCCTCAAGAAGAGTCCGCCGACTGGGTAACCGGAGCCGGAGAGGCTAATCATAAAATCATTACCAAATCAGATGAGGTGCTGGCCGCTCAGTTTCTGGAGGTAGAAGGAGTGGATATAAAATATCAATTCAACCAGCAGACCAATCAATTGCCTACTGAAGAAGTGCTGCTGGTAATTTATAAGGACGGCCGACATGAACTATACGACTCTCCCGTTAAGGTGGCCAATGGTTTAGCAAAAGTTGGTGCTCAGATGAGCGAAGTGGCAACCAGTAGCGAACCTCTTGTCCCTGAAACCCCAGAGAAAGCGAATGACAACAGCCGTCCATCAACCGCTGAATCTTTGGTGAATGAACCGGCAGGTGAAACAATTGACCTTACCCCAGAACAGAAAGCCCACTTTGAAGAAATGGCTGAGGTGAAAGCCCAGGACTTCGGAAAGTACCTACGAATTATTTCTAACAAAAAAGAAGACGAGGAGGATAAATTATATGCCATCAAAGCCGCAGTAAAGTTATTTATCAATGACTCCGTGAAGGTAGAAGTGTCTTCGGTCAATCAGGAGGAAAAACGGCAGTTTCTCGTTCCCGAATATCTGGATCGGTTGAGAATGTTACCCTATGATGAAGTAAAACTCACCTGGCTGAATGCTCAGTTGGTAAGCCAATTACGCCCCGGTCAAGACGGTAAGTGGTACGGGGTCATTGCCACCCGTCAGCTATTTCGAGGGTATTTAGACAACAAAATAGTCTATCAGGATGTAACCGACAAGAATATTGAAGTTGTACTGGCGCGGTACGAGGTGTTTGATGAAGGGATCAAAAAGCAGAAGTGGGATGTGTTTTTGTCCGATATTGGTGTTCAGCAAACCCGGGAAAAATAATGAAAAGCAACCATATTCTTCCCAGCCTTCTCTTGGTTTTTCTAACCCAGGCCTCTTTCGCTCAGGATATCCTCTTTCCCTATCAGGAAAATTTTGCTTGGCAAGTAAAGCAGATTGATGAGTTCATGGATCGCTTTAATAATTCGGACTACACCCCTATCCGTCGGTACTTGCGGAAAGAATACGATATGGATGAAGTGAGCCGACTAGATTTGGTACGAAGCCTGTTTAACATGGAAAAGCAGGACTGGAACCAGGCGCAGGTCGTACAGTTCTTGAGCCAGGTAAACGATTCGCTGCCCCCACCGTATTTGGACTTTTACGACCAAGACTGGTTTGCTGAGCTAGATTGCGCCGGAAAGTACCAAAATCAGCCCGTAGACTTTACGCTGACCCTCTCGCTTCAGGTAGATGAGCACACCAAGGCTTCCCGTTGGATTATCAATGGTGTAAACGGTGACTTTTTGCCCAATGATACTACTAACTTGGCCTTTGGGGTAGACTCAACCTACGATGCCTCTAAAACCCTGAACCCCGCTAGCTTTGGCACCGACTTTATGGCACTGGTAGATGCCCTGAAGGATACCGCTAACCTGGAAAGCTACGTAGTTCCCCAGAATATTGACCGACCTATGGTGGCTTTCTTAAACCAACTCTACCAGCGGGAACTCATTTTCAAGCAGGTCAATCATATCACCTATCACTTTTTGCAAATTGATGACTGGATATTCCAGGTACAGGATTTTCACCGGGAATCTACCAATTCAGGTTGGCTGATTAACTCACTAATAGCGGTGAAAGACGAGGAGAAGAATACATATAAAAGACAAGTTTTGCACCTACACTAACCTACATTATTATGAATAGAATGAAGTTGATCGGGCTGATCGTTGCCGGGCTAAGTCTGTGGGCTACTTCTGCTTTGGCTCAAGCAACTGATACCCTATCCGATGACGATATTTACGAAATGAAGACTAGTGCTGAGCGTACCTTACAGGACTATGCCTCGGCTATGCGAGAGCTAATTAATCCCCGCATCTCTAAAGCCTTTCGGGATCGTATGATTACGGAGTTTGTCACCCCGGGTAATCGGCAGATATTCGTCGACTCGGCATACATTGTATACGATTATGAGCAGAATCATTTGCCTCCATTAGCTATGAAAGAACGGCAAGTACGCACCTACCTCAACGACTTCAACGTCTTTTTTCAGGGCGACAATAGCCAGGAGCGGATGGGTATTTATTACTCGATACGGAAAACTCACGATATAGAGTTTGATGGTAAGAATTACTACATCATTCTCGATTTTGAGAGCCAGTACGGCGACCAATTGCCCCAGCCCCGTCGGGCTACCATGCAACTAGTGGAAACAAGCGGGCAGTGGGAGGCGCTAATTAGCTACGTAAAATTTAATCTGGAACTGGACAGCCCCGACGAAGAAGCCCCTTCGGCACTGGAAGAATTAGTTCCGCAGTGGCGGATATTAGCAGATCAGGCTGATACCCTACTACAAAACGGGCAGTTAGCCGAAGCCAAAGCTTTGCTCGACTCATCCTTTTCCGTAAACCAAGAGCCGCTGACGGCTCGCCTGATGGGAGTGTACTTTGAAGGGATAGAGGAACTTGACTCGGCCATCTATCGCTACGAGCAAAGCTTGGCATTAGGCCAAGAGCTCGATCCTGAATATCAGGATGATGCCACGGCACTGAAAGTTGAGCAGCTAAAAGAAGTACAACAGGAGCAACTGCTAGCCCAACAACGGGCGGAGGAAACTGCTCGGCTAATGCCCAGCGTAGATTTTACCAATGTAGGTAATACCTATAAGCAGGGAAAAGAGTATACGATTAACCTAAGTGGCAATAGCCCGGATCCGCTTCTGCTACAACTATACCAGAATGATGAATATATAAGTACCTTAAAACCTGATCTAGTTAATAGTTCCTATACCTGGAACGTACCCAAAACGGTGGAAAAAGGAAGTGATTACCAATTTATGCTGAAAAAGCCCGATGCCCAGGCCGGGATAAAGAGTGGCACCTTCAGCATCAGACGAAAAACCCCACTCGGTATTTACGTGGGAGCATCCGTAGGTGTCGGGGCTATCCTGTACATTATACTTCGTGATCGTGATACTGATGACAGTGTTATTCCACCACCTCAAGATCCAAGCACTGCACAATAAGTGAATAAAATGATATTATAATGAAGAAGATACTCAACCTCACCTATACATTTCTTTTAGTTCTGGCTTTACTACCCTTTTGGGGGTACGCCCAGGAGATTGAACGCACTGAGTGGATATTTGAAAATGAAGGCGGAGATCGGGAAGATGAAGTCACCGGAGTGGTTACCGATAGTCAGGGTAACGTCTACATAACTGGGTGGTTTAGTGGCACTATTAACCTCGACCCCGACGGCTCTACCGCCGGACAACTTACTTCAGCCAATAACAACACAGATATGTACGTAGCGAAGTACGATGCTGATGGGGATTTTATAGATGCCAGTGCCTGGAATCCGGGGTTAGAAGATAAGGCCAACGGTATTGCCCTGAGCAATGATGAAACCCGGCTTTATGTGGTAGGGCAAGCGGAGGCACTCATAGGTGGTAATCAAGTATACGTAGCTTCACTTTCTACCAATAATTTACAGGTTCAACAGAGTATTACCTCTTTCGGTCCAGACGACGAGCAAGGGCAAGGGGTTAGTGTAGGTAGTGACGGTAATGTCTACGTTACTGGTTATTTCGAGGCATCTTTTTTCATGGGGACTACTACAGTAGTCAGCACTGAAGGGGCATTTGTAGTAATGCTCGATGGAAATTTAGGCTTTATTCATGGGGAGACAGCCGATGGAACCGCCCGGGTGCGCTGTGGTGATATTGTAGTCGATGGCAATGACGATGCTTATATCACTGGTGAATTTAGCAACTCCATCACGTTTCCTGGCGAAGGCAGCTTTACGAGTAACGGAGGTATTGATATTTTCATCGCCAAATATAACGCGACGACCAATAACTTTGAGTTGGTCACCCAGATCGGCGGAAGCAGCGACGATCGTTCCCGCAGTATAGCACTCGGTAATAATTCACTGTATATCACCGGGGATTTTCGGGGTTCAACTAACTTCAACCCTGCTGGGGGAGGTGGAGCGAGTAATTTGACAGCGGAAGACCAGTATGATTTTTTTGTAGCCCGCTACTCCTTAAATGGGGTATTTCAGAATATATATCAAGCGGGGGGAACCGGAGACCGTAGCTTTGAGCAGGGGAATGACGTGTTTTTCCGGAATGGTAAAGTCTACACGACGGGTCGGGTCACAGTCACATCTAAAGATGAAGGTGACGATCGGTTTTTTCAAGGGGGCGGGGGTAACGGTGAGTCCGATGCTTTCTTAGCAATTTTTGGCAGCAATCTCGGTAATCCTGAGTTTGTGGAACGGTTTGGCAGTGCCGACCTGGATTTTGGCCTTTCGGTAACCGCTACTGCTGACGAAACAGTATACGTTGGTGGTTTTGCCAATTGGGCCCGGGTAAGCGGTAGCTTGGATGATAATACCATAGATAGCTATCTGGTAAAGTTTGCTGAAAAAGAAGCCCCCCCCCCGGCGGGTATAATTATTAGCGATAAATTAATTGAACAAACACTAGAATCTACCACACTAGCAGGGCGGGATCTAAACATGGCTGACTTCGATATGGATGGCGATCTAGATTTGGCGGCGGCTTTTAAACTAGGTAGTGCTGTTCGCTGGTACCGAAACAACGCTGGTACTTTCTCAAGCGGGATTCCACTTCAGAATAATTTAGAAGACCCTCGTACCCTGAGTAGTGCTGACTTCGACGGCACCAATGGTCCCGATATTGTACTAGCTGATGATGATGACGATGGCAGTGAGTTGAGAAGATATCGAAACTCGGGTAACGGAAATCGCTTCGCTGGTTCCGATGAGATAACTGATGATTTTGGGGGTAGCAGTGACGTTTATGCCGGGGATATTGACCTCGACGGAAGTCCGGACATTGTTCTTACCAATTTCTTCACTAAGAATATTGTGTTTTTTGAGAACTCCGGAGGTAATTTCCCTTCACCAACTACCACAATTCCTACTGACGGTCGCCCCCGGGTAGTGGAGGTGGGTGACCTAAATAACGATGGGTTACCAGACTTAGTAGTGGTCTTCAGAGACGATACTGATACCCCTGCTAATGAGCAGGCTGTTCTATGGTACCGAAATACGGGTAATGGTAATTTTGCTAACCCCGCAGAAATTGCTAGTAATAGTGAGGTTAATAACCCCCGGGGAGCTGCTATTGCCGATTTTGATGGAGATAGAGATTTAGATGTGGTAGCAGTTTCTAACGATGGAGGCAATGTATCCGTGTTTCTGAACCAAGGAGATGGGAATTTTGGTAATCCTCAAATTATTGGTACGGCCGCCAAACCGTTTACGGTCGATGTAACTGATCTGGACGGGGATGGGGATATTGACATTATAGTAGGCTCGGAAAATGATGGTGCTTCTTCTGATCAAGGAACGGTAACCTGGTTTACAAATAATGGAAATTCTTTCTCGAAAGAAAATCTGGTAACAATTGCCAAGTCCCAACCCAACTCAATCGTTTCGGAAGATATTGATAACGACGGCGACCAGGATTTGGTCGTGGCCTTTGGCGAAGACGGTGAGTTTGAAGTTGCCGAGGCCAATGTGTTACTGGCTCTCACTAATAATGTGCAAAGTTCCCCGGCTCCAGTAATTCTTGAGCGCAGTGCTGGCCAGGGTGATCCGGGTGATCTTATTCAAATCTACGGCGGAAATTTTGGGTCAGTCATTGGCACCGCCCAAGTATCTTTTGGGACAAACCCAGCCGTGGTGGAAAAAGTATTTGTCGAGGGGACTCAGCTTTTGGTGCGTGTTCCTAATATAGCAAGCGGTTTGTACGATATTGTAATTCGCTTACCGAATGGGAACACTGCTACTTCTGAAGATTTCCAGGTGGGTGAGGAAGTGGTTGCTGCTATTACTCAAGTAAACCCATTAGAAAATGTGGTGGAGGGTACGGAGGTTGTTATTGAAGGAACTGGATTAAGTAGTAACCCCACCGTGAAAATTGGAGAAACTACGGTAGCAGTTGAAAGCGCCAATGCCGAAGGGACTTCCATTCGCATCATTGTTACTGGAATTTCACCAGGTCAATACGACGTAAAAGTAACGCCCGAGGGAGGTGAGGAAATCGTATTTGGAGAGCAAATTTCCATTATTGAAACACCAGTAGACCCTATCATCACCCAGGTGGAACCATTGCAAAATGTAACTGCTGGTACGGAGGTAATCATTCAGGGGGCTGGTTTTGGGAACAACCCCACGGTGGCAATTGGCGAAACAGCCGTTACCGTAAATAGTGTGAACGAGGCAGGTACCACTATTCGGATTACCATTCCCGCAACGATCTCGGTAGGCAGTTATCCAGTAAAAGTAACCCCGGATGGGGGAGAAGAAATTACTTTTGGAGAACAAATATCAATCGTTGAGGTTCAGGGGCCCACGGTGATTAATGTAACCCCCGGACAGGGACTGGTTAACTCAGAAATTACTATTACAGGTATTCAGTTAGGTGAAGTAGATGTGCTATTTGATGGCGTGACTGTTACTCCGACTGAGCAAACCGAAACTAAAATTGTATTTCTAGTGCCTGAAATAGCGTTAGGGCAATACAACATTGGTATTGCTTTCGGTGAGACGGTTATTGACTCAGTGGCCAGCTTTAATGTAGTAGATATAGACGACGATACCACCGCACCAGAAATTACTCCTGGAACAATCGTCACTACGTATAGTGATGGTGATGAGATTGTATTTACCACTAATGTGACTGATGAAGGGTCGGGAGTAAATAGTGGAACGGTAATACTACGCTACCGAAAGCTAGGTGATCAGAATTTTACTGAGCTAGTGATGACGGATCAGGGTAATGGCGAGTTTAGTGCTACTCTCTCTGCTTCTGAACTGACTTCTCTGTTTGGTAGCAACGTGATATCCATAGAATACTTCTTTTCTGCTACCGACAATGCGGGAAATACCACGCAAAATCAACCGAAGGCGATCAACCGGGAGTTTACGGCACTCAGTCTTCTCGGAGTCTCGGCAATAGTCGATGCTAATAACCCCCAGCAGTCCGATTACCAGATGATTGGCATTCCCCTTCAGTCTCGACCCGTGAACGATCAGTTTGATGAATTAGGTGAGTTTAATAGTGATAACACTGGGGATTGGACCCTATATCGTTATAATTCAAGCAGTAGAACTTATCAACAGTTTAATAATGGGTTTACCAGCTTTGAGCCAGGGGTAGGGTATATGTTTGCCTTCCGTAATTTTACGGGTAGCATCGGTCTTGACGGTCAAACTGTTGCAGTCACCGATAATACTTTCTCGATTACAATCAATCCGGGTTTTACCCTGATCAGTAATCCATACTTAGTTAATATTAACTGGGCTGACGTGGTGCAGCATAATGTTGAAGAAGGAAACATCAGCAATACTGCGGTAAAAACCGAATTAGTGAAGTGGAAACACGGTCAAAATGAGTTTATTCGTGAAACAAGCTTGGAATCGTTTGAAGGGGCATTTGTGGAATCGGGGACCGAACTATCTACGTCGGTAACGTTGGAAATCCCGGCACCAATTGCGGCACGTATGAATTCTAGGGCAGGAAAAGACCCATTTACTCGGGATTTAAGCTCCGGGGCTTGGTTTGTTCCGCTCACGCTGAAGTCAAATAATCAAGCGTATGAATTGGGCGGTGTAGGCATGCACCCAGATGCTCAGGTTGCCGGAGACCGGTTTGATGCCTTCACCCCGCCCCGCTTTATTGAGTACTTGGACATGAGCTTCCCGGCACGGGGCAACCTTAACATTCCGTTTACCAAAGATGTGGTGCCCACCCAGAATTCCTACGTGTGGGATTTTGAAGTAGCCGCCTCGGGTACCTCACCAGTTACCTTAGCCTGGGATAATACTCGCTTCGGCAATAGCGATTATCAATTAGTATTGCTTGATATGGAAAGCCTGGTAAAAACCGATCTTCGCACCGCTAACAGTTATCAATTCACGGCTAACCAAAGCCGAAAATTTCAGTTATTCTACGGAAGCAGCCAGGATGTTGAGGATGCTATGCAGCCTAACCAATTTATGGTGGGTACGCCTTATCCGAACCCGACTTCAGCTTCACTGGCCATCCCGGTTTCAGTACCCGAGACAAGTAGAAGCGCTGAGGTTCGCTTGAAAGTATATAATGCTACCGGCAGGCAGGTAGCCGACCAAGCCCACTCAGTTTCAGCCGGGTACCATAACTTAGAGTGGAACGGCATGGATACCGAGGGTAAGTCAGTTCCGCCGGGACTATACATCTTCCGCGTTCAACAGGGACTTGAGCGTACTTTCAGCGGGAAGTTTGTTGTACGCTAATACAGTAACACAAACCTGCTGCACATTTAAAATACCCAGCAGGTTTAGTTTTAGCTATTCTTCTGGGAAGCTAACAGGTAGAGTACTGCCATACGCACGGCAACCCCGTTTTCAACCTGATCGAGGATGATTGCCTGCTCTGAATCGGCTACGTCACTGTTGAGCTCTACCCCCCGATTGATCGGGCCCGGGTGCATAATGGTAATTGCTTTATTCAAGCTATCCAGTAGCTGCTTGTTTACGCCGTAGTACAGCGAGTACTCCCGCAGGGAAGGAAAGTATTTTACTTGCTGCCGCTCCAACTGAATCCGTAGGATATTGGCAACATCGCACCACTCCAAGGCTTCCCGCAAATCTAGTGTGCTTTGAATACCCAGTTGAGTAATATACTTAGGCAGTAGAGTAGCCGGGCCACAAACCATTACCTCAGCTCCCAATTTCTGAAGGGCAAAAATATTGGAAAGCGCGACCCGCGAGTGCATAATATCGCCCACGATTGCTACTTTCTTGCCCGTTACCGACCCAAGCTTCTGATGAATGGAATAAGTATCCAGCAGAGCCTGGGTAGGATGCTCGTGCGTACCGTCTCCAGCGTTGATTACATTGGCCTCAATATGCTTGGCCAGAAAATGGGGAGCGCCTGGACTGGCGTGGCGCATCACGACCATATCGACTTTCATTGCCAGAATATTGTTAACCGTATCGAGCAAGGTCTCTCCTTTCTTAACCGAGCTAGACGAAGAAGAAAAATTAACCACATCGGCCGAAAGCCGCTTTTCGGCTAATTCAAACGAAAGCCGGGTGCGGGTTGAGTTCTCGAAAAAGACATTGGCTATAGTGACATCGCGGAGGGAAGGTACTTTTTTGATTGAGCGGTTTAGTACATCTTTAAACTGGTCAGCCGTTGAAAAAATAAGCTGAATCTCTTCGGTGGATAAGTCTTTGATTCCTAGTAAATGGGGACTGCGTAATGTTTGAGTTGTTTCAGTAGCCATTAATTATGTTGTCGCTTTAGAAGTTATCCAAACCCCATCTTCTTCATTTTGCTCTTCCCACTCTACCAATACCCGTTGAGAATCAATCGTATTGACGGCGCGACCCACGTAGTCAGGTTCAATAGGCAAGTGGCGGGTGTATTTACGATCAATCAGTACCATCAACTCCACCTTGCGGGGACGGCCAAAAGTAACCATTGCATCCAGGGCTGCCCGCACCGAACGCCCGGTATACAGCACATCGTCCAGCAGTATCACGTTTTTATCTTCAACCAAAAAAGGGACATCAGTCTTATTCGGAGTTAGTGGCGAATCCCGACGACGGAAATCGTCCCGGTGAAAAGTAGTATCCAGGTAGCCCTTATTTACTTTCTCTCCTAGGATTTTCTCCAGCCGTCGCTGAGTACGGTCGGCAAAATAAATGCCCCGGGGCTGCAAGCCCAGTAAAACAGTTGCCTCAAAATCACGGTGGTTCTCAATAAGCTGATGACACAGGCGGTGTAGCATCACATCGAGCAGTTGAGCGTGGATAATACACTTGCGGTCTTGCATTCGGTGGAAACCTTTGTGGGGCAAGTTACTAGATTTTCGTCAACTGAAAAAAATTGAAAGCGGGAAAATGGTTGATTGACAGGATGACTAAATTGCTAATTGCTAATTGCTAATTGCTAATTGCTAATTGCTGAAATGGCTAGGGGCAGGGTGCGGGGAGCTAGGAGTAGAAGATAGGTACAACTAACTCCAATCGCCCTACCCCGCGCCCCTTGCTTCCCGCCATTCCTTAGGACTGCGTGGCAAGCTTATTTACTAACGAGTGGGTAAAGCAATCGGCCGCAATCTCAAAAGTATCTCCGACTTGGGTTTGAATCTGATCAGCAAAACTCAGTACCGAAGTACCAAAAAAATGAATATGGACATCGCCCGGCTGGCGAAACAGGTCGTATTTGAAGTGATGGTATTCCAAGTTTTTTAGGTTATGGCTCATATGGTCTTCCCCAGTCAGAAAGACCTTCTCCCAGATCACCTTTTGCTCTCTAACAATTTTGCTGGTTCCAGCAATCTTGGTGGGAAGTTCGCCCACTAACAACTCAGGACCGTAGGCGCACTTTCTTAGCTTAGAGTGGGCTAGGTAGAGGTAGTTAATTTTTTCCATCTTATGATCGGAAAATTCGTTACCTAGGGCAAAGCCAATACGTCGGGGCTCGCCCGCCTCATCAATAACATACAGTCCAACAATTTCGGGTTCTTCACCACCGTCGAGAGCAAATGAAGGAGAAGGAAGGGCGTGTCCCGGGGGAACAACTGATAGGCCATTGCCTTTGTAGAACCACTCGGGTTGTACACCGGGTTTTCCAGCAGTCATTTTTCCGCCGTCTAATCCCATCTTAAACATCTTCATAGAATCAGTCATCTCCGCCTCGGGGGTGTTATGCATTGCATTACGCGAAGCGGCACTTCCTAGGTGGGTTAACCCGGTGCCAGTAATCCAGGTGTGGTACGGGTCAGGATGGGTGAGAGGAGGGAGCAAACGCTTCTCATTTGAGATAGTTTGGTAACTGAATGTGGTTTCTGAAGAATACTGCTCAATAGCTTTGGCTAGTTCGAGTTGTTCATCCCAGGCTTTTTTTGCCAACTGATAGGTGCTACTAACTTGGTTGAGCAAGGTTACAGTATCGCCGTGTACCAAACCCACGGCGGGTAAAGATTCGGGCGTTAAGAACTGGATGATTTTCATACGATGACTTGGTTAGGTATGAAGAAAATTGGGGATTCTAGATTAGGGTTCCATTAGTCTTACACTAGGGTTTTCCACAACAGCAGCGGGGCGTACCTGATCGCCATTATGGTGCAGATCCCCCAGGTGTTGACGGGCGTAATTAGCCAAATACTCAAGTTGGGCAACGATTTCGGGCCGTTTTTCGGCTAAATTCTGTTGTTCTTGCCGATCTTCCTCCAGGTCATATAACTCGGCAGTGCGGCCTTCCTTAAATCCGGGGAAGTGAATGCTTTGGTAGATGCTATCTAAGGCTAGGTGCAATTTCCATTTTCCTGCGCGAACGGCCTGTAATTGGGCTTTCTGATAGTAAAAAAAGGCAGTATACGGCGAAGTTGCCTTTTCGTTCATCAACAAGGAGTGGATTGAAAATCCGTCAATTATTCGGTCATCGGGCAGCTTGCCGTTTGCCCACTGAGCAATTGTGGGCAGAATATCTAAGGTGCTCGCCATTTCTGTAACCATCTGTCCGGACGGAATAGTACCTTTCCACTGCATGATGCAGGGTACCCGCATACCACCTTCCCAGGTACTGCCTTTCCATCCCCGCAAATCACCATTGCTACCACCCCAACGTGAAGCTGCCCCATTGTCTGAAGTAAAAATTACCAGAGTGGCTTCTTCTAGATCTTGCTTTTTCAACTCTGCTAAAATCTGTCCGGTCGACCAGTCCAACTCTTCCACCGCATCCCCATAAATACCGTTCGCTGATTTTCCTCGGAAGTCGTCACTGGCGTGCAGTGGGTTGTGGGTCATGGCGTGGGGAAGGTAAATGAAAAATGGTTCATCGGCATGATCCTGAATAAAATTGATAGCTTCTCGAGTATATCGTTTCGTCAGGTTATTCTGATCGACCGGGGCTTCAACTACCCGCTCATCCCGCATCAGTGGCAGGGGCACAAAGTCGCGGTTCATATCATTGCTGTACGGGATACCAAAGTAGCTGTCAAACCCCTGACGGGTGGGCAAAAATTCCGGCTGATCGCCCAAATGCCATTTTCCAATGCAGATGGTAGCGTAGCCTTGTTCCTTCAGAAGTTCGGCAATGGTAATCTCATTGGGGTTCAATCCTTTTTTAGCCCGGGGGAATAGTACTTGAGTGCCAATGCTATCGGGGTGGCGGGCGTTTACGTGCATGTCAACCCGACGGGGATAGCAACCCGTTAGTAAGCTCGACCGGGAAGGGGTGCAGACCCCACTGGTGACGTAAAAATCAGAGAACAAGGTGCCATCGGCGGCCATCTGGTCGAGGTGAGGAGTACGGTGAACGGTAGAACCGTAGACCGCCAGATCGCCGTAACCCAGATCATCGCAGAAAATTAAAATAATATTAGGTTTAGACGATTGGGCTGAAGACAGCTTAGGTAAAATTAAGAAGACAGAAAGTATAAAAATGATAGGTCTCATGAATTATGTAGCTGATTGAAGGTAGTAAGGTAGTATTTTTTGCAGAATTGACGTAAGTTCAAACGACGATAACACCTTTTTTGAAACGGAAAGATCTTACCCAGGGGGCGGTTCCCCTCACGCTCTATCAACTTACCCTACCCATGGTAGTAGGAGTGTTGAGTATGGTTGCCTTCAACTTAGTGGATACCTACTTCATTGGAAAACTAGGTAAAAATGAACTGGCTGCCCTGAGTTTTACCTTTCCGGTGATTATGGTCATTTTTAGTCTGGTGCAAGGTATTGGAATCGGTGCCACTGCCCTGATCTCCCGCTCTTTTGGGGCAAATAATTTGGAAAAGGCGGCTCGGGAAACCACCGACAGCTTGTTTCTTGCCCTATTGCTAGTACTGATATTCGTGGTAATTGGGTTGTTCACCATTGACCCTTTGTTCACGGCTTTGGGAGCCACGCCCAAAGTACTGCCCCTAGTACGGGAGTACATGGAAATATGGTACTTTACCATTCTATTCGTGATTGTTCCCTTCGTGGGTAATAGTGCTATTCGAGCTACGGGTGATACCCAAACCCCTAGTTACATCATGCTATTCGCCGTGCTGATTAACGCCTTGCTTGACCCGCTGTTAATTTTTGGTTGGGGGCCAGTTCCTGCCCTGGGTCTACGGGGGGCTGCTCTGGCAACAGCCATCTCAAGGGGGTTCACCATGATTGTTTCCTTATACATTTTGCGGTATCGCGAACAGCTCATCACTTTTGTAATCCCTTCCCGAGCGGTATTGTTTGGATGCTGGCAGGCTATTCTTTACATCGGACTCCCAACGGGAGTTTCCCGAATGATTTCTCCCGTGGCGGTGGGAGGGGTAACAGCATTAATGGCAACCTACGGGGCTGATGCGGTAGCTGCCTTTGGAGTAGGTAGTCGGGTGGAAGTATTAGGTATGAGTGTATTCTTTGCTTTATCAGCCGCTATCGCCCCTTTCATCGGTCAGAATATGGGGCAAAAGCGATGGAAAAGAATTCAAAAGGCGGTGAATTACAGTAGCGTTTTTTCACTTATCTGGGGAGCGGGGGCTGCATTAGCTTTATGGCTACTAGCCAATCCAGTAGCTGCATTATTCACCGATAACCCCGAAGTAACCAGTCAAGTATCATTATACCTTTCAGTTATACCAATAAGCTTTGGGTTTCAAGGAATTTATCTGATTGGCAACGCAGGATTAAATACGCTGGGTAAACCTCTTCCGGCCTTCTTCATCTCACTAGCACAAATGTTTGCTTTTTACTTGCCTTTGGCGTACTTAGGTTCCCACCTGAATGGAATATCTGGGGCGTTTCTTGGTATTGCTGTGAGTTATTTGCCCGGGGCAGCTATGGCTTTCTGGGTAATACGCCGATTTATCAACCGAGAAATAAACAATTGATTATCAGGTTATTGTAAATCATCTTTCGGATAAATAGACATAGTAACCACCGTGGTTGCGAACGTTGAACACCCGCCCGTCGCCCAGTAGCCAGTACTGTCCCCGGATTCCAGTCAGCCGACCTTCTATCTCAGGCTGCTTATCTAGCGAGATACTTTTTACCTTGTTGGGATAGTTCAGCACCGGATACTCAATTTCGGTGATTGGGGCATCAGCGATGTAGTACTCGGAAAATTCTTGGGGGATAAATTCCTGAACCTGTTGCTGGAAGGTAGCTAGACTAAGTTCGTCATTCGTTTCGTCTTTCAGCATATTGCGCCAGTTGGTTTTATCAGTAAAGTGAGCCTTCAAGGCTACTTCAATTGCCCCTGCCAGATAACGGTAGGGCACCGAGGCGATGGGCGTCGCTTTCCAGGCACCCTGGTCAATCCAACGGGTGGGAACTTGGGTAGAGCGGGTCACGCCCACTTTCACCACGTCGGTTTGCGCGAGATAAACGATATGCGGCTGGAGGTGGTGTTTTTTCTCCCAATCGAGGTTTCGGCCTTCCCCCAGATGTGCCCGGCAAAGCTCGGGACGGATAATGCATTCCGAATTCTGGGGGGATTTCTTAAAACAAGGGTAACAAAATCCCTGTGCAAACGATTTCTTAGTTAACCGACCGCAGTTGATACAATTAATCTGTCCGTCGAACCGCAAGCTGATCTCTTTCCCGATCAATTCGTTCACGGCCAGTTCTTCCTCATTGAGCAAGAGGGTATACTCGACGGGCGCAGTTAAACGGGTGCTCATCTTCCGAAGGTTACCTTCGTGATTCATAGTGTTACTACAGGGTTATTTGAACTTGACAACCATCGAAAGTAGCAAATAATTTGCTAAGGTGACCGAAAACATTTTCTTCGCATTCATCTTGTAGCACCAGGAAAAATTCAGAAGATATGACCGAAAGTATTAGTGTACTGGGTTGTGGCTGGTTAGGATTTCCATTGGCAAAAACCCTACTCGCTCAGGGTTACGAAATTCACGGTTCAACTACGCAACCCGAAAAGCTAAATGAGCTAGAGGAAAAGGGAATTAAACCCTACCTGATTAAGCTATCCCCCGAGGTTAACGCCGAAGCTGATCCCAATTTCTTCCGAAGCGATGTTCTGATCATCAATATTCCTCCCAGGCGGCGGACAGACGTAGAGGCCTTTTATCCCCAGCAGGTGGAAGCAATTATTCAACAGTCGCCATCACCCCGAATTGTTTTTGTTAGTTCAACCTCAGTGTATCCCGATTTGAACCGGGCAGTAACCGAAGCTGATATCCCGACAAGTGAATCAGAAAAACAGTCGCTGCGGGCGAGTGGACGTGCTATATTGGCTGCCGAATCATTAGTAAAGCAGTATTCTTCTCAAACCACTATCCTACGGTTTTGCGGACTGATGGGACCTGACCGCCATCCCGGACGGTTTCTGGCAGGGAAAACTTTGAACAGCAGTGGGCAAGCCCCAGTAAATTTTATCCACCTAGACGACTGTGTAGCTATTCTGGCTCAAATAATTCGGGACGGTATTTGGGGAGAAGTATTCAATGCTTGCGCCGATGAGCATCCTACAAAAAGTGTTTTCTATCAGCGAGCTACTCAAAAGATTGGGCAGAAGCCACCCGAATTTCGTGCTGACGGTGAACTGTCGTTCAAACAGATTGATAGTCAAAGACTGAAAGGCCAACTGGGGTATCAGTTTATTTATGCCGATCCAACGAAAGCACTGTAAGGAAGAATAGTTACGGATCCCCTCGAACAAAATAATAGCGAAACCCAATTGCTCCTCTAAGAATAGTGTCACCTTCAGATATGGCTAAGATTGCTAGTTCCGAGCTGATAGCGAAATTTCTCATTCCTTCAAATGGGGACACTTGAAACCCAATGGGAAGCACAACCCCAGGAAATGCATTGAATCGCCCACCAACTCCCGCATAAGCAGCGTGAGAGTCTTGATTGACGAAGCGATAGGTGGCTACCAACTCAGGAGACAAGTCTTCAACAAATACTGAAGTGTTAAGCCGAAACTCTCCGGTGAGACGATTAGCAAAGGTATAATAAAACCCGGCAAACGATAAATCGGAAAGATAGTAGTTAATTCCGAACTGTCCCATTGCTGAGCATAAAGGAGCTAACAAAAGTAGCGTTGAAATGACAAAGTGTTTCACCTTGTTTCGTTAATCAAACTCGCTTGGCCGGATGCTTCTCTAGGTCAAACAGGTCGTTGAGGACATCAATCAGGGTTTCGGCTTCGCCCCGTTTGCAAGCGGCTTTTAGCTGTAGTACCGGTAGTTTCATGATTTTCTGCATCATACCTCGGGTAATCTTTTCTACCTGCTGCCGCTGGGTATCGTCGAGGTCTTTCAGGTAGCGGGACATTTCCTCTTGCCGGATTTGCTCCAGTGCATTCTTCAAGCGTTGGATGGTGGGGGAAACCTCCATTTCCTGCGCCCACTGCTGAAGGTCCCGCAGTGATTCTTCAATGATGAACTTCACATCCGGCACAGCAGCTAATCGTTGGCTCAGTGCTTGGTCAGCCCGATTGCGAATATCATCGATGTTGTACAGATAGGTCGAGGGAATTTTTGTTACCGACGGTTCAATGCTACGGGGGATGGAAAGGTCAATAAACCGGGTAGAGGGACGTACCGAAATGCTGCTCAATGAGGTTTGTGAGATTAGTGTCTGGGACATTGCCACCGACGAGACAATTATTTCTGACTCGGCAATTGCCTGAGGTAAGTAGGCAAAATCGTATACTTTAAAACCGTAAGTATCAGCCATTGCCTGGGCTTTGACCCGGGTACGGTTGGTAATTGCAATTCGAGGTGGGCGGTTTTTGCTGTCCCCCAGATTTTTTGCTACATCTTCACCAATTTCCCCCAGGCCAATCAGCAGCACCTGCGGGTCATCAAATTTTCCAGTTAGGTGCTGGATCATTTCGGTGGCAGCATAAGAAACTGAGGCGGCCCCATCGCGAAACGCCGTCTCCTGTACAACCCGCTTGTTGGTGTAAAATATTGCATGCAGTAACCGATGCAAAAACGGCCCCGCCATATCGGCATCAGCCGAAGCCTGATAGGCTCGCTTGACCTGATTGGTAATCTGCAAGTCGCCGATCACTTGTGACTCCAGCCCAACCGCTACCTGAAATAAATGCCGCATAGCCGACTGACTATTATTGAGGCGAGTGAAGTATGGGTTGTAAGCATCGGTATTAGTAAATCCTTTCACTAGCCCGATGAGCTTAATCAGCGTATCGCTTAAGTTTTCGGCATGAGAGTAATAAACTTCAGTACGGTTGCAAGTAGACAGAATGAGTACATCTTGCGCCGAAGTAATTTCCTTGATTTTATACGACAGTAGATTCGCCTCTTCAGGAGAAAGGGCGACCTGTTCGCGGATTTCAACCGGACTGTTTTTATATGTTAATGATATTGCCTTGAAAAAGTGATGCATATCGGGCGACTAATCGACGTACAAAGATACAAGCTATTCCTTAACTAGCTGTTTAAAAAAAGTATTTAGAATGATTATTAATAGTGTTACTGCTAACATCTTTTTTTTAGTGAACAACAAAAGTCGGGCTAGAATTCATTGGATTGTTGAAACTCAATGTTCTGGGCATATCGCCAATAATTTCTTAATTTTCCTCTCCACAATCAAACCTGATTTTTTTATGTCTGATACCATCCGTCCGATCAATAAAATTTTAGTGGCTAACCGGGGCGAGATTGCCATTCGCGTTTTACGAGCGGCTTCCGAACTTCGCATTCGCACCGTTGCCCTCTACACTTACGAAGACCGCTACTCTCTCCACCGCTATAAAGCGGACGAAGCCTACCAGATTGGGGACGATGACGACCCACTTAAGCCCTATTTGGACATTGAAGCGATTATCTTGCTAGCGAAGCGGCAGGAAATTGATGCCATCCACCCCGGCTACGGATTCTTATCGGAGAACGTCCGTTTTGCCCGTCGCTGTAAGGAGGAGGGAATCATTTTTGTTGGACCCGAACCGGAGGTAATGGAAAAGCTGGGCGACAAGGTATCTGCCAAGGAAATCGCTATCGCGGCTAAAGTTCCGGTGATTGAAGATAGCCAAGAGAAGTTGAGCGAACTGTCGATTGCCTTAAAAGAAGCCGGAAGGATTGGCTATCCGATTATGGTGAAGGCCGCTGCGGGCGGAGGGGGTCGGGGCATGCGGGTGGTGCGCGACGAAAATAGCCTTAAGCAAGCCTACTCCGAAGCCCGGGGCGAAGCTCAGAAGGCGTTTGGAGATGATACGGTATTTCTGGAAAAGTTTATTGACCAGCCCAAGCACATTGAGATTCAGATTATGGGCGATAATTACGGTAACATTGTCCACCTGTTTGAGCGGGATTGTTCGGTGCAGCGCCGTTTCCAGAAAGTGGTGGAAGTTGCCCCATCGGCTAATCTTTCGCAAGAAACTAAAGACCAGCTCTACGAATACGCCCTGAGCATCGCCCGCCACGTGAACTACAACAACGTAGGGACGGTAGAGTTTCTGGTTGATCGCGAAGAAAATATCTACTTCATTGAGGTAAACCCCCGCATTCAGGTAGAACATACCATTACTGAGCAGATTACGGGCATCGATATAGTCCGTTCCCAGATTCTGATTGCCCAGGGACGCGAACTAGCTGACCCACGAATTTTTATCAAAGAACAAGCCGATATTCAGTGCAATGGTTTTGCGGTACAGTGTCGGGTAACTACCGAAGATCCTAAAAATAATTTTCGGCCCGACTACGGAACCATCATTGCCTACCGTAACGCTGGAGGGTTTGGCATTCGCCTGGACGAAGGTAGTTCGTACCCAGGAGTGAAAATTTCTCCCTTCTTCGATTCTATGCTGGTGAAAGTAACCGCCACTGGTCGCACCCTTAAAGGGGCATCCCAGCGATTGCAGCGCACCCTGCGGGAGTTCCGAATCCGGGGCGTGAAGACCAACATTGGCTTCCTGATCAACGTGATTTCCCACCCAACCTTTTACCGGGGCGAGGCCACCGTGAACTTTATCGGCGATCATTCCGAGCTATTTGACATTCGGGAAGGGCTCGATAGGGCTACTCGCACCCTGATGTATCTGGCGGATGTGACGGTGAACGGCAATCCCAATATCCGCTTTTTTGACTCGAGCAAAACCTTTCGAACCCCGATTCTGCCTAGCCAGACAATGCGGGAGGAAAAAACTAACTCAGAAGTCAATTACCAATACATACCCTACCCCAAAGGCAGTAAAGACCGCCTGGCCGAATTGGGACGGGAGAAGTTTTGCGAATGGCTGAAGGCCGAAAAACCCATTCAGTTTACCGATACTACCTTTCGCGATGCTCATCAGTCGTTGTTGGCTACCCGGATGCGGACGCTGGATATGATGCGGGTAGCCGAGAGTTTCGCCAAGCAGCATCCGCAGGTATTCTCAATGGAAGTGTGGGGCGGGGCGACTTTCGACGTAACCATGCGCTTTCTGTACGAAGATCCCTGGGAACGACTGGCGCAGTTTCGCGAAGCTATTCCGAATATTTTACTGCAAATGCTACTGCGGGGTTCTAATGCCGTGGGTTACAAAGCCTACCCGGATAACCTGATTGAGAAGTTCATTGAAAAAGCCTGGGAAACAGGCATCGATATTTTCCGCATCTTCGATTCCCTCAACTGGGTAGAAGCCATGAAGGTAAGCATCCGCACCGTGCGCGAACGTACCGAAGCCCTGGCTGAAGCTGCCATCTGCTACACCGGGGACTTGCAAAACCCGGAGAATAAAAAGTACACACTCCAATACTATCTAGATATGGCACGCCAACTGGAAGATGAGGGTGCCCACATTCTAGCAATCAAAGATATGGCAGGCTTACTCAAGCCACTGGCTGCCAGCCAGTTAGTGAATGAGCTTAAGCAAGCCGTTGACCTACCCATTCATTTGCACACTCACGATACTTCTTCTATTCAACCCGCTACTTATCTGAGTGCGATAGACGCCGGAGTGGACGTTATTGACGTAGCAATGGGAGCTATGTCGGGTTTAACCTCTCAGCCAAACTTTAACAGTGTAGTAGCCATGCTAAAGGGGCACCAGCGGGAGCAACTGTTTGATCTGGACTCCCTTAACGAATACTCGGTCTATTGGGAGGCGGTGCGAGAGTACTACTACCCCTTTGAGTCGGGTCTGAAAGCAGGGACGGCTGAAGTCTACGACCACGAGATTCCGGGGGGGCAGTACTCTAATTTGCGTCCCCAGGCGGTGGCACTAGGATTGGAAGATAAGTTTGAGCAGATCAAAAAGAATTACGCCAAGGTCAATCAGCTATTTGGCAACATTGTGAAAGTGACACCTTCGTCTAAAGTAGTAGGGGATATGGCACTGTACATGACCTCCAACGATCTGACTATTGACGATATTTTGCTCAGTGCCGAGAAAGGTAATCCGCTATCTTTTCCTGAGTCGGTCGTAAACCTATTTCGGGGCGATTTGGGGCAACCTTACGAGGGCTTTCCCGAAAAAGTACAGAAGATTGTTCTGAAGAACGAGAAACCCATTGAAGGACGTCCCAACGAGCATCTGACCCCCATCGATTTTGAAGCTGAGTTTGCTGAGTTTAAAGAGCGGTTCGATGAAGACCGTACTGAGCTGGATTTTCTTTCGTACCGACTGTACCCCAAAGTATACGAAGACTTCTACAATCACCGCCGGGTGTACGGTGACATGTCAGCACTGCCTACCCCGGCCTTCTTCTACGGTCTTAAAAATGGCGAAGAAGTTTTAGTCAATATTGCCGAGGGGAAAGTGATTGTCATTAAGCTACTCTTTATCTCTGAAGCTGACGAAAATGGTTATCGCCACGTAACCTTTGAATTAAACGGACAGTCGCGACGGGTACGGGTGAAAGATAACAGTCAAGTTGCTAACGTTGCGGCTAACCAGAAAATTGACAAAACCAACGAAGGCGAAGTTGGTGCACCCTTGCAAGGCAAACTAGCTCAGGTACTGGCAAAAGCTGGACAGGAAGTAGAAGAAGGAACCCCACTCTTTGTGATTGAAGCCATGAAGATGGAAACCACCATCTCGGCCCCCCAGGCTGGAATAGTATCAAAAGTCCTCCTGAACGCCGGAGTGATGGTTGAGCAGGATGATCTGGTGGTAGAGTTGGGGTGACCTCACTCTTACGTTTTAGGTTAGTAGCTGTATGTTGGAGGATAACCAGACCGACGTACTCTACATCTGTAGTTCAAATAGTGGTGTAAAGTATGAAGTGCCGTATGGCAAAAAACCTTTGTTCTCTACTGCATCAGATTGGATTGCTTATCAAATAAAGCCTGAATCTGAAGACAAAGATAAAAAGGACTCCACTTTTATTGAGTTAAAGCATTTAGAATCTGAATTCACAGCGAAATACGAGTCTGACGCGGATTACCGCTTTCTTGAGGAAAAAAACTATTTCATTACTACTGATGAAAAGAGCCTTTTGATCTATGATTTGGATAATCGCAGAGAACATTATATCGGTAACATCGGAGAGTATTTGGTAGATAAGAAATCGAAATTTATTGCCTATACCATAGCTACGGAAGATAAACGAGGAAATGGGATCTATCTTTACGACCCTGAAAAAATGATGACCAGATCGCTTCAAACAGGCAGTTTCTTTTATTCCAACCTGTCGTGGAACAACAGTAAAAACGCGTTAGCAGCTTACAAGTACACTACATTAGAAGATAAGGTTGATTACCCCAATATCGATATTATAGTGTTTAACGGAATTGATGCTGAAACGAGTGAGACAATTGAATATCCTGCAAAAGATATAGAGGGAATCGCTGAAAATATGGGGCTAGCTGTGAAAACTGATAAATCCTCAAATGAAATTGCTTGGAGTAACGATGGTGATCGTTTGTTTCTCAAAATCAAGGAGTATGACCACCAAGAAGTAGAGAGCCAGGAAGACAGTGTAAAGAGTGAGGAAGAAGCAAGTGTTCAGATATGGCATTGGAAAGACGAAAAATTGCTTTCTGAACGAATCATGGAGCATGAAAACCAAGAAAATGAAGTTTTTGAGGCTATATTTTTCCGTAAGACCAATACCCTTATTCAGTTAACCGATGAAGCAATTCAGGAATTAACGTATAGTGAAGGAACAGATAATTGGGCTATTGGTAAAGATAACCGGAAGTACATATCAGATTGGGATATAGAGAAGAACGACCTTTACAGTATTGATCTTAGAACGGGAGATAAAAAACTAATAAGGGAAAAGCACGGTAGTCTATGGTTTAGTCCTGGTTACCAAATATCGCCTGACGGTGAAAAAGTCGTTTTCTGGGATGACCAGCATTATTGGTATTACAATTTTAAAGAAGCGTCAAAGCGGAATATTTCTGATGGCTTAAATGTCTCATTTGTCAATAGAGAATATGACAAATTCGGCTATGTACCAGATTACGGTTTTGTTGGCTGGGTAAAAGATCAAAATGCGGTAATTGTTAATCATAAATTAGACTTATGGCTTTTACCTCTAGATGAAAATTCAAAAGCAGAAAATCTTACTGAATCTGTTACTGCTACAGATTCAATCCGTTTTCGTTTTGAAGATTTCAGTTTTGCTGATAAACCAGAAATTGAAGAACGCTATATTGACCTTTCTTCTCCTAATTTCATACACGCTTTCAATACACATACTAAACAGGCCGGGTACTTTAATTTACAAGATAACCAGTTAAAAAAGCTTATCTACGGCCCAGCCGCTTATGCAGACCCCTACAGTAGGGATGCCATTATAAAAAGTAAAAAGTCTGATGTCATCATCTATAAAAAGGGTGATTATCAGAATTATCCCGAAGCCTATTTGAGCAAGTCAGATTTTTCAAAACCTAAAAGAATAACCAACACGAATCCTCAGCAGGAAAAGTTCAAATGGGGAAAGCGGATTCTGATAGACTATACCAATGATGATGGAGTACCCTTACAAGGTGTATTAAGTATACCTGAGGGCTACAAGCAAGGCCAAAAGCTACCAATGATCGTGTATTCATACGAGAAGTTATCCAATAGCAGATATGGTTATGCCATACCTTATCTGAATGGAGCCACGGTACCTGAGATGTTATATGTTTCCGAAGGATACCTGTTTCTACGACCTGATATTCATTTTAATGTTGGCACCCCCCATTCAGACATGCACGAATGTATAGACGCTGCAATCGAAAAAGTAATTGAGTTAGGGTACGTAGATGAACAACGCATAGGCTATGAAGGCTTCAGTTTTGGAGGACATTGTGGAATGTATATATCTACCCAAGAAAATAAATTTGCTGCTATCGCCGCGGGAGCTGGTGTGAGTAATCTGGTGCAGGGTTTTAATATTGATATCGTGAGAGACGGCAGTAACGAACAAGACTACTACATGACCAGTCAAGGCAGATTAGGTACCGACCCTACTTCTGATACTGAGATGTACATTTCAGAATCCGCTGTTTTTAATGCAAAAACCATGAATACGCCTTTGTTATTATTTCATGGAACCGATGATAAGGTGGTGCAATGGGAGCATTCTTTTGGTTTCTACAGCATCTTGCGTTATTTGAAAAAGCCGGTTGTTTTTCTCTCCTATCGGGGAGAAGGTCATGGATTAAGAAAAGAGAGCAACCGACTTGATATCCAAACAAGATTAAAAGAGTTTTTTGACCATCATTTAAAAGATAGAGAGGCAAAAAAATGGATGCTGGAAGAGACCCCCTACATCCCAGAGGAAGAATCAAAAGAAAAGGATAAGGATAAAAGGACACTTCCGAAGTGGAAGTAAAGAAAGCGGTAGCCAACAAAACCTACGATAGTGTGATTGTTATTTACGGTAGAATCTACCAAAAACATAAACTATTTGGAGGCGACTATAGTGGGGTAGGCCGGCTATTCACTGAGTGCTAAATTCTTCCTCAATCCACAGGTTAATCCAGTTGACTTCGCTGACCCCATCGTAGTAAAGCAGTAGGTTTGGTCGGGCGATTCACATTGGTGTATAATATTTTTTTATGTTAGGCATTGATCCGAAACTTATTCGTTAGACACATAGGATTAACAGAAAATATGAATTAGATTTCATAAGGGAAATATCACTTTCATACTCATGAAAAAAGTTGTATTATCACTCACACTATTACTGTTTTCTATAACTGCTTTTTCCCAAACTGGTGGCTTTGGCATTAAAGCAGGGGGAATGATCTCTACTAAAACAGTAGGTGACCTCAATCGTAATCTAGAACTTAAGAAAGCTTCTTATTTAGGAGGAGTATTTTATAATATTCCCTTTCACGAGCAATGGGGCTTACAACTGG
>JBCCTI010000056.1:0-47599 GCA_039198955.1 Bacteroidota bacterium | reverse complement strand
ACCCGGCCCACCTGGATTACGTAACGAACTTTGTCCTTCCAGCAGTATTACTTGCGGATTAACCGTACGATAGCACTGCACAATGGCCGCTTCAATTTCACCCGAGATAAAATCATTGAGCGTAGAGTCAAAGATAAACCCGAAACGGTTGTCTTGCATCCAGCCCGTTTGCCCGGTGTAGATCATCTCTGCACTAATATCAGCTTTCCGCAGGGCTTGTAAGAACAGGCGGGTAGTTGTACGCTTACCCAGGTTACAGTCGGTGCCTAAAACCGCAACCTTGAGACTCGGGACATCAAAAATATCACCTTCCCAAAAGTGTAGTTGGTCTTTGGGCTTGGGCTGACGAATATCGGTAATGCTTACCCCATTCTCCTTAGCTAATTGGGCTACTTCCGTAATTTCGCTCAGATACTCGTGTAGGCCGTTTACGATATGTATTTTATTCCTGAGTACTTCCTTCACGGTGTCCAGCATCCCCGGTGGAATTTTGCCGCCGTGCCCGGCTACGCCTACCAAACAGTGAGTAACCAGTTCGGGCAGTTCCCGTAGGCAGTCCGTTAGCGAGGCATAGATAGGAATTGGATGGGGAGCCTCGGATACAATCTCCCGCACATCGCACCCGGCCGAAATGTGATCTACAATGCCCCGAATGCGGTAGCGAGAGGAATCTCGTACTAGTCCGTGAGCGGTTTTGGCCTCATCGGTATTCAACAGACCGTGGGTGATAATAATTGCGTTATGGTTCATAAACAAGGTAATAGAGGTTGTTCTGATTTTTTACTATCGTCCGCTGCGCGACGGCCGCTTTGAACACTAGTAAATTTTCAGAATAATGTTTAATAATTCGGTACATATTTACAGAAAATCGGTTCAAATGAACAAGGAAGACTTATGGGAATAAGCCAATACTATCAAAATTTTTCAAAATAAAGTTGGGTAAAATACTAAATGAGTTAGTATCTTGTAGTTTTATACAAACTAACCTACTACACTATGAGCGGAAAAGTGATTCTCGTACTTCTGGCTTTTATTGTATGGTCAGTGGTCAGTTGGCGGTGGTACACTTGCCGAATAAAAGGCTTTTGTAATGGCGATGTCGTGGCCGCTTCTATCGATACTGGTGAAGCCCGTAATCAATCCCCACTTACTTTCTCCTGGTCGAGCAGTAGTCCAATTACCAGTTCCCAGTTTGGCGCACTGCGCGATTCACTGAGTGGGCTGGTTGGGCCAAATGAAGCCTTGACCATTACCGGACATTACACCGAAGAAGAGGAAAATACTACTGAGTTTGCCAATCTAGGCTTAGCCCGAGCTCAGCAAGTAAAACAATTACTGGCTAACCAGATGGATACCAGCCAGGTGGGCACTGCGGCCGAACTGATAGCTTCTACTGAGGCCATGCAAACCACTCCGTTTGAAGGAGCTGAGTTTGCCGTGGTACCCGTCATTCCCGATGATGCTGAGGTAGTAGAGCTAAATGACCGAACCATCATCTACTTTCCCTTCGGTTCCTCTAATCCTGAGCTATCTACGGCCATTAATCAGTACCTGACCGGGTTAGCCGAACGGTTGCAGGATTCTGACCAAACTGTGATAATTACCGGGCATACCGATAATGTGGGCGATGAGAAACCCAACTATGAACTGGGCTTAAAGCGGGCCAATATCGTCAAAGATATTCTGGCGGAGCGAGGTATCTCAGCAGATCGCATTGAGGCTGATTCTGAAGGGGAGGCTCAACCACTGGCTACCAATGATACCGAAATTGGACGGAAGAAGAATAGGCGGATTGAACTAAGGGTTGAGAGCAATTAAGCACTTCACTTACTGTTTCCATTGATCCGGATTTTAAACCAATTACCTACTACAAACTACCATAATTTTTAAATTCCAATATTATGTTTCAAAACAACGTACTCGAAAGTTATAATGGTAGCGATGCTACCTGGGAAATTATCATCATGCTCGCGGTAGCATTTATCTTGGGTTATATCTTGCATTATCTACTCGGAAGCCGTAAAGTGAGCCGAATGCAAGAGCTAGAGTCTGACAATCGTCATTTGGCGGGAAGAGTCAAAGAACTGGAGAAATCGGTATCGGACGAGAAGCGAAGTACCATTCGCCTGACGGAAGAACTGGATAATTGTCGGCAAAACAGCACCTCCAATGAACAGTTAGCCGAGCTAGAGCAATCGTTAGCTGAATTACGACAACAAAATAGCGAGCTGCAATCTGAACTAAGCCTATGCCTAGCCAGCAAGAAAGCCCCCGAAACAGTTGAGCCGGAAGCAGCCGATGAGATTAATCCGCTGATGGGAGGCTCCCCAAGTGGCGTGGTAGTTGAAGCTCCACCTGTTCCGGATAACCTGAAAATTGTGGAGGGGATTGGGCCCAAAATTGAGGGGATGCTAAACGCCGAAGGCATCTATACCTTTGCCCAATTAGCTACTGCCGACCGGGAGAAGCTACGCAATATTATGGCTGCCGAAGGCCCTAAGTTTTTAGCGGTACACGATCCTACCACTTGGCCTAAGCAGGCGAAGTTAGCCGCCGAAGAAAACTGGGAAGACCTGGAAACTTACAAAGGTCAACTAAAAGGCGGACGGGAAGTGAATTAGTGGGCTTCTACCTTTACAGAATAAACCGATTAATTCGTCCGTTTTAGCGGTATGGCTTACTGGTGGGTTATTGGGTTGATCGGTTTCTTTCCGGGCTACTTATCTGCTCAGACACAAGTTGATACTTCCTTTGCCGAGGATGTACTGATAAGAGAATACTTTCTCCAGTCAGCACTCAAAGTAAACGCCATTTCTTACCGGGGTACATATCAAGCGTTAGGGCTATTCAATAGTGAGACTTCCGGTTTTCCTATTCCCCAAGGCGTTATTTTATCTACCGGAAAGGCTATCAGCGCAATTGGCCCCAACCGTACTCCAGACCGCTCTTCAGTTTTTTACCTCGATGGGGACAGCACATTATCCAAACTAAGCGGGGGGCACGAGACCCACGACGCAGCAGTACTGGAGTTTACGTTCTTTCCTACCCACAATACCATTGCTTTTGATTACCTCTTTGCCTCGGAAGAATACCCGGAATATGTTAACAAGGGTTTTAATGATGTATTTGCGTTTATTCTGACTGATCTACGTACCAAGAAATCGCGGAATCTAGCTAAAGTGCCGGGTACTCAGCTATCGGTACATATTGACCATATCAATGCGGAAACCAACACTGAGTGGTTTATCGCCAATGATCGTCGGCAGAATCCCAATTATTTAAGTCTGGAGTACGATGGATTAACTACCATGCTGACCGCCGAAGCAAACGTCGTTCCGGGGCATCCGTATCGTATCAAATTGGCCATTGCCGACGTCTACGATGGCAAACTAGATTCGGGAGTAATTCTACGGAGGAAGTCCTTCCGGAGCTTTTACACGCCACCCGATACTATTAAGATCGCTCCGGTAACTGTCTACTTTTCCCTGAACAGCAGCCAATTATCGGTGGCCGCTCAGACTGACTTACGTCAATTTGCCGATCGGCTATTAAAAAGTCCGCGTAAGCTGGGTATCCAGGTAGTAGGGCATACCGATGCACTGGGAACCGAAGGTTTTAATCAGCGATTATCACGACAAAGAGTACAGTCGGTGGTAGATTTTTTAGCCACTTTAGGGCTACAGGGCAAGGTGAAGCTCTACCGCCAGAGTCAAGGTGAAAACCAACCCGTCGCCTCTAACACGAGTGAAGCCGGGCGAGCCCAGAACCGCCGAGTACAGGTTACGGTAGTGAAGTAATGATGTCAATTTAGAGATTATCATTATGTATGAACGCTATGCAAAAGAAGATATAAATTTAAACGGTTGAATGATAAACTATGGCAAATAAAGCATTACTAAGCGATAAGGCCGCTCGGCATTGGGAAAGGATCCGAATCAAAGGAATGTGGCGGTACATTTTGGTGCACGGTGTTCTCTTGTGGGGATTATCAGTTGGCGTAGGTTCCTTATTATTTTTAGCCTTCGCCAAGAGAAACGGAGAAGTGGTAGCCTCCGACTCATTGAGCGGTACTGTAATCCATATTGCTGGGTTTTGCTTAGCGGGATTACTCTTTAGTTATCTTCAGTGGCGAGCTAAGGAAAAGATCTACCAACGCCACTTAGCTGAAAAGGGAAACGAATGACCACCTGCTAAAGAATCAGCGTACCACCAGTATCTTGATAGTAATTAGAGTGGCTTATATCTTGCCGTTGAAGGTGGTTCGTATCGTGTGAAGGGACATTTTGACCTGCAACAGATGAATACTCCAAGTCCTGAAGATAGATATCACGCTTTACACTCAGATATTAGTGTCGCACAAAAGGATACGTTTACTGACAACCTTTATTATGGAGCAGCCAACTCGGCCTGTGTAGTCCAGACCCTGGATCTATTTGCAAGCACGATCAAGAAGAAGACGGTATTGGTCCTGGACAATGCTACTATCCATACTGCCAAGCTAGTAAAGGAGAAAATAGGCCAGTGGAGGCAGAAAGGGCTTTACTTTCAGTTCACCCCGGCATATTGTACTGAACTAAACCGTTTAGATTTAATTCTCCAGATCTGACTGAGATAAGCACCAGCTACTAGAGGTGTTGTACTCCGGACCGTTTTGCCCAATAGGTGAACCATCGGGTGGGCTGAGGGGGCTAGGCAGGGACATATCTTCTGGGTTATTCTCAAACTGACTGATTTGGCGCAATAAGAATGCTTGATGTGCCTGCTCCGACACATTACTTATATCATTCTGATCGGAAACGAGCTGTTTGATATTGTTTACCCCTAGGGTCGCTACTGCCCGGGCCTGTCCCGAAGCCATTTCGTTGCTGGCCAACTGAATCAAGTGGTTGAGCACCAGGCGTTCAACCAACCGTTGCAATTCGCCCTCGTAGCCCCGAGGGCGGTAGGAGGCATCGAAGTTCTTCTGAATGAGTTGATCCGTCAAATCAGCAAAACCAGGAATACCACTCTCGCGAGATGCGTAGTCAATCATACGGGTAGCCCGCTCGTGATTGAGTAACAAACCCAGGGTAAAATCAGCGGCGGACTCAGCAGCGGCAATGGGGTCAAAGGTAATTCCGGTACGCGACTTGAATACCTCTCGCTCGTTCTCGTAAAATCCCAGGGGGTAAGGAGGTAGCAGATCAAGTACATTTTCAGGAATAGCTAAGACTTCAGGCGACATAATTTCTAACAAAGCATTAATGGCTTCCCGTTGTTTGCGTCCGTCTACTGCTGCCATTGGTTCCTGTCCGTCGCCTCGCACAGCGTAAGTGTAGTTTAACCCGCCGACCAATTTAGCCGTGGCTTCAACTTGATAGCGGTGGAACAGGTACATGGGTACCAGCATTTCTTCTAAAGTAGCAATAGGTTGCCCAAACGGAATTTTCTTTTCGGACATATTATTCAGGGCAATCTTACGTACTTCCATTACGTGCCTTAGTTCCTTCACCGCATCCGTTCCGTTGTCCCACAGGTGGGCGTGAGGGTGGGCTCCGCTTACAGCTCGGGCGTCGCGGTCAGAAATGAATAGCAAGCCATCGTCAATCGATTGTTGCAGTATTTTATCCAGGGCTTCTTCTTCGTTGGCGCCATCGGGAAAATCCTGGTAGCCGTAGGTAATAGCTACTTTATCCCATTCGCCAATGCCATCGTCGTAAGCATCCGATAAATCGAGCTTACCATCGTCAATATCTACTTTTGGGTGGGGGTAATCCATCACCGATGCCCGGCCGTTGACCGAAGAAGTGTAGTTATGTACTAAACCCAGCGTATGCCCCACTTCGTGAGCAGCCAGTTGTCGCAGACGTTGCAACGACATCGCCATCATTTCCTTAGAAACAGGTTGCCCTTTCTCGTACTTGGCTACTAAACCGGAAGCAATTAGAAAGTCTTGCCGCACCCTTAGCGAGCCCAGGGTTACCTTTCCTTTAATAATTTCCCCGGTACGCGGATCGTAAATACTGCCTCCGTAAGACCAGCCCCGCGTAGAGCGGTGTACCCATTGTACCAGATTGTAGCGAATATCCATCGGGTCAGCATCTTCAGGTAGCAGCTTCACCTGAAAGGCATCGCGATATCCGGCGGCTTCATAGGCCTGGTTCCACCAACGCATGCCGTCCATCAGTGCCGAACGGATAGGCTCCGGGGCTCCCGGATCCATATAGTACACAATGGGTTCAATCGCCTCACTTATCTCAGCAGAAGGGTCACGTTTTTGCAAACGGTGCCGACGAATCAGTCGCTGCATAATGGGTTGATCTACTGGAGTAGCATAGTCCATATACTGCACCGATCCATAGCCGGAGCGAGGATCAAAGGCACGAGGTTCATAATTATCATCAGGCAACTCAACAAAAGAATGGTGCTGACGCACGGTTACCGCTTTATTATCCGGGGATACTGAGCGAAGGTAAGCCCCGGCATCCTGTCCGGTGAAAGTAAGAGTGGTTTCAACCTCGGTATTCTTCGGAAAGTTTTTGGTGCGGGGTAGGTAGATTGCCGAGCGGGAACTGTTTACACTAAAGGTTCCTTGCTTAGTACGCTTAATCATTCCGCTAATACCGTAAATATCGCTCAACGCAAATTCGGTTAGGTCAATCAGTACTTTTTCATCTTCCTCGGCTGCTACCTTGAAACCGTAAATTACCGATTCGGCGAAGGACTCAGCTACGGCCTGTTGCTCGTTCTCATCATCCGACACTGCTCGGTAGTACTGGTTTGGTTCTACCAGTAATACTTTATTACCTACTCGCCGAAACTCCACCACCTTGGGGCTACCCAATCGGCCCCGATCCAGGCCAATATCATTAGAGCCGGCCCCGGCCGCCAGGGTAGTGTAGTACAGAAATTCGGTATCGAGCTTATCCACCTCCAGGTGGATTTTACCTTCATCAGCATCCCAATAAAAAGGAAAGTAACCGTCGTACTTTTCCATTCCCTCAGTCTTTTCGGAAATAGAATCTTGGGCAAATGCCGAAACAGTAGAAAATAGTAGGGCTAAGCCCAGCAGCAAAAGCTTGTACATGATAGATGGGTGGATTGTGATAGAAATTTTATAAAATTTTAACAAATGCGTTTCAACCTTCTGGCTATTTTTAGGGTCTAATATACAGAAAGCAGGGAAACTTTTGAGAAGGAACTACGCAAGCAGCTATGAAAAAATTTTACTTAGGAATATTTATAGCAATTATTCTTTTGCCAATTGGGGTGAAAGCTAATTATATATACGGAGAAGAAACAATCACCCAGACCGCTTCAATCTACAATGAGTCAGCAGTAGATAGCCAAGAAGAACCGGATGAACCCAAGGTACAACTATTTCCCAACCCCAACGAGGGCGAATTTACTCTGAAAATTGCCGAAGATATCTGGCAAGGGGCTACGGCTACCCTCCACAATATTATTGGGTTGGAAATAGACCGTCGTAGAGTTTTACTGGGTGAAAATAGTTACAGTATCCCCGAATGTCAGCCGGGTATTTACTTCCTCACGCTTCAGCAAGGTGACCTGCAAAAAGTGCTGCGCTTTGTGAAAAGATAAACCCTTAACTCAATAGCCTATTCTAAAAGGTTATTGGACAATATCTGAGTCAATTTAGAGTTAAGGAAGCACAGACAGTCTCCTTAATCAAAGGCTATGAAGAAACTTTGTATAGCCGGAATAGTGCTTGCAACTTTTTCACCTTTTCTTGCCCAGGCTACGCATCTACACGGTGCAGAAATCACTGCTACTGTAAAGTCTTGCCGGTCCTATGAATATGATATTATCATTACAGTATATTCTGATATTGGTACTGATGTAGAATTTGGTAATGGTATTATAGAATTAGGGTTTGGTGACCTAATTGACGTATCGGTGGAGGGGGATTTTATTACTCGTAAAGATGTAGAATACAACAACAACATTTTTCGAGTTAGTCAGCTAGTCTTGTCGGATGTTATCTTTCCTGGGGCTGGGCAGTACGTTCTTACTTATCAGGAATTTAATCGGAATGCTGATATAGTGAATATGCGTAATTCGGCCAACACTCCTTTGTACGTAGAGTCTAAGTTGGTAATTGATCCGCTACTTTGCAACAGCACCCCTCAACTAGCCGATACCCTTAACTATTTGGCTTACCCAGGATCTGTTTTTCGTCAAAATCTTAATGCTACTGATCCGGATGGCGACAGCCTCTCAGTAGAGTTTGTTCCGCCTCAGCAAAGTGCGGATGCTGCGGTAGATCGTTATATATCACCATTGGATATCGATTTACGCTACGCTGAAAACCCGGTGAATGCCGAAGGCAATGGTTTGCCTACCTTAACCGTCAATCCAGAAGTGCTGGTTTGGGATGCGCCTAATTTGCCCGGTGAGTTCGTAATAGCACTGCGAATAAAAGAATGGCGAGAGGTGAATGGCGAGTGGCAACAGCTAGGCTATATTACCCGCGATTTGTTGGTACAGGTTATTGATACTATCAACAACCTGTCATTTACTGATATTGTCACTTCTACTGCTCGGCAAGAACCCGACAAGCCAAAGGTGCGCTTGTTTCCCAACCCCAACCGGGGTGAATTTACACTAGAGATTACGGATGACACCTGGCTCGGTGCCACTGCTAGTATTCATAATATTATCGGCTCAGAGATAGACCAGCGTACTGTGAAAATGGGCGAAAACAGTTACAGTATTCCCGAATGCCAACCTGGGATCTATCTCCTCACACTTCGACAGGGAAGCCTTCAGAATATATTACGCTTTGTGAAGCGGTAATGAAACTTACTGGTCGGGAAAAATACATCTTTTTATAGCATACTAGCGCTTAGTGATTTTTCGTTTTCAAACTGTGGGGAAAGCCCAGTGTGGTATCGTTTTTTTATCTATCCTATTATATGCGCATTCTAACCATTTTTTCGCTTACCTCTTTCTTCCTTCTTTACGCTCCATCTTTATTAGCTACCCACATTCGAGCCGGAGAAATTACAGCTGAATTGCTTTCTTGTCAAGAATTTACCTATCGCTTCACCCTTACTGGCTACGAAGATACTGAGAGAGGAATACTACTAGGTGACGGGGAACTCTATTTTGGATTTGGCGATCCGATTCCCGTACCGGAAGAAGTTTTTGATCGTCGGATTATTACCGTAGGTGAGGAAGAAGTACGGATTAGTACTTACACTTTTGAGTATACTTTTCCGGCAGGGGGCACTTATGTGGTTAGCTACCGAGAGCAGAACCGAAACCAGGGTATCCTGAATATGACCAATTCAGTAGAAACAGCTTTTTACATTGAGACCGAAATTGTGATTGATCCTCTCTTCTGTAATAGCACTCCCATTCTGAATAGCCAGCCCGTGGATGGGGCGGTAATCGGTCGTATGTTTACCCACAACCCGAGTGCTTACGATCCCGATGGTGATAGTCTTTCGTACCGCCTGGTTATCCCTAAACAAGATCGGGACTTAGAAGTATTCGATTACACTTTTCCTGATGTATACGACCGGGAGCAAGGTTCTAACCCCCAGCCAGTACGACAAGACGGCAGTACTCCAGTTTTCCTCGACCTCGATCCTTTTACCGGACTACTTACCTGGAATGCACCAGCCAATCTGGGCGAATATAATGTAGCTTTTATTGTAGAAGAATGGCGGAAAGTAGAAGGTGAGTGGTTCCGATTAGGTTACGTCACCCGCGATATGCAGATCATCGTAGAGGACGGAGTAAATTTTCCTCCCGAGGTACAAGTGCCCCAAGACCTCTGCGTATTTGCCGGAGAGCCGATCAGTCTACCCGTTACTGCCCGCGACCGGGATGGTAACCAATTGGTCTTTGAAGGGTTTGGTGAACCATTCGATCTACCGCAACCTGCTACGCTTTCACCTAGCCGAACCGAACTAGCCACTCCGGCGGAAGCTACGTTTGCGTGGACACCCCAGTGCACTGATGTTCGTCTACGCCCGTATCAGGTTAATATAAAAGTGAGCGATGTTCCATCGGTACCGCCTCCGCTGGTTACTTACGACCAGTGGAATATCACCGTGATTGCCCCGCCCGTAGAGAATTTACAAGCCGACTTACAAGGAGATGAGGTCTTACTACGTTGGGATCAATACTTCTGTGGTAGTCAGGCCGAGTCAGTACAAGTCTACCGCCGAATTGGTTCGTATCCGCTCTCGAGTGATATCTGCCAGACCGGGTTGCCCGATGAGGCAGGGTATACCCTCGTGGAAACCTTATCCCCAGATTTAGTTAGCGTGCAAGACGGTGGTTCAGATGAATTATTACCGGGAGTAACGTACTGTTATCGGCTGGTGGCTACCTTCCCTGACGGAAGTGTCAGCGTAGCTTCGGAAGAGGCTTGCGTGACTACCCCTTCCCAGGCTCCCTTTATAACTCATGTAGATGTGGATGCTACCGGAGCGACCGATGGCCGAATCATTGTTCACTGGACAGAACCACTGGGCGAAGCCGCTGATTCGTTTCCGGCTCCTTATTCGTATACGCTGTTGCGAGGAACCGGAGCATCGTCACCGTTAGAACCAGTGGCGGAAGGCTTGGCGGTTACCAGTTACGAAGACGAAGGCCTAGATACGGAATCAGAAACGTACTTCTACCAAGTGGTGGGCATTGATGCCAATGGGAATGTAATAGATACTTCGGCGACTGCTTCTTCGGTACGCTTAACGGCTGCCGCTCAGCCTGCCCAAATTGAGGTCAACTGGCAAGCGAACGTACCCTGGAATAACCAAAGTGCGGATTATCCCTATCACTATATTTTTCGAGGCACTTCGGATGATGAAACGTTGGTGTTACTGGATAGTGTGCTGATTACCTCTGATGGATTTGCCTATACTGATACTCAAGTAGAAGCTACTGATGGTGAGAAAATCACTTATTGTTATCAAGTCTTAACTCAGGGACGATACAACGCTTCGTTACCGATTGAAGCCCCGTTACTAAACCGATCCCAACGTATTTGCGTGTCACCTTTCGATACGATTCCCCCTTGCCCGGTGGCTTCCCTCTCCTTAGTCGGCGGCGAAGACTGTGAAGCCCAGCTAGCTGGAAAGCCCTGCGATTATACCGATTGGAGCAATACCATTGCCTGGCAAATCCGTAGTGAGGACTGTGCCCCCGATGTAGCCGGAGTAAATGTCTATTTTGCTTCTACCGACACGCTGGGACTAGAGGAATATCAACCTATTGCTACCCAAGTAACTGACTCCTTTTATGTAGATGGCCCACTACCGATGCCCGCTGGGTGCTACCGAATTCGGGTGGTTGATCAGTCAGGTAATGAGAGTGATTGGTCTGAACCTGTCTGCCAAGATAATTGTCCTTTCTTTGAACTTCCCAATATTTTTACGCCTAACAAAGACGGGGTTAATGAGCACTTTGAAACGATGAACGAACCATTCTGCCCCCGATTTGTGCAGCGGGTGCAGCTACGTATTTTCAATCGCTGGGGAAAAGAAGTGCATGCTTACGATAGTGAATCCACTCCTTCTCGAGAAGTGAACCTCCGAAGGTTTTGGGACGGTCGTACCATCGAGGGCAAACGAGTATCTCCCGGAGTATACTACTATCAGGCTGATGTCAGCTTCTTTGAACTACAATCTATTCCCCGAACCTATAAAGGATGGGTTCAGGTGATGTACGAAGACGTAGGAACCGAGTGATCTGCTTATAAGCAAGCCTGCGGAGCTTCGGATCAGACAAGATTCTGATTATCAAGGTAGTATCTTCTCCTCAATTCAATTTATCCATTGTTCCGCTGGGTTTTCGTTTTCCAGTTTCCGTTCTCCGTTCTATTCCTTAGCTTTACGCCCTAAAATCTAACCCATGAATATTCTACTACTCGGCTCGGGAGGGCGAGAACACGCCCTGGCCTGGAAGATAAGTCAAAGCCCTCATTGCAGTCGTCTGTTCGTAGCACCTGGAAACGCAGGAACTGTTCAGTTTAATACTTCTGAGATAATTATTCAAAACGGTTACGACCAAGCGGATTTTCAGCGGATCGCCGAATTTATTCAGCAACAGCAAATCGAACTAGTCGTTGTTGGACCTGAAGCTCCCTTAGTAGCTGGGGTAACTGATTTTCTAAAAACAAACCCATTGACAGCTGATGTGCTGGTGATTGGCCCTACCCAAGCTGGGGCAGAACTGGAGGGCAGTAAAGATTTTGCTAAGCAATTTATGCAGCGGTACGATATTCCTACGGCGGCTTCGCGCACGTTTACTGCTAATAAGCTTAATGTAGGGCTGGAATACCTGAGGGGACATAGCTTACCTGTAGTGCTAAAAGCCGATGGGTTGGCAGCGGGAAAAGGGGTGATTATCTGCACGACTGAGGAAGAAGCCCAGCAAACGCTACGGGATATGCTTCAGCATCAGAAGTTTGGACAAGCCAGTCAGAAAGTAGTGGTCGAAGAGTTTCTGAAGGGGGTTGAGCTATCAGTATTTATTCTCACCGACGGGAAGAATTATCATCTATTACCTGAAGCCAAAGACTACAAACGCATTGGCGAAAATGATACTGGACCTAATACCGGTGGTATGGGGGCGGTTTCTCCGGTGCCATTTGCTGACGAAGAATTCTTAGATCAGGTAAAGATGCGCATTGTAGAACCAACAATCCGAGGGCTGGCTGATGAAAATATTGATTACCGAGGATTTATTTTTCTGGGGTTGATGAATGTAGATGGGAACCCTTACGTGATTGAGTATAATGTACGTCTGGGCGATCCCGAAACCCAGGCTATTCTTCCGCGTCTGGATAGCGATATAGTAGAATTACTGATAGCAACCGCCCAGCAACGACTGGCCGAAACATCAATAAAAATTAGTTCGCAGGCGGCCGCTACGGTAGTGATGGTATCGGGTGGGTACCCAGGAAGCTACGAAAAAGGCAAAGTGATCGTCGGTTTATCAGAATCATCCCATAGTTTGGTGTTTCACGCTGGAACGAAAACGGAGTCGGGAAATATAGTTACCAATGGGGGACGGGTTCTAGCCGTCACTGCCCTTCATAATCAGTTAGAACCTGCCTTAGAACTAGCCTATAATCAGGTAAATCAGCTTAGCTGGGAGGATGTCTACTTCCGGAAGGATATTGGACAGGATATTCTCCGCTACTCGTCTTCGGGAAAATAAAGCTGTCAATTCGTTTTTTTCCAAAATCCTAGTAATTTACGCAATGCCCTAGCTCACTGATGCTCAAAACAGTATCTGTGTCTATGGTGCGTTTTACGAAAAGTTTCACGTAGGAAGGTGATTTGCCTTCTGACTAAATATATAGAGGATGATATGGGATGTATTACTTGTAGTACCAAAAAGGGTACAGTAGAAGGCTGCCGTAGCAATGGCGGCTGTGGCACCGGAGGGTGCAATAAAATGAATGTATTCGACTGGCTCTCCAATATGGAGTTTCCCTCGTTAAATACCTTTGACATTGTAGAAGTTAAATTTAAAAACGGTCGTAAAAACTTTTTTCGCAATACCAAAGACTTATCTCTTACCACGGGCGATCCGGTAGTAGTAGATGTTCCCAACGGTTACCACATTGGTTATATTTCATTGCAGGGTGAGTTAGTACGCCTGCAAATGCAAAAGAAGAAAGTGCCTAATGACGATCAAGTTCGGGCTATCTATCGCGTGGCTACCGATCTAGACCTTGAAAAATTGGAAAAAATCCGCAAGCGGGAGATGCCTACTATGTACCGTACCCGCGAGATTATTCAGAAAATGGGCTTATTCATGAAACTCTCGGATGTGGAGTATCAGGCTGACAATAATAAAGCCACCTTCTATTACTCCGCCGATAGCCGGGTTGATTTTCGCGAGCTGATTAAAGTATTGGCCGGAGAATTTCGTATTCGGATTGAAATGCGCCAGATCAGCCTGCGGCAAGAGGCCGGACGGATCGGCGGTATCGGTTCGTGTGGGCGGGAACTCTGCTGCTCGACCTGGTTATCAGACTTCAAAAGTGTGTCTACCTCAGCTGCTCGTTACCAAAACCTATCACTGAATCCCAGTAAACTTTCGGGACAGTGCGGGCGGCTCAAATGCTGTCTAAATTATGAACTGGACACCTACATGAATGCCCTTCGGGATATTCCTGACATAAACAAACCCCTCAAAACCCGAAAAGGGGAAGCCGTGCTGCAAAAAACCGACATCTTTAAACGAACCATGTGGTTTAGTTTTGCCGGGGAAAGTGCCTGGGTACCCCTGAGTGCCCAGCGGGTACGCGAAGTACTGGAACTTAATGCCCAAGGAGTATTTCCCGATACATTAATTGAAGACCACGTAGCAGTAAAGTCTGATTCGCAGGTATTGAATAACGACTTGGTAAAAATGGATAAAAAATTCCAAAACAAGCATAATAAAAACAAGCACTGGAAGAAGCGGAAGAAAAAACGTTAAGTTTGCTCGCTGTCGCCCCTTTTCCAATCACTATCCACCAGCAATGAAACTATCTTCGCAATCGATTCTTTGCTTTCCCCGTACTTTGCAGTTTTTTTTGGCTTATTTCTTTTCGCTCGCCTTTATTAGTTGCGATGAAAATCGGCTGTACGAAGAAAATGTTAACTTCGATCAGAAAGTTTGGCTGGTAGACAGTTTGCCCGTTTTTCAATTTCAGGTAGACGATCCGAGCCAACCTTATAACATCTACTGGAATGTTCGGAATACTGTCGCCTACCCTTTCCGTAATTTATATCTCAATTACTATCTGGAAGATACTTCAGGCAATATTATTCAAGAAGACCTCTACCAAATGGATCTATTTGAGCCTCGCACGGGGAAACCCTACGGCAGCGGTTTGGGCGATATTTTCTCTCACCAAATACTCGCCTTGCCTGATTATCAGTTCGATACGGCGGGGGTATACCAGATTCGCCTTCAGCAGTATATGCGTCGTGATACCCTGCCCGAAATTCTGTCAGTAGGGGTACGAGTTGAAGTAGCGAACAATTAGTAAGCATGGCTACCCAATCAGCTAATCGGTGGAAAATCTGGGTAGATACCGGAGGCACCTTCACCGATTGTCTGGCTCACAGTCCTTCGGGAATGCTTCACCGGGTGAAAGTACTCAGCGATGGTACGCTACGTGGAAAGCTGCTAGAAAGCGTCAGTCCTACCCGTTGGAAAATCGGGCAGAACTGGCACATCAGTCAACCAGATTTACTCAATGACTACACCCTTCAAGTTTCTCCTTCCCAATCTTACCTGGTTCAGCAGTTTAATCCCGAAGACAGCTCTATCGTCTTCAGCGAACCCTTGACTGAAGATTATACCGGAAAGGATTTTTCCTTAACGGCTTTTGAAGAAGCCCCAGTACTAGCGGCCCGACTGGCAACCGCTACCCCGATTAATCGGCCATTACCATCTATCGAGATGCGTTTGGGCACTACCCGAGGCACTAACGCTTTACTAGAGAAGAAAGGAGCGAAAACTACGCTGATCGTCACCAAAGGATTTAAAGATCTATTGGTAATCGGCACGCAACAACGTCCGAAGATCTTTTCCCTAAATATTCAAAAGTCTGCGCCTTACTACGATAGTGTCATTGAAGTAGATGAGCGACTGGATGCTGAGGGAGAAGTTATTATTCCGTTTGGTGAGGATAAAATAAATCAGGTAAAACAGCAACTAGCTGCTTCTCAACCCGAATCGGTGGCTATTGCCCTGATGCACAGCTATCGTAACCCCGCTCATGAACAGCAATTAGCGGAGGTGTTGCCCAAAGATGACTTTCCCTATATTTCGATTTCATCTCAACTTTCCCCTTCTCAAAAGATTGTTCCCCGCGCTTCTACTGCGCTAGTCAACGCCTATCTTTCTCCCATCATTCACCGCTATCTGGAACGCATTGGTAAGCACATTCCAGAGGGTAGCCTGAAAATAATGAGTAGTGCCGGAGGGTTAGCCGATGCTGATTTATTTCAGCCCAAAGATAGTTTGCTCAGTGGCCCGGCCGGGGGAGTAGTTGGTGCTGCTAGCGTGCTTAAACAGGTTCAATCTCAATTCCCTGATTTTCAGCGATTGCTCTCGCTGGATATGGGCGGTACCAGTACCGACGTTTCCCGCTACGATGGGGAATATGATTATCAGTACGCAACTAGAGTAGGAGATGCCGAGATCACTTCACCTACTTTAGCTATTGAGACTGTAGCGGCCGGAGGCGGCTCGATTTGCCAGTATAAGAATGGAGTGCTAGCTGTTGGCCCCGAAAGTGCCGGAGCTTACCCAGGTCCAGCTTGCTACGGACAAGGTGGACCACTTACTATTACAGATGTAAACTTACTATTAGGAAGGTTGCGAGAAGATAAGTTTGGTATTCCCATTAGTCGGGATAATGCCCAGTTAGCGTTGGATAAGGTAAAAGAAATGATGCCTGAGACGGCTGATATTTCCAATGAAGCATTGCTAGCAGGTTTTCTACAGATTGCTAACGAAAAGATGACCGAGGCCGTCCGCAGTATCTCGGTCAAAAAAGGCTTTGACCCTACCGAATACACACTATTAGGCTTTGGCGGAGCAGGCGGACAACATGCTTGTGAAATTGCTTCCTTATTGGGAGTAGAAAGTATAATTATTCCTCGGGACGCAGGCTTACTCAGTGCCTACGGCATGGGGCAGGCGGTGCTGGAGCGGTTTGCTACCCGTCAGATACTTCGTCCGTATGCCGACATCCAAACCAGTGTAGCAGAATGGGTTGAACAATTAAGGCAAGAGGCAACGGAACTCTGCCAGGAAGAAGGCTACCCCGAAGAAGAACTAGAGACCCGATTAGTCAAATTGTTTCTGCGGTTTGAGGGGCAGGAGAGTACGCTAGATATTGATTTTACTACTCCTGGTGAGGTGATTGAAAATTATCGGCAGCGTTACGAAAAGCTGTATGGGCACTGGCTTACTGACCGATCGGTAGAGTTGGAGTCAATTAAAGTAGTAGTTTCTACGTTGCCTCCTGAATTATCTCCTAGCAAGGAAAGTGAACCCTATTCGCCTGATGCAGTAGCTTCTCAGTCAGCCTACACTCAGCAGGGCTGGATTACTGTGCCCGTACACAACTGGGATCAACTTCGGGAAGGAGCGTCTTCTTCCGGGCCCGCTTTGGTGCTGAGTGATACGACTACCCTTTGGATAGAAGCAGGGTGGCGGTTTCAATTAGATGGCTATCGCAACGCACTTCTTTTCAGTGAAAAACAAGAGGAAGCTATTAGCCGTAATGCTCCTGAAGCGGTACAGTCAGCATTATTTACCAATCGTTTTGGAAGTGTTGCTTCCGGGATGGGGACATTATTGGAACGTACTTCTTTTTCAGTAAACGTAAAAGAACGCCTGGACTTTTCCTGTGCTTTGCTCGATGCTGATGCCCAACTGATTGTCAATGCGCCCCACATCCCGGTGCATCTGGGTAGTTTGGGTATGTGCGTTCGGGCGGTGCGAGCGGCCATTCCGATGGAAGCAGGGGATGTGATTATTACCAACCATCCGGGCTACAGTGGTTCGCACCTTCCTGACGTTACGCTTATTGCTCCGGTGTATTTTGAAAACCAACTGATTGGCTACGTCGCCAATCGAGCCCATCATGCTGAGATTGGTGGTGCCCGTCCCGGTTCCATGCCTACCCAAGCCACTTCTCTAGAGGAAGAAGGGGTAGTGATTTATCCTACGTATTTGGTACGTAGGGGAGAAGCCCAGTGGGACACCATCCGACAATTATTTACTACTGGAAAATATCCTACTCGAAATGTGGAGGAAAACCTGGCTGATCTCAACGGTGGACTAGCCAGTATTCGCTGGGGGGTGGAAGCACTACAAAATCTAGCTGAACAATACGGAACTGATGCCATCGCTCACTATATGCGACAAATCGTATCCCGAACCGATAAGCGTCTGCAAAATTATTTAGAACAATTGACTCAGGATTCATATGAAGCGACTGAAGTGCTAGACGATGGTAGCCCACTGCAAGTGCGGATTGATTTATCACCCGACCATCAGCTCACGGTTGATTTTTCGGGAAGTACAGCCACGCATCCGAATAATTTGAACGCTACTCCCGCGATTGTTTATAGCGCGGTGATGTACGTGCTACGGTTGTTACTTGATGAAGATTTGCCTCTAAATGAAGGCTTACTTCAATCAGTCAAAATTACACTGCCGGAAAACTCTCTACTAAATCCAGCGTTTACTGACGATCCAACGCACTGCCCAGCAGTAGTAGGAGGTAATACTGAAACCAGTCAGCGGTTGGTAGATACACTATTGAAAGCCTTCGGGGTGGTGGCTTGTAGTCAGGGCACAATGAATAATGTATTGTTCGGCAATGAGCAATTTGGCTACTACGAAACCATTGGGGGCGGAAGCGGGGCGGGCGATGGGTTTGCGGGAGCCGATGCCGTTCATCAGCATATGACTAACACCCGAATCACCGACCCTGAAGTGCTGGAGTTCCGCTATCCAGTACGGTTGGAAGAATTTTCAGTACGACCGAACTCTGGTGGTAGCGGAAAGTGGCAAGGCGGTAATGGCATCATCCGTAAGTTTACATTTTTGGCTCCGCTCTCTCTCACGGTGCTTACCCAACACCGAAAAGTGGCTCCCTACGGAATGGCAAGCGGAGAAGCCGGAGAAGTTGGCCGCCAGTGGATTGTTCGGAAAGATAGTTCGCAGCAAATATTGAATGGCATAGACCAGGCGGAAGTAGAAGCGGGCGATCAGTTTGTAATTCACACTCCGGGCGGAGGTGGGTATGGTCTTGCTACTCAGGATTAGCTCTTACATTTTCAATTGTCCTTTGCTAACTTTCAATTATCACTTATCCATTATCCACTGATATTAGATGTGCGAAATCTCAGTGAGATACTGAGTATAAAGTTGGGTTGCTTGTTTCAAATCAACTTGTCCTAGCACCAGCAATGTTTCCAGTCCTTCCAGTTTTGCATCGCAGGCTTGGGTTTTGGTGATTTTAGCGGAGAGGTTATTTGACTTAAGCATACCATTAGCAATCACGGCTATTACCGAAAGTACGGATGCTGATAGGCAGAGAACCTGCCAGACTGGAATGCCAAACGATATTATGCCTTTAGCCGAACTAATAAATCCTTCGCCACCCGCCCCTGGGCCAGCGGTCAGGGCTGCGGCTAATGCACCGGCTACGATAGAAGAGTTAATAAGGCGAGCGTTACGCGGCTCTTGTTTAATAAGGTAAGTAGCTAGTTCCCGGCGTTTATCTTGAATTCTAGCTACAAGCACTTGTTGATTAGTTGGGTTGTCAGACATGGTTGGTTTATTCGGTTGATACTGGCGCGGCACGCCGCGCGCGGAGATGTTAGGCCTCTATGGCTTCGTCATCCACATCGTCCACAAAAGTTACCAACAAACCCGCTAAGATCATAGCCGCTCCGCCCAGCATTAGCACATAAATTGCCTGATTGTCAAAAAATGTTCGGGAAATAAACCCGAGTGTACCCGAGGCGATAATCTGGGGAATCACAATGAAGAAGTTGAAGATGCCCATGTAGATTCCCATCTTGGACGGAGGCAGCGAGCCGGAAAGAATGGCGTAAGGCATCGTCAGTATGCTCGCCCAGGCAAAGCCTACCCCTAGCATAGAAACCAATAGTAAATTGGGATCGCTGATAAAGTAAATGGAGATTAGGCTTACCCCCCCGATACATAAGCCGATCAAATGCACTCGTTTTCTTCCTAGCTTATCCGCCATCAGCGGCAGCAGAAAAGCCAGCACGGCTGAGAACCCGTTGTAAACGGCGAAGCAAACCCCCACCCAGTTGGCACCTTCGTTGTAGAGTTCAGACGTTGTGTCAGTAGTGCCGTATACGTGACTAGTTACGGCCGAAGTAGTGTAGAGCCACATACAGAACAGAGCAAACCAAGTGAAAAATTGTACTACTGCCAATTGCAGCATGGTCTTGGGCATCTTAACAAAATCGGTAAAGATTTGCCCAATTCCTTCGTCAACCAACTCAGTTTCTTCTTCCCCGCTATAGCGGCGAAACTCTTCGGGCGGATACTCCCGGGTTCGCAGTACGGACCACAGTACCGCAGTAAAGAACGCAAAGCCTCCCAGATAAAACGACCACTTTACCGAATCGGGAATTTGCCCTTCTGGTGCAGTATTGGCAACATCAAACCAGTTAGTCAGCATGTAGGGCAGGGCCGAAGCTACTACTGCTCCAACCCCAATAAAAAAGGTCTGTACGGCGAAGCCCATCGTCCGCTGTTTGGAGGGTAGCATATCCGCCACCAACGCCCGAAATGGTTCCATAGAGATATTGATGGAAGCATCCATAATCCAGAGAGTTCCAGCAGCAATCCAGAGCACGGGAGAATTGGGCATAATTACCAAAGCGATACTGGCTAGTATCGCTCCTGCCAAAAAGAACGGTCGTCTTCGTCCCAACTTTGGGTGCCAGGTACGGTCGCTGAAGTAACCCACAATAGGTTGTACCAGCAGCCCCGTGGTAGGTGCGGCAATCCATAAAATTGGAATATCGTCTACACTGGCTCCCAGTGTTTCAAAAATACGGCTCGTATTGGCGTTTTGTAAGGCGAAACCAAATTGTATACCCAAGAATCCAAAATTCATGTTCCAGATTTGCCAAAAGCTTAGAGCAGGCTTTTCTAGGGTGGTGACTGCAGTGCTTGGAGTCATAGCGAGAAATATTATAAGTCAGGGTGCTAACTTTGCATTGGGCGGTAAATTTGATAAAAACAGCTTAATTTATCTAACGCCAATATTACTTTTGTAATTTATTCGGGCAAATTACTCTGAGCTTATAATATTGGAGGGATACATTTATAGATTTCTACTTCAGAGCCAGATAGGTTTTCTAAAAAATGTGCGCTCAATTCTTAGTAATATAGGGCTTTCCCTTCATTTACGCTCAAAATAATTATGGCTAATTGACAAATCTAGTTCAGAATATCCTCTACCTTTAATATTTTTAAAAATATTGGGATAATAAATAAAAAAACTGTATAAATTAATTGTAGGATTTGCGCTTACCAAAGTTACTTACTTACCTTTGTCACGTAAAAGCTATTCCGCTATCTCTCCCGAACAGTTCGCCTGAATTTCAATTAGATATAGATATACTAGAAGGTCGTACTAATTTCACGCATTTCCGTTTCTATTTCTTTTCATAAACCAAATTCTCATTCTGTAACTCAAATCACTTAAGTTATGGCAAAATCAACGAAAACCACTAAAGCAACAGCCGCTAAAACAACCAAGCCAGCGGCTGCAAAGACCACAGCAGCCAAGGCTGCTCCCAAAGCAAAAGCTGCTCCCAAGGCTAAGGCTGCTCCTAAAGCCAAAGCGGCTCCCAAAGCAAAATCTAATGGTAAGGCTACTGCTAAGATTTCAGCCGCCGATGCTGCGGAGAAGTTAGCAAAAAGCTGCCAGGCAGCGTCGGCGAAATTCGAGAAAATGAATGGTGCTAAGTACACTGAAATCAAAGAAAAGTTAGACTGGTGCGTAGGTAGCTACGGCTACGACAAAAACCCAGCCGGTCTTAAAGAGTTCGGTGCTAAAGCCGTAGGCCTACTCAAAGAGGCTAAAAAAGATAAGCCTCGTCAGGTATCACAAAAGCTAATTGATGATTTAGAAAAGTCGATTGCTAGCTTGTAGTCTGATCTCTAGATATTTTATCAGGAGCCATCTCTTCAATTTGAGGTGGCTTTTTTGTATTCAAAGTTCTGAGATATTAGGTATTGGGTTTTAGGTGTTGCGTTTTGTAATTTTAGCATCGTGCGATGATCGCCCGAACATCATTCCATAGCTTGCCAAAGGCCGGGTCGCGTAGGCTTGACCAGTGGACGGCCTAAATCCTTGATTACCTACATGAACCGAATCTTTTCTTGTATCGCCCTCCTTCTCTTTTGCACTTCGTTTCTAATTTACGCTCAAGAAGACCCAATCCCTCGCGCCCCCGAGCGCAATGAGGGAGAGGGGCCATTTCCTCAGCTAATTATTCGGGGGGCTACCTTGATCAACGGAGCGGGATCGCCGCCTATTGGCCCGGTGGATGTGGTGGTAAAAGACAATCGTATTACGGCAATTAAAACCGTGGGTTATCCAGGAGTGCCTATCAAGACTGGGGGGCGTCCTGTTTTAGAAGAAGGTGGAAAAGAAGTGGATGCTTCCGGGATGTATCTGCTACCGGGCCTGGTAGATATGCACGGGCATATTGGAGGCAGAGGACAAGGTACTCCGGCTGAATACGTCTTTAAACTCTGGATGGCACACGGCATCACTACGGTTCGCGACCCGGGCAGTGGCAATGGTCTGGATTGGACACTCGATCAAAGAGATAAGAGTGCTAAAAATATAATTACTGCCCCGCGTATTCAGGCGTATACCTTCTTTGGTCAAGGTCTAGAGAATGGAGTGAACAGCCCGGAAGAAGCCCGAGCTTGGGTGCAAAGTATTGCCGACCGTGGTGCCGATGGTATTAAGTTTTTCGGGGCACGACCCGATATTATGGAGGCAGCCCTGGATGAAGCTAAGAAGTATAACTTACGTTCGGCTTGTCATCACGCGCAGCTCAACGTGGCTTGGCTCAACGTACTGAACACTGCCCGCATGGGACTCACCAGTATGGAGCACTGGTACGGCTTGCCCGAAGCTTTATTTACCGAGCGCACCATTCAAAATTATCCGTTGTATTACAATTACCAAAACGAACAACACCGTTTTGGTGAAGCCGGACGGCTCTGGCATCAGGCGGCTGAACCTGGCTCCGATCGCTGGAATGAAGTAATGGACGAACTCATTGAGTTAGACTTTACGATTGATCCAACCTTTAATATTTACGAAGCCAACCGCGACCTGATGCGGGCGCGAACGGCTGAGTGGCATGCTGATTATACTCTTCCTTCGCTTTGGAAATTCTATGCACCTAGCCGGGTTTCTCACGGCTCGCACTGGCACTACTGGGGAACCGAAGAAGAAGTAAACTGGAGGCAAAATTACCTGCGTTGGATGCAGTTTGTGAATGAATACAAAAACCGCGGTGGGCGGGTTACCGCTGGCTCCGACTCTGGTTTTATTTACCAACTCTACGGCTTTGCCTACATCCGTGAACTGGAGCTATTGCGCGAAGCGGGATTTCATCCGCTGGAAGTTATTCGAGCAGCTACGCTAAAAGGGGCCGAGGCATTAGGCATGGAGCAGGAAGTTGGGTCTGTAGAGGTAGGCAAACTGGCTGATATGATTCTAGTAGAGGAAAATCCTCTAGCTAATCTAAAGGTGCTGTACGGAACCGGAGCTATCAAACTGAATGAAGACAACGAAGTAACGCGAGTAGGTGGCGTGAAATACACCATTAAAGATGGAATTATCTACGACGCTAAAGCCCTGCTAGCCGATGTGAAAACTATTGTAGATCACGCTAAAGAAGAGGCTGGTATTACGGAGCTGGTTCAGCCGGGAATACCCCAGCCTACCAAAGGAAAGTGAGCCTGCTTGCTGAAATAAAAGGAAGGTGCCTATCGCACTTGTTTTTATCTCGATGCGTTACCTTTTTAGCCTGATACACGACCCTTAACTTTTATTGCATGCGCTACTTATTTGGAATATTATTTCTTCTGCTAGTAAGTTCAGCAAGCTACGCCCAACAGGGTGATGAAGAAGAGTTTATCACAATGGATAACACGGCGAATGGCATCAATAATGAAGGCTACGAAGCCATGGAGCAGGGTGATTACGAATTAGCCAAAGAACTTTTCCGCCAAGCCATCGCTATCGATTCTTCAGCAGTTCCTTATTACGAAAACCTGGCACTGGCTTGCCAGCGGTCTGACGATCAGGTCGGATTGCTTCAGTGCTACCAGATGGCAAAAAAGAACATTCCTGATGATCCCAATATTTTTTACTACAGTGGCGATGTACTACAAAATGCCGGAAGATATGAAGAAGCCATTCGCGATTATGATCGGGCCATTGAGTTAAGTGATCCAGAATATACCGACCTGCTGCACTTCTTTTATTTTAACCGGGGCAATGCCTACCTCAAACTAAAGGATTTTCAAACGGCAGTAGATAACTACAGTCAGGCACTAGACGTTTTTCCCCAGCATGCGGCTTCTTATGCCAACCGAGGCATGGCTCGCTACAATTTAAAAGATAAAACCGGAGCTTGCACCGACTGGCAACAAGCTTACGATAATGGGTACGAGCCTGCGGCAAATTATCAGAAGAAGTATTGTCAATAGAAGTTTGACATCGTAAGCAACTCTGCTACAACAATAATCTTTCTTACAAACCTACATTGTGAGGTAGTGGTCATTTTTATACTTCAAAGCATCATCTTCTATAAGTATTTTTACTCTGCTATTAAATGAATTTTCGCAATTTCCATGTTCCGAGTACTGGTCATCTGTATACTATGCTTCCTATCGGACGTGTGCTGGGGGCAGTCGGTAAGAAAATTACTCAAGACTGCCAACAAGTACTACGAGCATGGCTTTTGTTACGAAGCAGCCACTTACTACAAAAAAGTAGCCGAGATCACCCCTGACGACTTGGTTATTACCTACAAAATTGGTTTAGCTTACTTAGAAAGTCGATATAAGCACCGGGCGTTGCCGTATCTTCAAGACGTATACAAAAACACCCAAGATTCTACTTCTACTTTAGCATTCCACTTAGGTTTAGCTTACCAGTACAATCATCAGTTTGAGCAAGCCTTGGGGTACTTTCATCAATTTCGGAAGAATACTGACAACACGTACACCGTTGATCGGCATATCAAGCAGTGTAATATTGGGTTGGAATACGTAAATAATCCTAAAAATGTAGAAATCCGTAACCTTAAAAAGCTGAATTCTGATAATCAAGACTACGCCCCACTGATTACTTCCGATGGAAAATCATTAATTTTTACTTCCCGGCGAGAAGGTTCTACCGGAGGCAGAAAAGCCTACGACGATAATTATTACGAAGATATCTACATTGTCAAAAGAAATAAGGGAGATTGGCTGATTCCTGAGAAAATCAGTACTAATATAAATACTCACTACCACGAATGTGGGGCGGCAATCTCGCCCGACGGAAAAACTCTGTTCATTTACGTAGACGAAGGCGACGGTGACATTTATTATTCTACTTATCGAGATAAAGAATGGTCAGTGCCCTTGCCGGTTAGTCATCATATCAACTCACCTTACCGCGAATTATCCGTCTCGGTAAACCGGGCAGGTGATGAGTTATATTTTTCCAGTAACCGTCCGGGTGGCTTTGGTGGCTTTGATCTTTATGTATCCCGAAAAGACCGCCGGGGTGAGTGGGGCCCTCCGGAAAACCTCGGGCCTAAAATTAATACTGAGGCCGACGAAGATGCCCCCTTCATCCATCCATTGGGCAAATCGCTGTATTTCAGTTCCGAGGGGCATCTGGGTATGGGTGGTTACGATATTTTTCAGAGTCGATATTACCAAGGTAAGTGGACAACTCCAGTTAACTTGGGCTATCCAATTAATACTGCTCAGGATGATAACTACTTTGTGATCTCCGAGGATAATGCCTACGGCTACTACGCTACTGCCCGCGAAGATGGCTTAGGTGGCAACGATTTGTACGTGATCAATATGAAGCCGGAGAAAGCACCCCCCAAACCAGTAGCTACGTCTACCCCGGTTAACAACGCAACGTACTTTGTAGGAAAAGTCACCGATGCTAGTACAGGAAGCCCCATTTTCGCTGAACTTATCCTTTCTAACAACCGAAAAAATATCATTATTGATCGCCAGTATTCCGATGCGGTTACGGGTACGTTTAAAATTGCTATACCTGAAGGGGAAAACTTTGGACTCATTGTTGAGGCAGACGGCTATTTATTCTACTCTACCAACTTTGGCTCTAATCAGTTGAAAGGAAGAAAAGAAATCAAGCGTTCTATCCGATTAGATAAGGCGGAAGTAGGCTCCGTAACCGTTCTGAAGAACATCTTTTTTGACACAGGCAAAGCCAGCATTAAAGAGGAATCTATCTCGGAACTCGACCGTATCCACGAACTGCTGAAGGCGAACCCTAATCTCAAAATACAGATTAATGGACATACCGACAATGTAGGTGAAGCGGATTACAATCAGAAACTTTCCGATCAACGTGCCCAATCGGTAGCGAACTATCTACTTCAGTACGGAACCTCCGAAGCACAGGTAGTTGCTAAGGGGTTCGGGGAAACCCGCCCATTAGTTTCTAACGACGATGAATTTGGGGGTCGTGAGATCAACCGCCGTACTGAGATCGAAATCCTTTCCGTACACGAAAAGATTGAAGAAGAAAAGAAAAGATTGTTGCCAACACTCACATTCTAATGAGTAATGATTGATGACTAATGAAAAGTTTCCTCCCATTAATCATCAGTCATTATTCATTCGCGCAGCGACCGCAATCATTATTAATATCGGTAGTAATCCGGCTTAAACGGACCTTTCACCGTTACGCCGATGTACTCCGCCTGCTCTTCGGATAAAGTATCTAGTTCTACTCCAATTTTTGCCAAGTGCAGTTCAGCCACTTTCTCATCCAAATGCTTGGGTAGCATGTATACGGCGTTCTCGTACTTGTCATTATGCTTCCATAGTTCAATTTGCGCCAACACTTGATTGGTGAAAGAGTTAGACATCACAAAAGAAGGGTGCCCAGTAGCCACGCCTAAGTTCACTAAACGACCTTCGGCTAGTAGGATAATTTCGTTACCGTTCGCCATTTTGTACAAATCTACCTGAGGCTTAATTTCATCGCGTTCAGCATTGGCTTTGAGCCAGGCAACGTCGATCTCATTATCAAAGTGACCAATGTTACAGACAATCGCTTTATCCTTCATCTGCTTAAAATGACGGTCAGCTACAATGTCTTTATTTCCCGTAGCCGTTACGATGATATCGGCGCGAGGGATAGCATTATCCATTTTCTTTACCTCAAACCCATCCATAGCAGCTTGGAGAGCGCAAATTGGATCAATTTCGGTCACAATTACCCGTACTCCTGCCCCGCGTAACGATTGGGCTGAACCTTTGCCTACGTCGCCGTAGCCCGCCACTACGGCTACTTTTCCCGCTAACATCAAATCGGTAGCCCGTCGGATAGCATCTACTAAGGATTCTTTACAGCCATACTTGTTATCAAACTTCGATTTGGTCACTGAATCGTTAATGTTGATTGCGGGCAAAGGCAGTGTCCCTTTTTTCATACGCTCGTACAGCCGGTGTACTCCAGTAGTGGTTTCTTCCGAGATTCCCCGAATATCTTTCACCAACTCTGGATAACGATCGAGCACCATATTGGTCAGGTCACCTCCGTCATCTAGAATCATGTTAAGAGGCTGGCGATCTTCGCCAAAAAAGAGCGTTTGCTCAATACACCAATCGAACTCCTCTTCGGTCATACCTTTCCAGGCAAATACAGGAACCCCAGCTTCAGCAATGGCGGCGGCGGCGTGATCTTGCGTAGAGAAGATGTTGCAGGAAGACCAAGTTACTTCAGCCCCTAACTCTACCAAGGTTTCAATCAGTACTGCCGTCTGAATAGTCATGTGTAAGCAGCCGGCAACACGAGCCCCTTTCAGTGGTTGCTGCGGCCCATACTCTTCCCGAATGGACATCAAGCCCGGCATTTCAGCTTCCGCTAAACGAATTTCTTTTCTTCCCCAAGCCGCTAGGGATATGTCTTTTACTTTGTAACGAATTCTTTGTTCTTCAACCATAAGTGCGTTTTGTTTATTAACGACTGCAAAATTAGCACATTAACCTGGAAAGATAAAAGCAGGTTCCTTATTCTCAGCAATAAGTCAGACATAAACCTGATTCAGATCATTTTTTTTCATTAGTGAAATACGGAACTTTTAGAAATATTTACCACTAACCCACTACTACTATGAAAACGACTATCTCCTCGCTTTCGCCTCCTCAGCTCAATGTACTCGTCATCCTACGTATTGTGATCGGTTGGCACTTCCTGTACGAGGGGGTGGTGAAGCTGTATAGTTCCAGTTGGTCGGCAGCGGGCTACTTAAACGATTCTCAGGGTTTATTCGCCCCTATGTTTAAAGCTATTGCGGCTAACCCTAGCCTGATAGCAGTAGTAGATTTTCTGAACACCTGGGGGCTGGTAGCGGTCGGATTAGGATTGATAGTAGGGTTTCTCACCCAATCAGCACTCATCGGTGGAATAATTCTATTGGGCTTATACTACTTGTCTCACCCGCCTTTTATTGGTGCTCAATATGCTCTTCCCAGTGAAGGCAGCTACTTGTGGGTAAACAAAAACCTTATCGAGCTGTTTGCGATGGCCGTGCTTTACGTTTTTCCGACTAGTCATATTATTGGCCTCGATCGGTTCATGCAACGCTACGGTCAGCAGACAAAGCGATCATCAGAAGAAGTCGCGGCTTAGTAAACTAACCATCACTACAAACCCATCATCTTATGACACCTGATAACTCAAACACCCAATCCAGCGGTATTACCCGTCGCGACATTATCAAAGGAATGGCTACTGTGCCCGTACTAGGGGCTTTCTGGGCAAGTGCTGCTGCCAAACAGAGCTACGACCGAAGTGTAAAAGAAGAAATACTTAGCGAGCTTGACATCAAGGCATCACTTCCTCCGCCCACTGGTTCTATGGCGGGTAATCCGCTGCGTATCGGTATCATCGGGTTTGGAATTCGGGGCGAGCAGTTGGTGAGAGCCTCCGGGTTTGCCACCCCCGAGTGGCTTACCCGTATGCAAGAGGCCGCCCAGAAAAACAGCAACGATACCCGTTTGCAGGATTTTTTGGAGCAAGAAAGCCTAAATATTCAGTACACCGGGGTCTGCGACCTTTTTGATGTACGGGCCGAAAAAGCACTAGCAGCTGTAAAAACTGACCAGAATACCCCTAAGCGTTACCGTACTTATCAAGAAATGTTGGCTAGCCCCGACATTGATGCAATCATCATTGCTACTCCCGACCACTGGCACGCCCCAATAGCTATTGCTGCTGCCCAGGCCGGTAAACATGTTTATGTTGAGAAATGCATGACGCATAAGATTCAGGAAACCTACGACCTTTACGATGCGGTAACTCAATCAGACATCGTTTTTCAGGTGGGGCATCAACATCGGCAGACCCAGAGCTTTTTAACGGCGCAGGATGCTATTCGGAAAAATGTACTGGGTCACGTCTCACTCATTCAGGCTTGTACTAACCGAAATTCAGACAATGGTGCTTGGCAGTATAATATTCACGAAGCCGCTAGTCCTTCTACCATTGACTGGCAGCAGTTTCTGGGTGATGCTCCTAACATTCCGTTTAACAAAGAACACTTCTTTCGGTGGAGGAAGTGGTGGGCCTACGGCACTGGATTATCTGGCGACCTGCTCACCCACGATTACGACCGCATCAACTGCCTACTCGAGATGGGAATACCCAAGTACGTCACTGCCTCCGGTGGAGTGTATACCCATCGGGATGGCCGGGAAGTACCCGATGTATTTCAAGTAACGATGGAATATCCTGACTATTCCACAGGGTCTACGCAAGATTCGGGTAAGGAAAAGGGAATGACCTTCCTATACTCAGCTTCCCTCGGGAATCAATACGGTCGCCCTACCCTACTGATGGGTCATGATGCAACTATGGAACTCAGTAACAGTCTGACGGTTTACGTCGATCCTCGCTCAACTCGCTATCAGGAAATGCTCGAGGAAAAAACTGTTGACCCTAATGTTCCGCTGTACGCATATAGTCCGGGACAGAAAGGAGTAGATGGAGTAACCTCGGCCACCGCTAAGTACTTTGCGGATAAAGGATTACTCTATACCTATCGGGATGGCAAACGGGTAGACTCCACCTATCTGCATATCCGGGAATGGCTCAGTTGTATCCGTAATGGGGGGCAACCAAGTTGTGGAATACAAGAAGGCTTCGAGGAAGCGATATCAGCGCATATGGCTACATTATCGTACAAAACTGGTCAGCGGATAGAATGGGATCCTGAAATTCGCCGTATTGTCAACGTAGAAGACCCAATAATTGCCCCTGCCTAAAGGCTAACCAAAGTATAGAGCTTTAGCGTCTTCCCCTCTTTAGTCCCAGTGATAGCGAACCTCGTGAAAATTGTAATAGCGGGGTTCGCCTTTTACGTCAATTGCCAAGCGACCAGACTTATCTACCCCCGTAATAACCCCTCGAAATTGCCCATTACTATCTTCAAAAATTCTTTTTTCTCCTTTTCCGTATAGTTGAGCATCGTATTGCCTCTCCACGTTGGCTATACCGCCCGCCGATAATTCTTCTTGTGTGTCTTCAAGGCACATCAGCACCTCATTTAATAACCTCTTCCGATCAATTATTTGATTGCGAATATTAGCTAAAGAGATCGCCCGAGGATAATTGAAGTGAAGCTGGTTGACATTAAGCCCAATACCTACCACCGACGATCTGATTCGGGCACTTTGCAAGTTATTCTGAATCAATATTCCGCCGAGCTTCTGGTGGTGATAAAAAATATCGTTGGGCCACTTTATTTTGATAGCGTCCTTTACCCAATTATTTAAAGCCTTAGCTACCGCCAGTGAGACCAATATATTCAACCGAAAATAGTCCGCCACGGCTAAGTCGGGAAACAGTACCAAAGAGAAAGTCAAATTGTCTCCAGGAGAAGACTCCCAAGTTTTTTGCTGCTGCCCTCGCCCCTGGGTCTGAAACTCAGAAAAGACCACTGCCCCGGGTTGAGCCTTACCCGACTGAACCAGTTTAGCCGCAATACGGTTGGTAGAGTCACAGCTATCGTAATAGAACAACTGTTTACCTAATTGCGACGTTGTTAAAGAAAATGATTTCAAGGTCAAATATTTCAGTGCTTTACCCGTCTAAACAATAACGAACGATACGTGCATGAATTCAAAGGAGTTGAGCGACATTATGGTCTTGGGCATGCAGGAGAAGAAAGCCGAAGATATAGTAAAACTGGATTTAAGAAAAGTAAAAAGTGCCGTAGCTGATTTCTTTATCATTTGCTCCGGTAATTCTGACACCCAACTAGATGCTATTGCTGATTCTATCGAGAAAGAAGCCAAAGAACGAGCTGGGGAAAACCCCTGGCACCGGGAAGGTAGAGAAAACCGAGAATGGATACTGCTCGATTACGTGACGGTAGTAGCCCACATCTTTAAACGCGACCGCCGGGAGTTTTTTGCCTTGGAGGAGCTGTGGGGTGACGCAATCATTACCGAAGTCGATTCTGATGTTTCGCTCAAAACTTTGTGAAAAAGTATACGTTCCTAGTTAAGTTTAGTTAAATTGCATTTTATTCATAGTAAGGAGATTATCAATTAGATGGCAGATTCTAAGAAGAAAAAAATGATGCCGAAGCCCCCGCAACGGCCCAATTACCCGATATGGATTATTGTAACCTTACTGGCGCTTATCCTGGGGGTTACCTATTTCAATAAAAGTAATTCTACGATTAAAATTGATCAACGTCGCTTTGATCAAATGCTAAGCGACGGGGATGTAAAAGACGTAGTTCTAATTGCCCAGCAAAACCGGGCAGAAATCACACTGACCCAAGCAGCACTAGACAAGCCCCGCTACCGCAACGAGTTGGAAGAGCGCAATCCCTTCCCCATGATGTCGGGTCCACATTATACACTAAAGATACTTGATACCGAGATTTTCGTTCAGGATTTTAGGGACGCCCAAAAAGATATACCCGAAAGCCAACGGATCGGTTACAAAGTGGAAGAGCGGTCCGATGTGATCGGCTGGCTCTTCCAGTGGGGATTTTTGTTCTTGTTGTTATTTGGTTTCTGGTTCCTGATGCGCCGTATGGCGGGAGGTGGCGGACCCGGTGGACAAATATTTAACATCGGTAAGTCGCGAGCTGCTCTTTTCGATGCTGAGAACAAAGTTAATGTAACTTTTGACAATGTAGCTGGGCTAGATGAGGCCAAGGAAGAGGTTCGGGAAATTGTCGACTTCCTAAAAAACCCTTCTAAGTACACCAACCTGGGCGGAAAAATTCCGAAGGGGGCGTTGCTAATTGGTACCCCTGGTACTGGTAAAACCCTACTAGCGAAAGCTGTAGCGGGAGAAGCTGGTGTTCCTTTCTTCTCACTATCAGGCTCTGACTTTGTAGAGATGTTCGTAGGAGTTGGTGCTGCCCGGGTTCGTGATCTTTTTAAGCAGGCCAAGGAGAAAGCTCCCTGTATCATTTTTATCGATGAGATTGATGCGGTAGGTCGGGCTCGGGGCAAAGGGGCTATGCCCGGCTCTAATGATGAGCGGGAAAACACCTTGAACTCGCTACTGGCTGAAATGGATGGTTTCTCTACTGATTCAGGAGTCATTATCTTGGCTGCGACCAACCGACCGGATGTACTAGACTCAGCCTTATTACGTCCCGGACGCTTCGATCGGCAAATATCTATTGACAAACCCGATATCGTCGGCCGGGAAGCTATTTTCAAGGTGCATCTCAAGCCCTTAAAGACTTCCAAAGAGGTTGATCCTAAAAAATTAGCTGCCCAAACCCCAGGTTTTGCGGGAGCTGAGATTGCTAATATCTGTAACGAAGCCGCCCTGATTGCTGCCCGAAGAGACAAGAAAGTTATTGAACCCAAGGACTTTCAAGATGCCATCGATCGGGTAATTGGTGGTCTGGAGAAGAAAAACAAAATCATCTCACCCGAAGAAAAGGAAATCGTAGCATTCCACGAAGCTGGGCACGCTATTGCTGGCTGGTTTTTGGAACACGCTGATCCGTTGGTGAAAGTGAGTATCGTACCCCGTGGAGTAGCTGCCTTAGGTTACGCTCAATACTTACCCAAAGAGCAATTCCTGTATCGCACCGAGCAAATGCTCGATCAGATGTGTATGGCATTAGGTGGCCGGGCGGCGGAAGAAGTGGTATTTGATAAAATCTCTACCGGAGCACAGAATGACCTGGAGCGAATCACCAAAATGGCCTACAGCATGGTGACGGTATACGGGATGAATGAAAAGCTAGGGAATGTTTCTTTTTACGATTCCCAACAACCCGATTATAACTTCACGAAGCCGTATTCGGAAGCTACCGCTCAAACCATTGATGAGGAAGTCCGCAAGTTGATTGATAAGGCGTATGAGCGCACTAAGAAGCTTTTGACCGATAAGCGGGAACAACTTGATACGTTAGCCAAGGAACTACTGGATAAAGAGATTCTTTTCCAAAACGATCTGGAGCGTTTAATTGGTAAACGCCCCTTCAGTCGGCCTACTTCTTATCAGGAGTATACTCAGGGTGACGAAGAAGTCAAAGATCAAGAAGCAAAAGAGAATAAATCAGCTTCCAACGGTAAGCCGGCTCACGCTGATGATGCCCAAAAGCAAGATTCTGAGAAAGAGCCAACCCCGGCAGAAGCCAAAGAAAATCCCTGACATTAATTTTCATTTTTAGGAAGGGGGCTGGTCTTCAGCCCTTTTTTACTGCCCTCGCTTCTGCTTACTTTTGCCAGCATGACATCCGCCCTGGATTTATCGATTCCTATCTCGCTGCCTGCCGAAAAAAAGATATACTTCGCTTCCGATTTTCATCTGGGTGCCCCCAATTTTCAACGAAGTAAAGAACGGGAAAAAACTATTGTTCAATGGCTGGAGAGTATATGTCCTAATGCCCACGGGCTGTTTTTGCTAGGTGATATTTTCGATTTCTGGTTTGAGTACCGTCGGGTAGTTCCCAAGGGCTTTTTACACCTTCAGGGCAAACTTATTCAACTTCTTGAGCAGGGTATTTTCGTGGTTTTTTTTACTGGGAATCATGATTTGTGGATGTTTGATTATTTTGAAAGGGAACTGAGTATACCAATCATCCGGCAGCCAATCTCAATACAGATTAATCAAACGAAGCTTCATATTGGGCACGGCGACGGCTTAGGCCCGCACGATTATACCTATAAGCGCATCAAACGAGTGTTTGTCTCCAAAATTGGTCAGAAACTTTTTTCTCTAATTCATCCGGATATAGGCATTTTTTTGGCGGATTCTTGGTCGAGAAGTAGTCGTAGGAGCAATGAGAAAAAAGATGAATCGTTTCGGGGTAAAGAATACGAGTGGATTTATCAGTACTGTCAGGAAGTGGAGCAAAAACGACATCACGATTATTATGTTTTTGGGCATCGCCATCTTCCACTGCAGATACCACTGAGCGAACGTAGCCGTTATTATAATCTAGGAGAGTGGATTACCCAGCCGCACTATGGTATTTTTGACGGACAGACATTTGAGTTACGGGCTTTTCAGGCTTAATATCCTGTTTATCAGCTTACTCCCTTTCACCTTATCAGCACAATCGTGGGTTCTAAAGGATAGTTTAGTCCGCCCAGCTCCAAGTTCGGTTATTGGGGATACAAACGGGCGGCTCTACTTGACAGTAATTCAGGGAAGTATTGTCCAGTACGACCGTAGTGGGGATACCTTACGTACTTATCAAACCAGCAGTCAGGAAATGCCCCTATTGTTGCCTTGGCAGTTGTTGAGAATCCAGGCCTACTTTCCGTATCAGCAAGTGCTTACTGTACTAGACCAAAACCTTAACGCGGTTTCTAGTATTACCCTGCCCGAAACTACGCTAGGCAACGCCGCACTCGGTGCCGACCAACTGGTTTGGTATATTTCTACTGATTTAGTGCTAAAAAAATATCAACCTTCGCAAGATCAGGTGACACTCGCTACCTCTTTGCAGTGGCATATATCATCCCAAAATCAAATTCATCTGATCCAGGAATACCAAAATCGGTTGTATGTTCAAGTAGATGAGCAACTGCTAGTTTTTGATCTTTTTGGCAACTTTCTATCTAAACAGCTTCTGTCTACCCATCAGGCAGTACAGTTTTCGGGTAATGAGTTATACTACATTTTTGGTCAAAATATTCAGTTTATCCATTTGTATTCGGGAGCCATCCGCAGTGAGCCTTTACCGCCTGGGAAAAATTTTCGTAAAATTTTATGGGAAAAAGAATATCTTCACGGGTTCTCGGAGCGTTTCTGGTATGTATACTCCACGGTAGATCGTACCCAATAATGACCCAAACCTAATGCTGCTTAATTTCCGTCAGGTTAAAGCAATTCTCTGTTTTGGTAGTGTAGTTACCTTCGCCGTGCTACTATTCAGCACCGAAGCGGCTGCTCAAGGAACTGCCCCACAATCGGATACGGTGCCTTCCGGTATTGATTCTTCTTTATTTTCCCCACCCTCAGTCCCGATTGAGAATCGTTTAAATTACTCCCGAAACATACTAAACCAGTCTTTTGACTTTAAGCTACAGCCTTTATCCAATGGTAAGTTTGAAATTAATATCTCGGGTAGCCCCCGGACCAATTTGAGCATCAAAGTCTACGATATTATTGGAAACCTACTTTACGAAGACGATGTGCGGGTCCGAGGATTTAGACGCAAAGAAATTGATCTTTCCGACTATAAGTCTAACTTTTTTATTATTGAAATTGGCAACGAAGAGGTTAATAAGACGAAGAGTATTGTAGCGATGTAAATTACTGTGTTATGGTGTTGGGGTGTTATAGTATTTAGGTGGTTACTGGGGCGGCTTCGCTGCATAATGACCAAGTTACAAGTTCTGAAGGTTTCAGGTTTTTTCTTAGTCCTCCAATTTCCGGATTCAAATACTTGTGGTTATAACTGCCGAAATTATTGAACTAAAAAACTCCGAATCGTAGAACCTTAACAGCTGAACTTACTCTGAACTTTCCGTTGCTTCCAGGTTTAGGTTAGGCACTCCTGCTTGATAGTACAGTTCAGCTTCGGCCTTTTCTCGCTGAGTTTGTAGTTTCAACAACTTAATTCGGGCATCGAGTAACTCGGTTTCGCGGGTATTGATTAGGAATATGGAACTCTCCCCAAATTCAAACAATTGCAGTTCACTATCGAGTAACTGTCGATAGTAATTAACCATTTGTGATTGCTGATTGATAATCTGGCCGAGATTTTCTAGTGTATTGTAGGTGGTGAGCACCCCATTGGTAATCAGTTGTCGCTGGTACGACTGCTCAAAATAGAGTTGTTCTAGTTTGATATTGGTCTGGGCTAACTTGCCTCGCTCTTTTCGTAAGAATAGCGGGAAATAGAATTGTACCCCCGCTTTATAATCATTGAAGAAAAATGGCTGATCCCCACCGTTGCCATTACCATTGCCGTTGGTTGATCCTAGCTCTGATACAGTCTGGCTCAAAAAATTATACTTCAGGTCAATTTGGGGCTTCAAAAACTCTAAAGCCAACCGACGGTCAATTTCCGTCTGTTGAAATTTGGCAGCTAATTTTCTGAGCTCGGGATGAGCTTCCATAGCCAGCTCCTGTAAAGCAGCAAGTACCTCAATGCTTACCTCTTCGCTCTCATCTAACACTGGCCAAGTGTTCTCAGCTAATTCCAGGGGCAGGATGGTTTCGTCTTCTGTACCTGCCCAAAGAAATACCGATACCGCCAGTCTCGCATTTTCCAGATCTAACTGGGCTTGTAGCCGTTGGTTATCCCGCTCTTGGTAGTTAATAAGTGCTTTAAGGGAATCATACGGAGCCACATCGCCATTAATTACTTGCTGCACTATCCCGTTGTATCGCAGCAAGGCAGCGTCTTCTATCTCACTTATGATATCGTACTCGCGGTAGGCGTAATACCAATCCCAGTACGACTTAGCAGCACTGAACAGCAGTTTATTGACCTCTTTAACCTGATCGGCTTCAGCTAAATCCCGCATCAACCGGGCCTGTCGGATAGCGGCTCGGCGTTGATCAATAAATAACCCCCTTCCTACAGGTATTGAAAAGCCAGCATAGATAAGTCCGTCTTCTGTATTTTCTAGTTCACGGTTTAAGAAATCACCACGATTTCGTTCGTAGCCAGCTTCCAGATCAATCGGAAACCACATTGGGACTTTCAACTTACTATCCCAGTTTTGATAGTAACGAGTACCTTTATAATCTTTGATATCAAAATCTGACTGCGCTACCGGATCGAGCATCCCTCGGGCCATTCGTAGATCCTGAAAAGCCATATCGTCAAACAAGTTAGCTCGCATTACGATGGGATGGTGAGTAAGGATATGCGAGAAGAACTCATCCAGTGTAAATGTCTGATCAACTACTTGTGGCGAACCTTGTCTCAAAGAATCAAGTTGGGCGTAGCTTGGGATAGTCAGTAAACCATTTGCCGCGCCCACCAAGACCAATGTTAGAAGAAGGTAACGGAAGTACTTTTGCTTATTCATTATTTTCCAGGCAATGCGCAGCATTAAGACTCTTCTATTTTGATGCGGTTTTCACATCAGATGGCATGGCATCGGGCTCTTCTTCTAAGCTAGGTGGGAAGCCGTTGTACAGTCGCCACAGTTCGTACCACAAAGGCACATCGTTAAGCATAGCAAACCCCTTCACACCGGATCCCAGTCGTAGCTGCTCAGGCCAGTCACCATCGTTAGATGGATCGGGGGTGACTAATATCCGGTATTTTCCGGCTTTATTGTCCGTTTCTACGTAATCAATCACTTGGACAACACCACCGAATGTTCCTACTGCTACGCTAGGCCAACCTGAGAATTGCAGGGCTGGCCAGCCATCGAACTCCAGCCGGACATGCCGACCCGTTTCCAATAGAGGTACATCCATCGGCTTCACGTATAACTCTACCGCCTTATCGGGATTGCGCGGCATTACCGTTACAACTCCTTCCCCTTCCTTGATTGTTTCACCGATTCCTGTCTTTAATGCCTTAACTACGAAGCCATCTTGAGGGGCAATAATCGAGTAGCGATCTAGTCGTTCCTCCACATTGGCGTACTCGTTACGTTGTTTTACCAGGGCACCTTCAGCATCATAAAGCTCAGCCCGCGTTAAACTGAGGTCAGATTCTGCCTTGCTTATTTTCTCTAGATAATCGGCCTGAATAGAATTTAGCTCGATTTGAGCGTTGATCAGCTCATTCTGGGTAGCTAAGTATTTATTTTCACTAGAGATTAGTTTAGCCTGAGTTTGCTGGTACTTTTGCTCCTTTTGTTGAAACTCAGTTAATGACTTTAACCCTTGGTCATAGAGCACTTGCTGCCGCTCGAGCTGGTTTTTGGCAATATCGTTATTCACTCCTTCGGCTACAAAGTCAGTACTATCGCTAATCACTTTTAGCTCATTTTGTGTCACTTTGTTTCGGGCCTGCTTCAGCTTTAGTTGGAGAGCTTCCCGCAGGGCAGCAATTTGGCGTTCTAGTGCATACGCCTTTTGCTCCTTTGCCTCAATACTTGCCACCTTAGCCTCAATTTGGCTCTGAAGCCGAGTAAGTAGTTGAGGGTCAAAAAACTTATCTTTGACATCCCGGATCTTTAGAATAGTATCACCTTGTTGCACATATTCCCCTTCACTCACTAGCCAGTTGGTAATTTGCCCAGGTATAGCGCTTTGGATGGTTTGGGGGCGGTTTTCCGGCGATAGGGCGGTTACTTCCCCAGTGGCATTAATATTTTGCTGCCAGGGCAAGAACAGCACTAGGAACAAAAATATACCGATACCGCCTAGCCACTTGGCCAGTACCCGCCCCGCCCGGGGTGACTGGAGTACATTCATAGACTCCAGTTGAGAGAGGTATTCGGGTTGGGTGAAAATTGCTTTTCTCATATTGTATAATTAAGAAGTAATCGGTCTAATATCATGGTAAACAATTTCTTTGAAATGAGGATTTTTGCTCACTTCGTCGTAAGAACCTTGGGTAATTACGGCACCGTCCTTCAGTACAACTACCTTAGTACAATTCGTCAGAATAATTGGGTCGGTAGAAACTGTAATTAATGTCCAGTTATGCTTATCATCGGTTAAGTAGCGGATTAAACGTTCTTTTATTGATTGTTCAAAGAAAAAGAAGAAATCGTTTAAGATAATAACTTTCGGTTTCTTGGCAATACAACGAGCCAGGGTAATCTTATGGGCCAATCCGGTAGAAAGGGTTTTCCCCCCACTCACCAACGGGGTATGCAGCCCCTCGGGCAGTTGATTAATTTCGTCGGTCGCTCCTACCGCCTCAATCGCCTCAATGGCAGTTTGGTAGGTAGTGTTAGGTTTACCAACTAGAATATTCTCTAATACAGTACCGTCAAAGATGTCTTCCTGCGACACATTTTTAGCCACTCCATCTCTTAAGAAATTTACGTCAATATCGCTGAGCGAGATATTATTGTATGTCACTACTCCTTGATAAGACGAGTAAATTCCGTCAATAATATTCACTAGCGTAGATTTACCACTACCCGAGTGACCAGTGATACAAATTTTCTCGCCCGGCTCAAATGTCAAATTAATGTCTTTCAGGACTTTTTTTCCGTAGCCCGGATAGTTGTAGCTGAGGTTCTTTATATCAACCTCAATTCCCTTATCAAAATAAGTTTTAGGCAAACGTATACCCATCTGATTTTCTAGGGGCAGGTCGGTCACTTTACCAAGTTTATCCACTGCAGTAAGTACGTCATAAACGGTATCTAGGTTAATAATAATCTTTTCCACTGCCCCAATCACCTGCACAATAATAAGCTCAGCCGCCACAAACTGTCCTAATGTAATTTGCCGATCAATTACTAAAATCGTGCCCAGTACTAGAACGCCACCCGTAATGAGCACTTTGAACATAACGATAAAGGAGAATTGACGAATTAGTACGCCAAAGTGTACTTTACGATGCAGAAGGTACTGGTTTATGTTATGATCGGCCTTCTTCATGGGAAGACGGGTAGTTCCCGCTACTTTGAAAGAAGATAAGGCCCGGGCAAGTTCTTCCAGCCAAAACGCCACTTTATACTTATACTTTGATTCGATGATGGACGAATCTAGCCCTTTACCTCCCGTGAAGTAAAAGATCAAAATCAGTATCCCAACCAATAGAAGGGCAAAGAACACAAAGAACGGATGGTAGAACGATAGTAGAATCAGTCCGAAAAGAATCTGCAATAGTGCGGTCGATAGGTCGATCAGTAGCTTAGGCAATCCCTTTTGTACCGTTAGAATATCAAAAAAGCGGTTAATTAGCTCCGGGGTATGGTACTTAAATAGTGCCTCGGCGTTGATTTTGGGAATGCGGTACGCAAACTCGAAAGCCGTTTTGGCAAAGACTCTTCTCTGCAAAATCTCCACCATAGAGATTTGCATAATCTGCAACACACCTGATATCAATATACCGACAATTACCAGCGCAATAAGTAGCACCACTGAATTGAACCACATTCCGCCAGAAATAAACCCGACAATAGCTTGGGTTCCCAATGGTAAGGAGAGACTAATGATACCTACCGCAATGGCGTAAATGTAGATGTAAAATATATCTTTGCGCTCAGGGGCTAACAGTTGAATGAATCGTTGAAATGGGGTAGGGTTTTTCTTTGACTGTTCGCTTTTCCCTACTGTACTGTGAAACGGAAAAGCCGTGACGAAGACCACTTCATCATTCTCATCTGTATAAAGATTATTGGACAGACTACTAATTGGAACTGGCTGAAGTGTACCATCATCTTCTACTTTGCTAGCTACGTGCTCGAGTTTATCATTTAGGCGAACGAAAAATGGTTCATAACTTTCTGTTTCGTCTTTCTGAAAGAGTGCCATGGGAAAATCAGCATCCTTCACAAACTCCTGAAACTTTTCTCGGGCAATACTATTGGAGATAAAGACGAGTTGCATCCGCTCTCCTGCCTCCGAAAGGTCACCAATGAAGTCATCAATTGATGTAGGGCAAACCGGGCACACGTTAGATACTATCTCCTCGAGCTCAGGCAAGGAGTGCTCATGCTTGAGTGAATCCGAGAAATTGTGAAGCAGGGAGGTAATCTGTCGTATGTCCATAAATCGGAATTTTCAGAATTCTTTATGATGTACGGGGAGAGAAATGAAAGGTTTACTTTCGAAAAAGGTACTACTACTACTATGATTGCGTAAAAGAAAAACTTGTACTCTATTAATAGATACAAGTTTCCTCGCAGTTAGTTTAAAATCCTGATAGAATTTTACGCGATTTTTACCAGTTCAATATCAAAAATAAGATCTTTGCCGGCCAGTGGATGGTTAGCATCTAGCACCACGGTGTCGCCTTTTATCTCAGTAATTACTACGGGTACTTGTTGCCCCTCGGTATTTACAGCTAGCTGTTGACCAACTTGGGGGGTGATGTTGTCGGGAAAGTCACTTTTAGATGCTTCCATGATCATGTCCTTTTTCACTTCTCCGTAGGCTTCCTGGCTGGGAATATTTACCTGCTTACTATCGCCCACTTCCATTCCGTTAACGGCTTTCTCGAAACCAGCAATCATTTGTCCCTGCCCCAGTGTAAATTCTAGGGGCTGGTTACGTTTGCGGGAAGAATCGAATTCAGAGCCGTCGGAGAGAGTGCCAGTGTAGTGCACGTGTACAGTGTCGCCTGATTTTGCTTTAGACATAATTTGGGTATTTGATTAAAAAGATGGGTGTCGCTTATCGCTTAGTTAAGTAGTTCAACCGGGCAATAATTCCCACTCACCGAATTAGTGGGGCTTTTATAAGATAGATGATATATCTTCACTAGAAATTAACAGCTTCACTATGCCTTCTTCACCCAATCCCGAACGCCCACTAGACGAAATTATCTCCCGGCTCAATCATCAAATGACCGGAAGTCTGGCTCGCCTAGAAGGGCTTTACTTGTTGTATCAGCAGGAAGGCTACCTGCGTGATGAACTATGGGAAGCTACGCTCGAGCAAGCCAAACAAGAGGTTTTTACCGAACTGAAGAAAAGCTTTGCCCTTTGCCCTCCAGCACTGCAAGTCGCCTAGATGCCATTTTCCCGTTTTTTCTGAACTTAAACTTCTTGGTGTCGTTAAAATTTGCAAACCCACGAAGAAGTAATGCCCCGCTCGTTTTCCGGATTCCTCATTCTCGCTCTCCTGCTCTCCGCTTCTGTTTTTGGCCAGCCCTCGTTTACTGTGAACGGATACGTGCGCGACGCCGCCAGTGGGGAAGATTTGATTGGTGCCACGGTTATGATTCAAGAACGCTCGGGTACGGGTACTACCACCAATGTTTACGGCTTTTATTCTATGACCTTAGCTGCTGGTGATTATACCCTAATCTTTTCTTACTTGGGGTATCAGCCCGTAGAAAAGCAGGTTTCGCTCACGACTGACCAGACCATAAGCGTGGAACTGGCCTCGGGAGAGGTAGAACTGCAGGAAGTGGTAGTTTCGGCGGATCGGCCCGATGCCAATGTGCAAGATGTAGCCATGAGCCGGGAAAACTTACAAATAGAAAAAGTGCAGCGGCTACCCGCGCTATTTGGCGAAGTAGACGTGATCAGAACCGTACAACTACTACCGGGCGTAATTAGTGCCGGGGAAGGTACTACTGGATTATTTGTGCGGGGAGGGGCGGCTGATCAAAACCTGGTACTGTTGGATGGGGCAACCGTGTACAACCCTTCCCATTTTCTAGGGTTCTTTTCGGTATTTAACCCCGATGCTATTAAGAATATTGAGATTTATAAAGGGGGTATTCCCGCTCGCTTTGGCAGCCGACTTTCTTCTATTTTGGATATTCAGATGAAGGAGGGAAACAGTAAAGAATTTAAAGTATCGGGCGGTATTGGTATAATCTCCAGCCGACTCACGGTAGAAGGGCCGATTAAGAAAGACCAATCGTCCTTTATTCTTTCCGGGCGTCGTACTTATGCTGACCTATTTTTACGCCTATCTCCCGACGAGGACATACGGGATAATATCTTATATTTTTATGATTTCAACGCCAAGGCCAATTACATTCTGAACGATCGTAATCGACTGTTTCTTTCCGGCTATTTTGGGCGGGATAGATTCGGCGTCGCCGATCAATTTGGCTTAGACTGGGGAAATGCTACTTCTACCTTACGTTGGAATCATTTGCTTTCGGATAAGGTCTTCTTCAACACCACCTTGGTCTACAGTAATTTTGACTACGGCTTTGATATTGATGCCGAAACCGCGGAGTTTACTTGGACTTCCCGTCTAAAGGAATACAGCGCGAAGTTTGATGGCAACTACTTTCCTTCCCCTAATCTCGCTATTGACTTCGGTTACCACCTTTCACATTTTGACTTCGAGCCAGCCCGAATTATCCCTCAGGGTGAAGGAGTTAATTTTATGCCACTCATTCTAGATAATAAATATGCTCTGGAGCACGCGGTGTACATTGGTAATAACCATCAGTTAAGCTCTCGTCTCTCGATGGAGTACGGGTTACGTTACTCCTTCTTTCAGCATATTGGCCCAGGAACGTTGCTGGAATACGAAGAGAACCGCCCTCTCTCGGATGAAACCATTATCGGGGAAACGGAGTTTGACCGCCTGGAAAATATAAAGAGCTACCACGGGGCTGAACCTCGCTTCGGAATGCGGTACTTACTAGATAGTGAAAAATCCATCAAGTTCTCCTATAACCGAATGCGACAGTATGTACAGATCGCATCCAACGCTACGGCAGGTTTGCCCATTGACCGCTGGATTCCGGCTGACACGTACATTCCACCTATGGTAGGTGACCAACTCGCTCTGGGATATTTCCAGAACCTACGACAAAACACCCTAGAAGCATCAGTGGAGGTGTACTATAAGTGGATGCACGACATTATTGACTTCCTCACCGGAACCGATATTCTACTAAACGATAATCTGGAGACCGAAATCTCGGTAGGACGAGGCTGGGCTTATGGAGCCGAATTTCTGCTCAAGAAAGATGTGGGGCGCACTACTGGGTGGCTAGCATACACGCTGTCCCGAACCCGTCAGCAGATTGATGACATTAATCTGGGACAACCCTACAACGCCCGCCACGACCGAACCCACGATATTGCCTTGGTGCTTTCCCATCAGATTACGCCCCGGTTCACCCTCTCCGGCAACTGGATTTACAGCACCGGAACAGCGGTGTCACTTCCGTCTGGACGTTATCAACTTAGCGGGTTATCGGTTCCCTTTTACGATGAAGGACAACGAAACGCTTTCCGAATGCCGGATTACCATCGATTTGATGTTTCGGCGGTGCTGGAAAGTAAGAAAAATGAAGACCGACGCTGGCAAAGCAGTTGGAGCTTCTCCGTATACAATCTGTACGGACGCAAAAACCCTTTTGTAATCACCTTTGAGGATATTTACAATGAGGACGTTACGTTTGATCCCGGAACCGATGAGGAACCCATTACCTCTCAACGGCCGGGCTCGATAAGTACCTATTTGTTTCGGTTTATTCCGTCGGTTACCTATAATTTCAAATTCTAGCTGGTATGCGACTGTTTATCATACTTTCTGCCATTTTTCTTCTTGCCTTGGCTGCCTGTCAGGAAGAAATTGCCCTGGATCTTCCTAATAATGACCCCCAGGTGGTTATTGAAGGTTATCTTACTTACTGGGAGTTTCAGCCCGAGCGAAATGGCGCTGAAGTGAAAATAACTACCACCGGAAATTATTACGATCCAAATGGAGCGACCCCAGTTACGGATGCCCAAGTTACAATCCGGGATGAGACTAGTTCGCAGGAATACGTGCTCACCGCCCCAGAAAATTCGGCAGGACTTTATGTAAACAATGATATACCGGTTGATCTGGGGCGTTCCTACACGCTTCGGGTTGATTATCAGAACCAGATTTACGAAAGTCAGGGCGCAGTGCTGCCCGTGGCCGAGATAGATTCGTTCAGTTATCGTTTTTTAGAGGATTTCCTGTTCTTGGATGACGGTTACTACTTTTTCTTCAGCGGACGTACCCCCAAGGAGCGAGGTATTAACTACTACCGCTTTCTTGTTTATGAAAACGATTCGTTGTTTGATGATCCATCTGACATATTTGTACAAAGTGATGAATTTCTGAACGAGCAGGTAGATACGCTTCAGCTAGCTAATTATGTGTTTGATCTAGGGGATAGCGTTCGGATTGAGATGTACAGCATTAGCTTGGAACAATTCACGTACTACAACGAACTGGTTGAGCTACTCTTTAACGATGGGGGTTTATTCAGCGGCCCACCTCGTAACCCTACGTCTACGATCAGAAATCTAACGAATCCAGAACTGCCTCCCCTCGGATTTTTCCAGGTATCCTCGGCCCTCTCGGGAGGAGCCACAGTAGAATAAAAATATGAAATATGAGATGTAAGGTGTGAAAAATTGAAACCGCGGCGGCGGCCGATTGATAGTGGATAATGAAGACGGTAACAATGAACAATTCAACCATTTAGCAATCAGCAATTTAACAATTGAACCATAGAGCAATCGATTAATTGACAACATGTCCGCGCACGCTATTCTTCAGCAATATTGGGGGTATCCGGCCTTTCGTCCGCTGCAAGAAGATATTATTGATGCAGTGCTGGCCGGGCACGACACTTTGGCCTTACTGCCTACTGGAGGTGGGAAAAGTATCTGCTTTCAGGTACCAGCTCTGATGCGGGAGGGGGTGTGCATCGTCATTTCTCCGCTCATTGCCCTGATGAAAGATCAGGTAGAACAGCTCAAAAAGCGGGATATTTCAGCAGTGGCTATCTACTCTGGGATGAACAGCCGGGAAATTGATTTCCATCTAGACAACTGTGTATTTGGTAATGTAAAATTCCTCTACGTTTCCCCTGAGCGACTTAAAACCGATTTATTTCTGGAACGCGCCCGCCGAATGCAAATTGGATTGCTAGCCGTCGATGAGGCTCACTGTATTTCGCAGTGGGGCTACGATTTTCGTCCACCTTATTTACAAATTGCTGATTTCCGAGCGGAAATTCCAAAAGTGAATGTCATTGCGCTTACGGCTACTGCCACCGAACCGGTTAAACAGGATATTCAGGCTAAGCTGCAATTCCAGCGAGCTAAAATATTTCAAAAAAGCTTTGCTCGGGCTAATCTTTCTTACTCCGCCTTCTACGAAGAAGACAAAGATCGCCGTCTGCTAAAAACTTTGGCAGGAGTACCCGGAACTGCCCTAGTGTACGTCCGTAGCCGGAAGCGAACCCGCTTAATTGCCAAAAAGCTACAAAGCAAGGGCATCTCCGCCGATTACTACCACGCTGGACTTACCTCAGAAGAACGCGCGACCAAGCAAGATGCCTGGGTTGTCGGAAAAACCCGGGTGATTGCAGCCACTAATGCCTTCGGGATGGGGATTGATAAACCAGATGTTCGGCTAGTGGTGCACGTTGATTTACCTGATACCCTAGAGGCGTATTATCAGGAAGCCGGACGAGCGGGAAGGGATGAAGAAAAAGCGTATGCCGTAGTTTTGTACGATCAAAACGATATAGATAACTTGACCAGACGAATTGAAATTTCTTTTCCTTCGCTAGATTATATTCAATCGGTATACCAAAATATTGCTAACTATCTAAAGGTGGCAGTGGGCAGCAGTCATCTTTCCAGCTACAACTTCGACCTGCCCCGCTTTGCTGAAACCTATCAGCTAAATCCGGTTCAGGTCTTTCACGCAATTAAACGACTGGCAGAGGAAGGGCTGCTGCAACTGAATGAAGGTTTTTTTCAGCCCTCTAGCGTTCATTTTCGGGTAGAGTACCAGGAGCTTTACAAGTTTAAGATTGCTAATGTAGCACTAGAGCCAGTAATTAACATATTATTGCGGGTATACGGCGGTGAGCTTTACGCCAACTATGTTTCTATTTCTGAATCCCAGTTAGCCCAGCTTCTTCAAACTTCGGTCAATAGCGTGATGAAAAAACTGAAAAATCTGCACGAGCGGGAAATTATCAATTATTTGCCCCGCAAGGATCAGCCTCAGCTAGTGTTTATGACCCCCCGGCACGACGCCCGGCAGCTACCACTTTCGGCTACCAGGCTGAAGGAGAAAAAGGAATTATACGCCGCTAAAGTGAAAGCAGTTACCCACTATGTTTCCCATCCGGTACGTTGCCGTACTCAGATTTTACTGGCCTACTTTGGCGAAAATTATCCAATGGATTGTGGGGTTTGTGACCACTGCCTGCGAAAAAAGAAAGGCAAATCGGAGAAGCCTACTGCTGCGGAACAGACCAAGATACGACAGAGCATCGTCGAGCAGTTAAAAAAATTACCCCAGCCACCTGATAAGCTAGTATCAGCGTTGGGGCGATTCAATGAGGCCATGTTGGCGAGTGTAGTAAAAGAGATGTTAGATCAGGGTGAGCTTTTCTATGATGAAAAAGGCTACCTCGATCTGAGCTAAAGCACTTTTTGGGATATTAGCAAACAAAAGCGTCGTTAATATCAATAAGATCTAAATAAGGCTTAAGGCACTTGGTTGTAGTAAACGGAATGATGTTAGAAACCTTACTTTTACGGGTATCAAACCATATTTCGGCGTAAAAACGACCCGTGTAGTAAAGAAATACTTTACGTCCCGCAAAATATCGGCTGCATAGTAATTGTCCGTTTCCTAAAACAAACTGAGTTCTTTCTTCTAGTGACAACTTATGAAAAGAATATAGATTATCCATGGCAAGTAGCATTTTTAATTATTTATATGCAAAATAGCACTTATGTATTATTATTCCAAAATTTT
>JBCCTI010000055.1:0-48026 GCA_039198955.1 Bacteroidota bacterium | reverse complement strand
TTTTTTGAACCTAGCAATTAATCAGTTACAGAAACGTAACCAACTAGCAAACCTGAACATACTTAGAGAAAGTATTGCCTATGAGCGGGATCTTTTATACCAGTGTTTTGCTATTGGCTAATTTTATGAACAAGCCGTGTACTATCGTGTTATTGTAAAAAATGTTATGAACCCTAAAATCAGCGCCTTAACACCATAACACCTAGCACTGCAACACCTCATTTAGGCAGCTTGTTCTACGGGGAAAATACCGAAATTCAGGCGTTCGCTCCGGCGAATTACCGCTAAGTCTACCCATTGTAGAATTTTATCTTTAGTTAGTTGCTTAAACAGGTCATTGGTGGTACTGACCGACTGATCATTGAACCGGATGATAATGTCTCCTTCCTCTAGCTGCGAACGGCTCGCCGGAGAGTTTTCTTCAATACCTACCACAAACAATCCTCGGGGTGAAGGCAAGTTAAAGTGGCGAACTACCTTAGGGTTCAGATCAATTTCTTGTAGCATAATGCCCAAATACGCCTTAAAAACCTTTCCGTCCTTAATGAGTTGGGAAGCAATTTCCTTAGCTGTACTAATATTTACCGCAAAGCTCAGTCCTTGTGCCCCGCGAATTACTGCCGTATTAACCCCAATCACTTCACCTTCGGCATTGGTCATGGGCCCGCCGGAGTTCCCGGGATTTAACGCGGCATCGGTTTGAATAACGCTATCCACCCAACGTCCCGACTGGGTTCGCATGGTTCGCCCCAAGGCACTTACTACGCCCGTAGTCACGGTATGCTGGTAGCCGTAGGGGTTACCAATGGCAATGACCAACTGGCCGATCTTCAGATCATTTGTCTCGCCGAATTTGGCAACTGAGTACTTACCGTCGTAAATTTTAAGAATGGCCAAATCTGTATCGGGATCGTTACCGATCGATTCAGCTCCCACTTCGGTTCCGTCTAACAGAGTGACCTTGATTTGCTCTGCCCCGGTTACTACGTGAGAATTGGTCATAAGGTACCCATCCGACGAGAAGATAAAGCCCGAACCCGATCCGGCTGGTCGTTGCCGAACGTTTCCTTTACGATCTTTTTGGCTTTTGGCTATATCAATCTTAACTACTGCATTTTTGATTTTTTCTACGGCAGTCACTACCGTTTCCGAAAAACTATCCATCGTGAGCTCCTTTCTTAGTTATGTGATAAAATGGATAAGTAATTCGGTAGACGTATGGGTTGCAAAAAAATTGTAGCTACTTATTCATCCGCTGAGTACTGCCGATCAGGGTAAATCCAGGTAGCGTGGCGGAAGGGTTGCCAGGGGACACTAGCTAAATCTACTGAACTATCAACCAACGGATCACGAGGGTGACCATTGAGACTTGCTTCACCGTGAGCGTAGACTGCTACATCTTCGTAGCCTTTTTCTCGATATATTTTCTCCAAATACTGACTAAACTGCCAGATCATATCGGGGTGGGTGGCTAGTTTACGGGCTTGTTTAGGCACCAGGTAATCGCGAGGTTCCTCCCACCAGGTTTCTCCGGTATTCTTGTCCTCCACCATAAACCGCACCGAACCCGATTTAGTACGCAGCATCATGCGCCAGGATAAACGGTGACCTTCTTCGGTCCAGAAAGCATTTCCGGCGTACAGATGGTGCCGCAGCGGTAGATACACCTGCCAGACAAAGTACAGAATGCCTAGAGTAAGTGTCCACCGGGGTAAGGTATAGTTGGTTTGAGCTGCCAATTCGGAAGTAACTGTTGGTTTGCGCTTAAAAAACACTTGGCGCACTTGCTCGGGGGGAAAGAAAAATACCGACAGGGCAATGGCGAGGAATGGAAAAATACCAATGTGAAAAACAGCGGAGTTAAACCCATGAAAAAATATACCAAGCCCAAAGGCAAACAGGCGGGTTCTGCGCCACAGCAGTGCCGGAACAATCAAGCCATCGAAAGCAATACCGCCGTACACCACCATTGTTTGTAACCAATCTTGCTGTAACAGTGGCCCGATCAGCCAGAAATCGGCTTTTCCACCAAACCAAATACCGATAGGAATACCCGCCAGCCAGTCGGGATACATTTTTGCTACCGAGGCGAAGGTGTAGACAATGAACATCTGCACCACAAACACCACCGTACACCAGCGCGGACAGGTCAGCGATTTTGTAACCCGCCTTTGCCGCACGTCTAGCGAATAATACCGATGAGCCGGCATCAGCACCATGACCCAGCACAAGAGCATCAGTAAGTAATAATGATTGTTATAGCTAGTTTTCTGTAAGAGGTAGCTTACTGACCACAAAATAGCGTAAGTGAACATCGCCAGCCGATAGCGATACCCCAGCATTACCATGAGTCCAGTAATTCCGAGAAGGCCGTAGACTGCATACATGGTTTCGCCCACGAACACCTGCAAAAAATCGAGCCCAATAAAATTAAAGGTAAACGCTGGCTCTACGAATGTCCGGCGCACCCAACCCGTTAGGATAGCCCCAAACCCTTCGGCAGCGATAAGAAATCCAAAGGCCACCCGGAACAAAATCAGCGGACTATTATCTACCGCTTCGGTCAACCAGACCGATAGCGCAGACTTTTTGGGATGGGTTAAGTGAGCCATCGTAAGCGTGTTCATAGTAGCAAAGATACTAAGCTCACACTACTTTTTGACAAATCTGTCGTAAGTAAGCTATCGCCAGGTTTGGCAGAGAAAAAGTGACGAAGATATTATTCATTTGTTGCTGTAACCTTCGCTTATTATGACGTATCAAGATTTTAAGGAGTATTCCATTAGACAACAAATCTACGCTATCCATCAGTACGCCCATTTTCTAACGCTTACTACCGTAGGGGATTGTATCACCCGACTGTATGCCCTCGATGATTTTTACGTAGAGTACAAGTACAATATTACCACATTGCAGGTTAGTGTCGACGCGTTTAAGGACACCGATAATTTGACCTCTTACCTGGATGAACTCAGTTTGCCTAACTTCAGCTGACCAACCTATATCTGCGGTAATAAACCTTCCCGCATCAATAGAGGCCGAAGTTTACGACGGAAATTAAGTTGCTGACCTGAGTTCGGAAACTCGATAATCTCATTATGTATTACCTGAAAACCACTCTTCTTGAGCAGCTCAAATACTCCCCGAAATACTACAGCTGAGATTAGTACAATAGGAACCGTAGGCTTAGCTACGGACAGAATTTTTTGGATAAGTTCGGACACATTGTCCCGGTAAACATTAGACCGAAAGGTGGCGGTAGTATCGGGCAAAGGCGCATCGTGACCGTGCATCAGGTAAAAGCCCTCTTCCCGAAAGCGTTCTAGAAAGTAGCTTTTTTCAGCTCGTAACTGCTTCACTGTCTCAAAGGAGGCTACCTCCTCGGCAAATAACACTTTCATCATCTCCAGAAACAGGCTGTCGCCCCGGCGTACCTTTTCAAAATAAAAGTAACGATTTCGCTCTTCGGGGGGCGGTGCCTCGGTAATAAACAGCAGCTTTACCTGATCAGGACGATATTTTTCCCGTGCCTCTTTAAACTTTGTCATTTGTCGCTAACCTCTATCTATTGCACATTGTTCACTGCGGGGCAACCCTTGCTCATTGTTGATTGTTGATTGTTTAAGCTGAACCATTTCTGGCCAAATACAGTATACCTAGCAAATCGCTGATTATGACAAAGAGAGTAGTGGTTGGTATGTCGGGTGGAGTGGATTCTAGTGTAGCAGCCCATCTGCTAGTAGAGCAGGGCTACGAGGTGATCGGCCTGTTTATGAAGAACTGGCACGACGATAGCGTAGTCATCAGCCGGGAGTGTCCTTGGGTGGAAGATAGCCAGGATGCGCTGATTGTGGCTCAGAAGCTGGGCATTCCGTTCCAGACAATTGATCTGAGCAAGGAATATAAAGAGCGAATTGTGGACTACATGTTTCATGAATACGAGCGAGGGCGCACCCCCAACCCGGATGTACTGTGTAACCGCGAAATCAAGTTTGATATTTTCCTTAAAACTGCCCTGCGTCTGGGCGCAGACTTGATAGCTACTGGGCACTACTGCCGAAAAGCCGAAAGTACCGATGCGGAAGGGAACAAAGCCTATCACTTATTAGCGGGCAAAGACCGTAACAAAGACCAAAGTTATTTCCTCTGCCAGCTTAATCAAGAGCAGCTAAGTAAAGCCCTCTTCCCGATTGGGGAGATGGAAAAATCAGAAGTACGCCAACTGGCGCGTGACCTGGATTTGGTAACAGCCGAGAAGAAAGACTCTCAGGGGCTTTGCTTCGTAGGAAAAGTGCGTTTACCCGAATTCTTACAGCAAAAGCTACTCCCCAAGAAAGGCAAAATCGTAGAAATACCGAAAGAATCGCCCATCTTTGAGCGCCAACTGGTAACCACTTCGGGTGAAGAAACTGATTCCGATAGTTTGGCTGAATTGGCTGCTCCTTATTCGTACGAACCCCATTTAGGCAAAGTAGTGGGTGAACACCAGGGGGCGCACTACTTTACGATTGGTCAGCGAAAAGGACTCAACGTCGGCGGTAGCCCCGAGCCCCTCTTTGTGTTGGCGACTGATACTACCAAAAATGTGGTGTACGTTGGTCAGAGCGATCAGCATCCCGGACTATATCGACCTGCGTTGTTTGTCACTAACCAAGAAATCCACTGGCTTCGGGAAGATTTACGATTAAAAAGTGGGGAAGAAGCCCGCTACCAGGCGCGTATCCGCTACCGTCAGCAGTTGGAAGAAGCTACCCTGTACCAAGCTACCGAGGGTCTCTACATCGTTTTTGACCGTCCCCAAAAAAGCATCGCTGCCGGACAGTTCGCCGCTTGGTACGATGGTGAGGAGTTAATTGGCTCAGGAGTGATTAGCTAGAAAACCAGCTCCGCCCTCAATAGCCTGGTACAGCATCTTTTGCTTTCAAACCTCTTGCGGCTATGGTTTAGCTGCTTTAGGTACTCGTTCATTTTGCTCGGTATCAACTGCTGCAAAAGCACACCATTTTTTGACCATCTTTTTTCGGTCGCCAAATACGAACACTCGATATTAGCTGCCGCCGTAGCCTGGTTTATATTGTTACGTGTCTTGATGGAAGTTATTAAGTTTTGTGAATAACCAAGATGAACTATCTGAACCGACTGTGAGGGCGATCACCAACTTTTTGCGGCAGCCGAGGCGGCCCCGCCGCGCTGTCGGGTACCGAAATTCGTGGTCGACTTCCACCAATGCTGCGCGACCTACCTAGCCAGGAAATCAAAATCCATTGTTATCTAGCGACTTGCCATCTATATTTAGATTATTCATAACTAATCTAAATAAATCTAGTTATTAGCCTTATTTAACGGTACTACGCAACTACTAACCATGTCAGCTTTTTGGAAAAAATCGTACCCAATAAATCTCAATAATAGCCGGGACTTCGAGGAATTTTACAAAAGTACCCGGTTGAAACTATTCCGCATCGCCTTTCAGTTGGTCGGTGACAAAGAGATAGCCCAGGGATTAGTGCAGGATATTTTCTGTGATATTTGGAGCCGTCGAGAGAAGCTTGTCATTCATTTACCCTTAGAAGCATACGCAGTTCAAGCAGTCAAGTTTTCCTGTTTCAATTATATGAAAAAAAAGGTGAGGCGGGAAAATGCCATGCAAGAGTTCTCTGCCCAAGAACCGATACTTCACAATATTACGGAAGAAAAGATTTACGCGGAAGAATTACAATCTGCGATCAACCACTTGTTGAGATCACTTCCTCAACGTTGCCGGGAGGTCTTCTATTTAAAACGCGAAAAGTTCATGAGCAACAAAGAAATTGCGAGCAGGTTGAACATCTCCGAGAAAACTGTTGAGAGGCATATGACTAGGGCACTTAACCTTCTTCGGGTGGGTCTTAAGTGAGCTCCAATAAAAAATATTTTATTTTTAGTTGGGGGTAACCCCCTTTCCTGATTACCTAAGTTATAGAGAGCAATAAATGCAACTTAGGTATGAAGATTTCTGAATCACTACTACGCAAATATTTTTCCGGGCATTGCTCCCCAGAGGAAAAACTCTTTATACAGCAGTGGATAACATCTACGGAAGATATCGAGTCTGAACTTTCATCAGAGGAATTATCCGAGATGGATAAAACCACTTGGGAAAATATCCAGATTATAAATAAGGAAAGTTTTGCCAATGCTGATAATGCCTTTCAGAGGCAAATGGAGGATCGAGATTCAACTGCCGATACTTCTGTTGTACTCTTCAAATCTAAGCAGACGGTCAAAAAGATTATCCGCTTATCTATTGCTGCTTCGCTGATACTAGGGGCAAGTTATTTTGTCAAATATGCAGGTAATCTTTCCTCGAAGGAAGAATTACAACTTGTACTCAGTATTCCCGAGCAAGATAAGGTAGCCTTTGTAGACCAGGGCTGCGTAGTCCAATTCGAAGGGGTTTTGCGTCTGCATAACCCTACATCCTCGGAAAAAACCATCATCTGCAACGGTAAGATATATTCGTTGGCCGCTGGCGAAAAGTACCTCATCGACAGCCGATTCCCTAATCTCAAAACCCCCTCTATGCGGATGATGCGAGAGTTCATTGTGAACGATTTTGTTAGAACGGATTATTACTCCAAAAGTTCATTTCACTTAGGAACCTGCTAGACTACTCGATGAGAAAAGCGCACCCAATATTGCTGGCAGTACTCGTGATTGTCTGGTTAAGCTCTGAGATTGCAGCCCAAGACCAAGGTGCTAGGTATGCTGCCAATGGACAAATTTCCGATGAAAATGGTGAACCAATTCCATTCGCCACAGTCCAGATTGAAGGCACCTCTAAAGGAGCAACTGCGGACTCAGAGGGTCAATTCACCATTAAAAAGCTTGCTAATGGCACGTATGTATTGTCTATTCAATCGGTAGGCTACCTCCCATTATCTTTTACACTGAACATTGCTAATCAATCGGTAGAGGATGTAAAAATTACATTAAAGAGCAGTACCCAGCAGTTACAAGCGGTAGAGATAGTGGCTGAATCAGAAAAACAGCTACTAGAGCTTTCTGCAAAAGCAGTAGATGTAATTGATACTCGTGAAGTAAAGTTGAAAACGGTAGATCTAGGTGAAGTGCTAGCTCAAACCCAGGGAGTCAGCATCCAGCGAAGCGGGGGCTTGGGGTCAGACAGTAGGCTTTCGCTGAATGGTCTTTCCGGAGATAAAATCCGATTTTTCTTCGATGGAATCCCATTGGACTTTACTGGCTATGCCGTAGGAATCGGCAATATACCAGTGAACTTGGTGGATCGGGTGGAGATATACAAAGGGGTGGTACCGATCACGTTTGGAGCCGATGCACTAGGTGGCGCGGTGAATATGGTATCACCCTCAATAATAGAAGGTTTTCACGGGAGTTGGTCTTATCAAACGGGGTCATTTGGGACCCACCGGGCTACGTTAGACCTAAAATATCTTGAGCCGAACAATGGCTTCTTCGTCGGGGTAGATGGTTTTTACGATTTCTCACATAATAACTACGAAGTAGATGTGGAGGTACCCATCACGGAAGGATCGCTCCGGGGAAGAACGCAAGAGATCACCGTCCCGAGGTTTCACGATGATTATGAGGCCTACGGAATAAATATAACGCTTGGTCTGATAAACAAATCATGGACCGATGAGATCAAAATCAACGTATTCCTCAATGACACTTACGATGAGGTACAGCATAACGCAGTGATGACCGGAAACCCTTTTGGAGAGGCCGTTTTTTTCAGCGACCTGAAAGGAGCTAATCTATCGTACAATAAAAATTTTAATAGTAAGCTATCTATCAATTCAGTTTTCGGATTGAATTCAACCACACGAGTTTTTGTAGACACAACCCGAAATTTTTACTCTTGGAATGGTGAAATTCAAGGGACTAGAAATCGGCAGGGCGAGGTTTCCGGCAGCGTGGCCGGAGGTAGTCATCAATTCACCTGGGACAATAATTATTTCAATCGAACCGACCTGAAATGGCAGGCTAACGATAAGCACACCATCAGCATTTCTAGTGCCCCTACCTACACATTAAGAACCGGAGATGAACTTCTAGCGGGAACTTTTGATCCTATTACGGCCAAGGGCACTGTCTATTCTTGGGTGAACGGAATCGAGTATCAAGCTGATCTGCTAAGTGAAAAACTGCAAAACGTCTTCTTCATTAAAAACTACTGGCAGCAGGTAATAACGGAACGTGAGATTAATGGTTCCGAACAAGTTTCTGTCAATGAAAGGGAGATCAGTGATATGGGATGGGGAAATAATTTGCGGTACAAATTTTCGGACAAACTGATCGCTAAGCTCTCCTACGAATACGCACTGAGACTTCCCCGGCCGGATGAGGTGTTCGGGGATGGTAATTTCATCATTCGAAACCTCGACCTGCAAGCGGAAAGAAGCCATAACTTCAACGTATCCGCTGTGGTGCGAAATCCGACCAGTTCAAAAATCCAGTGGAGATTAGAAACCGCTGGTTTTGTCCGCAGCATTAGCAACCTAATCTTTCTGGTAACGGCAACGGACCGAACCAGTTTTTTTGACAATGTAAATGATGCGACCTCCGCCGGAATCGAAGTTGCCGGTGAAGTAACGGGGCTGGTAGATGGGCTAAAAATTTCCCTGAATTCTACGTATCAGGATTTTTACAATAGTGCGAACGAAGGGAGTTTTGCCAGATTTGAAGGTGAGCGCATACCCAACACGCCCTACTTCTTTGTCAATGGATCCATCAACTACGCACTACCTGAAGGATTGGTGGGAGATCAATCGATCAACGTTTACTGGTCGTCCCGATATGTTCACAGCTTTTTTCTGGGCTGGGAAAGTGGCGGGCGAAACAATCCTGATTTTAAGTTCACCATACCGGATCAGAACATCCACCACACTGGTATCAGCTATCGACTACCGCTAAACGCAGTGAAAATGACCTTAACAGGTGACGTGCAAAACGTGCTGAATAGTAACGTCTTTGACTTCTTCGGAGTGCAACGACCCGGCCGGGCTTATTACTTAAAAATAGTAACACAATTCTAAATAATGAACAATTAAATTTAAAACGATGAATACAATGAAAGCGACAGACCGACTAAAAAAGCTATTTAGTACTTTTTTGATGATTACTTTTTTAGGGGTATCAGTTTTTTTATCCAGTTGTGATGACGATACTGATCCAGGACCAGATGCAACTTCTAATGAGATTGAAACCGCAGTAGCCTACGGATTTAGAACGGAAACAGAGTCAAATGCTATTTACTACCTTGGTGTCTATGAGGACTTTGTTGATGAACTGGATGTAGAAGATGCGGTGGAGCTTGGCCCTAATCAGCGGGTATACTTCTTTGGTGAAAATTCTTATACGTGGAGTGGGGACGCCTCTACGATTACCAAATGGAATGTTGATAAAACAGATTTAAGCATTACTCAAGGGGAAACCGTTAGTTTTGCAGCAGAGGGTGTGTCTGGGAATTTGGGAGAGCCGGTATTTTTCTCAGAGACTAGGGCGTTCTTTTTTGCACTGGTGGATGGTAAAATCATTGAATTCAATCCTTCGGATATGACCATCACTACCACTCTCAATGTTGAGCCCGTAGTATTTGAAGGCCATGCCAACGGTGCATGGTACGACGCGTGGATTAAATACACAGTAGATGGTCAAATCTATCTTCCCGTGGGATTTATTGCCGGATCAGAATGGGAACTACCAGATGGTGCCGAAGTGGCAATATTTGACCCAAGTACCAATTCTATTACCTATCACATGGATACCCGCCTGCAAGCGGGTCAATATTGGTTTCCATCCTCGGATGATGGTACTACATACGTAATACCGGGATGGGATCTCGATGCTGAGGTGCATTACAGTGGGGTCTCTAATCCGCAGCCTACTCAAAGCATACTGCGGCTAAACAGTGATGGATCGTTTGATCAAAACTGGGTATTTGATATGAACGGTCCTCTATCAACGCTAGGGAATCCGCTTGCTGTTTATGACGTTGTAACCGTAGCAAATGATGTAGCCGTCATACTTTGGAGAGAAGGAGACGAATGGCCGGCAGACCCAGCTAACCGATGGGATGAATTTGGCAGTCAGCAAAGATATGCAGCAGTTAATCTTACCTCGGGAGAGGCTTCTATGTTCACAGCCTGGTCAAATTATGAAACCGTTACATCGTCTAACGAAATAAAACAAATAGACGGTTTCAACTATTTTATTGCTTGGGAATCCGAAACCAACACAGAGATTTTACTAAGACAAAATGGTTTTGATAGTTATTCAGAAGTAACTAAACTTGTCGGAGGCTCAATTCGTACGGCAGCCAGGCTGTGGTAACTTGAGATCAATGATAATGCTGTTAATGAAACCTTCGACTAATATCGGAGGTTTCTTTTTTCTATTTTAGCTAACTTTCACAGTATTTTTAAGCGGTTTAGCGCAGTAGTAATAAAATTTCAATTGAGAAAAAACGTAAAACACTCATTTAGGTTTTTCTACTTTATTCTCCTGGTTGTTGTCTGTTCGTGTACACCTGAAGAGAACAATTCCAAAAAAGAAAAGATAAGTTCCGCTTTTGTTTATGGCTTTAGAATGGAGCAACCCAATGATAAAAACTACTACCTGGGTGTTTTTAATGAGCTTGTTGAGGTGCTGGACATTAAAGATGCTACAAAATTGGGACCCAACCGAAGAGTATGGTCTTACAAAGAACACCCTTATGTATGGAACGCAGACTCGTCTATGATCACTAAATGGCATGTAGACAAGCTTGACTTAAGCCTCAAAGAAAGTAAATCAATCAGTGTTGCTGAGTTTGGCATAGCCGGAGACATGGGAGAGCCTATTTTCTATTCGGATTCTATGGCGTTTTTCTTTGCTCTCCGGGAAGGGAAAATTGTGGAGTTCAACCCAGAAGTGATGACGATTACCGCAGTACATGATGTCGAACCCATCCAATTTGATGGAGATGAAGAGGGGGTATGGTATGATGCCTGGAACAAGTACGTCATTCACGATAAAATTATTATGCCTATTGGGTTTATCGCAGGTCCAAACTGGACTTTACCAAACGGAGCAATGATAGCTGTTTTTGAACCAGCAAAACTGAAACTTACCTACCACGTAGATCAAAGATTACAAACCTGTTTTTACCTATCACCAAGAGATGGAGATACACTTTACATTGTGCCGGGTTACAACTTAGACGCAGAAGTACATTATAGTTCAATGGAGAATCACCTCCCCACTCAAAATCTCTTGCGGTTGAATGTTGACGGAAGCTTCGATCAAAATTTTGAGCTAGACTTAAGTGCTGCGCTGGATAGTCCACTCGCAGTGTATGATATCATTTCAGTAATCGACCAAAAGGCACTAGTGTTGTGGCGTGAAGGTGACCAATGGCCGACTGACCCGCAAAATCGTTACGATAATTTTTATGAACAAGTTAGGTACTCAGTAATAGATATACGCACTAAAGAAGTCAAACCCTTCACTACACTCGATCAGTACGCTGGTTTAACGGCTTTACAAGTTATTGACGGCTATAATTATTACATGACCATCTTAAAAGATGAGCCGGATATGGAAATTTTACTGAGGCAAAATAGCCTTTACGACTACACGGAAGTAACCCGATTGAAAGGAGGATCCGTACGGATGATGAAAAGACTCTGGTAGACAATTTTATCCTTCGGGACTCAAAAGAAATACAGTGTGTCCTAATTAAGGGGCTACAACCAATAGTAGCGAAAGCCGTAAGTTAAAACGTACTCAGTTCTTCAATTTTATGTCCCTCGGGGTAAATAGAAACCCAGAAATAAATCGCAGGTAGCTTTGCCAACTATTTGGTTGGAAAAAGCAGAGCGGAAGTCTGCCGGGCTCTAGATAATTTCGTGTAGTTGAGGGAAACTTCCGAAGTTTTTGACTATAATTTTCTCTCTACTACTGTGAACGTAAACTTCGCAAGTCTATGGCAGGATGGATAAAATGATTAAACCACATAAATTCACCTGAAACCGTCAATGTTATATTTTTCCAGTTTGTAGTAATCCTCGGGAATATTCTTGATATTCATCCGTCGGCCTTACCTCCTAATAAAAGTAAAAGATAGCTAACCCTTCCTTTCGGATGGGCTGACACCAGCCGTAGCGTGTTTGGGGCTGCTTGGTCAGTTCTCCAGTTTAAGCCAGCAGTTTGGAAATGGAAGGGACAACGTAGGTACGAAACAGTGCAAATTCTAATGCTCGCTCAATATCCCACGGAAATACGTGACAGGTCCTCAGATACACAATCTCCTCATGATCGTTCCAAGGGTCTAATTGTGCGATACGCTGGGTTATAGGCTTTAGCTGCTTCATGAGCAATTAGTCTACAGTTGTCTTTGGTTCTCCGGAACCTGGTCTCAGGTAGGCTTGCCATTAGTCATCATTCATTATCCCTAACTTCTTCTAGTTCAAAATCATCTGAAATACCGTACTTCACTAAATCGTGCAGTTCGTAAATATCGAGCGAAGTCAAATCCTTTACCCGATAATTTTCATCACTCAACCTCTCTAGCACCTCAAATCGCGACTCTTCGCCGTAGTTACAGAGGTAGTACTTTTTACCTATCCGAATATTATCAAACGACATGGTCATGATTCGTAAAATTCAGTGATTCGATTGTTCAATTGCTAAATTATCGGTTGATGGATGACGGAGAAGGGAATACGGAGAACGGTCGCTGTGGAACGGAAATTTATTAGATACCCTCCGTTTTCCGTTTTCCGTACTCCTTTTTCCCTTCCTTAAATTGACGAAAAATATTGGTATTGGTTTGACCATCAGATACAATTTCTAGCAGCTTGGCGTGCTGGCTATCTTCGGTGAGAAAACTCGGTAACAATTGCTCCAGTTCGTGATACGCACTGTTCTGATTTAGATCTACGCGATAATACTCTAAACCAAAGTCATTAGCGGTATTTTTCGCTTCCAACCTCTGTTGAGTCACAAAGTATTCATCCAGTTCAGGCTGACGATTGGGCCCGTCAATCATCTGGAAAATCCCCCCACCCCGATTATTGAGCAGGATAACCCGCAGGTTGGGCAGTGAATAATTATGCCAGAAAGCGTTGCGGTCGTAGAAAAATGCCAGATCGCCCGTGATGAGAATATGTAGTTGGTCTTGAGCTGCCAAAGCCGTTCCTACAGCAGTACTATTGCTTCCATCAATGCCACTAGTACCCCGGTTAGCGATGACTTCCACATCTGACAAATGACTCGGCAAACCAATCAGGTTGGCGTAGCGCACCGCCATACTATTTGCCAAATGTAAGCTGCTGGGCTGAGGCAAGTTCTTAAGTACTGCCGCTACTGCATAGAACTCGCTGGTTTGGGCTTCAGAAAACTCAAAAAAGCTACTAATCTTTTGGGTAGCCTGCCTCTCCTTATCTTGCCAAGCAGAATAGAACCCTTTCGCTTGCCCTCCTTGCCAATTTTTAGCAGATTGAAAGAAGACAGAGGGGTTAGCACAGACGACTTGGGTTAGAGATTGAAAGGTATCGGCCGCAACTCCGTTCGGCTGAATATGCCAGTGAGCTTGAGGGCGATGCTTCCGTAGGAATAGTTTTAGATTCTTGGAAATGACCGATAATCCGAAGGTAATGAGTAAGTCGGGCTGAAGTTGGGCTGGGTCATCTAGTTTTCCTAAAAACGCATCAGCGTACCGGATACCCACATCAGCCGAATGAAAATTTGAAATAATGTCGGTGATTAGCGGGATTTGCTGAGCCTGGCTTAACTCCGACAACTGCTTAGCAAAATCTGCCTCCAACGGACTTTGCCCTACGACAATGATCTTTCGTTTGAACTGATTCCATTGCTCACTTAATTCCTGTTGAGCAGTATCCGGTAACTGTACTTCGCCCGTAACAGAATGAATGACTTTTACCGGACTATCAAACGTAATTTCTTCTTCTTCGGTCGGATAAAACGGCTCGCGAATGGGAACGTTCACGTGAACTGGACCCGGTGGGTAGCTTTGGGTTTGGTGTATCGCTTCTGAAATCTGCCGATGGGCATACCACAGGTCAACCTCAATTTGTCCAATGGGTAACTCGTAGCCAGCCTTTACGTGCTGACCGTAAATTCCGCGCTGCCGGATGGTTTGTCCGTCCAACTGGTCAATCCACTCAGGAGGACGGTCGGCGGTAAAAACGATGAGCGGAATTTGCTGGAAGAATGCTTCGGCTACTGCCGGGGCATAATTATAGGCCGCACTACCCGAAGTACAAATCAAGGCTACCGGACTGCGACTTTGTCGGGCCATTCCTAACCCAATAAAGGCAGCCGACCGCTCATCGCTCACGGTGTAGGTTTCGATATCCGGATGGCGTACAAAGGCAATCGTCAGCGGTGCGTTACGGGAGCCGGGTGAAACAATCGCTCGGCTGACTCCTAATTCAGCGCAGATTTGAGCAGTAGCGATGACGGAAGGGAGAATCAAGCTTTTTCAAACAAACTTAGCCGTTTCCGTAAAGTTTTCAAATCCTGCTTTTAGCTTGACTCATTTACAATGAATATCCATCGCGTAGTGCCCGGCGCATGAGTTTATTGGAAGCCGTTCTTGGCAGACTTTCTTGTTGTACCACATCCGTAATTCGGAACAGTGGATTTAATTGCTGGGAAAGTATCTTCTGAAGCTCCTTCTTCAGAAGTTCTTTCTCTACCGTTTGATCAGCCCGATAAAAAACCACTAATTGCTCTGGGCCACCTTCGGGCGGGGAAATGGCTACCGCTGCCGATTCTACAATAGCTGAATGCTGATTGAGTACTTTCTCAATTTCCACCGCACTCACTTTTATTCCTCCCAAATTCATCACGTCGTCAGCTCGCCCCTGACTGCGATAAAAAGTAGTTTGGTTGAGTTTGCCCAGAATTTGGTAGTTATCCCCATGCTTACGAAGCAGACGGCCATCTTCCAAAGTAGGATTACCCGCGTAGTAGGCTTTGTGGTGATCCCGGTTCAGTAATTTTTGCGATAGTCCGATAGCCGGAGGCACGATGAATACTTCCCCGGCTTGAGCCGGGGCAAGCTCTCCGGTTTCTGAGTTCTTAAAGCGTAATTCCAATCCTAAAGCAGGAGTAGTGAAGGTAGCTGGGATAGCAGGTTGCACTATCGTTCCGGTTAGGTAACCGCCACCAATCTCGGTTCCACCGCAGTATTCAATAATCGGGGCTTTAAAATTATTTAGCCACATCAGGTACAGATAATCTTCGGTATTAGACGGCTCACCCGTAGAACTAAACACGCGCACCGACCACTGATAACCTTCCATTACCTTACTTGCCCGCCACACTTTTACCAACGATGGAATGGTGCCCAGTACACTTATTTTAGTATTCTGGACAAACTCACCAAACTTGGGCGAAGCTGCCGAACCGGTAAACAGCGCAATGGTAGCCCGATTTATCAGCGTAGCGTAGATCAGCCAAGGCCCCATCATCCAGCCCATTCCCGTCGTCCAGGTCACCACATCGTCCGGGCGAATATCGTGGTGAAAATGGCTGTCCATCGCGCACTTGATTGGCGTTAGGTGGTTCCAGGGAATGGCCTTGGGTTCGGAAGTAGTTCCCGATGAGAATAGTATACTGATCGTATCATCCGGTTGACCGATGTAAGTTTCGGCAGAGGGTTCCCCTAAAAAATCATCCCAAGTAACATCGTCTGATCTCAATTGTGTGTCTGGTCGGTTTTGTACTACAATTGCACGAGGCGCATCGGCTTCTCTTACCCGTGGATACACATTGAGCAATTTTTGATTGTAGCCATAAGCGTCTACGGTGATAACGGCTTTTGCCTGGGCAATCTTCAGTCGGCTCTTTAGCTCTTGAGCCGAAAAACTGTCGGCAATGAGTACCGCTACCATCCCAGCTTTCACAATTCCCAGGTAAGCAGCTACGGCTTCCTTTCCTAGTGGCATATACAGGGCTACGGCATCTCCGGATGTAAAGCCCAAATTTTGCAAGCCAGAAGCTACGCGGTTTACTAGCTCTTCCAGTTGCTGATAGGATAAAGTTTCGGTCTGACCAGATTCATCCGCGAGCGTTAAGGCGGGTCTATCAGCAGGAGCTTGAAAGCAGCTCTCTACAATGTTGAGTCGCGCCCCAGCGAGCCAATTCACTTGCTCGTCACCTACACTATTGTCTAATATCTGCTGATAAGGTTTATCAAGTTGAATATTCAACCGTTTAACTACCGTACCCCAAAACACTGCTCGATTTTGTATTGACCATTGGTATAAATCAGCATATGACTCTACCCCAACTTGCACCATCAGCTCAGAAAGGTTGGCATTTTGAATAGTGGATTCATTCGGTTGCCAGACTATTTTCAGCGGCTCGCTCTGGTAGATGTCTTGGTACATTTCCCAGGTTTGCTCAAAGGGGAGTATGTCTCGAGCAGCACGGGTTACGGATTGCCACTGTTGAATCTTTTGAGCTAAATTGTTGGCTTCTGTTTCCATACCTTTAGGAAAATACGATCTTTTCACTTACTTAGAACGAACTTACTATTAGGATAATTGGGATCACAATGGATTACCAGGATAATAATCAATTGCCCCCCCAACACTATACTCACAAAACTACTAAATAACTATGTCGGTATCTCAATTACTATCGCTTTGCTTTTTCATCTCATTAATGGGTATTGTTGCTTGCCAATCAGAGAAAAAACGGGTCGTATTTTTTGGTGATTCTATCACCCAGGCGGGTAATGAACCCGGCGGTTATATTGACCTAATGCGTCAGCAGATGGATACATCCCGCTACGAGCTTATTGGAGCAGGAATTAGCGGCAATAAAGTTCCCGACCTTCAGGGGCGCGTCCAGGAAGATGTACTGAGCCATAACCCCGATATTGTCGTGATCTATATCGGTATCAACGACGTATGGCACTTTTACAAATTTGAAGGGACCACTGGCACTGAAAAACCCGTGTACGAAGCCGGGTTAAAAGACTTGATTCAGACCATTACTACTGCGGGCAGCGAAGTGATTTTAGCAACCCCCACGGTAATTGGCGAAGACCCCGACAGCCCAGATGAGGCCAATCAACGATTACTAGAATATGCTGAGATAGTACGGCAAGTGGCGGATGAAACCAACACCCCTCTCTGTGATCTCCGGGCAGACATTAACGAATATCTGCGGGAGAATAATTCTTCTCAACAATACCAGGGAATACTTACCAACGACGGCGTACATATGAATAAAAAAGGCAACCAGTTTCTAGCCGACCAGTTTAAGGCTTGTATTCGGTGAAAAGAGTCCCAAGAAGATTAATTCCCTTGACTTACATCGAAATCAGTAAGATTGCTGCTATTTTTATATTTCTTCCTCTTCCTGAAATACGACTGCACCCCGATTGTAAATAGCCTGTATAATCAGTCCGAACAGAACCCCAAATACAATAACGATAATATTTATTAATCCTTCAGCACTGAATGACAATAGGATAAGTACGGAAGATAAGATAAATCCGGTGTTCCTTATGAGTTGATTGTAACTCTTGATATGCTTAAATGAAACAATTAATACTAGTACGTCAATCAGGATAAGCAGTACAAAAAACTCATGATAGAAGATCCAATTAACATCGGTTACTACTTCAATCTGTTGAGTTAGGTACCAGTATGTTTCCAATAACCATTTTACAAAGCTAAATATGGTAAGCCCGACAAAGGCGGAAAATAACAGTACGCTAACTCGTCGCTTAAACCTCAGGAATGGTGCGATACGCTCGGAAAAGCCTATTTTTGGACTTGATCTAGCCTGCCGGTTAAACTCCTGGATAATTAGAAATAATATAATTAGTCCGACCAAATCCGCTAGCAACTGAATATTATAATCGTACGCAAACCAATCGAGCGATAAGGTAGCATCAGAGATATCTTTAAAAATACGCCGCACCACAATCAGTGAAATAATCTCGTACTGCTTGCTCACAAAAGTGGTAAACGAAGACGGTAGGTAGTAAATCAGTAGGTAAACCTCATATACCAGAATGAAGGTAAACGGAGTGTATAATGTAGCAATAGGATTAGTCAGCAAGTTTCCCTTCAGTAAATCGGCGGGTAGTACGCGCAGCCAATGTAGAAAGATCAAGAGAACGTGGATGAGAAACCCGACGATACTTAGATTGATTATCAACTGATCAAAGCGCTCCTTAAAGTGATCGTTTAGGATTTTATCGGCAATAGAGTCTAGTACTTTCATGCTAGTGAGTTCAGCAATTGTAAGTGAGGTCAAAATAATTACTCGCTGGTGCTGGTGTCGGAAAATAACACGGTTATAACCTACTTGCCTTAATTTAGTTTATCCCGCCCGTTTTTCTACCCCTACCTCTTCCGCCCACTGCTCATAGGTTTGACTCATCTGTTCTAGCACTTTAGGGAAGTCACCACTAACATCGTGTAATTCGGTAGGGTCTTGGTGCATATCGTACAGTGACCACTGATAATCTGGGGCTTGGCTTACAATTTTCCACTTACCTTGTCGCATAGCCTGATGACCAATATGTTCCCAAAACAGTGGTCGCTCCGAAGGCATAGAGTCATCTTCAATGATAGATAACAGACTTTTTCCCCGTAACGCGCGAACACTATCGGGATACGTTGCCTTAGCCAAGTTGGCGATGGTTGGGTAAATATCAACCACGTGGGAGTAGCTGTCTACTCGTTCCGTCGGTTTTATCCCATCGGGCCAGTGCATAATTAGCGGAGAAGCAATTCCTCCTTCTTCTACGTAGCGTTTGTAGCGACGAAACGGAGTGTTAGAGGCGACTGACCAGGGCTTACGGTACGCCGCGTAAGAACCAGGCAGCCCGATGTCCATGTTGGGATCATTTAGCTTACGTCCGGTAATATTCTCCGGCGAGCCTCCGTTATCCGACAGGAAAATTACCAATGTATTGTCCCAAGCGTTGTTAGCTTGTAACGTCTCAAACACCCGACCTAGCCCCTGATCCATCCGGTCAATCATGGCTGCGTATACTTCCATTCGTCGCTCCCAATGAAGTGAGGTGTCGCGCTGATTCCATTCGGGTATGTCTTCCTCCCAAGGTGGCAATTGAAAGCTAGTATCAATCATTCCCTCCTTTTGCATTCGTAAGTAGCGTTCCTGCCGCAAAGCCTCCCAACCACCGTCGTAGCGACCTTGATAGTTAGCAATGTCTTCAGGTAGCGCGTGGAGCGGCCAGTGAGGAGCCGTGTAGGCGAGATATAGGAAAAAAGGTTGATTAATTTCTTTAGCAAAGTGTTGGGAGAGGAATGAAGCCGCTGAGTCTGATAGGGCATCAGTCATGTAGAACCCTGTTTCGGGGGGAGTCCAGGGCTGGCCATTGTAAGCCATTTGCCGCACCTGGGGTTGGTCGGTAATTACCTCGTAGTAGCTACTCGCCCCACTAATTAGACCGAAGTATTTATCAAACCCTCGCTTGGTAGGCCAGTACTCCGGCTTTTCACCTACGTGCCACTTACCCGACATGTAAGTAGCGTATCCGGTAGGTCTCAAAAGCTCCGCTAGCGTCAAACACTGATTGTTTAAATAGCCCTGGTACGCCCCCGGTTCAGGATCACTATTTACCCCACTAACCATGGCTCCCATGCCAGCTTCGTGTGGATATAAGCCGGTGAGCAGGGAAGCCCGGGTAGGACAGCAGCGAGCAGTATTGTAGAAATGACGAAACGTCACTCCTGACTTCGCCAATTTATCTAAGTTGGGGGTACTAATTTCACTACCATAACAGCCTAAATCAGAATAACCCATATCATCCGCCATAATCAGCAAAACATTGGGTCGATCATCTATCTGCGATTCTGAGGCGGGCTCTGACTGGCAAGACCATAAGCAACAACCAATGCATACCGCAAATAATGTGAGGAGTGGTTTCATAGAATAACAGCTGATAAAAGGTTAGTTAGCAGGCGCAGGTTTAGACTTCTTTTTCCAAACCCACTGCCAATAAAAATAGGGAAATATGGGTACTATTGATGTTATTTCTTCCTGAGCATCGGGAAAATACATGTAAAAGCCAATCAGCTCAGCTCGAAAGCACCTTAAAAAAGCGTATCGGGATGCATAAAACGGAGCCAGTCGGAACCCGTAGGATAGCTGATACTTACGGGGAATATTATCCAAATAGGTGAAGGTGGTACCGTAAGAGCTAGTGCCGTGCACCGAGAGCCAGGGCTTAGGTCGCCAATCCACACTAAGCGATATGTCAGGATTGATAGTATTATCGAAGAACCTACCTACGTACTGAGTAGTATCCCGATTAGCTATCAGTAGGTTTTCAGTGTACGTTACTCCTACCGAAAAATGAAGGTACGTGTTTTCCCCAGTCTGCCAACTGGCATTTAGGTGATTGTACCAGCTATTTCCACCCTGCCGTTCAATAGTCAAATTATCCTGATCGGCCTGATTTTGGGTTCTCCACAAGTGTTGATACATCGTCTCAAACGCTAGAGCTGGCCAGATTCCTTGCTGATCAGCTAGCCTAAATCGAAAGTTAAAGCTGGGCACGGGGAGGTACGGCTCCTGGAAAAGCCCGCCAATCAGGGGTAATAAATCGATTTCAGCAGTGATGTTATCGGTAATGCCCCACCAAGCCCAGCTTGGAATTGGCAGTGTAAACGGTGACTGATTATAGATAACCTCTCGCTTTTTTAGGGTGTAGGCCGTAAACCCATCGGCCGGGTGCAGGAAGATGTCGGTTTGTGACCCTTGTTGTTTATCTTGACCTAGTAGGGAAGTGAAAGACGACAGAACAGCAATTAATAGCAGTGTTACTTTCATCTCGGACAATTACCCGATACTTCACTGAGCTTCGTTCACTACCCGTAGTAGACTAGCCGTAAATATCATTCAAAATACTGGCTAGCCTCAGTCCGGCCAGTAATAGCCGTTGCTCTACAATTGGCCAGTTGTGGTACATATACTCGTAACCAAGACGCTTACTATCTGGTATATCGTACACCGCAGCGCGCAGTTCTACTGCTTCATCTAGCCATTGCTCTAGGTAAACCGATTGGGTTTCACTCACCAGTTCCGGCGTGACATAACGGTTGAGGTGAGTCGCTAGTTCGGTATAGCTAAGCTGTTTGGCATTAATCATATCGCTGTCCCAAACCCGGTGTAAGTTAGATGAATCAGACTCGTACATCCAGCGTACTCGAACATCGTTTCCACCTCGGTCGTCTCCCTTACCTATGTGCAGAGGCTGATGTAAATCTCCAATCAGATGAATCAACATTTTTAGATATTCTTGCTCTTGTTGTGATGAGAGAGTATCACTCTTCAGAGCCGCAATAATCCGCTGAGTGGCTTCATAAGCATTGCCCGTGGGCTCCTGAATTTCAGGGTCATAGCCAGTTTCGGTAGGAACGGTAACCCAGTGCCAGGTATTAGTATAATCGTAAGCTGAATCGGAACGGATTTCGTCCATCCAGGTGCCCGCCATTGCCAAATCTACTGGCCCTAAAATCTGGGTAATACGGGCTTCGGCGGATCGGCTCAGATGCCACTGCGCTAGTTGCCCAATAGCCCGATGCGCGGTCGGTCCCCAACTGAACCCCGAGTGGCTAATGAAAATGATTAGAGATAGTGTAGTTATTAATTTCTTCATGGTAGTTATCCGTTTGCTGCGAAGATACAGCATTCTGAATATGAGGGAAGTTAGATAATTACTTTTTGCGTTCTTTTCTTATTCATTTTAGTTGCCCACAGTCTTCATGTCTAAGCGTATTCTTGCTATCTTATCCTAATGAAACCTTCTACGCTAATCCTACTACTATTTTTACCGACGTACTCTTTTACCCAATCGGTAGATACTGCTATGCTCTGTCAAGGTCATCACTTCACCGAAACCGAAGGTAGAGCCGCGTTAGAGCGTTTTGCACAAAGTTATTATGATATGGCCAGTTGGGAAACTCGAGCCAAGCGAATCCGCCGGGGTATCTGGGAGGGGTTAGGAGTATCTGAAAACTTTGAGCGCACTCCGCTCAACCCAATTATTTGCAACCGAAAGGAGCTAGATGGCTATACGGTAGAAAACGTTGCCTTTGAAAGTCTACCCGGCTTTTTTGTTACCGGAAATTTGTATCGGCCTACTCGTCAGCAGCCATCATACCCCGCAGTACTTTCTCCCCACGGTCATTTTCAAGATTCGGTGTACTCCGCCCGAACCCGGGAAGATATGCAGAAACGCTGCGCCAGTTTAGCCCGCATGGGTGCTATTGTACTAGCCTACGATATGATCGGTTACGGTGAAGCTAATCAGACTTCGCATAAACATCCGCAGGCTTTGGTATTACAGACGATTAACAGCCTCCGAGCAGTAGATTTTATAACCTCTCTACCGGAAGTAGACCCGAATCGAATAGCGGTAACCGGGGCTTCCGGTGGGGGAACCCAAACTTTTCTTCTTACTGCTTTAGACGAACGGATTACCGTATCCGCTCCGGTGGTAATGGTGTCAGCCCACTTTTTTGGCGGCTGCGTCTGTGAAAGTGGATTACCCATCCACCGTAGCTACGATCATCAGACCAGCAACGTAGAGATTGCAGCCCTAGCCGCTCCTCATCCCCTACTGCTGGTATCGGATGGCGACGACTGGACAAAGAATAATCCTGAAGTTGAGTACCCTTATATCCGCAATATCTACCAACTGTACGACCGAGCTAAGCTAGTAGAAAATCATCACTTACCCAATGAGCAGCACGACTACGGAATCAACAAACGCAAAGCCGTATACCGCTTTTTGGCTAAACATCTTGACCTTTCACTCAGTGAGATTCAGAACTCTCGAGAAGAAATTGACGAAAATTTTATTACAATTTTACCCCACGAACAACTACTTGTTTTTACTGAGAAGCATCCTCAACCTTCGCATGCTATTCAGGGAGATCAGGTGGCTACGGATTTGTTGTCTGGCTACTGATTTTGATAGAGCTGCAAATATTGAATACTCAATTTAGTAGTAAGACATTTACCTCTACCACCCTGCTCACTGCGTAGAACAAAACTTGATGCGTAGTTGGAATATCCACCATCAGCTTGCCTCTGTCTTTCAGATCTACGCTGGTCATGGTAAGGTTGGTGAGTGATTTCGTTTTTGGATAACCCCACGTAGTTTGGCTCAGTCATCTTGAATTTAGTCGGAAGATTGAGCCATAGTTGAATCACTTCTTCTACTCCGCCGTGCGCCTTAAATTCTTCGGAAGACACCTTCCACCTGCTTTAATTGTATTTTGGTAGTCATTAGTATCCTGGCGCACAATATCGCCCTGGAAGATATAGGTCAGCGTCTCAAACCCCCGGTGTGGATGCGGACCAAACGGTAAGCCCTAATTTCCCGAATGGTATTCGTATGGCCCATGGTGATTTACAAACAAAAACGGATCAAGATGTGGTAATGAGACAGTAGGCATAGGCCAAAAGGTGGGTAACTCACTAATTGGGTCGGCTACCGAGAAGTGTATCTGCTTAATGCTTCGCATAGTGGTTTAACTTATTTTTCTACTCATGCTCAACGGTTGGCTGGCTAATTAGTTGAGAGTGGTAGAAAACTTACCGGATGAGCGATATTGGATTCCAGGGTCCCCTTTACACTGAGCAGGAGACCCCAGAATTTGCGCTGCTCACCCGGAGATATAGATCAGTTCACCTAACGTTTAAAAACTCAGAAATTAATTGCATGTATCCCACGTCTGTCATGACTCCTGAATGTACACTTATACTATCTGATTTTACTAGAATCAACCCGTATGCAGCATGATCAAATTTATCTATCTCTCGATTACCAACTCGAATAATTCTTTCATCAGTAACACTTGCCTGAACACCTCTTTGCTTCAACTGCTTTAGTGTACTATTAATATAAAATCCGAAATCAGAAGAGGCTTCATATAACCCTTGATACTCGGACAGGTTTACTAATGAATCAAATTCCTGCTCACTAGGGCGGAAAAAAATAATTTCACTACTACCATTGGAAAGCTTGTATTTTTTTCGCTGATAGATAAGTTTCCCTGCACTAGGGCCTAAAGGTGCTAGGTCAATGTAATTCCAGTTTATGGAGTCAAAAGCAAATTGTCTTATATCCCTGTAGCTAATATCACTGATTTCTAGTAGATCGTTTGATATTAACTTATAAGTATAGTTAGAATCTTCTGGTTTCTCTTCATCTACCAACCACATAGTGTACGTACTTTTAAAGGAATCAAATTCTGTCCAATGAGGGACTACTCCTTCATTACCTTCTGAAAACCACTGACCGTGAAGAATCTCATGTACGGGTAAAGATTTACTTAACTGTTCATTGTAGTGAGACTGCCAATCTTTCCAAGCTCGATTAGCTATATAATCAAAAGTGCAACTATCTAAACTCTGGTATACCAGTAAGGTGTCTGGCATAGCGTGCCCTGTTGCTCCTTCATATCTACCAGAGGTACACTCATTGTCATTAAAATTGATTGTTACCTTCCATTCTGAGTAAAGATCAACACCATCAGTAAAATATAAATCTTCTTTAAACTCGCCCTGTTTCTCACCATCGACAAATTTTCCGCTGTACTCTATTCTAGAGACCGAATACATATTGTCCACTTCAATAGTGTCAGTACCATTAACCATGAAGTATGAACTGCTATCGTAGTAAGAGAAGAAAAACTGTCCGTGTAGTTTCCTTTTACTTTCTGAGCTTAACTTATACGAATAGAAGCCGGAGTAAACCTCCTTAAACTTTCCTCTAACAGGAATGTCTAATAACTCTTGTAACCCTTCTGCTGAGATAGAATTTAGAGTATCTGTTTGAAGAATATCTTCAGTTTCTATTTGTATCTCTTGTGCAACCATCTCATCTGTTTTTTGATCCAGATTTTTGGTCGTTTCAGTGCAGCTAGCTACGAGATAAAGTAATATTATTGCTGTTAAGTATCTCATACAGATTTGCAAATTAGCAGAATTAGGTACTACTTTTTAGAATATTAAAGCCTGCTCTTGAGCTTCGGCTTTCGTTAGTAGTGCTCCCCTGCCGTTGTATTTTCTGGTTTAAACCCAATCTCTTCTAACTTCTCACGGATAATGGGGTGGATCTGAGCATTGTGAACCAGCGTTTGCCTCCACTGTAGCTACTCGTTAATTATACTTTTCATATCCCATTACTTTTATTATTTAATACATTACAATTATAGTGCAATTAAATACGAGAAACAGGAGAACTGTAAGTTCAGGGTAAGATATTACTCATAATGGTTTTGCCTCACACTGATTAGTAATTATTCTCAGCAAAATAGTCGCGTACCACGCCGGATTGTCATTATTCTGGACAGAATTGCTACGTACCAACCAACGTGGCTAATAAGAATTCTCACGGAAGGGGGTTAATTAAGGAGGACTTACAACAGGCTATACCTTCTTCTAAGTGAATAGTAAATTCATTATCTTAATGTAGCAATAAACCACCCTTCACACCAAGCACTATGGCTTTACTCTTATTACTGATAGCTTACGCTGCTTCCTTGACTGCTATGTTTTATCTGGTGAGAAAAGAATTTCGAACTTATGGTTCTCGAGTAGCAGCCGCGGCCGTTGCAGCTCCGGTTGCCAAAAAGTTTAAGGTAAAAATTACGGGCAACAGCGGTGAAAAGCTGATATTCTCTTCTTTACCAGAAGAAGACATTAAGCAGATAATAGAGACCATTGTAGCTTTGCAGCAAGAGAAGAAGAACGGTTAACTGAAATCCACTATCCATTGAAAACGCATAGTCATTTCTATTGCAGTACCTTCAAAGTAATACCTATGCCTATATTGTAGGCTGTTTTTTCAGTTTTTTTCTACTTTCCCTGACTAGTTTGGCGAGAAACCGTATGGCTCCGGGTACCGGACTCACTAGCAAAAGCCAAACCATACTTTCCCAAGTTTTCAATCCATTCCATAGTCACGATGACATCATCCTCCAATACGATATTATACTCCCGAAGATCTACCTTAATTTCGCCCTCGGGCTTAGAAAAGCTGGTGATAATATTTTCGCTCAGCAGATTCTTATCGGGGAGCCCTTTTTCTACTGAGTAAAAGTTAAGTCGGAATGTAAAAGTATCGTACTTATTCTCGGTAACGTAAATTTTAAACTCTTGTACAAAGGTAGGATTACGCTTTACTTTAATCAAAATCCCCATCTCATTACCAAGCTGATTTGCTTTAAACAATGTCTGACTACCAGGGCCTGCGTCGGTATTCCCCAATATTTTCTCTCTTAGCTTGCGGCCTCAGTGACGATCGCCTTCTATCACTACTTCTTGAAGCGTAGCTAGAGCTTCGGTAAGAGTAATAGTTGGATTGTTTTGCAACTGTTTTCTAAAATCAGCCACCCCAAATGAGCAGGGCTGATAGCCTACCATTGATATTTTTAGGGTATCCTGATTGTAACGCTCATCAATATCTAGTCGAGAATTACCGCTCAAATCAGATACAGTTCCTACATCTTTGCCTACTACCCCGATATTGACGTAAGCTAATCCCTCTTGGGTAGCTGCATCCTCAATCATGCCTTCTACCACTTGGGAAAATGAGTCAACCTGAAGAAGAAGTAAGATGAGTAGTAGCGATAATATTCTTTGCATAGGGGGATAGGTTAGATAACAGAGTACTAACGGAAAATAGCTACTAAATCAGAAAGTATCAATGGTAAATTGGTTGATTCTAAACGAATGCTAGTCGCTTAATAAACCACTTTAGCGTAGCATAGTAGAGAATGATCGCCCTCGGACAGTAGTGTTCGGGAGATTTTTTATTAGCGAGCTAATTTGTGGTAGGTGCGAAACGCACAGCAGAGAGATGGAGATCAGTGATGTAAAAAATTTTAGCTACTATCTTCAAAATATAAGTTAGGCCTATCTATCGGGAACTGCTTTCGGTTATATCAGTCTCATTAGTAATACTAACAATTCGTTTGATCGCTTCATCTAAGTGATTGCAAGTTACCCTTAAACTTTCCAGGTACTCAACGTTTAAGCCCTGTTCTTTCTCAGAAAGCATTAGACCTACCAATCCCATAATGGTCGATAGGGGTCCGCGAATTTCATGCGACTGCATCCAGGCAATCTCCTTCAGTTTTTGATTTCGGTTCAGAATCTCGTTCTGATATTCAATAAGTTGGCTAATATCAGTAGAAGTTAATATAAATCTTGAAAAATCGTTTGTCTTATTCGGTATCGGCTGCATAATATTTAAAAAGTACTTACCCTGATAGTTAGCTTTGAATTCTACAGTTTGTCCGGCTAGTATATCGGGTAGCACCTGCTCAAACTGCTCGTACAGATCAGGAGATAAAAATGATTGGAGGGACTGTCCGACTATAGTTTGGTGATCAACGCCCATTTTCCGGTAGCCATCACCATTGGTGTAGAGTATCGTTAAATCTTGATCAATTAGACTGATGGAGCCGTTAGGAAAATTTTCGGCTATCAGCTCCAGACGTTGCGCCATTACCCGGTTTTCTTCAAGCAGTGCGTGGCGTTGGGTAATATCCCGCACGTTCTGAGCAATGCCTATAATCTGCTTATGTTCATCGTATACTGGAAATAGGCTAAACTGCCACCAATATTTTCCGTCGAACTTTTCAAACTCAAATGTGTCGCTCGTCAGAACCTGCTGGTAGTACTGCTCCATTTCTTGCGCCAGTGCTGTTGGCATGGCATCTAGCAGATAATCGCCCACTTCTACCTCTTTGCTAAAAATTGCCTGGCTAAATTTTTTAGCATTTCGGTTGCTATACTGCACCACTAGGTCGTTGTTGAGGAATAAGAAAGCATCGATAGTGCTTTCGTAAATGGCCATGAGTTTGTTTCTACTCTGCTCTCTTACCTTAAATAAGGCTTGATGTAGCGTTTTCTCAATCGGCATATAGATGTACTTTACTTCTAGGGTGAGCACGGCCAAGGAAAGTAACATTAGCAATATTTCAGTAACCACAATAAACCGCAGTTTTCTTTCAGAATCCTGCTCCAGTAGCTTAACAACTCTATCCATAGAGCGCAAGAAATCCGACTGATTTTCAGTAATTGCAGATAAGTTGCTAACCGTAACTATGCCTGGGTTAGTAAATTGACGGTCAATAAAATCAATATTAGCCGATAACTGGAGTAACAATGCCCTAGCCTCTGGCTCTTCTACTGGCCCTACTTCTGGGCTCCCTTGCAAAAGTGACTGGTGGGCGGTTTTCCACTCTTCCATCAGGGTTTGCAAAGTATCGACAGGGGTGGCTCCCTCGGTTAAGCGATAAAAACTCAGATTAATGCGCTGGCTGAGCATCCTTTGGCGGCCCGATAAATTGATGGCTTTAGCGTCGTATTTCTTCTGGGCTAACCAGTATTGAATGAATATCTGGTTACTTACCAGAATAAGCGCAGCAATAAAAATTCCTAGAATGTACTTTTTCTTCATGCAGTATAGCTGTATAACTAAGTAGATAGTGAGCCTAACTTCTGCTAGTGAGGCCCTAAGACTACAAAGGCTTAGACCTGAATGAAGGTTGATTTGGGTTGATGTGTAGTTAGCAAGGTACTGTTTTAAATAACACACTACGCTTGCTGAACTGTAATGCATGCAATATCATAATAAATTCGTAAAACGAAATATTATTAAAATTTTATTTGGCACAAACTGATAATTCTTGCTATCGGCTGGCAATGGTTTCCTGATTTACACAGTAGTAGATAAGTCGGATGATATCGGGTTGCTTGCTGAAATCAATATCATTTTTTGTAATATACCTCCCCACTTGCTTGACTCTCTCTTCTTCTAGCGAGAAAAGCTCGGTCAAATGTCGTCGCCCCGCCCGAAATCTCTGGAAGTTGCCATTGGGCAGCAACACAAAATATTCGTGGGCAAATGCTTTCTTCTGATCATGCGGATTCCGACGAGTGGGGCAGTGTGCTGTAGTAACAGCATTAGCAGGTACTCCTTTTTCCCGAACAAAGAGTGCAAACCGCCCATCGTACACCAATTGGAAAAACTTGAGACGGGCGCGTTTACGGGTGTCGCTATACGGTAAAGAGAAAAAACTCTGAGTAAATCCACTAACAGTATCTACTGCTACAAATGATTTTACAGAAAAAGCACTAAACGCTAACATCCGATTAGCTTTCTGTAGTACTACTACATCGTTTTCCAGGTCAAACTTTAAATTTCCTTCAAACCGTTGACCACTGTTGAGTAGAATACTCCCAAACTTCCATTTCTCTTCAGGACTTTTAGCGTGAACTGTGTGGCAAAAACATACGACTCCCAGCAACATGATGAGATACCTCATGGCGATCATTCTTTAAAAAGTTAATAATGTGGTTTTACTGAACTTACCCTTTTGCTGAGGCTGTTGGATTAGAGAGGGACTTTCGATTTAGATACGAAAGAATAATTCAAAGAAAAGCATTTTTTTTTACTTTGCAAGCAATAAAAACACCCGTTATTTGTAATATATTCATAAAAAGCGTTGAATAATTACAAATCAAGATCACTGTATATTTTCTTTCCAAATAATAAAGCAGCCTTATTTTACTCCCAATTGAAAAGAAGTTGTGAATAATCCTTGATGGGATTGCAACCTTTGGTAGTAGCGTTTTACCCCTTCTTCTAAAGAAACAAATGGCTGGATATACCCCGCATCTCGCAAAGCTTGTAAGTTTGCCTGGGTAAACGTCTGGTATTTTCCTATTAAATGACTGGGAAAAGGAATGAACTCGATTTGGGTTTCCTGATTTTCTAGCTGTTGCATGATTTTAGCAATATCCAGAAAGCTACGCGCCTCTCCGGTACCGCAGTTATAAATTCCGGTTTGGGGTTGCTGAAAAAAGTGCAGGTTGACCCGCACTACATCTTCTACGAAAATAAAGTCCCGCCGAAAATCATCACTGCCCTCGAACAGCCGCATCTTACCGCCTTCTTGTAGCTGGTTGTAAAAGTGAAAGATCACCGAGGCCATACTTCCTTTGTGGTTTTCTTGGTAGCCGTATACGTTGAAGTAGCGCAGTCCTACTACTGGGGAGCTTACTGTATTATTCTCCAGGTAGCGTAGCACATAACGATCGAACATGAACTTAGAAAAAGCGTACACATTCAGTGGGTACTCGCATTCCCGCTGCTCAGCAAACCCATTATCGCCATTGCCGTATACTGACGCACTAGAAGCGTAGTAAAAAGGAATCTTATTTTCCACACAATAGTGGAATAGCGTTTTAGAAAATTGGTAATTGTTCCGCATCATATACTCACCGTCGGTTTCGGTGGTCGATGAGCACGCTCCCTGGTGAAAAATTGCTTCTATATTTTTGAGGCTAGGCAAGGTCTGCAGGAACTGATGCTTATCCAAAAAGTCAGCGACTAATACTCCGTTGAGATTTAGGTGCTTGGCAGCGTTAGCCAGATTGTCAACCACTAAAATATCGTCGTATCCTAGCTCGTTTAGTCCTTTTATTAGGTTGCTGCCAATAAATCCGGCTCCGCCCGTTACAATAATCATAGATACCTTATTTATTTTCATCAAAAGTAGGTCTTCAAGAGCCACAATTGCAACATTTTTTGTGCGATCTATCTTACTCCACCCCTAGCAATTACCTTTGAAATTGGTTTGTTTTTTTCATAAATTACTACCCAATGTAACCAATCTCAAATGGTGCAACGGTTCTCAATCCTACACAGAAGCTGCTGGCAATTGCTAACCATGCTTTTCTCAGCAATGATCCTAATCTCCTGCCAGCAATCGGGAAAGCTTAGTGAAGAAGAGGCTGAATTATTATTTGCCCACGAGGTGTACCCTATCCTACAAGAAAAATGCTTCGCCTGCCACGGTGACAGACCCGATAAGATTGAAGGAGATTTTAATATCCATACGCTAGAGGGAGTATTGGCTGGAGGTGAATCTGGGCGGGTGGCTCTTACACCCGGTGATGCAGGAAAAAGTCTGATCTACGAGGCGGTTACCTGGGAAAACCCCGATTACGAAATGCCGCCTAAGGAAAACGACCGTCTCAACGACGAGCAGGTCGCTGTGGTGAAGCATTGGATTGACGCCGGGGCACCCTGGCCGGAAGACGAGCGACGAACCTATCTGATGGAAAATACCGAATGGACCTATTCCGATGGTATCAAAGTAAAAACCAGCCTAGCCCTGTCGGCTACCTGGCAAAACCGTCGTTACCAACCGGAAGACCTCTGGGGATTTCAACCTGTACGGGACTACGAAGTTCCGAAGGACTACGAAGCTGAATCTAATCATCCAATTGATGCCTTCATTCAGCGTAAACTAGATGAAAATAACCTTGAACCTGCTCCCCTAACTGATAAGCAGACACTGATCCGTCGCGCTACCTTTGATCTGACTGGACTTCCCCCCACCCCCGAAGAAGTCCAAGCCTTTGTGAATGATAGCGACCCCAATGCTTACGATAAGTTGATTAATCGTTTGCTGGCATCGCCCCGCTACGGTGAACGCTGGGGGCGGCATTGGCTGGATGTGGTTCGCTACGCTGATACGGACGGCTACTCTAACGACTTTGAGCGACCCAATGCCTGGCGCTATCGCGACTACGTGATTCGTTCGTTTAATGAGGACAAACCCTACAACCGATTTATTAAGGAGCAAATTGCCGGGGATGAACTCGATTCTGCCGACCCCGAAATGCTGGTTGCTGTAGGTTACCTACGCATGGGACCCTGGGAGCACACTGGCATGAGCGTAGCCGCCGAAACCCGACAGTTGTTTCTCGATGACGTTACCAACAGCGTGGGAGAAACCTTTATGGCCATCCCGTTACGCTGCGCCAGTTGCCACGATCATAAATTTGACCCCATTCCTACCCGAGATTACTACCGTATTCAGGCGAGCTTTGCTCCGGTGCAGTTTGCCGATCGGGAAGCTCCGTATTTACCTACTGAGAATAAAGATGGGTTTAAGTCGGGTAAAGCCCGATTACAACGATTGATACAAGAAGCGGAGCAGGCTCAAAAAGCTATTTACGAAAAAGAAGAAAATGCGGCTCGCCGCTGGATGACCCAACGAGGACTTAAATACCTTCCCCCCCAAGAAAGACGAAAACTACCGGAAAGCCAGCAACCACCTCGCTTCCACGGACTGACCGATCAGGATTTGGGTTACCGCAAAGTATTACAAAAGCGTTTGCAAGTGCTGCGTCACCAATTGGGCCGCTACGAACCCCTAGCTTATTCGGTATATAATGGTTCGGTGGTAGAAAATCCCCGCAGCGGCAGAAGTATGCAGATGCCAGACAGCATCGGCTCCGATACTCAATCCACCTTCATTCTAGGCGGTGGCTCCGTCTACTCGCCCGATGAGGAAGTAACCCCAGGAGTGCTGAGCGCGATCCGAACCTTCACCGAAAAAGTAGAATCGCCGATTCAGGACTCTCTACCGGATACCCGCGACGGGCGACGGTTAGCGTTAGCTACCTGGCTGGCTAGTGCGGAAAATCCGCTGACTACCCGATCTATTGCTAACCGCATTTGGCAGTATCACTTCGGACAGGGTATCGCGGGCAACGCTAGTAACTTCGGGGTAATGGGTAAAAAACCTACCCATCCCGAATTACTTGATTGGCTCACCAATTACTTCATCGACCACGATTGGTCATTTAAGGAGATGCACCGACTGATCATGACTTCGGATACCTACCAGCGATCCAGTACGCACCCCGAAGCCGAAGAAGTTAATATAGTTGATCCTAATAATCATTATTTAGCTTATTTCTCTCCCCGTCGCCTCACGGCTGAAGAACTTCGGGATGCTATGCTGGCAGTTTCAGGTGAACTGAATACTGAGATGGGTGGCTTACCAATTAAACCCGAAATTAATCGGGAGGTAGCTATGCAACCCCGCCACATTATGGGTTCAATTGCTCCGGCCTACCAGCCATCCCGTACTCCCGAACAACGTAACCGACGAACCATTTACTCCTACCACTACCGAGGGTTGCCCAATCCTTTGTTAGAAGTATTTAATCAACCGAATTCTGATCTGTCTTGCGAACGCCGGATTGCTTCTACCGTCACGCCCCAGGTATTTACGCTGTTTAATGGGCAAAACAGTTATAACCGTGCCCTGACAATGGCTCAACGGCTCAGCAAGGAAAAATCGGATCTAGAGGGTCAAATTGAACGAGCGATGGAACTGGCTTGGAATCGTCCTGCCGAAGCGAAGGAAGTAAGAGCTTCCGCTGATTTTGTAGCGAAAATGGTAGAGTACCATCAGGAGAACAATCCGATAGATCCAGAGTATCCGGTAAAAATTGAGCGCACTATGTTTGAAGAAATGACCGGGGAAGAATTCTCCTACACCGAGCGGTTGGATGTGTACGAAAACTACGTAGCCGACCTGGCTCCCTCGGAGGTTTCTGCTGAGACCCGAGCCCTAGCCGACCTCTGCCGAGTCTTGTTTAATGCTAACGAATTTGTTTACGTTTACTAACATGAAGAAATTTCGTCCTGACTATATTCAGCGACTCTTAAATCAGAAAGCAGCAACCACGCTCAATCGGCGTGACTTTCTCTACGGCTTAGGAGCGAGTTTAGGCACGGTAGCCTTTAGCAATATGCTCGGCAGCTCCGCTTTAGCCAAAGAAGTTGGTTCCGGGCCATTGGCTTCTAAAGCCCCTATGCTTTCGGCCAAAGCTAAAGCTTGTATCTTTCTGATGATGGAGGGTGGACCCAGCCATATTGATACGTTTGATCCTAAGCCTAAGCTGCACGAACTGCATATGCAGAAGTTCACTCGGCAAGGTGAGAATTTTTCGGCCATGTCGTCGGGAAATCGTTACTACGTGGAAAGTCCATTCAAGACCCGTAAGGTAGGGCAGTCGGGAGCGGATATGAGTGAGCACTTCGTCCATCTAGCCGATGTAGCCGATGATATTTGCTTTTACCGGGGAGCGCAAGCCGAGTCGGTAAACCATCCTACCGCTATGTATCATATCAACACCGGCAATAAATTTGGGGGTGAGCCGGGCATCGGGGCTTGGGTGACTTATGGTCTAGGTACCGAAAATGAGAATCTACCCGCTTTCATCGTACTGCCCGAAGTAGCGTATCCACAGGGTGGGGCTTCTAACTGGTCAAACGGATTTCTTCCGGCTTATTATCAGGGCACTCCCCTCCGTTCGGTAGGCTCACCTATCTTGGACATTCAACCACCGCCGGGAGTGAGCCGATACCACCAACGGGAAAGCCTGGATCTACTGAATACTTTTAATGAAGCTCACGCCGAACGCCACCCCGCCCACGATGATCTGGCGGCTCGTATGGAAAGCTATGAACTGGCTTTTCGCATGCAAATGGAAGTACCTGACCTTATTGAGATCGAGCAGGAAGATGAAAAGACTAAAGAACTCTACGGGGTAGGGGATGAATCTACCGATGCCTTCGGCCGCAAGTGCCTACTGGCTCGCCGACTGGTTGAGCAAGGCGTGCGTTTTGTCCAAATTTATTCCGGTGGCTGGGATTCGCACGACTACCTATCCCGAGCTCACGGCAGTCTGATTCGCAGCGTAGATAAACCCATTGCGGGACTGATTAAAGACCTCAAGCGACGCGGCATGTTGGAGGAAACTTTGATTGTCTGGTGCGGAGAGTTTGGGCGCAGCCCGGACAATGGAGTACGTGGAGGTGGCGTAGCCTACGGACGCGATCATAACCCCAACGCTATGGCCATGTGGTTTGCCGGCGGCGGAGTGAAAGCCGGGCACACTATCGGTGCCACCGACGAGACCGGAGAAAGTGCCGTAGACGTAGTTCACCCACTGCAGGATGTCCACGTAACACTGCTGCGACTGCTGGGGCTGGATGATAATAAGCTGACTTACTTCCACGGCGGACGCTACAAACAGCTATCCCAGACCGGGGGAAAAGTTATAGAGGATTTACTCGCCTAACTATTCCACTTTTACTTTCCGTAATACAACCTTCTCTTGGTGTTTGGTAAGCATTTCTGCATACAGCTTTCGTAGCTGCTCGTACTGCTCAGCAGCAACTAATGAACGGTTGATACGGAATAAGCTGCGTATTTGTACCGAAACGGGCGTCGCTTGGGCTTGAAAAACGAATTGTGCCGTGTTTCCCTCTAGCTTAACACTCAGGGACTGGGGCAGTTCTTCAACTACGTAGCCCTCCGGGAGCTGTACTGACAACGTTTGCTTGTAGTATCGTCGATAGCTGTAGTCGATGGGATGCTTTCGGCTGACCGCCTTAAAGGGGTTTTCATCGATCGGTGACTTCGGAAATGTTTCAATATAAATATAGTCACCCAGTTGGGCAATATCGGACTGCCGGGTGTACTGCAACCGAAGATCTTCCTGCAACTCGTGATGGTTAAATACTTCAAAATCGTCGGCCTGATACCCAACTACGTTTTTGGGCTGATCTCGTAGTTTCTGTCGCATGGTTAGTGCTCCGTATCCCTTAAATACCTCCCCTACTGTCGTGATAAATCGGTCGCTCTCTTTATGATAGTCTACGCTCAGATAGCTTTCTACTTGGTAAGGTTCGCCCCGCTCCAGCGGTATCCATCTTTCTTCCTCCTCATTGACGAGCAGGCCCTGCTCATTCAGACAGTAAATCGGTATCATCCCAAACGGTTGAGCGGGTTCGGTGATGTCTAGTAAATATTCCTGACCCTCTACCTGAGTGTATACCACTGAGTTGTTAAACTGGTTAATTTCGGGATACTTGGTTTGCACCCTCCCGTGAGATCGGGTACTGAGTAATACCGGACTGGCTTTCAATTCTGCCAAATTTAGCCAGTTACACAGCAGTATGTTCAAATCAGCACTGCTGCCACTTCGCTGTTCAAGCACGTCTTTAGGAGAAGTATCTGGATATAAGCTCACTTCACCATTCCAGCGGATTTTCTGTTTGAGATAATCGTAGATTGCCTTAGCCTTTTCCTGATCGGAGGAAAGTTTTCCAGTAAGCTCTTGTACTGTTTTCTTACCATCCTTTCGCCTGAGAAAACGACCGTAATCCGTCAACTTAAGTAGATCGTTGGTTAGTTTAGGCCAAGAGTTCATATAGTCCCGCACCGCCGCTCCTGGGAAATTCTCTTTGGCTAGCTGAAAAGTGAGTTTCGCAATATAGTCTTCCTTATTTCCCACAAACGATTCATCAGCAAATGCTGGAATGTCCTTGATCGCCCAGTGGTACTTTATAGTACCGTAGGTGTAGCTTCGCAAGCGCAAATCTTTCTGATAAACCTCGGCCTCATTTTTTTCAAAGGGCAAATAGCCCCGGTAGAGCATCTGGTACTCGTAAAAGGCTGGTATAATTGCCGTGTACTCGCTCCATACCACCGGAATTTCGTGCTGAAACTGCCACTTGTCTAGTTGAAATAGGTAGGGAGAAACCAGCGTGTACTTATACTCGACAATAGAACCCTCGCGCACGTTAGGGAACGCAAACTTTTTCTGTGACCAATTTTCGTTTACATCCTCAGTAAAAACATCCTTCTTATCAATCCCAGTCTTCTGGATAGCCTCTCCCTCTAGGGTGTAGCTAAATGCCTCAATATCCCGAATCGTCTCTGCTTTGTACTTCTCCTTTACGTAGTAAGGTAAAACCACATCGGCCCACCCGAAGCCGGAGTTACGGTATATTTTGATCTTTGCCTCCCGGGTGTAGTACACCCTAAAGCCTTTTCCTTCTTGATACTCGAATCGCACCTCACCGTTATTTCGCAGGAAAATGGCCTCAGCAGTAGAGTCGGGAGCGTAGTAGGTACTAGCGAGTTCTTCTTTGGTTACTTGTCCGAAAGGCGAAGTAGTATCCCCGGCATAGAGTATTCCCACACTAAACCAAAGTAGCCAGTAGAGTAAAAGTTGATACATAACCCTTTTTCCGCAAATCTGCGAAAAACCCGATTACTCGGCAAAGCAATCTAGATGAGGGATTACTAGTGTACTTTTTGAATGAATTCTGAGTGAATAATATCTGATGATTTAGCAATAGACTTTATTACAGTTTTTATAGCGCAGTCTCAAGACCCAAGTTAAATAGACTCTGAGGGCCAGTATTTGCCATTTTTCTACCATCGAGTAGCCTGAAATTTCCAGCCAGGTCGTACTTTTTGCATTTCTACTTCATCGTCACGATGAGTTAGTCCGCATTTCAGAAAATTCTGATGAAGCCTTTCCAGGGCGTCTCGATCTAGCTCTACTCCCAAGCCTGGCTCATTAGGTACTTGCACAGCACCTTCTTCAAAGCTAATTCTCCCGCCAATAATCACTTCGTCAGACTGCCTGGGGTTGTGGGTATCCAGTGGATTGGGTGGGGTGGGTAAAGCGGCACCCAGATGTACCATCGCAGCCAAGGAGATACCCAAATGGCTGTTGGAGTGCATGGATAACCGTCGACCAAAGGTATCGCAGATACGAGCCAGCTCCATACTGGAACGTAACCCTCCCCAAAAGTGATGGTCGCTTAGAATAATATCTTCCGAGCCTAAAGCAATACTGTTGGGAATATCTTCAAAGGAGGTGGTACACATATTGGTTGCCAACGGAATGTTGAGAGCTTGGCGTACTTCTGCCATAGCTGCTTGTCCTCGAGCTGGGTCTTCCAGGTATTCTAAGACTCCTTCTAGCTGCCGACCGTAGTGAATAGCCGTTTCTTTTTTCCAGATAGCGTTGGGATCTAATCGCAGGGGAACATCCGAACCAAAAGCTTTCCGCAAAGCAAGCATCGCTTCTACTTCGCGCTGGGGCTCTAATGCTCCGCCTTTCAGTTTGATGGATTGGAAACCAAATTCTTTACACATTGCTTGCGCCTGAGCAACGATTTCTTCCGCGTTCAGGGCGGACGCTTGGCGAGCTTTAGCCCAGCCAGTAGCTCCGGGATCAATCTCAAAACCTAATTCACCTCCGTCTCCTTCGTACTTGTAGAACAGATAGGCTGCAAAAGGAACCATTTCTCGCATTTTTCCACCTAGCAAATCAACTACCGGGCGCTCGCAAATTTTACCCTGAATATCCAGACAAGCTACTTCCACCGCACTAAAAATGTGCACCAGTTTGCGCTGATCCCAGGGCGCCTCGCCTCGTTCATCCGCCGACTCCTTGCCAAAATGATTTTCTAGCTGCTGTTTAACCTGGTTTAGTTGAAATGGGTCTTGACCGATGATAATCTCTCTCGCTTCTTCCAGCGCTTCATTGGTTTGGAGATTGCCCGGAATTTCACTGATACCCGAAATATTATCTCTTATTACTAATTCCAACACTGTTCGTAATGCGTAGGGAGCGTGCAACCCCGCGGCGTTTAGTAGTGGTGGGTCAACAATAGCAATGGGCGTAATATTTATCTCTACTATCTCGGCACCCTTGAGTTGCCTATTATTTCTATTAGTCATGAGTCAGTTGATATCGGTAAATTTTTGAATGGGAAATATCAGAAATTTGTCTACTAATTAACGAACTATGGATTAATGCATATCAATGGCAAGGCATAGGTATCTGATTTTCAGCACCTCACCCTCAAGCCGGGTGGCTCATACTTTTTCTATTGATGAAAAAGTATGCAAAAAATCTAGAAGAATTTGAAACTCGCTGCGCTCAAACAGCAAATTCTTCCTTTAAATGACAAAAAAGGTTCTTAAACTATAGCTTACGCTAATTAAGTACCTGCTTCATCCGTACTAAACTTCAGCGTACACCGATTGTAAAATACCCTTGATGTACCCGAAAGCGAAGGCATGACCTTGCAGGCCACTAGCGGGGTCTTCGTGGCGGGGAATATGATCGGGCATAACCATTCCGGTGTAGCCTACATCTCTCAGAGTTCTAGCGATTTCCAGAAAATCCATGTCTCCGTTATCGGGATACACTTCCTGAAAGTTATTCCACCCACCTTTAATATTCCGCAAGTGAATGTTGAAAATCTGATCGCGCTCTCCCACCCACTTAATGATTGGAATAATTTCGGTTTTAGGATCTTTCAGACCTTCGGCGGTAGAACCTAGGCACAGATTAAAACCGTGAGATGGGCTATCGTATAACTGAGCGAAGCGTTTGATACCAGCAAATACCTCAGGGCTATTCCAGCGGGTAATACCACCGTAGCCTACTGGGGCAGGCGGGTCAGCAATATGGTTACCGAGCTTCACGTTGTACTCCTCCGCTACGGGTAGCACCCGATCCAGAAAGTAGGTGATGCGTTCGTAGAGTTCGTCAACATCTACATCTCCGGCAATCGTTTTTTCTTTGTTTAACCCCTGCTTCACCGCTTCTTCGTAATTCCAGGTGCTGTAAGAAGCGTTTCCCCGGTTAGGGTCAATAGTGCGGCTGGTACGTAAAACCGGATGGATAGTGGTATTATACAGTAGCATGTGAACATCACTCTTAGCCGCTACCTCAATCATCTGCTGAATCATTTCAATTTCCCGATCCCGCTCAGGGCTCTTACCCAGCATAATATTAGGAATCGCCACCTTATCGATACCAGCCGAGGTGAGCGGTAAATGATAGGCTTCTACTTTGATGCCGTATTTATTACAGGCCTCTTGCATGGCTAATGAGTCATCCAAATCCCAGCCTACTCCCTCAATCATTTTGGGAGAACCAGCGTCTACGTGAAACACTCCGTGGCGCGCCCAAAACTCCAGATTTTCTTTACTAGTACCGCCGCGCTGGGAACCCACGTGCATTACTCCGTCTTCTTTCTTTCTGATCAGATTATTGGTTTTTTGACGGGCACTACCTAAAGTCAAAGCTCCCAATGAAGTTGCCGCACTTACCTTAAAGAAATTTCGTCGTTTCATGATGGCTATGTTTTTTATTGAGTGGACAATCGCTCTAACAACTTGGCTAAAGCACTATGGTCTAATTCACCCTCACCTTGGACTAAAACCGCATCCATTTGAGCGGCTACCAATCCTGAACCAGGCAGGGGTACCGAAAACTCTCGTCCCGCCTGAAGGGCAATATTCATATCCTTACGGTGGAGTTTGATTTTAAAGCCCGGCTGAAAATTCTGATCGATAATTCGCTGACCGTGTAAATCCAAAATGCGGCTTTGGGCAAATCCACCCAGGAGGGCAGCCCGTACTTTCTCTAAATCTACTCCGGCTTTCTTGGCTAGCGTAAATGCTTCGGCTACCGCCTGGATGGTCATACCTACAATAATCTGATTACAAGATTTGGTGGTTTGTCCTGCTCCGGCTTCACCAATGAAGACGACGTTTTTTCCCATTACTTCAAACATAGGGTGGGCTCGCTCAAAAGCAGCTTGACTTCCGCCTACCATAAAAGAAACCGTTCCCTCCTCGGCACCAACTTGCCCACCTGAAACTGGGGCATCCAAGGCTTCTACTCCCTTGTCTTGCATAAGTTGGTAAACTTCCTTAGCCGTAGATGGGGCGATAGTAGACATATCAATAAATAGCGAGCCAGACTGAATTCCAGCCAGTACGCCCTGCCTGCCTTCTACCACAGCTTTCACCTCCGGGGAATCGGGAAGCATGGTGATAACTACATCTGAATTTCTGGCTAACTCTTCCGCCGTAGCGTAGGCTTTAGCTCCAGCGTCAGTGAGTACGGAAGCTGCTCCGCTAGATTCCAGTATTGATAATGGGTAACCTGCTTTTATTAAGTTAAGGGCCATAGGTTTGCCCATAATGCCCAATCCGATAAATCCAATCTTTTCCATAGGTACGAAGTGTAATTTTAGTTATCTAAAGGTTGATTAAATTAGAGGAAACAGCTTAGCTGCGATCAAGATTACGATTAGCCCGGTAATACCCATTACTGTCAGCAAGGGCGAGAAGGTCTTCAAAGCTTCTTTCTCCGTGAGGTTACTCATCTTGCACACAATCCAGAATCCACTGTCGTTCATCCAAGGGATTAGTTTAGAGCCACAGGCAATTGCCAATCCGATGTACAGATGATGATAAGGTAGCGTTGCCACTTCCGCTAAGCCCGCTAAAATTCCCGAAGCGGTAATCATCGATACTGTGGCTGAACCTTGAGCCGTTCGGACTACCGCAGCAATGAAAAATGCCAGGGGCAATAAGGCCATTTGAAAGTCTTGAGTTAAGTCCCCAATCCGGGCACTAATTCCGGTTTGCTGCAACATGCCTCCGAAAGCCCCTCCGGCAGAAGTAATCAGAATAATCACTCCGGCGGTCATAAGTGCCCCTTGCACTGAATCGACTATTGCATCTTTATTACTCTGCTGCAACACCAGCAGCAGTAGAGCCGCCAAACCACCTGCCACCAACGCTAGGTTTTTCTCTCCCAAGAAAACGATACTTTCCGTGAGCCAGGTACTAGATTCAATATTCGAAAGGTCAATAATGGCTTTAGCAGTGATAAGTACAATCGGTAGCAGGATAGGTAGCAACGAAAGCCCCATCGCAGGCAAATGCTTATCTTCTTTCTCACCTAAGGCTTGAATATCTTTCAAAGGCGCATCAATAGAATCCCGTAAAGGAACGGGCCAACGTCGGTTAGCCCATACCGCATAAGCGTATCCGGCAACGATAGTAACTAGTCCTACTAAAAATCCGCCAATCATCATCATGCCAATCGGGATATTCATTTCACTAACTAAAAATAGTGGGCCGGGAGTAGGTGGCACCAAAGAGTTCGCCATAGCCGCCCCTGCCGTGATACAGAGTACCAGTAGCAGGTAGTTTTTACCAATGCGGGTAGCCATCGCTTTGGCTAAGGGAATCATCAGATAGAAAACCGTATCAAAGAAAACCGGAATGCCCAAGAAGAAGCTGCTTCCTAAAAAAGTGATGGGAGCTTGTTTAATACCCGTTATCTTCAGAGTGGATCGGACAATGCGCTCGGCAGCTCCGCTTTTCAGCATACATTTACCAATGATAGATGCCATTGCAATCAGGATTCCGATCTTTCCGGCAGTGCTACCAAATTGCTGAGCAATTCTTCCTCCGATAGATTGGTTAGCCAACTTTTGAGCACCCTCGGCACTCGCCCCGGTAGACAGGGCATACTGCTCGATAGCTGCCTCCGGGGTTAAGTACGCCACCACAAAGGCCCCCAACAGCAAAGCCAGAAACGGATGCAAGCGCAGCCCAATAATGCCCCCTACCACAATCAATATTCCAACTAGCAGAATGAACAGTGGATCAGTCATAGACACTAAGTTGAGTCGGATTGGGAGCGCCACTTATCCAATGCCGCCGCCATAGAACGAGCCCCCTTAGCTACAAAAGTAGCGTCCGAACCACTGGCAATCATGCGAATGCCCATCCGATAGTAAACCGGATAATCATCGGGATTGAATAGTAAAATGCCAGTAGCTTTTCCAGCTTTGCTCGAAGCAGCTACAGTGGCTTTGATGGTATCTTTGAATCGAGGATGGTCAAACTGCCCGAAGATGCCCAGCGCCATAGAAAGATCGGCTGGTCCGATAAAGAGCACATCTACTCCGTCTAATGCAGCAATTGCATCCAAGTGGTTTAGCACTTGCTCTGTTTCAATCTGTACAATGCCGACAATATTATCCTCGGCCCTAGCTCGATATTCTTCAAAGTGTTGTCCAAAACCAGTAGCCCGGATCATCTTCGCTACGCCCCGACTGCCCTTAGGCGGGTAACTCCAGCCAGACACCGCTTCCTTAGCTTCTTCTAGATTAGAAATTCGGGGGCACATAACGCCCTCGGCTCCCATGTCCAGTATGCGGTGCAGACGCTGACGGGCGTGGCTTTCCACCCTCACCAGCGGGGCAGCCGAAGTTGCCTGAATCGCTTGTAGTTGGTGGAGGGCATCTTTTTCGCTACCCGCTCCGTGTTCCAAGTCAATGAGTACCCAGTCAAACCCGGCCAGCCCAACCATTTCGGCGGTGAGTGAGCTACCCAGGTTCAACCAACAGCCGTTCAGAGTTTCTCCCTGCTTTAGTCTTCTTTTTAGATTTTTCACTAGCAATTCAGTTAGGTGTCCTGATTTTCTTCCAGAGAGTTTAGTGGGAGACCTAAGACCAAACACCCACCTATTGCTTTCCACTTTTATCTTCTATTTACCAATATAGCAATAGCAGCTATAATTTAGGGAATAACTTTAAGGATGACTAGCGTTATTACTAGATGCTTTAAGATAATGATGACGTTTACTGTGTCAAAGCAAAAAAATTGTCTATTATCGGCCTAAGATTTACTATCTACCTACCGAATTATTTTTGACCTTATTCGCGAATAGAATACCAAAAGTACGCTAATTGCTTAGATGCTATACTTTAGCACTATCTTTGTCCATTATAGTCTGCTGGCTATGTATCAAAACCAACTTTTCTCACTTCTCTTTGGGGCACGTTCCTGGGCAATAGCTGCTTTACTATTATTCAGTGTCTTGGGATGCCAAAGTCCACAAACTGCTCTAAAAGCAATAAAAAAACAAGAGTGGGATAAGGCTGAGATGTCCCTGAATAAGCAGCTGGACAACCCGAAAGATAGTTTGTTTGCTAGTGCTTACTACGTTCTTTCTTTGCTGTACTCCGATTCAGCGTACACTCAATACGAAGTAGATACCGCCTATTATTTTATTCTATCTTCTACTCAAGATTTCGAGAAAACCCCAGAAAAGGAACGGCTTAAGCTGACTAAAACCATTTCGCTAGACAGTGTCGTGCTAGTCCGGCAAAAAAGACGGTTAGACAGTCTGGCTTTTGGGGAGGCCCGAGCGGACTCTAGCGTGCAAGCGTATCAGACCTTTTTAGATCGACATGCGGATGCCCCCCAACGGGAAGAGGCCATCCGACTCAGAAACCAATTGGCGTTTGGGGCTGCCCAGCAAATGGATACTTATCAAGCGTACCGGGAATTTATGGATACTTATCCCGCAGCCGAGCAGTACTCTCAAGCCGAAGAACGCTTTAATACACTAGTGTTTCAGGCGCAGACCAAAACGGGCAAATTAGCCAGCTACTATCAGTTTCTGGACGCTTTTCCACAGTCGCCCTATCGGTTACAGGCCGAACAAGCGATCTTTTCTATCACCACTGCGGCTAACCACCTAGAAAGCTACGCTGCTTTTATTAGCGACTTTCCTAATAGTCCACTCACTCAGAAGGCCGTCAACTGGCTGTATCATTTATATCGGGAATCCCACACGGCTGATTCTTTTTTTATCACTTTTCCCAATGTGCCCTTTTCTGACTCACTACAACAAGCACAGACGGTAGGCACTCAATTTTTACTTCCTTACTGGGAAAATGAAGGGATTGGCTTTATTGATGCATCAGGAAAGATGGCGATTAGCCCGCGCTTTACTTCTGTGCTGCCTGAGTATTTATGCCAAGGCGTATCGTCTGCCCAGCTATTTGGCATAGTCCAAGACAGCTTGTACATGACCGATAAGGAGAGCAAAGTGCTACATTCGCTCGCTACGGTAAGTGCTGAGCTTGAGATACAGGAATTAGGTAGCGGTCTGCTTTGGGTTTCCTTAGACAATGCTAGCGTATTGCTTCACGCATCAGGGGAAGTAGTCATTTCACCCCAGGAGAATGTAACTGAAGTGGGGCTACTACCCGGTGCAAGCATTCCTCATCAATTTATCAAGTACCAAGTATCCGACCAGTGGGGATTAAAAACCTTTACGGGCAATACAATTCTATCCCCTGCTTACGATGATATCTCAGAATACGGTCAGTTTATTGTGCTTGAACAAGATAGTAGGTTAGCTATCACCAACCGGGCTGTTTTGGTTAATCAGGTGGCCGATCCTAACTTTCACGCGAAGTTCTTGTACGAAGACGTCGCCCTGCTGAACGAAGATTTTCTGTTGGCGTACACCGAAGAGTACGAAACGGTGTTGGACACTACCTTAGCCCAAGTGGTACCATTGGAGAAGCACACCGTCCTCCACCGTACATTATTAGCCAACCAAGATATTTTCCTACTACGGACTACCGAAGAAAAACAACAAGTAAAGAATGATAGCCTGATTACTGAACAGCTATTCCGTTATTCCCTATACCCTAAGATTGCTTCTGATTTACCTGCTTCATTTTCCCAGGCGTATTACAATGACCAGTGGCTGACCCTAAAACACGAACAAAAATATTATCTGTTTAACCAAGATTCTGCAAGCTTTTCTTCCACCACCTACGACTCGGTTAAGATCGTGAGCGAACACTTTGCCTTCACTTTCTCCCGAGGTGATAGTTCATCCGATAGTGTGAGGTTACTTATTGCAGGGCAAAACCCAACTTTGCTTCTGCTTGACCCAACGAAAGATGAAGAATTCACCTTTCGGCTTCACCGTACTTCAAATGCATCTGCTCCCAATTCGGTGGCCGAATCTATACTGATTGACCAGCCGGGGCAACCTAGCCTACTGCTCACCCAAACTGGAGATACCGTTTTATTCGATAATCTCGACGAAGTAGCTGCTTATCCCGAGGGATTGTACGTCATAAAGAGAAAGGGTAAGCAGGGAATGATTGACCAGCTTGGTAACGAACTGCTACCCGTTCGCTACCAACGAATTGGGAACTATCAAACTGATGGGCTCATTAGCCTGTTTGACCGGAAAAAGTTTGGTATGTATCATCCTCAAACCGGAACTATCATTGAGCCATCTTACGAAGGGCTACTGCAATACTACTCGGTACTTCTTCAGGACTCAGTACCTGTCCCCGCCTACATCGCCAAAAAAGACGGTAAATTCGGAATTATTGATGCTAAAGAGCAACTTCTTCTTCCCTTCGAGTTTCAGGCGATTCGCTACTGGAACGAGCAAGCTGCTTTGGTCAAGTACAATGATCTCTGGCACGTATACACCCTAGAAAAAGTCTCACATCGTCGACTTTCATTTAATGAGTCAGCCATTCAGTACTCTGATATTATTGAGTTTTCGGAACTACCTATTACCTCGGAAAAGCTACTGAAAATTTATAAAGATAATAACTATGGATTATTGAGTAACCAACAGGGCGAGGTACTAAAACCTACCTTTGATGATATTCGCCTGATTATCCATCCTCAAACAAGAGAGCCTATGTACCTCACCGAAAAATATGTATCAGAAGCTAGATTGCATATCCTTATATATATGGATGCTCAGGGAGAGATTATCTTCCGTAAAGCCTATGATCCCGATGCCTATGACCGACTCTATTGCGATGAATAGGGCCTAGTCAGTCGTACACTTCAATTTTTCCCTTTTCAACCCTGGTTAGGAAAGACTGCATATCTTTTTTCACTAGTGGCACCAAGAAGTAACAGCCAATTAGGTTAGGAAGCGACATCCCGAGTAGCACTGCATCGGAAAAAGCGATAACACTTCCCAAACTCGCTGAAGCCCCTACTACTACTAGTAAGCAAAAGATCAGTTTGTAGCTAAAAATAACGACCTGACTATCGCCAAGTAAGTATGTCCAAGCTTTTAGACCGTAGTATGACCAGGAAACCAATGTAGAAAATGCAAACAAGATAACTGCAATAGCCAATAGATAAGGAAACCATTCAATAACGGTGGCAAAAGCGGTAGAGGTTAGATCAATCCCATCAGGGATGGTTTCATCCTTATATGCACCCGAAATAACAATTACTAAAGCAGTCATAGTACACACTACTACAGTATCTACGAAGGGTTCTAATGAAGCTACAAAACCTTCAGTTACCGGTTCACTGGTTTTTACAGCGGAGTGGGCAATAGCTGCAGAACCAACTCCCGCCTCATTTGAAAATGTCGCCCGTCTTAACCCTTGCACTAGTGTACCGACCAACCCACCAGTAGCTGCTTTTCCGTTAATTGCCCCATCAACGATAGCAGCAAATGCCTCAGGTACTTGTCCAATGTTAGTGATTATTACAAATAGCGCCGCTAAAACATATAAGCCACACATAAACGGAACAATTTTTTCAGTAACGTTGGCGATACTTTTAATCCCACCGATGATAACAATCGCCACTAGCACTGAGAAGATCACACCAAATACCCAGGTATTTTGACCGAAGAACGAGTCTTCCCCGCCTGAGATAGTTATAAACTGCTGGGCTGCTTGATTCACCTGGTACATATTTCCACCGCCGAACGAGGCTAAAATCGCCATGAAAGAAAACAATCCTGCTAGAAAAATACCAACTCGTCCCCAGCCTTGGTTACTAAACCCTCTCTTCAAGTAATACATCGGTCCGCCCGAAACTGTACCATCAGCATGTACATCGCGAAATCGTACTGCCAAGGCACACTCCACAAACTTGGCGGTCATCCCAAACAGACCGAAGATAACCATCCATAAAGTGGCCCCTGGCCCTCCCACCGAAATAGCAATTGCTACACCACCAATATTCCCTAATCCGACAGTACCCGACAGAGCCGTAGTTAAGGCCTGAAAGTGCGTCACTTCACCAGGGTCGCTCTCATGGGTGTATTTACCTTTCACAATATCAATAGCGTGCTTAAAACCCCGAAAGTTGATAAAATTAAGGTAAATAGTGAAAACAATAGCTGCGGTAATCAGCCAAACGACAATGAAGGGAACGTCTACACCATTGATCGAGAACAGGGGGAAAAATATTATTGTAGCAATACCATCGGCTAAGGGGCTAAACAAGCCATCAATCGTCTCATCAATACTTTGTTCTTCGGCTGCTTGCCCGAAAGAGGATAATTGCGCTAACAGCAAGGTACTGGTGAGTAGTAGAAATTTCCGCATGGGGTTCTTCGGTTTTGGTAAAAACAAAGCGGGAATATACGCATTCTCAAGTATTTTCGATAAACCCCACTAGTTTAATAGCTTTTTAGACTGCCTGCACACATTTTTTTCGGAAATAGGTGACTTTTTCTTATCGGCAATTCAAACACCAATTTTTTTGTCACTTTGCCATGCAAGTTGTATTTGAACTTTTATGGAACCAGTTCGTCTGTTTCTCTCTTCTTTGTAAAAAGTAATTAAAACCAAGTTTATATCGCACGTGTTAGAATTCAGTTAAGCTTAAAAAAACTCT
>JBCCTI010000054.1:0-48908 GCA_039198955.1 Bacteroidota bacterium | reverse complement strand
CCGCTTGCGAAAGGCATGGCTTTTCCCTGAGTGATAACCTTTTTCTAAGGATTGCTTTTCGTCGCTTGATAATTCTACTGTTCGTATTTTTCCCATATGGGAGTACTAACATATATTTATTTAATTTTGTCCACTTACTTACAGGTAATTACAGGGGGTTATAACGATCTGGGATGGAAAAAGTACCTCGATGCTTCAGACGATGTAAGAAGAGCTAGGTACTAACTATGTATACTCTAACACGTGGTACTCTCTAACACGGGAAGTTAATGGATTAGTAGAAGCTTTCGCATTCTTCAGCCTGGAATCTAGCATTGTTGTCACCCTAAGCCGATAAGATAATCTATGGAAAATTGTTAAAACTATCCGGATTATAAGTGGCTTATCAATTCAGGAATCAATTTGCTAAAACTTAGGACACTTCTTGCAGTGCCGCTTACCGGGCTTTTTGTACTTCTTACAGCACTTTTTGAATGTGCACTCTTCGGAAAGAAGCCTCGATCGGAAATCGAGGCCTCCTATTGAGTATTGGTCTTCGGCGTAGCCCTCCTGACGTTGAGATTCTACGTTCATACTGTATCTATATCAAATATTTTACGCTTCGGCTTCTCCTGCTGCACCAGGTTCTTGATAAACAATCTTAGGAATTCGCTCGTCAATCAGGATCAGATCCATACCCGAATCGCCCATAATATCAAATAACTCTAGTGCACGACGGGCTACATACTCTTCTTCTACCTGCTCCTGTACGTACCATTGCATAAAGCTCTCTGTGGCAAAGTCGTTGGCGTTTCGGCAAGCCGCTACAATCTTATTAATTGACTCGGTTACATGAATTTCATTATCCAGGGCGGTCTCAAATACCTCCCGCAGGGTGGTGAAATCGTGCTGTACTTCGCCAACCTGGGGTGAAATAGCCGCTGCCCCCATGTCGCTCACGTAGCGAAAAAGCTTGAGCATATGCATGCGTTCCTCGTCCGCTTGAGTATAAAAATGATCGGCACTGTTCTCCCAGCCGTGTTGGTCGCACCAGGCGGCCATCGCCAAATAAGCCGCCGAAGCAGTAGCCTCAATACGAACCTGTTCGTTCAAAATATCAACAATTTCGGGTTTAATCGAGGTGCGCTGTCGCATCAAATCTTTCATAGAAATAAAAATAGAATTAGAAAATATTAAGAGATACCGCAGTTTATCTGCTTGTGAAGAATGCTATTTAACTCTAACATCACTAATGTTCCTCCCAACAATTCTTTAAGATCAATAATTTCCCGAATGCTTAACAAAAAATAGGCCTCCCGCTGGCAGGTCGACAGCAGCACCACATCAGAATAATCCTCTTCGTCGGTCAGCATCTTAACCAAATCTACTGAATCAACTTTTTTCTTGAAGGCAATCAGGGAACACACGCTCAGCGCAAGCTCCCGCCCCTGAAAGTGTAAATAGAAGCAACGATCCTGATCGGACTGATACGTAGCCCCGAACTCGGAAGAGAATAACTGTATCATACTATATACAAACATACAGTTATTTAGAATAGTTACAAACTCACGCCATTTGAAAAAGAAATACTGCCCCTAGCGTTCAATTTTCGTCAGGGGTAAGTAGGGACTGCGCTTGCTCTATACTACTCTCCATCTGCTGCTTTACCTGTTCAATAGCGGTTTTCTGGCTTCGCTGGATTTGGACAATGTTGGTCATATCTATTGTTTCCATTGACATTTCATCCTGATATGAAGTTTGTGCTTCTTCCATCCCGGGGACTTTCTTTACATTCCGCATCCACTGCATCATCGCCTGATCGGCATACTGTAGGTTGCGAACTACAAACTGCATGTACTGTACAGTATCGGCGTAGGCGGCAGAATCCAATTGCTGAAGTGAATCTATCCGAGCCTCGATTGCCCGTCGTAACTGCATGATTTCCCCCATACGGGGCATCACTTCATCGTGTATTTCCATGGCCTCGATATAAATTTCCTGGGCTTCGGTAGTAGCCGAGGGTTGGCAGCCAATCATAAAAGTTACGGAGACTAAAGTGGCATATAATCGCTTCATACTATTCGTGATTTCTGGTAGTACTTTCTAAACTATCTATGAGTGTGGTAATCCCGGCTGTGTACATACTTTCTAACATCCAATGAACTACATCATCAGTTTTTTCTGGACTTCCGCCCTCTATTGGCGGGGCGGGATCGTATTCCATATCCAGCATTAAACCTTGCGTATAGTTCTCACCCCAAATTTCTTTCATTATAGCCAATGACATATCCATTCCAGCGGTAACCCCGGCGGATGTCCAGTACTTACCATCGCTGGTGAAGCGTTCGTTAGTAAACGTAGCTCCGTACTGGTTGAGCATTTCTTCCGCCCGGTACCAGTTAGTCGTAGCCTTCTTTCCTTCTAATAATCCGGTAGCTCCTAATATCCAGCCTCCGGTACAGACCGAAGAAGTGAATATGCTGCCTTCATCGATTTTCCGTATCCACTCGAGTACCCGTTGGTTGTAAGCTGCTTTCAGCGTCTCCTGAAACCCGCCCGGAATCACCAGAATATCAAGCTGGTTGACTGAATCAATGATGTTATCGGGGATAATCTCTATTCCTTTAATGGTTTTGATATTTCCTGAGTCTACGGCAATCAGTTCGGTCTTGGTGCCCATCGTCCCCAAAATGTAGCGGGGACCAATCATATCTAGGTCATTTACTCCGTCGTACACCAAAATCCCGACAGTTCTAATATCGTATTTGGGTGTGCCAAATACTTTCCCCATCACTTCCTGATGTTTACCCGCCATCAGGTCGCGTTCTAACTTTTGTATTGTTAGTGAGTCCTTCGCGGAAATTGATTTATACTCTTGGCCAACTACGGTTTGAACGGTAGCACTCCATAAGGTTATTCCTAGAATGATAGGATAAGTTCTCATATTTTTAAGGTTTTATTATTGATCATTCTATATCAATAGTGATGATTAATGAATGGTGAATAATGTGTTTCAGATTACCCGGATAAGTTTCAGGCTAGCATGAGTGGTAATCACTTAGTGAAGATAGGGTGCTCGGTAAAGTAAATTTGTTTACCTGTTACCTCGTCATTACAATCGTTCCACGATGGGAAGAGCGTAGTGAAACGAAGTAATTTCATCAGAAGATAGGATATGGCTTCACTATGACGGTTTAGAACACATAGAAACTTGCTTTACAGACACTCTTTGCCGATCTGTACTTATAGAAAGGTGGAAAATTATCCCCGAGGCGGATGAAAAACTGACGTAGGGTACTTGGAAGAAAATAAGAGAGTAGTATCCGAATAACCGATGGACATCGCCAATTGATAATTCAGAACAAAGTGCATTAATTCGGTCACTACGTAAAGCGATAGATCGATTTCTAGGGTTGGGGCGGCGGGAGCTGAATCAGAAACGGGTTGAGTCACCATCTGCAACGTAGCTATCTGCTTATCTACAAAACAGCGCCCACCACAAATGGCAATTGGCTGATCTTTGTTTTCGCAGATCACATTAGCGTAATAATCTTGCCGTAGTTTGAAGTCCAGGTAGGTCAGTGGAATAGCTAAGATGTTTAAGCTCATCACAGCACAAAGACCTAGGGCGATATTAGCTAGCCAACGCTTCAAACTACCTGTGAAGGTAGTAGCCAATGGGAAGAACTGCAATCAGTAGCCGTTATTTTTCGTAAATTAATACCAAATACTTCCACCGTATCCTATGAAAGCACGACGCAACTTTATCAAAACCACCGCTGCTAGCGTAACCTCCCTGGCCGTTACCTCGGCCTTAGCTGGACAACGATGGTTACAACCTACTGCCCCTAGTCAACAACCTTCCGTTCGGGATGCGTTGCAGTTTATCAAGATTGAAGATGCAGAGATTATTCGACTAAAGTTTGATAAAAAAACGCCTCGCACCTGGAATGCTATCAAGGAATCGGGCGGAAGCTACCCATCTACTACTTTTCTGAAAATCACTACCAATGAGGGGATTAATGGCTACGCTATCACCAAGGGTTCGGATAAAGATATATTAAGTTTCGTGAAGAAGATTAAGGGGCTAAATTTGATGAATACTGAGCAAGTGTGGCACCATATGTTTTTTGACAACCGTAAGCCAGTAGCTAAAGGTAAGGAAATTCACGCTATTGGTAGCGTTGACCTTTGTGTGTGGGACATTGTAGGCAAAGCCCTTGGGTTACCCGTTCATAAGGTACTAGGTACATTTCGGGAGCAAATTCCGGTGTACGCTGCCGGAGGGTACTACGCTGAAAACAAAGGCATTCCTGAGTTAGTGAAAGAGATGGAAAGCTACGTTGCAGAAGGATACCCAGTAGTTAAGATGAAGATTGGCTACCTAGATGCGAAAGCTGATGCTGAACGTACCTGTGCGGTAGCAGAAGCCCTAGGTAGTAGTGCCCGCGTGATGGTAGATGCTAACAATGGTTACCCCTCCGCTTACGAAGCCATTCGCTACGGGCGTATGGTAGAAGATTTAGATTTGTACTGGTTTGAAGAACCCGTAGCTCCCGACGACTGGCGGGGCAACGCTGAAGTACGGGAAGCACTCGATATTCCAGTGGTAGCTGGGGAGAATGAGTACACCCGTTGGGGTGCCCGCGACTTGGTAGAAAACCATTCCTGCGATATCGTGAATATTGATACCATCAAAGGAGGAGGCTTAACTGAGATGAGAAAGATCGCAGCACTTTGCTCGGCTTATCACGTACCCGTAGCTCCCCACGGTTTCGCTCATATGAACGTTCACGCCTTAGCCTCTATCCCTAACGCCCTAATTCTGGAAACATATCCCGCTAAAGCCCGTGATTTCAACCCAGCCCTCCCTGCTTTTCCGATTAAAAACGGTCACATCACTGCCCCTACTGAACCCGGACTAGGTATGGAACCCGATGCTACGCTACTGAAGAAGTATAAGGTGTAAATTATCCTTCATTAGTTTTCTAATTGTCTTTTATCTCGTACTTTCACAAGTGACAAGTTCTTTACTTAATTTCTTTATCAAAAAGATGATGGTTCTCAACGAAAGGTGAGGATAATGCGGGATGCCGCCCAAGGGAATCGCGGGTAAATCGCGAGCTGGCGCGCAACTGTGAGTCCGATCTACTCAACGACGAGTAGATAGTTATGCCACACTTCATAATGCCATTGTCCACTTGAGGTGGATGAGAAGGCGAAGCGGGGTCGGATGCAGCTAGGAGACCTGCCGCTATCGTTTCCGTTCCCGGCTTAGTTAGTGCCGGAAGGGAGTTTGCCCGGGCTTCCGCGTTTGCGAAGCTTCGTTAGATCAGCCAACCATCACCTCCGAGCGGGGTACGCCCTTTTCACTTCGTTGGCCTGACTATCTATTGACCACTTTTAAAGCCCGGTGAAGTTGAGCTAAGGAGCTGTTAATGAATGTTTTATTTCTTAGATAAGCTTGCTCTGCAGGAAGGTTTGCCCTTACGCCAATCCGACTGGACGAATTACCTAGCCTGGGCGGTACGGACGTTTCGGCTAGCGACTAGCGGTGTGCGCGATGAAACTCAGGTACATACACATATGCGCTACTCGGAATTCAACGATATTATTGAAAGTATTGCCGCATTGGATGCCGATGTAATCACCATTGAGTGCTCATGTTCGCAGATGGAGCTGTTGGGCGCTGCTCAACAATTACGTCAGTCAGTAAGTGAACCTGTTTAATAATTATGCCCAGTCATTAATTTGCTTGGGCTTATCCTTAATCTTAAAAATACAATCATGAAAAAATCGCCTTTTGTCCAATTTCCCATCCACTGCGCTGATGCGTATTTTTTACATCAAGCTTTATCGCCCCAATCGTTTTCACCCACTGACTGGAAGACGCTAGGCCATTTCCAGCGCACCTACCGTTGGAAGGTAAATCTGGCCTCAGTACTAGAAAAACCCCACGAAGCCCTGGTGCTAACCGATTCATATCAGGTCATTCGTTGGGTAAACGACGGGTTTACCAGCATGACAGGTTATCCAGCTTCAGCCGCTATCCACCAAAAACCAGCTATGCTTCAGGGTGAAGCCACCTCAAGCGACACTCGGGCCCGCATTCGCGCCAAGCTAAAAGCCGAAGAGCCTTTTCAGGAGGTTATCGTCAACTACCGTCGTAATGGCGAGTCCTACTTATGCCAATTGAATGTTTTTCCAATGAAAGACTCAAGTGGCACTTTACAACACTACTTAGCACTAGAAAAAGAAGTAGCCTGAGTAAGGCAGAGCGTATCCAACAATCTGAAACCCGTATATTCAAGGCGGTATTTCCGAATACGACCAATCACTATGACACACTTTTTAGCGGAACAGCCCTGCAACTAATGGATGAAGTAGCCTTTATTACGGCTACTCACTACAGTCGACAACGGATGGTAACTATCAGTAGTGATGAAACTAGCTTTACCCAGCCAATTCCTGCTGATACCATCATCGAGCTAGTCGGTACTGTCATTTACATGGGTAATACCAGCCTGAAAGAGCAGGAAAAAGCTATCAGTGGTCGGTTTACCCTGGTAGCTATCGACGAAGATAAAAAACCGATCAGAATCCAGTGAACAGTTCAGGTTGCCCACCAAGCATCAGCCGGCATAGCTACCCACGACGAGCATCAGCCATTCGGGTGAATTGGCCATTTAATGAGTCAGCAACCACCAAAACTTTCTTTACTTTCATAATATGTTGGTTTTATTTGCCATGGATTAAGGTTTGACCAGATAATTGCCCACCGTAAGCCCCAGAGCGATTAGTGCCCCCAGTACTAGGATGATTAGTGGATAAATGCTGACATCTCCGGTGGCTCCTCCTATTCCAGCCCGAACTATACCATAAATACAGGCAACCTCTAGTATCGCTGCACTTATCAGGAGAAAAACAACTAGGGTAGGTAAAGCAGCTAGGATCTTTTTCAGTCGGGTCATCTACGGATTTTATCTTTAAACATATCGTATTAACTGCCCCCAGTTTCAGCTTGTTTGCCTCGGCATTCTATTCGAAATTTTTCTAAAATGCTTAGCCAGAAAGTAACAACCAGCTTTATTGTACGCTAAACGTTTGCTCTAATGCAACTTGTTTACGTAATTACTACCTTTGCACTATGGATACCCTTTCTGTAAAAGAAGTACTACATCATCATCAGCTTCGGGTTACTTCGGGGCGTTGCGACGTTATCCGGCTTTTCGTTACCTCGAATTACGCTCTATCAGCCAGAGATCTGGAAAACCAGCTCCCTCAGTACGACCGGGTAACGCTCTATCGTACGTTGCATACGTTTATTGAGAAGGAAATTTTACACTTGATTCCGCACGATGGTGGGCTGGCGTACTTTGGGCTTTCGGAGGGGATTCGTCAATCATTGACCGATAAACAATTTGAAACGAAAACCCATCATTCCGAACATATTCATTTTACTTGCACTGCTTGTGGACGTACCGAATGCTTGCCCGATCACTTGGTGCCCGAAGTTACATTGCCCGAAAATTATCAGACCAACGAAGTTGCTTTGCTAGTAAAGGGGCAGTGTCCCCAATGCCAATGAGAAATATGGTTTTCGGTTCTGTAGGCAATTTAGATAATCAAGCCTTGTCTATTGCCCCATCAAGTACGCTTTGATAAACGCATCCAGGTCACCATCTAGCACCGACTGTACATCGGAGGTTTCCGTTCCAGTACGCACATCCTTCACTAGTTTATACGGATGCAGCACATAGTTACGGATTTGGGATCCAAAATCAATATTACTTTTATTGCTCTCAATTTCGTCCCGTTCCTGATTCCGTCGCTCTATTTCCTGCTGGTACAGGCGGGATTTTAGCAATTGCATGGCTTTTTCCTTGTTCTGTAACTGCGAACGTTCCTGTTGGCATTCGACAATGATCCCCGAAGGTGCGTGTCGCAAACGTACTGCGGTTTCTACCTTGTTTACATTCTGTCCTCCGGCTCCACCCGAACGATACGTTTCCCAGGTAATATCGGCGGGGTTTACTTCAATCTCAATAGAATCATCTACCACCGGATAGACGTAGGCCGAAGCGAAAGAAGTTTGTCGTTTGCCATTAGCATTGAACGGAGAAATTCGCACCAAACGGTGTACCCCATTCTCAGATTTCAGGTTTCCGTAGGCAAAATCCCCACCAAACTCTAATGTAACAGACTTGATTCCTGCCGTATCACCCGGCTGATGGTCTACCTGTTTCACTGCGTAGCCATTTTTCTCGCCCCACATAATATACATTCGCATCAGCATCTCCGCCCAATCCTGGCTTTCGGTGCCACCCGCTCCCGGATTAATCTGCAATACGGCACTGAGTTGGTCTTCTTCCCCACTGAGCATTTTCCTAAACTCCAGGTCTTCAATAATTTTCTCGGCTTTCTCCTGCTCCTGCTCAATATCAGATTCGCTTACTTCATCCATCTCGTAGAACTCGTAGAGCGTCTCCAGATCATCGTAGGCCATCTTGGCTTTTTCGTAACTATCGGTCCACACCTTTTTAGTCTGGATGCTTTTCATCACCTTTTCGGCTTCCTGCGGGTCGCTCCAGAAATCAGGTTGCAGTGTTAGTTTCTGCTCGTCGTCTATTTCAGCTTTCTTCTGGTCGTAGTCAAAGATACCCCCTCAAAGCCTCTACTCTGGCCTTCAAGTCTTTCAACTGGTCTGTGGTCATTTATTTTTAATGATTAGTGAGTAATGAATGATGGAATTTTTAAATCCGACGTGGAACGTGAGTGAATAGTGACTGTTATTTGAAGTCTTTATTTTTCTCCTTCACTAAATCGTAAACAGCAATTCCATGTGCCTGAATTAAGTCGGACAATTTTGAATCTGCGGTTATCACCATTTCACAACTTTTGCCTAACTCTACAATAAGTGAATCAGTAAGTCCAGTGTTAACAAAAAAATCACTGTTGATCCCAGACTCTGAACTAAGATATTTTTCAGTGGTTTTGGAAACTATTTCTTTAAGAGTCTCAGCGTATGGCCATCTAAAATTTCTAGTCAGAAAATTATTTAAAAGATTATCTGTTTCAGTCCAAATATTTGGAAGAATTAAAAGATTGCTGAAGTCTTGAATAACACGTAAAAGCTTATGAAAATCTTTTTCTGTATATATTGAAGTTCTGTGGTGCTTTCCAATCTGGTTTGAATCAATCAGACCTACTATTAACAATGTTAGCGCGTTAGTATCAATAAGTATCATGACGCTTTATCGAACATAAGCAAACCTTCAACCTTATTGTCGTCATTGACTTTAAGCAATTTATAAATTCGCTCATACCTATACTCACTAGTTATATCCTTGAAGTATGCAGAAGGGATAACATGATTCTTGTCTTCTACTAGATAAGAAACAACTACTTTCCAGATACCCGAATCTTCATCCCGCTCTACTTGCTCAAGTCGAAGATCAATTGACTCACCATCATATAATGGCATTAGCTCTTTTTTTGCTATTTGATATAAGCCTTTAAGATCCATACTACACACTTCTTAAAATACTGTTTATTTAGTCAACATTCATCACCCAATTATGAGTGTCTTCTGCGCGTCCGTACTTGATATCGTCTAATGCTTTAAGCACTTTATTGGAAAACTTACGATTTTCAACCGGAGGTAGTTCGTAATCTATTCCCTCGTTAGCAATAGTCTGAATATGGGCTACCGTAGCAGCAGTTCCAGCCCCGAAAGCTTCTTGCAGGCGGTTTTGTTCAATAGCCTGGATAATTTCGTTTACTGATACTTTACGCACTTCGGTCTTCATTCCCCAGTCTTCTGCTAGCGTTAGAATACTATCGCGAGTGATTCCGTCCAGGATAGACCCGCTGATGGGCGGGGTTAGTAAGGTATCGTCAATAACCAACATTAGGTTCATCGTGCCCGCTTCCTCAATGTATTCATGGGTGTTAGCATCCGTCCACATCAACTGGTCGTAGCCTTGTTGAGCCGCCAACTGGGCAGGGTACAGCGATCCGGCGTAGTTCCCGGCAGTTTTGGCAAAGCCCGTCCCCCCTTCGGCTGCCCGGACAAACTTCTTCTCTACCTTCACCCGAACGGGTTTACTGTAGTATGCTTCCACCGGCCCGGTGAAAATCATAAAGCGATAAATGGCTGAAGGGCGCACTCCGATGTATTCGTCGGTAGCAATCATAAACGGACGAATGTAGAGCGACGTGCCCACCCGATTGGGAATCCAGTCTTTATCCAACTTTACAAGTTCGCGCAAGCCATTCAGAAAAATATCTTCGGGCAACTCGGGCATACACATACGGACGGCTGACTTCTTGAACCGGGCGGCATTTCGGTCAGGGCGGAAAATTAAAGCCTCGCCTGCTCCATTTTTGTAGGCTTTTAAACCTTCAAAGATTGACTGACCATAGTGCAGTACCGAGGTAGCCGGACTCATCGTAAGATCAGCAAAGGGCTCAATGCGTAAATCGCTCCACTGCTTACCGTCGTAGTCGGCAATAAACATATGATCGGAGTAAACTTTTCCGAACTGAATATTCTGAAAATCAACCTGATCGATTTTTGACTCGGCAGCACGGGTTACGGGGATTTCCATTGTAGATATCATGGCACAGAAATTTTGCAGATAAAGAACAAAGCTATCAATATTCCCAAGCGAATCCAACGGAAATGGCTCGGTATTCTCCCAACGAATTTATGTTGACCGGTGTTTTCTCGGTAGTACTTTCGTATTTTTAGAAAAACCCAAATGTATGGCTTCTATTATTCAGGCTAAAAAGCCCCGCAAGAAAAAAGAAATCCCCCGCGAGCTGATCTACGAAGAGATGGACGGCCAGCCTATTTATTACGCTGGTTATCAAGAAGTGATTAAAAATAAAAAAACTTTGGATGACATTATGGGCAGCAGTAGCTTACAATCTTTTCTTGTCAAAGAATTGCTGAAGTATTTGTACATCAATGTTGACGAGGCGCGATATGAGATATTTACAAACGAAATGGGGCTACACCTTTCCAAGGGAAACAATTTAGCCTCTGATATTGCTATTTATAAATCGTCCGATATTAAGAAGTATACCCTCGACGAACACTACTTCAACATACCCCCTGAAATAGTCATTGAAGTAGATACCAAAGCTGACCTCAGTAAAATCAAGTGGGAAAAATATCTAGAGAAGAAGACCAAAAAGCTATTCGCTTTTGGCGTGAAAAAGGTTATTTGGGTACTATCTGCCTCAAAACAATTAATCTTAGCTGAACCCGATCAGGACTGGTTAATTCGCGACTGGCATAAATCATTTGATATTCTACCTGGTCACTCGATCAATTTAGGCGAGATGCTGAAGAAAAAAGGGGTTAAGTAAGCTCAGTAAAGTCTATTTCCTGCCGAATTTTTTCCACCCAACTCTGATACATTTTACCCGAAGGATGCAGCCCATCTTCGGCAACTAGTACTTTATTTTCTGAAACCAGCTGCGAAATGGGCGTTATGTCACAGTAGCGCGTTCCGTAATCTTCGGCAATCTGACGGTTGGTGCGGTTGTACTGCGCTACTTCCTGCTGCACGTGCTTCAATTGCTTCTCCTGGGCAAAAGGAGTGTCACTGTAATCAGGGATAGACAGTACCAGCACATGCTGGGCATTGCTGGTTTGGGAGATAGCAAGTTCTAGCAATTCAGTAAACTCTTCAGGGTAAAGAGAAAAATCCAGTCCTTGATACTGGTTATTTACCCCGATGAGTAAAGAGACCCAAGTGTAAGGTGGGGAGAATGTAGTTTCGGAAATGGCGTTAAGCAGATCGCGAGTGGTCCAGCCAGTGGTGGCTACGTACTGCGGATTGCAAAAGCCTAACTGTCGGGTAAGTTGGTGAGGCCAGCGCAAGTGCAGAGGAACAGATTCACCAATGGTGTAGGAGTCTCCCAAAGCCAGCCAGGTCTTTTCATCATCGGTACTCATGAAAGTGAAGCGAGTTCTTCTCGGTGCTTTTTGGGAAGGCTCGCCACAATAAGATCGTAGGAATGATCGATCCACTCAGTAAGTAGCTTGTCGCCTATGGTACCATCCATCAGCACGGTGTTCCAGTGCTGTTTATTCATATGATAGCCCGGTTGTACCGCCGGATATCGCTCCCGCAACTCCACCGCCCGCTCAGGGTCGCACTTGAGGTTGATACTGGTAAACAGCGTCACATCGGTTAGGGCAAACATCTTATTCATTACTTTGAACACCAGCACTTCTTCATCAAACGGAAACGACTCAGTCACACCTGGCTTGGCAAGGCAGTACGCACGATAAGCTTCAATATCCACTAAAATACGTTTTTGATAATCAGGAAGATGATCCCCAGTAGAAACATCACGATAGAGATTTTGTTGATGCCATGCATCATACGTAGATTAAAGTTGCTCTGACGATTGGGGTCTTTCTTACGGAAGAAATAGCCAAACACCTCACCAAATGCAAAATAATCTTTCAGACTATTCCTATCGTTCTTATCAGTCGGACTACTCATAATTGCTTACTCTTTTAATTCTGTTAAATACAAGGAAGCGTGGAGGTATTTGGTTCAAAGATTATGTTTCTTTTTATGGAAAAAGGAGTACGGAAGCTTGTAGCGTACTAGCCCCTTTCTCCCTTTTCCATCTTCCGTACTCCTTGCTTATTCAATATCCAAATTCTCATTACTCTGCAAGATAGCGGTTCGCACTCGTAACTCATTTTCTTTATCGCGGGAAGTATCGCGGAGCAGGTCACGGCGAATATGGAAGCTCATTTTGCTGAGTTCGCGCAGTAGCTCATCAATATCGTCATCATCCATCTGGTCTTTCAGAGCTTTGGCAGCGTACAATCGCGAGAAGCTATTGAAGGCTTCCAGCACCTCCTGACTGCTGATGAAGGCAATTTTTTGATTAAGCAATCGAATCTCAATCATGTCTTCCTCCAGAATATTTTTCTTGGCAATAATATCCTGAAGCTGATCGATGAGCTCGAGATATACTTTCATCTTTACATCGAGAAACAGCACATTTTCCTCCTTGCGAAGCTCAGCAACGGTTTGACGACGCAGCAGGATGCTGGTTAGCAAAATAGTGATGCTCACCCCAATCAGGGCAGCAAATAGCTCGAAGGTAATTGGATGCTCGCTCTGTTCTAGCACCGTGCGAAATAGCAAGTACGCCGAGGTAGCAGCTACCGCAATGATAATAACTAACGGTAAAGATTTATTCTTCATAATTAACTAGCAAAGCAAAGATAAAGAAAGGCCCGGGCGATGCAAGATACCGCACTACTGCAGCCCTGCCAGGACTGAACAGAGCTTATCAATATCGGCCTCGCTATTGTAGAAGTGTGGGCTGATGCGAAGACCAAGAGGACGGGTAGAGGTAATGATATTTTCTGCTTTCAGACGGTATTCAGCTTTGTCGGAAGTTTGCACCACCACAATGCCAGAGCGGTTGTCGGGCTCAAAGTTAGACACCAGCCTCACTGCCGAAGGTAGGGAGTCAAGCAGTTGAGTACGAAGTTGCAGCACCTTCTCTAAGATCACCGAAATACCTATCGTCTCTAGTTCATTCAACGCCTGCTGAAGGGCCAGTAGACTGAAGAAATTGTAGTGCCCCGCCTCTAGCGTAGCTGGCGTAAATAGAATCTGGGCAATATCTTGTGCAGAGAAATTACTACCTACTGCTCCGAAACTCAGCACTTTGGGCTGGAGTGTCTCGTGTAAATCCTGCCGGATATACAAAATACCATTGCCCAACCCGGCAGTAAGCCATTTGTAACCACTACCGATCAGCACATCGACTGGGGTTATTTGTAAATTAATTGGTATTGTTCCCAGCGATTGGGTGGCATCAATCACTAATTTGACCTTATGCCGTTGGCGAATATTACTAAGTGCTGCCAGCGGAAGCTGAAACCCACTACTGTACTGCACGTGGCTCACTGCCAGTACTTCAATACCATGCTGACGAATACTTTTCTCAATCCCCTCCAGTGGAATTCGTCCGTCAGATAAAGCGGCTACCGTATGCACCTCGAACCCCAGCAAGTGCCAGGGTAATAGCAGCGATGGATAATCGTCAGCCACCACCAGCACCCGCCGATAGCGATGCAGTAGTTGGGCAACCTGGTAAATACCTGAAGTAAAATTATTGATGAGTGCTATCTCCCCTGCTGAACTGCCAATAAGTTTCGCTGTTGCTTGACGGATAATATCCAATTCATCAAACCAAGCATCCCGACCTACACTACCCTGTCGAGCATATTGCTGCGTAGCTCGTTGGATAATACGCTGGGTATCGGTGGAAAGTAATCCGCAAGAAGCGGTATTCAAGTAGGTATATTGTCGCAGAGCAGGATATACTTCTTGGTAGTTCATACGTAATCTTCCGTAGTAATAATCCGTTCGTATAACAGTTCGCGCATCACAATCTCGGTGAGTTCACTTTTGAAGATAAATTCGTAGCGTATGTCCATCACGTAGGCTTTCAGGCGCATCTTGAGGTAAGAGCGGCGATCTTTCACTTCGTTAAAGAAGAGTACGGCAATAGGCTTGTTCAGATAAATATAGCGAGAGGTCTGCGCTGCTTCGGTAGCGATATGCCGCACCCGCTCAGTATCAATATCAATGGGCAGGAATATTTCAGCTACTACCTGACAGTTGGACTCTCCGGCATTACTATTTGACACCGACTGATTCATCAGCTCCCCATTGGGAATAGAGACCAGCGAATCGTCGGGGGTGACAATACGGGTAGAGCGCAACCCAATTTCCACTACCTCGCCGTAAAATGAGCCGATTTCAATCTTATCGCCCATCTTAAATGGCTGATCGAGCAGGATGACAATACCTCCAAAGATATTTTTCAGTATATCTTGGGAAGCGAAGCCCACTGCCACCGCCAAAGATGCCGTAAACGCCAGCACGGTCTCAACCGGGGGACGAATGATGCCGGCAATAATTACGTAAATGACAATAACCCAACCCACGATCCGGGCGACGGGTACTAATCCCTTAATGGTAATACGTCGTTCAGTCGTACTGCGCTCAGCCAGCACTCCTAACAATCGCGTACAGAAGCGCACAAAGAAGTACCCAATAGCAAAGACAATAACACTCCAGATAATCTTACCTAAAGAAACCCGGAACGGCGGTTTATCAATGCCAATGTTCTCCGCTAGCGATTCTCCCTTTGCCGTAGATCCGCTATCGGCAGTCACCGAATCTGCCCGGCCGATTATCTCAACGGTATCGGGCAAAGCAACTGGGGGCGTACCTAGCTGCCCGTAGACAAACAGCGTACTACCAATGAAAACAAAAACAAGTATCAGGCGCATCAGTGAACGAAATTACGGGTTTGTAACAGAGACACTACCTGCTGGTAGAGCAGCGGATGAATTTGGTAGACCTCGTCTGATTTCACCAACAGGCCGTCGTCCAGCAACTGAACCATCCGCAAGTTAATTGATACAGGCGAATCGCTGTCTAGGGTGGTATCGCGCCTTCCGCTTAGCTCGGAAAAATGAGCCATCGTTAGGCCGTCGTGCAAAAGGAGGGCGTGGAGACTTGAAATCTGCGTCACCGACAGGGATTTCAGAAAGGAGTAATCCAGTGATTTTAGGCTGCCAATAGTAATCTGGTTATCCGTCACTTCCTGCGCTGACCGCAGCCAGTACAGCAGGGCTATCGCAAAGTTTCCTTGAGTGATTCGGCTTAAGTCCTGGAAGTACTCGTTCTCTAGGTACTCCTGCCGCTCCACCTCATCCATCTTCAGGAACTTCTTATTGTTCTGATCGCTTTCGGCAGGATGGTACAGTACATCGTAACCACTCACCCGATGGCGTTTGAGAATGATTTCCCGTACAATCCCGGCCTGAGCTGCCTCCAGTTGAATAACGTACTCAAAATGATCGGCTACCTGGGTAGCTTTATTCAAATAGCTCCAAGCGTATTGGGTACACGACATCAGCCAAAAAACCTGACGATGGGTGCGGGAAATTAGCTCTAGCATCCACTTAAGGCACTGAAAGCCCCCTACCTTACGCAAATAAAACCAATCCAGATGCTCAATAATCAGAATGTGTTTCGTTTCTAATTGGCATAGAAAGGTGACTATATCCTCCAGTTTGGAGAAAGGTTCGGGAGGGGATAACTGCTCCTGAAAAAATGCCAGAAACTGCGACTCGGTATAGATTCGCTTCTGAATATCCGTCGATAAGATAGTGTACTCACGTCGCTCATCCCGGGGTAAGTTATCCAGAAAAAAACGAGTTAGGGTAGTCAGTCCACTTCCCTTTTGCCCAACCAACATCGTGGTAGCATAGCGACCTCGCTTCCAGTTCTCGAAGGCCTGAGTCAATCGTGCTATCACTTCGGGACGATCCCGATAAAATACCGAATCATTCAGTGGTTTTACACTAAACAAACGCTGATAGACGTAGGGCAGGCGATTGACAGCAGCTTCGGTTTCAGCCAGAAAATCAGAGATTTCGGTAGTCACCTCCCCTCCGGCTTCTATGCCAATCTGCTTGCGGTAGAAGCCAATGCGTTCCGCTCCTTCCTGATACATTCGGGTAATGAAACGAACTGAGCGGGGTACTGCCAGACGAATATAGCGCAGAGTTTGCCGACGCATCGTCTTGGTACGTTCGGTTGCCCGGGCCCGAGCCAGACGCAGCTTTAGCTGAAGTACCACATGGTTGTCTTTCAACTCGGTGAGTCTTCCGGAAAAATCCTCGATAGCTTTCAGCAATTCGCTCTCCTGAAACTGTACCAGCCCCAGCAACTGCTCGTGCAGGCGTTCGGCATTGGTCAGTGCCCGCTTCATTCCTTCGGTCGCTACCTGCTGAGGCTGTTCTTGAGTATCAGACTGACCGTAGACCGAAATAGCTGAGTCGAGACTGAAATAGGAAATTTGCCCAATCTCCTGCACCAGTTTCTGAAGGCCATTTACTCGCTGACGGGTCTGTTGTTGCAGGGAGGAAAGTGATGCTTTGAAGCGAGGGAGCATTTCATACTCAGCCAGTTGCCCCGGTGACACATAGGCAATGTCTGAAGTTTTGAGCGGCTGATCGTAAGCATCACTGGCCACCAGCCCCCGCTGATCGGCAATCTGACTCACCGACTGTTCGCTTACTTCTTTAAATTGAGCTAGTGTGGTAAAAAAAACCTGCTGATGGATGACCGATGTAACCCGAGGAATTAATTCATTAATAACCTGCTGATCGATGTTTTTACGCTCTTGCCGAAGGACCCGTTTCAGTTCATCATCGGTAGCTCCCTCTACTTCTTCCAGAGAATCGTGAATAATTTTAGAAACCTGGTCAGTCTGCGGAAAAATATCTTCGTGCAGTGCGGCACGCTGTTTTTCCAGATAGCTTAGGTAATCTTGCCAGAGCGCGTCTTTCACCAGATTCAATTCCTGATCTAATCGCCAGTCATCGTGTAGGGCAAATAGCGTGGTAGCCCATCCCTGGGTTTTCTTCAGAAATGTTGCCCGATGCTCACCTTGCAATTGCCGCAGGCGAGCATCCCGAAACCGGTAGGCAGGAAGTTCCAACGTGCCCGCCCGTTCGTAGTCTTGCTCAAAACACGTTTGCTGAAAGGCAAATACGCTTTTGAAGGACTGGGGTAAGGTTTTAGTATAATTTTTCAGTTGCCACTCCGCTAGGTCGTACTCAGTCTGGAAAGTTTTCCAGCTCTCTTCGGTAAGTAGTTCAGCTTTCTCAAGACCCAGTAATTGCTGATGCGCGGCCTGATACAACTGACTCTGTGCCTGCCAGAGTATGCGCGACACTTTAGTCACCACCCGGTAGGCTTCTTCTACCAACGGCAGCAAGGTAATTACTAATGTATCCTGAAAATAGTATGAAGTTAGGTTTCTCAGCGGCACATCGTACTGCCAAGGGGCAAGCGGTTTGGGATCTTTCTTTCGCCAGCGACGTACCCGATTTTGTACACTGAGGGGCCAGTTGGTAATGCGCCGTACCTGACGCTTTCCAAATTTTATAACAGGAATTGGTCGTCCGTCACCTTCCTGTACAAGAAACCGCTCTTCAGTTTGCTCACGACGCTCAACCGTCGGTAACTGAGCTAGGTATTCTTTTAATGCTTCTTGGTAACCCAAGAAACGACTATCTAGCGAAGGGGCTTCGGGCTGCTCATAGCGGTTTTGCAGTAGTTGAAGTGACTGCTGGGAGTACTGCTGATTGAGGGTTGCCCGCGCCTGAGCGTCACTATTAGCCAGGGTAGCCTGAAAAAACTGTTCGGCCAGCTGCCGGGCTTGCTGAACGAAAGTGCGTTCCTCGCCAATCCACTGCTTGAGGGGAGGAAGAAGATGGGTTAACCCTAGGGAAAGTACTTCGTCGTAGACTTGCTGGGGTACCTCCGTCACTACGGGAGGTTTGGCAGTAATGGTTTCTTCCACTACTTAAAGTGATAGGATGCTTTTTTGATAGCGTCCCGTAGTGCTTCTGAAGCCTTCTCTACTCCCTGCCGAATGTCGTAAAAAGCAGCAGTACTGGCGTGCTTAGCATCTTCCAGGGTTTGGTACACTTTGGAGTCTTTGTTCTTAAAACCGTTCATCTGCTCGTCGAGCTTTTCGTCCAGATCAGCCCGTACCTGCTTGGCTTGCTCCTCCAGCTCTTTAATCTTTTCGTAGATTTCACTGAGTGTTTCCTTTGCTTTTGCCTCGAAGTTGTTGGATTGGGACATGTTTATAGAGTTTAATGCTCTTGAATATTATTAAATTTTCATTGCATTTGCAATGCAACAGTTGTACGAAAACCAGGGAGGAGAGGTTGAATAGCGGTAGAAAATCTTTTGGAAAGATACGCAGTATCTGGATTAATGTAAAGTTACCCTCAAGTTGCTGTATTTTACCGTATTAGAATCGCCGATTAGCAACTCTGCAGATTGTTCGTATGACGGTTAACATCTTCTAAAATAATCGAAAGTTGACGATTTCCTCAAAGAAGCGGGGAACCACGGCTGGATTGAGTAGAATAGTGAATGCTGCCCCAAATAATGCTCCCCACAGGTGAGCATCGTGGTTGATGCGGTCGCGGGTCTGCTTAGAACGCTGGTAGGAATAAATCAAAAAGAATATCCCCAGAATAAACCCCGGAATAGGGATGATGGCGAAGAGTAAGATATTATTAGTGGGATCATACAAAATAGCACCAAACAATATAGCAGCCACTCCGCCCGACGCTCCCAACGAATTATAATTCGGATGATTTTTATGCTTAGCGTAGGTACTAACCCCGGATACTACAATAGCCACGAGGTACATGACTACGTACAGCACCCCACCCAAATCGCCAAAAATAATACCATAAACTTGCTCGATGATGCTGCCGAAAAAGTATAGGGTAAACATATTGAAGAACAAGTGCAGATAATCCTGATGAATGAACCCTGAGGTAATAAACCGGTAATACTCCCGTCGGGATCGCACTGCGTAAGGGTTGAACATCCAGCGCTGTAGAAGCTCAGGCTTATTCCAGGCGTATAAGCTTGCCGCTACCGTAATGATAATTAGTATGGTTGTGATGGATAGGTTCATGAGTGTTTAGCTCGATTGTTTATAGTCGATAGTCCTCAGTCCACAGACAACAGTAGTCTGGTGTTAGCGTGTTATAGTGTCCCTGATTGTTAATTGTTCTAAAGGTTATAGCTTGGGTTCTAGTCCACTGGGGCATAGCCAACGGTCGACAGATGATGAGCGATAGGCTATTCAGTTTTACCCTTCAACCTTTTACCTTACACCATTCTACCCTTTTTCTCTTCATTTCTCCCGTTTCATGAGTTGTTCGGTAAAGTTACGTAGTGCCGATTTCCGTTCTTTGTCTACTGAAAGCGTGTCTAATGCCTGAAAGCCTTGCTTAAAATAGCTATTCATCTTAATGCGGGTTTGCTCCGATATGTTTAATTTTTCGTATACCTCTTTTACTGCCGCCACTTTTTCCGCGTTATCAAATTCCCTTTGATTTAACCAATAACGCAGGGTTTCTGCTTCGGTGCCCTTCGCTTGTTCCAATGCTTTAATTAATAAAAATGTTTTCTTGTTGGCGATGATATCCCCTCCTACCTGTTTTCCAAACTTTCCTTGGTCAGCGAACACATCCAACCAATCATCCATTAGTTGAAACCCTACTCCGATTTTCTCCCCGAACTCGTACAATTGTCGTTGGGATTTCTCATCTGCCCCGGCTAGTATTGCTCCCAGTTTTAAACTAAATCCAAGCAAAACCGCCGTTTTTTGCCGGATCATCGCCAGATAATCTGCTTCGCTTATCTGCTCTACCACTTCATAGTTCATATCCCACTGTTGACCCTCACAAACCTCAGCCGCACATTGGTTAAATGCCTCCAGAACTAGAGAAAGGCACCCGGGCTGCGATTTTAACAGCATTTCGTAAGCACGGACCAGCATCACATCGCCGGATAGGATTGCCACGTTGGGGTTCCACTCGATATGTACGGTAGGTTTGCCTCGCCGCAGTGGGGCTTGATCCATAATATCATCGTGCATTAGCGTAAAATTGTGAAACACCTCTACCGCCAGTGCCGGAACTATCACATCATCTCCAAGTTTATCATTCCGAAAAAGTCGGTAGGCCAATAGCACCAGTAATGGGCGCAACCGCTTTCCTCCTAGCGAAAGAATATAGCGAATAGGAGCGTACAATTCGTCGGGTGATTGTCCAAAATCATATTCTGACAGTCGCTCGTTGATTTGCTCCCGGTATTGGCTGATTGATAACTGCATAAACTAGATTCCGAACTATTTCTCTCACTAGCAAAGATACGTAAGCCAGTGAGTTTTAATAGCGACAAATTTTTTTTTCAAAATTCTGATGACATTTGTTTACTTTAAATCAACTAAAAGTATAAATGAGCAAAACTATTCTTCAGATAACCAAACTTTACCAAACATCATGGGACGCCTCACTTCTCTACTCTCACTCTGCTTAGTTGTTGTATTGTTCAGTGCTTGTCAAGAGGAAGGACGAGCCCCGGTTGACTACAATCCAAAAATTGATTTACCAACCTTCAACCCCAAGTTTCCCGGTTCGTCGCCAGAAAATGGGGCTCCCGGTCAGGCCATCCCCCTTAATGAACATGTGGCTTTTAGAATTCCTCGTTTTCCTCGTCCTCTCCCCTGTCCGGTGCGAGCCGGATGCCAACTACCCATGCCTGAGTTTGTTATTTCGGTAGCAGAAGACGGACGTATACTTGAAACTCACATTGAGCTTTATACTGATCAGGGTAAACTGTACGCTTCTAGCAGCGAAGAAGTTAACGGAAATATCACCTACCAAGAGTCGCAGGCTGTTGTTTCTCTAGGAGTAATAGATGATCAGGTGTCTTCTGAAATCCTGTCAATGAGCATGCAAGTAAGTTACAAGGTAAATGGTAAAGAATTTACTGAGAAGTTCTTTGAAGAAAGCGTGCCCGTACATCTGACGGAATACGAAGAAGCGGGTTCGGTTATGTTCCGTTTCCCTCGCCCTCTCCCACGTCCTCGTCCACTGCCTTGCCCGGTACGAGCCGGATGCCAGATTCCTGCACCTGAGCTTCACGCTATTGTACCCGATGGCAAATTCCTGAAAATTGCGGGTCAGCTTTACACCGAAGAAGGTGAGTTGTATGCCTGCGCGGGCGAAGAGTGCGAAACCGTTGCTACGTACGATAATGAAGAAGCTCTAACCAGCTTCCAGGTAGTGAACCCAGAAATAGAAACAAAAAATCTTATATTAGCCCTTCAGATTACATATGAAATTGACGGAAAAGTTGTTTCTGAAGAAATTTACAGCGAAAACGTTCCTATCGGTATGGAATAATATTTTAAGGTGTCGCTTTATTATTTTAATCACTGCATGTTTACTCATAAATGTGCAGTGTTTTTTATGCCTAGCCCAAAATGATACTGAGCAAAGTATTATCCAGCAAGACGTTGCCCGGCAAGACGTTGCTCGGCAAGATGTTGCCCAGCAAATAGAAGAAATCATCTATTACGTCTACGAGGACTTATTCTACTCTCAGCCCGATAGTGCCCTCTTACTGCTAGAACAAGCCGCCCAAACGGCTCAAGATCACCAACTGTGGGATAGTCAGATCGGGGCCCTGCTACAAGCGGCCTGGTGTGCTGAGTACCACTCCCAGCTTGATACATTTCAATATTACCTGAACCAGACGGAACAACTGGTGCGCCAACACGCTGAAGCACTTGATACGCTAGACCCCGAAGGCTTGCTTGCTACAGACGTTGCTTACACCCGGGGCTCATTCTATTACAGCATTGGCGATTTTTCTTCGACCATCTCTGCTTTTGATAATATTGTACAGCCTCAGGCGTTAGCCCGAACTACCGACTCGCTGCTGGTTACCGACGTTTTTATCTATTTGGGAAATGCCTACTACCGTTTGCAGAATTACCAAAAATCCCTCGATCACTACCGTATTGCTAGTGAATGGCTGCCCCAGACGGCTGAAGACCCCAATTACAACCGAGAGTACCGTCAGGCATTGAACTCCCTGTATCAGGCCAAGTCACTCTATACTACAGCTCACTATAACCAGCAACCCGAAGCCTACACCCTGGGAAAAAGCCTTATAGAACAAGCTTTAACTTACTTTCTTGCCCAGAGAAATACCCCTCGTTTTCAGAACCCAATACGCTCAGGAGCCAACATTCTGGCTTCTATCTATCGAGATCAGCAACAGTACGATAGCACTCTCTACTACTTATCTGTAGCCCTGGCCACTCACACGGAAAAAAGTACTCTACTTATCAATACCTATCAAGAAATGGGAGCTACCTACGCGCTTATGCAGCATTACTCTAAGGCTCGGGAGGCTTACAACCGGAGTTTACAGTTAGCAGAGGAGTTGCTTCCGGCTAAACACTACCAGCGGGCTAATGTGTACTTACACCAAGGACAATTACTGGCTACTCAGAATGATTGGCAAGGAGCTCTAGAAAAATATCAACAAGCCTTGGGGCAACTCGTTACTGAGTTCACTGCTGAAGCTAACATACTGGAAAATCCGCTGTACCAAGATGCTGGAGCCAAGAAAGAGCTCTTGGAGGTGCTTGCCTACAAGGCCAAAGCACTGTGGGGACTTTACCAGCAACAGCCTGAAAGTACATCTCCATTGGAAAGTGCCCTGGAAATTTATCATCTCATTGGCAATATACTGGATGAGATGCGCCAGGGGTTTCCCTCGATTGAATACCGACAATTTGTAGCTTCCCACTTTTTTGAAATATACGAACAGGCCATCCGGGTAGCTTACGAAATGCACCAACTCCAGCCCGCCGACGATCAGTTTCTGGCCGAAGCATTTTACTTTGTGGAGAAAAGCAAAAGTTTTATCCTGCTGGAGGCCACTCAGAAAATACAAGCGCAGAGCTTTGGGGGAGTTCCTGATTCGCTGCTGGAGCAGGAACGAGCACACGCCCGAAAGATATCAATACTGGAGCAACAACTCAACGACCTTCCTGATGCTGCTAGTTCAGAAGCCACCCAAGTTCAACAGCAGTTATTGGTTGCCCGGCGTATCCGCCAGGATTTGCTCCAACAGTTTGAACAAAACTACCCAGATTACTACGCTCTACGCCATAATACTGAAGTAGCTTCCTTGACTGATGTTCAGGCTAACCTCCCCAATAACACAGTACTCTTGACTTATTTTATGGGTGACAGTTCTCTATTTGCAATGGGAATTAGCAGAAATAAGGTTATTGTGAATTCTATCGCTAGTTTTCGCAACTTCGAGCAAAACCTGACTCATTTTCTCCCGTTTGTCCGGCAGTATAATTTGGAAGATACCCGTTCCTCAGAAGCCAGATTAAAATGGGCACAAAGCGCATACGCACTTTACCAGCAGTTGGTAGGAAGCTCACTAGACTCTCTAGGCGTGCAGCCTGAAAAACTAATAATTATTCCCGACGGTCAGCTCGGCTACCTTCCTTTTGATGTATTACTCACCCAGGAGATTACAGAAACCAAATCAGCAAATTTCAGTGCCCTCCCTTACCTGATTAAAGAATTACCACTTCGTTACGAGTACTCTTCATCCTTGTACATGCGGCAAGCTCCTGCTACTGAGGCATTATCGGGACAATACGCTTACGCGGGGTTTGCCCCTAAGTACGAAAGCCCACCGTTGTTAGCTGAGAATACCACCCGCAGTGGCAATGCCCCTGAAGTTTTCTACGACCTTCTCTATAATACCGAAGAAGTAGAGCAAGCGGCTAGACTGTTCGATAGCCAAGTGTTTACGAATAAGAATGCTACCGAGCGCGCCTTCCGAGAGTTTGCCCCCCAGAGTAACCTACTTCACCTCTCTATGCATGCCTTCGCCCACGATGAAGACCCCATGCATTCGGGTTTAGTCTTTTCTCAGACTGATACTGCCACCGAAGATAATTTCCTCTACGCCCATGAGCTTTACAATTTACAGCTTCAGGCTGACCTTGCAGTACTGAGCGCCTGCGAAACGGGAGTAGGGCAACTGGCGCGGGGGGAAGGGATTATGAGTTTGGGGCGGGCCTTTAAGTACGCGGGTTGTCCCAACGTAGCCATGAGCCTGTGGAAAGTAAATGACCGCACTACCCAACAAATTGTACAGAGCTTTTTTGAAGAACTCGCCGCCGGATCAGATAAAGACGTAGCCCTTCAGCAAGCTAAGCTATCGTTTCTAGGAAGAGCCAAAGGTCCGCTCTCACACCCCTACTACTGGGCTTCGCTGGCACTTATTGGTGATGATCAGTCTCTCGACACTTCTACTTCTTCTATTTTCTGGTGGCTTTTTATCGGATTAGGTTCTTTGCTGCTTATCGTGAGTATTGCACTCATTGCCCAGAAAAAACGCTCAAATTCAGCAACATAATTACCGCATCCCGTAACCAAATCTTACGCTTGAAGTTATTTTTATCGTTCAACTTTGTAAATAGTCATTCGTAAGACATATTCTGATCGGGTTTTTGTCGTTATCCTGTTTGGTTGGTTACATTCTTGCTATAAAACTGCTGTCTTGCACTCACTATTAAGCCGCAAATTCGTGAATAAACTTTTCCTGTATTTGGGTAGTCTAGTCATTGCCTTTTTTGGTATTTTTTCTGAGACACTCGCCCAACAGGAGCAGTGCGGAACGGTGCTTTTGAACCAAGGCAAGAGCATGGGACGCTTTGAGCGTTGGATGAAAAGTGCTCGTATCCAGCGACAGAATAGCCCTCGAGCCAAATTTCTAACCGAAGATGCTGAGCCCATTTACCGTATTCCGGTAGTAGTGCACGTGGTTCACCGGGGAGAAGCCGTGGGGACTGGTAGCAATATCCCGTTTGAGCAGATTGAAGATCAAATCCGTACCCTGAACGAAGATTTTCGGCGGCTCAACGCTGATACGGTCGATACTCCGCCTGAGTTTCAGCCGGTGGCGGTCGATTCCCGCATTGAATTTGTATTAGCCCGTCAGTCCCCCGAGGGTTTTTCTACCAACGGGGTAGTACGGGTGGAAGGTACTCGCAATGATTACGGAATCTTCAATGGTGATATTCTGTCGGAGCTCAGCTTGTGGGATCCGGCGCTTTATATGAATATATGGGTAGCCCCCCTGCGTAGTGGCTTGTTAGGTTACGCCCAGTTTCCCGATTCAGATTTACCTGGCTTAAACGGTGCCCCCAATAATCCAGCTACTGATGGAATTGTGATTGATTTTAATTTCTTCGGCAGCGTAGGTAATGTGGTCAACCGTTCGCTCGGACGTACCACCACTCACGAAGTAGGACATTACCTAGGCCTGCGTCACATCTGGGGCGATGGGGATTGTAGTGCCGATGATTTTGTAGAAGACACACCGCTTCAGGAAACTGATTCCGAGAGTTGTCCGGTGCATCCTCAAACCAGTTGCGGCTCGGTGGATATGTTCCAGAATTACATGGACTATACTACCGACCGCTGTATGAACCTCTTTACAATTGGTCAGAAAGAACGGATGCGAATTGTGCTGGAAAATAGTCCCCGCCGACGTACTTTACTTAACTCGCCCGGACTGGTCGAGCCCGTTCCTCTGGATGATGATGCTGGGATCACCACCATCGTTAGCCCCCAGCGCAGCGAGTGCGACGGTGAAATAGTACCCACCATTACAGTAACTAACACCGGACAAGAAGCTCTAAATTCATTCACCGTCGCCCTAAATATCCAGGGAAATTTTCGGGAAGAGATTACATTTAATACCAACTTAACCCCTCAGGAATCCACTACCGTATCGCTCAGTCCAATGGCTTTGCAGGGCAATACCTTCAATACCGAGTATAATTTCACTTTTTTCATCACCGCCGCCAACGGTGTTCCCGACGAAAATGCGACCAATAACGTGAGGTCGGTCGATTTCATCATCCCCCAGCGTACCGAAGTACCTATTGTCGATAACTTTGAACAGCCTGATGAAAGCACGTTACTGAGCCTCGGCTACATCAGTAATGCCGATAATGCTATTACTTGGGAAGTGGCAACTGCTCCTGGCTTTTTGGGGAGCGATAACCAGGCTCTCAAACTCAACTTTTTTGATTATGCCAGTAACGTCGGAGCCCAAGATATTCTGTATACCCCCGTTTTCAGCCTGACCGATGTACGTGATGCCCGACTTTCATTGCGCTACGCCTACGCCCCTTACCAAGAAGAAGACGGATCAGTGAGTCCCGACGGCTTTGCTATTGGTATATCCACCGACTGTGGAGCTACTTTCGACACTTTTCTGTTCGAAGCCTTCGGCGAGGATTTGGCTACCACTGATTTTAATGGTTCGGATTTCACTCCCACTTCCCGCATTGAGTGGCGGTCGTTGGATTTACCCCTGAATGACTTTCTAGGTAATGATAATGTACAAGTTGCTTTCATTGGCTACAATGGCTTCGGCAATAACCTGTACATCGACGATATTGCGATTGAAGCAACCCAGGTGCAGGATGTCGATCTGGCTATCCGGGAAATTGTTGCTCCATCTTATCTTTCCAATGAAGGAAGCCCCCTTCCCCAAGTACGAATCGAAAACATTGGTAATTCTGCTATCCAATCTTTCGACGTAGTCTATCAGTTTGATAACCAATCACCCACCGAATTTTCACGCGATGCTTTTGGTCTCAACCCTGGTGAACAGGTTACGCTGGACTTTACTCCACCCGACCTATCGGTAGGCTTGCACAGTTTTTCGGTACGGGTGATTAACCCTAACCTTCTGGTAGACGATGCCCCGGATGATAATTACCAACGCATCAACTTTGTAGTAGACGATAAACAGGATATTATTCCACTGATAAATGAGTTTCAGGAGTACGATGTCCCCGATGTCCTTCAGGGTGAATCGGAAGACATTGCCGAAGCCTGGCAGGTAGTCAACCCCGATAGCAGCATCACCTGGGAAACGGTAGAAGCACCGGGCAACGGCTTCAACAATCAAGCAGTGAGTATCCGCAACAATGCCTACACCGAAATAGGCGCGGTAGACCGTCTGGTCAGCCCTACCCTGGACTTTAGCAATACGTTTGAGGCTAGTATATTTTTTAAAGTATCTTATGCCCAGTTTAGCGAGAATTATGTAGATACATTGAACGTACTGGTATCTACCGACGGTGGGGAAACATATGAATCCGTGCTCCAGTTAGAAGGTACTACCCTATCAGCAGGCATTATTTTTGACTCGGAATGGCAGCCTCAGCAAGCCAGCGACTGGCACGAAGTGTTTGTCGATCTCAGCCGCTTTGCTAGGGAAACCGATGTGCGGGTGGCTTTCGAGTCGGTTAACGGCTACGGAAACAATATTTTTCTCGACGATATTGAGTTCTTCCTTTCGGCTGACGACGAACCCATTGAGACTGCCGAAAATTCGTACAAACTCTTTCCTAACCCTACGCCTGACATTCTGAACTCGGTATTTAACCTTCGCAGCCGCGAAAACATTCAGGCGGTAATTTACAACTCACAAGGGATGCTCGTCTGGCAAGAGACTTATCCCAACACCCTCAACCAAACTTTTGACATTGATCTGAGTACTTTTCCCCGGGGCGTGTACATATTCCGGGTGTTTAGCTCAACCTTAACCGACAGTAAGCAGTTTATACTACAGTAGGTCACTACCCAATTTTTCTACGACATTGGCAAAATCAGTAAATTTCAAAGAATGATTTTTGCTGATAGGTAATTTTTCAGCGTCACCTTGCAATAAATGTAATTGCTACGCTATTGACTTACGACAAACTATCCATTTTCAACCCCGGCTCTTGACCGGGGTCAATTATCAACTATCAATTAGTGTAATCGGTCTTGTACGTATTAGAAACCAAAATCAACACCAGTTCAGACGAGTTCAAGGAGCAACAGCAGGCCTACCGCGAACTCATGGACGAATACCGGATAAAACTCCGCCAGGCGGTGCAGGGTGGAAGCGAAAAAGCCCGGGCTAAGCATCAGGAGCGGGGCAAGCTACTGGCTCGGGAGCGGATTAACCTGCTGGTCGACCCCAATACTCCGTTTTTAGAATTATCGTCGCTGGCAGCTAACGGTATGTACAACAATGAGTTTCCTTCGGCGGGAGTGGTTTCGGGCATTGGCATTATTCACGGGCGGGAGGTCATCATTTCGGCTAATGATGCTACGGTGAAGGGAGGAACCTACGTGGCGGAGTCCATTAAAAAGCATATTCGGGCGCAGGAAATTGCGCGGGAGAATCATTTGCCTTGCGTGTATTTGGTAGATTCGGGTGGAGTATTTTTGCCTGAACAGTCCAATGTTTTTCCGGATCGTTTTGATTTCGGACGTTTTTTCTATAACCAAGCCAACTTGTCGGCGCAGGGCGTTCCGCAGATTGCCGTCGTGATGGGTTCAAGTACTGCCGGAGGGGCTTACGTTCCGGCGATGAGCGATGAGGTAATCATCGTTAAAAATCAAGGTACAATCTTTCTGGGTGGCCCCCCTTTGGTAAAAGCTGCTACTGGAGAAGAAGTCACGCCAGAAGAATTAGGTGGAGCGGATGTACACACATCTATTTCGGGCGTAGCCGATCATCTGGCGGAGAATGACCGACATGCTCTGCAAATCTGCCGTAACATCTTTGAAACCCTCCCCAAATCAGAAAAACAATTTTTAGATCGTCAGCTGACTGAAGAACCACTCTACGACCCACAGGAGCTCTACGGCATTGCCCCCATCAACTTTAAAAAACCCGTTGACTCCCGTGAGATTATCATGCGCCTGGTTGACGGTAGCAAATTCCACGAGTTCAAAGCTCGCTACGGCACTACGATAGTTACTGGATTTGCCCACATTCACGGCTATCCGGTCGGGGTTATTGCCAACAATGGAATCATCTTTTCGGACACTTCGCTCAAAGGAACCCATTTTATTGAACTCTGCTGCCATCGCAAAATCCCGATTCTGTTCTTACAGAACATTACCGGGTTTATGGTAGGGAAAGAATACGAACGTAATGGAATCGCCCGCGACGGTGCCAAGATGGTTCACGCTGTAGCGACCGCCAACGTGCCTAAATTTACAGTAGTTTTCGGTGGCTCATTCGGGGCGGGAAACTACGCCATGGCCGGACGGGCGTATGATCCCCGTTTGCTGTTCATGTGGCCCAATGCCCGTATCTCAGTCATGGGAGGTGAACAAGCAGCCAATGTCCTGCTCACCGTGAAAGAAGCCCAACTGAAAGCCCGGGGCCAAGACATACCTACCGAAGAATTTAATAATCTGAAGTCAGAAATTATGGAGAAATACGAGCGGGAAGGTTCACCCTACTACAGCACCGCCCGCCTCTGGGACGATGGCATTATTGACCCACTGGACACCCGGCTTATCGTCGCCATGGGCATTGCTGCTTCCCTAAATAAAAAATACCCTGACCCTAAAGCTGGAATTTATCGAATGTGATGGACGGAAACCGGAGAAGGGAGACCGGAGACCGGACTTGACTAATGGTAATTTAACAATAACACTTTAACACCAGAACACATTAACACAAACGAAGAAATGCACCCATACGAAACGATAGAATTAGAAGCAAATAACAACATCGCTACCCTCTGGCTAAACCGCCCGGAAGTGCGGAACGCTTTCAACAACCATATGATTTCTGAGATGATGGACTGCCTTCAGACGATTGAGCATCAACCAGAGATTACGGCGGTCGTTATCCGGGGGCGGGGCAAAGCTTTTTGTGCCGGAGCTGATATTCAGTGGATGAAGAGCTTTTCTTCACTTTCGTATAAAGAGGACTTTCAGGAAAATATGCACTTGGCGCGTTGCTTTTATATGATTTATACCCTTTCCAAGCCGACAATTGCCTTGGTACACGGAGCCGCTTTCGGGGGAGCCAATGGGCTGCTGGCTGCCTGCGACATGGCGTACTGCCTGAGTGATACTAAGTTTGCTTTTAGCGAAGTGAAAATCGGAATCATCCCGGCGACGATCTCGCCTTACATAATTAAGCGCATTGGGGAGTTCAACGCCCGGGAGCTGATGCTGACCGGAAGACGCTTTACTGGCGAAGAAGCCGCTCGTAGAGGATTAGTCAATACCGCTTTCCTTTCGCATGAAGCCTTAGAAATGCACGTCCAACAAATGGTTCAAGAGCTAAAAACCAGTGCACCCGGTGCTATGAATAGCTGCAAAGAACTGATCTTTAATATTACCAAGAGTGAGAACTTTAACGAGACTCTGGATTATACTGCCCGGATGATTGCCGATGCCCGGGCTTCGGAAGAAGGTCAGGAAGGTATGGCAGCTTTCCTAGAAAAACGCAAACCGAACTGGGCCGCTAGTGATAGCGTAGATTAGAAATACCCTAGCGCACAAACTATAAAGTATTGATAAGCAAAAACATACAAAACTATCAATTATCCACTGTCAATTTTCAATTAGATCATGTTTCGTAAGCTACTTATTGCCAATCGGGGAGAAATTGCAGTACGGGTGATCCGCTCGGCGCAAAGTATGGATATTCCTACGGTCGCTATCTATTCGGAGGCTGACCGGGGGGCACTGCATACTAAGATGGCCGACGAAGCCTTTGCCCTGTCGGGGGAGGACATTGCCAGTACATATCTGGATATTGCTCAGATCATTCGTATTGCTCAGAAAAGTGGGGCAGATGCGGTGCATCCCGGCTATGGTTTCCTTTCAGAAAACGCTGCTTTCATTCAAGCCTGTCAGCAGGCCAATATCACCTTTGTCGGCCCTAGCGAAGAGGCCATTCGGATGATGGGTAATAAGCTAGAAGCCCGGGCGTTTGCCAAAAAGCTAGGCGTTCCGGTTCCCGAGGGCATCACGGGTACGCAGGAAGAGATACTAGCGCAGAAAGATGAGCTTCCCTACCCCATTTTAGCAAAAGCCGCTGCGGGTGGCGGTGGAAAAGGAATGCGAATCGTTCGCTCATCAGCCGAACTGAAAGAGGCTCTCATCGCGACCAGCCGGGAGGCGAAAGCCTACTTCGGCGACGATGCGGTGTACATTGAAAAGTATCTGGAAGAACCTCGCCATATTGAGTTTCAGCTACTGGGTGACCAGCACGGTAACCTGCTTCACCTGTTCGAACGGGAGTGCTCGCTGCAACGCCGTTACCAGAAAATTATTGAAGAGGCCCCCTCGCCAACGCTCACTCCCGAACTACGGCAGCGCATGGCAGAAGCCGCTCTGAAGCTAGGTGAAGCGATTAATTACTACAACGCCGGAACGGTAGAATTTCTCCTCGATGCCAACCAAGACTTTTACTTTCTGGAAATGAATACCCGGGTGCAGGTCGAGCATCCCATCACGGAGATGACTACCGGGGTGGATATTGTTGCCGAACAGCTAAAAGTAGCCGCCGAGCAGAAGCTATCATTTAAGCAGGAAGACCTACACCAGCAAGGCCACGCTATCGAGTGCCGGGTGTACGCCGAGAACCCGCAGGAAAACTTTCTCCCGTCGCCCGGAACCATTACCTACTACCAGACTCCTGATTCAGTTCGTTTAGATACTGCTGTTACTGGGCCAACAGTGATTGAGAGTCAGTACGACCCTATGATTAGTAAGATGATTGCTTACGCTCAGAATCGGGAAGAGTGTATTCAAAAATCTATTCATGCTTTAGAAAACTACGTAGTGCACGGTATTGATACTAACATTGCGTACCTGCGGGCATTGCTTCGCTCCGATGATTTCCAGCAAAATACCATTTCTACTAAATACTGCGACCAGCGTACCCCCGAAATTATTGAGCAGATGCAGCAGGAAACCCAGGAACTGGACAAGCTACCGATTGCCCTCGCCGGACTTATCTACAATCTTCGAACGTTAATTTCCCAACCGGAGGATAGCCTATGGGCAGAGATCGGTTTCTGGCGACATATTCCGGCGGTTACAGTGCAGGTAGATGGAGAAGATTTTCCGCTAGAGATTTACCCCAGACAACCTGACTACGAAATCTGGCAAAATAATACGTTCCATCGGATTCAAGACGTTACAGTAGAAGAAGGCAGAGTAAACTTTCTATTTAATAAGGCCGCTTACATCTGCGATGTGTCCGCAAAAAGCGACCTCACTCAGATTGTTTCTTGGAGAACGCATCAGTTCCACTGGCAACGAGCCGACCTGATGTCCGAAGGGCAGTTTAGCGGTAAAGAAGCCGAAAGTAGCACCATCGATGACCGAATCAATTCGCCCATGCCGGGTAAGGTCATTCAACTGAATGTATCCGTCGGCGACTCGGTGAAACGGGGCGATACCTTGCTGATTGTAGAAGCTATGAAAATGGAGAACCAAATTATAGCCTCCCACGATGCGAAAGTCAAGGAAGTTTTAGTAGAAATCAACCAGCGGGTGGATAAAGATGAAGTTTTGGTAATGCTTGACTGATAAATGAAAATTATTCATCAATCATTAAAATGAAAACCACATTAACCCATGTATACTAACGAACAACATGATTTGATCCGCCAAAGCGTGCGGGAATTTGCCGAGCAAGAGGTCTTGCCTTTGGCAAGAGAGTTAGATAAAAAAGAGATGTTCTCTTATGAGCTTACCAAAAAGCTAGGTGAGCTGGGGCTATTTGGAATGATGATCCCCGAGCAGTACGGCGGACAAGGTATGGACTATCTGTCGTATATCATCGCAGTAGAAGAACTCGCCCGGGTCGATAGTTCCCAGGCCGCTACGCTGGCGGCTCATAACTCACTGGGGATTGGGCCATTGTACAACTTTGGCAGTGAAGAGCAAAAGCAGCAGTATCTGCCCCAGCTCTGTACCGGAGAAGCCCTTTGGGCTTTTGGTCTTACCGAAGCCGAAGCTGGTTCCGACTCCCGGGGTACGAAAACGGTCGCTCATTTGGAGCATGGACAATGGGCCATCAGCGGTTCTAAAATATTCATCACCAACGGAGCGACTGATATTACCATCGGCGTGACCGTGCAGGCCGTGAGCGGTGAAAAAGATGGCAAAAAAGAGTACTCTACCATCATTGTACCCAGCGGCACTCCCGGCTTCGATGCCATCGTAATGCACGATAAACTTTGCTGGCGAGCTAGTAATACGTCTCAGCTATTCTTTGACAATTGTCAGGTACCCGAAGGGAACTTACTAGGCGAACGCGGACAAGGCTCTAAAATTATGCTGAAGACGTTGGACGCGGGTCGGCTTTCCATCGGGGCAATGGGATTGGGACTAGCCCAAGGTGCCTACGAAATGGCGATGCGCTACGCCAAAGAACGCCAGCAGTTTGGTAAACCTCTCACCCAGTTTCAGGCCATCTCGTTTAAGCTAGCCGATATGGCGACCAAGTTAGAACTAGCCCGAAACGTACTATACAAAGCCTGCTGGCTGAAGGACAATCAGAAACCCTTTGGAAAGGAGGCGGCAATGGCAAAACTCTACTGCTCAGAAATTGCCAAAGAAGTGGCCGACGATGCGGTGCAAATTCACGGAGGCTACGGTCTGATGGGCGAGTACGACGTAGAACGCTTTTACCGCGACCAGCGCATCTTACAGATCGGCGAAGGCACTTCCGAAATTCAACGGTTGGTTATTTCCCGCCATATTGGTTGTTAGTTTAATTCACCTATATTGGTCTCATGGAACACATCATCTTGAAAGGACCAGAAGTACATTTTACTGATGAAGAGTTCTTCTCTTTCTGTCAGCACAATTCCGAATTAGATATTGAGCGGAAAGCCAATCGAGAAATAATTATTATGTCACCAACTGGATCGCTAACCGGCTTTTACAATACCAAGATTATTGTTCAACTGGAGCAGTGGAACGAAGAAAATCAGTTGGGTTTAGTATTTGACTCTTCTGCTGGATTTACGCTACCTGATGGCTCAGTAAAATCGCCAGACGCTAGTTGGGTTTCTGTAAAAAGGTGGAAATCACTAACTTCTTCACAGCAAGAGAAATTTGCCCCGATTTGTCCGGAGTTTATTGTGCAGCTTAAGTCCAAAACTGATTCATTAGCTGAACTAACTATAAAAATGAATGAGTGGATAAAAAATGGCGTCCAACTAGGTTGGTTAATCGATCCTGCCAAAGAGCTGGCTTACATTTTTCGCCCTGACCAATTGGATGAGAAAATCGAGGGTTTCAATCAATTGTTATCAGGGGATTCAGTGCTACCAGGCCTGGTTTTTCAACTCGCTAAGCTACGTTATTCTTGAAATCGGTTATCAAAATCACTGAGTGCCCCCGCGATGCGATGCAAGGAATTGAAACGTTTATTCCCACGGCAGACAAGGTTCGTTACATCAATGCAATTCTTCAGGTGGGATTCGATACCGTAGATTTTGGCAGCTTCGTTTCACCCAAAGCTATTCCGCAAATGCGGGATACCGCCGAAGTACTCAGTCAGCTTGAATTACACTCTTCTGGTTCTAAATTACTGGCGATTATTGGCAATCAACGAGGGGCTACTGATGCGGTACAGCACACTGAAATTACCTATTTAGGGTTTCCGTTTTCTATCTCCCCTACTTTCCTTCAGCGTAATATTAATTCTACCGTAGCCCGTTCATTTGACTTGGTAAAAGAATTACTGGATACCTGCGGGCAATATAACAAACAATTGGTGACCTACATTTCCATGGCATTCGGAAATCCTTATGAGGACAACTGGGATATTGAGTTGCTATTGTACTGGATTGACCAATTACACCTGATTGGAGTACGCCGAATCACTCTCGCTGATACGGTAGGCATTGGTCAGGCCATCCATATCGGCACGGCTTTATCTATTGCCATTCCGGCGTACCAGGAAGTTGACTTTGGACTACATCTGCACACCAAGTCTACCGACTGGCGAGAGAAGATTGATGCCGCCTACCGAAATGGCTGCCTTCACTACGATGGTGTACTTAGTGGATTGGGCGGCTGCCCCATGGCTGGCCCCGATCTAGTCGGTAATATCCACACGCGCCATTTGCTCAATTATTTCGGTGAGAAGAATGCCATAGGCGAGTTAAACCTGTCGGCGTTTGAGCAAGCCGAACAAATTGCGACCGGGATTATTTCCTAGACAGCATTGTAGTGTCAATATCCTTACAAGTGAGTGGTCAACTAGAATCTTAACAAAGAAAGCCATGAATGACATCAGCATCATACATCAAAGCCATGATAACAAAATTGAGCGACCGATAGCCATAACCGTAATTTGCATTCTAGGGTTTATCGGGACGGTTTTATCGGTTCCAATGGTACTCTCGGATATTGCTAACCAAATTGGCAGTTGGTTTCCGCCCTACTCTGGTTCTATTGCCGTCGTAAATTTGATATGCATGATAGGATTATGGTTCACCAGAAAATGGGCGGCATACGCGTATACATGCCTAGTGGTACTGAATCAAATTGTGCTAATTGCCATGCATGAATGGCACATCCTGACTTTGGCTATTCAAGTAATCGTTGTCGCAATTATCCTTTTGCATTTAGATTCTGAAGTAAAATCCTTTTCCCACCAACTGACTCGCTACGTGAGGCGACAAATCTGGGCAATCATCGTGGCCTATATGATAGGAATACACAATTTTTATAGAGAAGAAAAGAAGACCCCTGAGAATATTGTGTTTACTGTTGAAGATAACGAAAAGGAAGAGGATGGTACACCAAAAGACTAGAAAGCCAGTAAAACCTTCCAGATATAAATATGACAGAACAACAATTTAGCGTTCTGATTTTCTTCTATTAACCTCAAGACTCAGAATCCCTAGACTGCGAACAATACCACTTAACCCTAACACCACGAACAAATCTCGCCTGAATATTACATTTCCGCCGAAACCAATACCCTTAGCCCTATTTTTGCGTTTTACTTTCGCTAAAAGGAGTAACTTTGCGCCAAATTTTCTGCCATGAAGAAAAATATTGCCGTAGTCGCTGGGGGAAGTTCTAGCGAATATGTGATCTCGTTGAAGAGCGCGGGGCTAATTATGAGTTGTATTGACTCCGAACGCTTTAATCCCTATCTGGTCATCATGGAAAAAAGCCAGTGGTACGTGAAGCTCGACGGAACCAGCTATCCCATTAACCGGGCTAATTTTTCCTGGGAAAAGGAAGGACAAACTATACACTTCGATCAGGTATATAATATTATTCACGGTACGCCAGGCGAAGACGGCAAGATACAGGGCTACTTCGATCTACTGGGAATTCCCTATACTGGCTGCGATGTACTCACTAGTGCTATTACATTTAATAAAAACATCTGTAAGCAACTAGTGCGAAGCCACGGCATCACTACACCCCAATCTGTGGTGTTACGGCAACACCAGCCCTACTCTGTTGATGAACTGACCAAAGAATTACAATTTCCCTGCTTCGTTAAGCCTAACAATGGCGGCTCGAGTTTTGGAGCCAGTAAAGTGGATCAATCCACCGATCTAGCCGATGCCATTGCCAAAGGCTTTAAACACGATCATGAAGTTTTGATTGAGGAATACATTCTGGGCATAGAACTCACCTGCGGAGTGTACTGGGACAGCGATATGGCACGGGCTTTGCCCATTACCGAAATAGTAACAAAGAATGCTTTCTTCGACTTTCAAGCCAAGTACGAAGGGGCATCCGAAGAAATTACCCCGGCTCGGGTTGATGAAGAAACAACGCAGAAATGCCAGAAACTAACGGAGCGCATTTATACCCTGCTCGGCTGCCGCGGGCTAGCTCGGTTGGATTTTATTCTTCGGGCGGGTGAATTATATTTTATTGAGGCCAATACCACGCCCGGCTGCTCACCGGAAAGTATTATTCCGCAGCAAATCAGGGCGGCGGGACTAAACATAAAAGAAATTGTAAACGGTCAACTAATCGTATAAAACTCAAACCACTGATTATTCATGAAATTCTTAACCATTCGCTCGTGGCAAGGCCTGCTGATCCACTTGGGGATTATCGCTGGGCTTACTATTGGAGCGGTACTAGTATTCTTTAATACTTACCTTCCTTCTACCACCAATCACGGAGAGACGGTGACTGTACCTGACTTGGAAGGGCTCCATGTTGAAGAGATTAATGAATTTTTAACTAAGCGAAACCTGAAATTCGAGGTGACTCCTGACTCAGGGTATACTGAAGAATATCAACCATTGTCGGTACTCACTCAGTACCCATTGGCGGGAGCGAAGGTGAAAGAAAATCGTAAAATCTTCCTCAGCCTCAATGCCATTAATCCACCCCAGGTTAAAATGCCCCGACTGATTGATGGTTCGGTGAAAAATGCTTCCCTGCTTTTAGAAAGCTACGGTCTAGAAATCGGCAAGATCAAATACGTTCCTGACCTGGCGCAAAATGCTGTGATTGAACAAAACTACGATGGCGAACCGATCGAGCCTGGCACATTCGTCTCCAAAGGATCCCAAATTAATTTAGTGGTAGGAGACGGACTCGGTAACACGACTCTGGAAGTTCCTGATTTGGAAGGATTGGTACTCGATGAAGCAGAAGTGGTTGTTTTGGGTTCTGGGTTAAAAGTAGGAAATATCTTATTCCGCGACCCTGCCCTGGAGGATCGAGACCCCAAGGACGAAATGCAGCAGTCGCAAGACCGCCTAGTTATTGTGCAGCAAAGGCCCGTAGCTGGCCGAAAGATACGGATTGGCGAAGAAGTTGATATCTGGATAGACCGTCAGGAAGAGCAAGAAAATAGTATTTTGGATAAGGAAGAGGATGCTTCTCCCGAGATACTTTAAACCAATCAGCTACGTTTTATTCCAAACTACTGACCTTCTTTTGAGCCAAATTTCCGTATTTGTTTTTACCACGATTCTTCTAGCCAACTGCCTTAGTGCCAAAGCCCAGCAAAAAGGTCTTCGTCAGGTACCTATTTCTCCGTCACCCTCCTTATTTAATCAAGCCCGGGTTCAGCAGACCAATGCGCTAGATACAGTGCTCAACCTTCCTTTTTGGGATGATTTTTCCCAGCCTGGCTCAACCGACTTAGGCTTCCCGGTTCCAGATACGCTGAAGTGGATGCCATCTAGTCAGAATACCCGGATTAATTCAGGTTTAGCTATTAACCCGCCAACGGTGGGCGTGGCTTCCTTTGATGGGGTGCAACTGAATGGAGCACCTTATACCACTGGTGAGGAAGATGACGCCAGCGACAGCTTGGTTTCCCGCCCCATCAATCTGGCCACCGTGCCCGATGGGGCTCGTAACTCAGTTTATTTTAGCTTTTTCTGGCAGCGGCAGGGCAATGGCGAATTTCCCGATCCCGGCGATTCGCTCCGTCTTCAGTTTCTGCAGAATGATAATACTTGGCAAACAGTCTGGGTTGAGGACGGAGGCGATCAGCAAGCTACTACCGAGTTTATCCAGGAAATTTTCCAAGTGTTTAATCTCGCTTACTTTCACGAGCGGTTTCAGTTTCGTTTTCAAGCGTTTAGCCGTCTCACTGGGGCATTTGATACGTGGAATATTGACTACGTTTATCTCAATCAAAATCGTGCCGAAAGAAATATTGCTTACTTAGACCGGGCACTTACCAAACCACCTACTTCATTGTTCGGAGAGTACACAGCGGTTCCAATTGAGCAGTTTCGGACTGATCCTGGTCAATATTTAGGTACGACTTCTATCGAATTTTTTAACCTAGGGGTAGAATTACAGCCCATTCGCTACACCACCACGGTAAGGGATACAGTCAGTAATACACAAGTTGTCTTGAATGACTCAACGGCAATTAGTCCCGTACCCACCGGACTAGAAAGACGCACCATTGCGGCAAATCCTCTTGACATCAGTCAATTTGATCTTAGTGCTGATTCGCTGTACTTAGAAACTGAAGTGGCTCTAGCCGCAGGTGATACCATTTTTGATGAAACTATTGATTATCGGGTGAATGATACTGCCCAGGCGGTCTTTGTACTAGACGACTGGTTTGCTTACGACGATGGCGAAGCTGAGTTTGGGGTAGAAATTAACCAGCAGGGGGGCAAGGTGGCTTACCAGTTTGTTGCCCCGCAAGAAGCCTTGCTCACCCACATTGACATTCACTTTCCTAACTTGGCGCAGAACCAGCGTACTCCTATTCAGCTATTAGTTTGGCGAAACTTGACGGATTCTCTAGGCAATGAGGTAATTCTCCGGTCGGTGAATGCCTCGGCTATTCCAGCCGCCACCTACAACGGTTTTTCTTCTTACGAATTGGCCGTAGATGGCATTCCGTTCTACGTATCAGTACAAGATACCTTCTATATTGGCTACGAGCAGCAGAGCGATCAGTTTGTGGCAGTTGGCTTTGATAAAAATACCGATACCAGCGAAAAAATATTTTTCAACGTTGATGGTGGTTGGGAGCAGAACCCTGACCTAAGCGGTAGCCTCATAATGCACCCTCGCTTCGACCGGGCCCAAGCTGATTTCATCCTGAGTCTACCTCCAACGCCTGAAAAACCTATTGAAACCCCATTAAAGATTTATCCCAACCCTACCGATGGAATGATTTGGGTAGAAGGGGATGTAAGCCAAATGCTAGTATTAACCCTTTACGGTCAAAAGCTACGAGAGTACACCCATCTAGTAGATAAAACTTCTCTGGATTTGTCAGGATTACCACCGGGAATGTACATCCTAAGAGCGAATGAAAACGGGAATATCAGTTCACACAAGATTTTACTCCGCTAGGTGAAGTGCCCCCCGGCATACTACCACGATCGGCGTAGGAAGTAATTTTCAATTATCCCCTGTCCCTTTTCCATTATCAGGCTACGCCAACCATAGACTCTACTAGCTCCAGCTTGTAGTTATCTTGGGCTTGTAAATAGCCCACTTTGGGGGTCAGTTCTGCCCCGTACTTTTTCTTTTCCTGCCCGGCAGTCACGCCCAGGTAAACCCGTTGTTTATTCAAGACCCTTGCCCGCATAGTAGCCTGATACAGAATATGTTTGTAGATTTTGTATTCCCTCGAGTACTTGTAGTCCATCCCTAATAGCACACCACAGTAACTCTCGGAGGTCTTGTAGGTGAATGCCACTCCCACCAAAGGCTCATCCTCAGGATTACAAAAGCTATCTTTCAGGTGGAAAAGTATAAATTCCCAATTGGGGTTATGGTTCATGGTTTCAAATAAGCGAAACGGAAATTCCACATTGTTAAATGCCAGATTGTGCTGGCTTACTTGCTTGTAGAGTTGATACGAGCGGAATAGCTCTTCTGCTTCCAGTGTTTCTTTTACCTCAATATCAAAGCAAGACTGGTTCTTGAATACATCCCTGCGTATATGCGCCCTAGATTTGCGGGAAAGCCGACTGAGATATTCTTCTTCGGTATTCCAATCAAGCTGCCTAATCACTGCACTTTCCGGTAAAGCTATTTGTAAATACCCCTGGGTATGGAACAACTGATTTAGCTCTTTATCATCTGCGGCAATGTCCCGGACCATGACGGTTTTACACTGATACTGCTCTTTTAAGGACTCCAAAGCTGAACTCATCATTTTGAGTGCCTCATTGTACTGAGAGTGGATCTTATCCAAGTACATATGTTCCCCATCGGTGATTAGCGTCCCCATTGATAGTACCCGCGATGTTAAGTAGTCGGGGTTCACTTTTCTGATCTGCTCGGCCTGTTCAGAAACCGAAGAGTCAGCTAATACGTCATCATTCCAGAGAGATGCGGTAAAAAATGTAGATAGTACAGTTTTACCTTTAGTATCCTTTATTCGCAAATACACGAAATCCCAGTTGTACTTTGGATCGGCGTAGCTGGTGAAAACATTTTCGTAGAAATTCAGGGCATTCCAGTCAAAAGCTCCTTTTTCGCCCAATAAGTTATTCCATTCTTCCGAGTCAATATCTTTAATTGTGTTGGTTATTTGTAATTGCAGGCTCTCTTTAGCAATGGGCTGCACCTTTGTCTCGCTTTCCCCTTCAGGAACTTCTAACTTGAACGCTCTACGTACCTGATTTAATGAGTAACCTTCTTTTTCCAGTGCTTTTGGGTAATGGTACTCCATGGCGTCTACCAGTGCTTTGATCTCTTCGGGCTGATTATGGCGGGAAATAGTGAAGCGGATACCAGTATTTTTTACAGGTACTACCGGGAAAGTTGCCACATTGGTGTAGAAACCGTCGTTCATCAATCGCTTGGCAAACTCATAAGAAACCGCCGGAAGAGCTGCCCCGATAAAATGTACCGGGCACACATTTTCCTGAATCAGTGGCAAATCCGTCTGACGGATAAGTTGGTTGCACAAAGTTACTTTCTCAGCCAAATCCTGCTGAAGGTCGTAAATCTCATCCGATAGATGAATCTTGGCTGACGCCAGGGCAGCGGCTACGCTGGGTGGTTCTAATTGGGCTGAAAAAGTTTGCGGTCCGCCAAAGATCTTAAATGCCTCGTACAAATCATCATCTCCGAAGGCCACCACTCCCCCACTCGCCCCAAACGATTTGCTGAGGGTTCCGATCAGTACGATACGTTCGCGCAGGGTTCCGAGCTGACTCATAACGTAGCCCGCCCCGTGTTTACCCGCCCAACTCATACCGTGTACATCGTCAATGTACAAGTGAAGCTGGGGGTAGCGTTCCATCAAGGGTAATAACTTATCGAGGGGCACTACGTCACCAAACATCGAGTACACCCCATCAGCAGCATACCAGATTTTCTGATGCTTATTCCTCAGCCGCTTCAGCATATCCTCCAGCATGTTAACATCATTATGCTTTACTAACTGCACGGGAATTCCCCGAGCCTTAAGCAACTGGCTAGCGTTTTGCACACTAGCGTGCACCTGCTGGTCAAGGATCAACACATCTTCATCGCGCACAATGGTAGGAATAACCCCAATGTGGGCTAGCGTGCTATTCTTCGTAATTACGATTGGGCGATTATAAATTTTTTGAACGGCTTCTTCTAGTTCTTTATAGATGACAAACGAGACATAGGTTTTAGAAAGAGGAAACTGAGTGCCGTACCGTTGTATAGCGTCAATCGCCGCATCTTTTAGCCGCTGGTCTTGTCCTAACCCTAAGTAACCAGTAGTACCAAAGTGAAATAACTTCTTTCCCTTTACTTGAATATGCCTACCATTAAAGTGGTTTCCTTCCGTGTATAAGTGAACTAAACCCTCTTTTTTGGCATTTAGGATTAGATCACCGATAGTATCCAGCAGATGATTATGCTTCGATTTTGCCATTGTTAGATAGTTTTTTTTATTTGTTGATGGTTAGCAAGATTATGCAAATTATCCCTGGCTAAATAAGCGCAAATATCCCTACTCTCACATACGTAAGTATTTTTCTAATAATTATCCTTTTTAGTTTAATACTCGTGTACTATTGATGTATGAAAAATCAGATTTACGAAAATGAGTACATTACTTTTCAGTTTCGCAATGGCGTGTTATATGGGAAATACAAGACTCCCACTATCACCTTAGATATTGCTAAGAGTGCCACTGATTTTAGAAGGGAAATTACGGGCGGAAAAAAAATCCCAGCCATTGCCGATATCTCCGCGGTAAAGCACGTAGACAAGGCTACCCGAACATTCTTTTCTTCTTCCGAGGCAGGGGGTGATCTGGCTGCCCTGGCTGTTATTCTCAATAATCCGGTTACCCGCATGATGGGTAATTTTTTCGTTAAATTCTATCGCCCTGAATACCCTTTCAAGTTTTTTACTAACTTAACCGAAGCAACCGAGTGGATTGAAGAGTTTGCGGACTAACTATGCAGTTAATTAACCAATATTGTACAGCCACCCTTACTGACGGTATTGTGCACGTCCAGTATAAACCTCTGCTACATATTACTCTGGAAGATGCTCAATTCATCCTACAAGACCGTATCCGGTTTTTTAAAGATCTACGGTTTCCGGTGCTTATAAAAGAAGCCAAAATTAAAGGTGTCGATAAAGAGGCGCGGGATTTCTTCTTCGATACCCAGCTTGGCTTAAAAAATATTAATGCCATCGCTTTCATTGAATCAAATAAGGTAGACAGAATGATTTTAAAGATGATTTTCCACCAACACACCCCACCTATACCTCATCATTCATTTCAATCGGAAGGTAAAGCCCTAGCATGGCTTGCTCAACATCGGTAACTACAATAGACCAGCGTTATGCCCATACAAACAGATAAACGCATTGATGCTATCAATCGGGCACTACTGGAGATTGCTGAAGGAAATTTCCAGCACTTGGCACCCGTCTCAGATAATTTTGATGATATAGATGCTATTGCCTCTGGGGTTAACATGTTGAGCGAAGAGTTGAGAGATACGGTTATTTCCCGTAATTATCTCAATTCCATCTTGCGAGGCATTGTTGATATGCTGATTATCTTTGATACTAACCTACGTATCAGGCAAGTAAATCAGAAAGTATGCGAGCTATTGGTCCAACCCGAATCACATTTTTTGCACCAGCCGATAGATACTCTTTTTGACGGGAGAAAAGCAAAATTTATCAAAAACCTAAAGGGGTCATTACGAGAGAAGAAGGAGATATATAACCTAGAAACAACGTTTAAAACTTCTGGGTCAGGTCGGCTTCCGGTTACTATTTCCCTATCAACACTTCGGAATAATCGCGAGTGTATTGGTTATATTCTCATTGCCAAAGATCTAAAACAAATACAGCTTACTTCCAATGCTTTGCGTCAAAAAAATGACGAACTGAAAACGCTGGTATATCGGGTCTCACACGATTTAAAAGGACCACTAGCCAGTATGCAAGGGCTCCTTCAGGTAATTGACCAAACAGAGACCGACCTACCCACTCTGAATTACTACGTCTCACTTATCAAACAAAGCGCTGATAAACTCAACTCTACCCTAATGGGATTGCTCGAAATTGGTATTGCTGACCGCACCAAATTAGATGTACAGAAATTTGATATAGCAGATTGCATTCACGATGTAATTAATAGCTTATCAAACTACCCAAATCGGGAAAATGTGGATATTTCTCTTGAAATCGATACACCTGTAAGGTTCACTAGCAGCGAGAAATTATTCCGATCAATTTTTCAAAACTTGGTAGAGAACAGTATTAAGTACCATCGTTATAGAAATAATGCACCTTTTATCATAATAAATGCCAAACCTTGGCGAGGTGGGATAGACATTACGGTAAAAGATAATGGGGCAGGGATGGATAAAATGGTATTGGATCGGGCGTTTGATATGTTTTACCGGGGTAACCATACCTCTTCGGGCAGCGGGTTGGGACTATTTATCGTAAAATCAAATATTGAGAAGTTGGGAGGAGAGTTAAAAATAAAGAGTAAAGTTGACAAGGGTACTGAAGTAAAGTTCTACCTCCCTTCTCTCGACAAATTCTAACTCGAAATGCCCAATACCTCATGGCTACTCCTAAGAAACACTCCTGAAGACGTGGTCGCCACCCCATTTTTAAAGAATATAGATTGTAAAGAACTCCTCGCGCACGTACCACGCGCTACTGATCGACCGACCTACACGATCTGGCTCACTCGGATTGAGCAAATTCATCAGTTTGTCTCTCGTATTCCAAATTTAGCTTGGGAGTTGATGGACTATGCTACCGAACCGCTTTCATTAGTGTACTCTCACACCAAGCCACTCTTTCCAGAGGAAGTTACCCCACCCGAGGTATGCATACGGTTGGTCAATGAGCACTCGCTACTTAGAGTGTTATCGCCTAAATACGCTTGGCTCACTGTTGCATTAGACAGACTACCCAGTGGGGCATGTATCTCAGACCGGATAGGAAAAGATATTCGTATCAAAAATTCGGCATGGTCGCGTCGCTCAATAAAGATAATGCGGGTTCACGACAACGGCGAATTCTCATTTATACCCTAACGGGATATGCTTTTCACCCTGATTGAATGAAGATACTGAAGGGCAATGGTGCCGATTGTTTCAGTACGGTTAATCCGCACTTCTTCTAAAGAACTAGATTCGTTGTGCTTATTCATAATGTAACAATTTATTGCCCCTAATGTAAGCAAAAGTTCTTAAAAAAAGAATTAGTTCACAAAAAAAGTATTTCTCAATTTCTGAACGATAGTAGTACTTGAAGCGGGGAATTGGGTAATTTATTCCCCAAATACTGATGCTAGCTGGGGAAAATATTTCTCATTACTGCATACATATCCCCTAAAAGTCTCTCTTTCAGCGTTGGCAGCGTAATTGTAAATAAGCAAGTAAGTGAGGGCACATGTAGTTTAGATTTTTTAACCTATAGCTTCCACTTTTTTGGAGCTTCCTACTAGACTGCATACACAATATTGAAAAGGCAACACGATAAAGTGTTGCTTTTTTTGTTTCTAAACCCCATCTAATGAAAATAGTTTACAATTCGCTGTAACGTTTCTACCCCCGCTTGTACTGCTTTCCTTCTCCACTGGTCGTTTTCCGGACTAAATGCATCTCTTAAGCGAACAGCAGATAGTTGTCGCCTATCGGGTTGATATTGATAGTAAAAATTCTCTTCCCGCAATCGACGTAAAATTTTTACGGGACTTAATGTGCCAATCTCTTGGGTTAGCATTAGGTAATCACTAGACGCATAAAACTGCTGTAAGTATGCCGTTAAACTACCCTGGGTCTGATAGCTCTGCGTTTTTTCAGCCCGGGCCAGAATTATAGGCTGCCCCAGCAATAACTCAGCCTGCTGCTGTCTTTCAGAAATATTCTCTAGATAGAAAGAGGATTGACCTAACTTACCCAACCCGGTATGAAAATCAATGCCGCGAACAACCCGGTACTCACTTAAGTATTGCTGAAAAAAAGAAAGTAGCAGACTGACTTCAGTAGACCGCTGCTTTCCTCCAAAAAATAACCCTTTCGGATAATTATACTGTCCCTGGGCGATAGCTTGTTGCAAGGAGGAAAAACCGTACTGCGTGAGCAACCTAAGTACATGTAATATAAAAAAGGATAATTGCCGAATTGATTGGGGATTTAAAAAAGAATCTACCCGAGCGTACAGCGAATTGACGGGCAGATTGTCATAAGACGGAAGAAAATTACGATTAAGATCAATATTTTGGGCATTCCAGCGCCGTAGATAATGCATACCGAACGGATTGATACAATGAATTAAGGCAATGCTCGGTCGATCTGATGTACTTGGTGACCAAATATCTAAAAAAGCAGACTGTACTGCTGACCCCGGAAATGCTTCTACGCCGTGTACCCCGGTGGTATGAACAACTAATTTCTCAGAACTCCCTTGCCAATGCGCAATATCAATAAACAAGCCGTTGCTTCCATCTACGGGTAACGCATGAAGTTTCCAACCTTTCTTCCCTGCCAATTTCCTAAAACGGGTACGGGCAGCATCATAATCAGTTGGGTAGTTCGCAAGTTCATTCATCGGCAAATGCCCGTATTTGCTGACGAATTTGTTTCCACTGATCGGTAGAACGGTATTCTTTGGCTATTAATAGGTGCTTTTTACCCCAGCGTTGCCAAAAACCCGACGAAACTATCGAGAGTTCCCAGTGACTTAGCTCTTTCGCTTCTATAAATTTATGTAAGCCTTGGGGTTGTACTAACTCATCCCATTGGTCGCAAAGAACTAAAGTAGGAATATTAAAGCGGGCAGGTTTCATTTGGTCTAATTTGCTACTGATAGCGAATAAAACCTTATATGCCCCCAGCGACACCCCAAACTGCGCCTTATAGTATTTAGGGGTGAATGAAGGGATCGTCACTTGGTCAAGCGTCTTTTCAGGAATCAGAGAAGGTATTCTTGTCCACTGCTGAAAAGCCAGGGCAGGAGCGAGCAGTATCTGCTTCTGCGGAGCTACTATTTCGCCTTTTCCTAACAGGTAGGTCATTAGCAAGCCTCCTAGCGAGTAACCTAGAAAAATTATTTCTGTGTGCTTCTGCCGTACTGCCTGATACTGATCCCGAAAACTGCCTAGCCAGCGATTAGCAGTGTCGCGCGACAGTTCTTCCCCTTCGTTATGTCCAGGTAGGCAGATTACTGAGTGCTTCTCTTCTGACCAGCCCAACTCGTTGGCAAGTGCTTGCATCACAACGGGTTGAACGTTCAGCCCGTGAGCTAAAATAAAATGAGGAGAAGATAAAGACATAAATACCTAAATAGGGAAGACCTCCTCCCCGATGTAATCCTTTTTTACTAAATTAATTTTTATATTTTCGTAGCTTAGTTGATCAAAATACGTTCTTAAAGGAGTATTGATACCCCTCACATCCCAACCTATTTTTTCCGCTTCACAGCGGTGCGTCCAATAGTTTTCGTTTAGCATTTGTATTTTTCTAGTACGACTGCCATTTTTTTTCTAAAATAGCAGGTATTTAGTTAATCCAACAAATTACGCTCATGGAAGAGACCACTGATTCCGGCTCAAATAAAAGAAAAATACTACTGATTGTCATCGGGTTACTGGTGCTGACAAACTTGGTAGCACTTTTTCTGTTTTACCAGAATAACGAGAAAAAAACCACTGAATTACAAACTAGTCAGACGGAGCTGCAAGAAACTTACGCCAAACTAGAGTCTATCAGCAATGAGCTTGACCTAAAAATTGAAGAAATACAAAAGCTAGGCGGGGATGTAGAAGAGCTACGCTTAATTCGCGAGACCCTGGAGCAGGAAAAAGAACAGTTGCAAAACGATCAGGTCTTAGCTCAAAAGCGGTACAACCAGATAAGTGCCCGAGTTGAGGGCTACCGGGAACTCTTGCTAAGCAAGGACAAGGAGATTGCCGAACTCCAGCGGGAAAATGAAGTTTTGTTTGCTGAGAATACCGAGTTGAAAGAAGAGCAGCAAGAGCTAAATAAAACCATTACTGAAATTAACTCCAATAATGAGCAACTGGCGGAGAAGGTGGCTGTAGCTTCCCAGCTAGAAGCTGAGAATATTAAGGTGATTGGGTTAAACAGTCGGGGGAAAGGGAAAGAGCGCGACCGCTACCGCAGTAATCAGTTAGAACAGGTACAAGTTACCTTTAATATTGCTAAAAACGACGTAGCTGAGATCAAGGGGCGGGATATCTTTGTTCGCATTGTTGAACCCAATGGCAGTGTGATATTTGATGTTGCTAAAGGATCGGGCACCTTTATGCTAGATGGCGAGGAAATTTTCTATACCATGAAGAAGGATATTCTGTTCGATAACACCGGGCAAGCGCTTTCATTTCTCTACGAAAAGGGCAGTGACTATACCGAAGGACGCCACCAAGTAGAAATCTACGCTGATGACTATATTATCGGAATGGCTAACTTTGAGGTTCGCTGATATGAAGTCCAGCCAGCTTCTCATTTTCACTACTTTTTTCTTCTTTATAGTTCAAGTGGCTACGGCCCAATCAGCTTTAGATATTCAGGGGCACCGGGGCTGCCGGGGGTTGCTACCCGAAAATACCATTCCCGCTTTCATCAAGGCAGTTGAGTTAGGGGTGACTACGCTGGAACTAGAT
>JBCCTI010000053.1:0-49356 GCA_039198955.1 Bacteroidota bacterium | reverse complement strand
TTTGGGCTAATGAGTGATTTTGGAGGTAATTTTTGTCTAATTTAGGCACTTGAGAAGGGCAATGCCGGAGCATTGGCCGCCGAAAGTAACGAAAAGTAGGCGAAAATTTGCCCAAAATCGCTATTCAAGTTTAAATGTCAACACGCCCTAGGGTTTAGTATTTATACGTTAAAGTGTTAATGTGTTTATCCTGATCCCGAGCCGGGATTTGGTGTTAATGTATTACGATGTGCATTTTGGGATTAAAGCTCAATGTTTACGTTATTTCTACACCTGAAATTAGGTTGATCGTTTTGGGTAGTCGAATAAATTGGTGATTTCTGGTTTTCGCTTCTTTCCATTTTACACTACCAGACATGGAAGCAAAGATTATAGCAAGAAGCTATCATAGCATAGTAGTTCGGAATACAGAGAAAAATCCAGAGGGGTTAAAAAAATCCATGCCCTAGCCAATCCTTACTTACAACCGCTGCCGCTTGGCATCAATATACGTGCTTCTTCCTCCTACCTTTAGTATTTCCAGGTTGATTTCATCCTGGCGATGCTGGTTTTTGGACCAGCGATAGGTCACCAGAAATTCATCAGGGAAATCTTCGTAGCGGGATTCTAGTTCTACGGCGGTTTCCAGAATGTACTTCATCTTATCAAAGATAGTTCTCACTTCATCGCTAGTAAGTTCATTCGCCCGCCGTTCCGGGTGAATCCCGGCCTGATACAGAATGTCATCTACGATCCAATTACCCAAACCTGCTACGGTGCTTTGGTTCATCAGCAAGGGTTTAATCAGTCCGGTCCGCCCGTCAAGTATCTCTTGAAACTCTTCCCAAGAAACCATGAGTGCATCTGGCCCTAGCTTTTTATCTGTCTGGTAAGTGGACAAGCTCTCAGTTAGGCCAACCCGTCCCAGAATACGGGGGCAGCGGAACGCTAGAAAAAAACCATCGTCGAGAGCAAATAATACTTTGGTAAACTTCGGAGCATCTTCCCGGTCTTTGAACGAGCGTAAAGAACCAGTCATACCAAAGTGAATAGTCATCCAGCCATTTTCGCTCAGCTTTACCAGTAGATGTTTACCAATTTGCTGAACCTCTTGCCACCGCTGGCCAACGATAGCTTGTTGTAGATCTTCCGGAGAAACCGTAACCACGCGCGGCTCCATTACTTCCACGTCGGTTACTCGGCGACCGATGGCAGTTGCATTAAAGTATTTTTTATAGGTAGCTACTTCGGGTAATTCGGGCATAGGTTAGCTTAATTTTTAGTACGAGTAGCTAACTGACGGTTCATCAATAGGTTTGGAAAATATGCTGACAAATGTGCTGGTAGTTCATCAAGTTTGAAATTCAGGGGTGAACTGTTCGGCTGGGTGGACCGCGTGGCGTCCACTCCGAGTGCTTTATCACATTTGGTGAAAAGTTTCAAGTTAACAGGTTACAGGTTCTCTTAACTTGCAACTTGTTAACTTGTTAACTTGAAACAGGCCATCGTTTAAAATCAAACTGTCTATCAGATGTAATAAAGCAACTCGAATCCGTTCTAGCCGAATAGCGTCTCTATTAGAATTAAACTTGACAAGGCACTATTGGGTCAGAGAAACCAGATCGGTAAACTGGCCGATCTCGCAGTCAGCTGGGAAATCAAGTTGCTCAGGAATACTACCTCGGTTAATCCAAACGGTCGTTAAGCCGAAGGATTTGGCTCCAGCTACATCCCAGGGGTTAGAGGTGACGAAGGCAATACGTTCGGGCGGAAGTTGTAGGGCATCTACCGCCAGTTGGTACACCTGCGGTACAGTTTTAAACGTTTGTAGCGCATCGGCACTTAATACCGCCTCCAGATAATGATCCAATTTATTATGCTGAACTGCCAATGCTAGAAAGGCAGGGTCGGCATTGGATAGAATGGCTAAGCGGTATTTTTGAGATAGCTGATGCAGAATATCCGGTACCTCGGGATAGGCCGATAGTGTTTCGTAACGTTGCCGGAGATCTTGGAGAATTTCATCGGTTAATTTTACTTCTGCTGTCTGGCAGGCGTAAGCAAGTGCCTCTAGCGTAACCTGCGAGAATGGAGCATAACGCTGCATCAATGCCCGCAACCAGGTGTACTCCAGTTGTTTTCGTCGCCAAGTAGCACTAATGGTAACTGCTCGGTCGCTGAAATAATGCTCCAAACGCTCATCTAGGGAGTTTATGTTGAGCAGTGTACCGTAAGCGTCGAAGACAAAGGCTTGAATGTTTTTCATAATCGGGCATTATTCTGAATTTTCTCCGACGAGACTGACGGTGCAGCAGTCAGCCCTGACCTCTACCCTAGACTTTTATTCGGCATTGCGTAAACCTGAACACTCTAACACTACCGCACCAAAACACTACAACACAAGAATACTTTATTCGTTTATCAATCCTTCTTTAGAAAAAGTAGATGGGTTTATGCTCGGGTAACTATTGTTAGACCGATCAATGTCAGCCATTTTGCTGGAAGGGTCGAGCATAATCTGCCGAATATCACGCTTGGGGCGATCGATCATTAACTGGTAGGTTGGAAACGTCCAAGGCCAATCAGATAATACAGTCCGATTGTATTCGCCTTCTGCCTGCTTTTCTCCTCGCATAATTTGTAGTGGAATGTAAAATAGTTCCTGGCTGCCGTCTTGATAGGTTACCAGCACCTCCTGAGGCATAGGCATCAATCCAATGCGCTCCAGTGTAACCTTGGTTTGTCCGGCTTCTCCTTCTACAGAGCTAACACCGTAGTCGATAGTGCGAGTGCTGTTCACAAAGTACTCAAAATACCAGTCTAGTTCTAAACCTGATGCTTTCTCCATCACCCGTTTAAAATCTGTCACATCGGGGTGTTTGAATTTCCACTCGTTGAAGTAGCGGCGCATTCCGCGGTCGAGCATGTCTTGACCGATTACGTAACTGAGCTGATGGAGCAAGACCGCCCCTTTAGAGTATGAAGCGGAGCCATACGCCCGATTGGTATCAAAATGGTCAGCGTGAGTTGTTAGCGGTTCTTCCAATCCCGATTGTACCAAAGCAAAATAACCACCGTACGATCGGGCCTGTTCCTGTCCGTCAGCGCGACCTCCACCAAAAAGCTGAGCCATGGTCCGGTTGGTAGCATAAGAGGTAAACCCCTCGTCCATCCAGGCGTAGAGGCTTTCGTTGGAACCTAGTACGCCTTGATACCAACTATGAAAAAATTCGTGCACCGTAACTCCTACCAAGCTTCGTAAAGATCGGTGTCCAGTGATTAGGGTAGACATAGGGTATTCCATACCGCCATCCCCTCCCTGCACTACCGAAAATTCGGCATAAGGATATTTACCGAACGTCTTGTTCGCGTACTGAAAAGCTTTGGAAGTAAACTCCGGTAACCGCTGCCAATTCTCAGCCAATGTATCGGTCTGATAGAAAAATCGAAGCAGTGGTCCATCCGGCACCTGCCTAGTGGTGTGAACATAGTCGGGATCAGCCGCCCACATAAAGTCATGCACATTCTCGGCTACAAAGTGGTAGGTTAGTTTCTCGCTGTTAGGTCGCTTTAGCTTTTCGCCAGTGGCTAAGTAACCATGCCCAATTTCTTCGGGATTTTGAAGAATGCCAGTGCCACCCACCACATACGATGAGTCAATGGTAATTTTGACATCGAAATCGCCCCAGATACCGTAGAATTCGCGCCCAACGTAAGGGTTAGCGTGCCAGCCATCTTCGTCATACTCGGCCATTTTAGGGTACCACTGCGCCATAGAGTAGCGAATTCCCTCGGCATTGTCACGTCCATTTCGGCGCACCTGTAACGGAACTTGAGCCGTGAACTCCATCTCAAATGTACTTTTCTTACCCGGCAAAATGGGCTGGTTCAGATCTACTTCCAGCACCGTTCCCACTACCTCGTAGCTAAGGTCTTTCCCATCTTGCTTCAACGAGCTGATTCGCTGGTAGCCTATTTCATTTTCGTCTAGGTACAGAATACGATCCATCACCCGGCGGTCGGGATCAGCAACGGTACGGGAGCGCACATCCATCATACTTCCCGGCTGAAAAGCGTTGAAGTACAGATGATAGAATACCCGGGTTAGCGTATCGGGCGAGTTATTATAATACACTAGGGTTTGGGTTCCCCCTAGCTGGTTAGTACCTACGTTCATCTCTACTTCAATGGTATACTCGGCCCGTTGCTGCCAATAATTAGACTGTCCTCGCAATGATTCTGGAAGAAGGCTGATGAATAGAGTACACCAGAATAAGGCTAAAAATGAATATCGGCTCATAGGTAGGTCAGTAATTTCATTCATATAAACTGGTAAGTTATGCTCAATTTGTATAACCCCCAAACCGTGGTTCGGTTTACTCACTCATTATTTTGTACCTTACCTCTCCTGAACTTTGTTATAAATTACATCTATGTCTTTTCACGTAAGACTTAAAGAAGCCACTTGGCAACAACATAAAGCGACTGAGCACTTACTCTTTCCGCAGCAGAACTGGTCAGGCATGTCATTGGTGGATTATGGTGAATTTTTGCAAATCCAGTATGTCTTTCATCAGCGGGCCGAGCAGCAAATTGATGCCTCCCTTACCACCCAACTCAAAGAAAAATTGCGCTGGCCTAACCGCCGAAAGTTAGAGTGGATTGAGCATGACTTGGTAGAAATTGAGGCCGATGTCCCAACTCAGTTCGCGGAAGATACTCCGAAATTACAAGAAGAAGAGGCCCTCGGGCTGTTGTACGTCACCGAAGGCTCCATGCTGGGCGGACGCATGATTGCAAAAGCCCTGCGAAATAATCAACAAATTGCTCCCCGTACCTCCTTCCACTTTTTGGGTGGGTACGGATCAGATACTTCTACTTACTGGAAATCTTTCTTGGAAACCTTGGAATGCGACACCCATCAATCCGACAATATAATTACTGCTGCTAAAATGGGCTTTGATTTATTCGCTAAAAGTATCTACCTTATTAGACATAAATAGGTAGCCAATTCATTTTATTTCCCTCACTCATGCAGCAACCTGAGCCAATTTCCGCTTCTGGAACCACCTTGCTTAATTGCGACCAGGAACCTATCCGCACTCCGGGCAGTATTCAGCCCCACGGAGTACTATTAGTGCTGGACAAGCAAGACTTCCGGATTCTTCGGGCAAGTGCCAATACCTCTTCTATCCTAGGTTGGGAACCAGAAAGTCTACTCAACCAACCCCTGGAAGTGCTTCTCCAGGAAGACCACTTGCAACTACTACGGACTGAGTTGCCCCCACAGGAGAAAGCCCCCAAGAACGCTTTCCTGAAAAATATTAATCCATTACGCCTAAACATTGAAGTGAGAGGTGAGGGTGCCGACTTTAACGGGATTATGCACCTCTCTAATCATTGGCTGATTCTGGAGCTAGAACCTATACTGAAAAACAGTGATATCGCTTTCACTCATTTTTACGACTTATCCCGAAAATCACTACTGACTCTACAAAGTACTGAAGATCTAGGGGAATTATACGAAGTGGCCGTTCGGGAAGTACATTCACTCACCGGATTTGACCGGGTAATGCTCTATCAGTTTGACGCTGAGTGGAACGGAGACGTGGTAGCCGAAGCCCGCAACGAAGGGGTGGATAGCTACTTGGGTTTGCACTTTCCCCATACTGATATTCCGGCTCAGGCCCGGGCCTTGTATACGGTGAACTGGTTACGCTACATTCCGGATACCACCTACCAAGCGGTGCCCATTATAGCTCATAAAAATGATGACCTTCCCTTAGATTTGACCCATAGTACCCTGCGTAGCGTATCGCCCATTCATCTGGAGTACCTAGCTAATATGGGAGTGAAGGCCACCCTCACCATCTCACTTATCAAAGACAACCAACTGTGGGGGCTGATTGCCTGTCATCATAATGATGTGCTTAATCTGTCGTATCAGACGCGTATTGCCAGCGAGTATATTGGGCAAATTCTATCGCTTCAGCTTGCCCTAAAACAAAGGAGTGAGAACCAAACTATGACCCTCACCCTGAGGCGCATTCATACATTACTTATTGAAAACATCACCCGCAAGCAGGATTACCAAGATAGTTTTATTCAGCTACCCGAAGAAACCCTCGCCCTAACAAATGCTACCGGAGTGGCTATTTGTCACGAAAAGCGCATCACCTTGCTGGGTACTACTCCTACCCAAAAGGAGGTAGCCTTACTGCGCGATTGGATAGCTGGCCAAACCGACGAACAGCAAAAAATATTTCACACCGCCTATCTGACTAAATACTATCCCCCGGCGGCTGAGTTTGCTGAGAAAGCGGCGGGTCTACTAGCGGTGCTGGTGGCTAAACCCCAACGAAGCTATATTCTGTGGTTTCGCCGGGAGGTAGTTCAGGAGGTGCATTGGGGCGGTAAACCCGATAAGTTTTACCAAAAAGAAGAAAACGGCACCATCCGGCTTCATCCCCGCAAGTCGTTTGATCTCTGGAAGGAAACCGTAGAAGGGGCATCATCTAAGTGGGGTGAAGAGCATATAGCGATGGCTAATGAGCTGAGTAATGCCATTAAGGATATTTTTGCCTTTAAGGCGGAGGAGTACCGACGGAAAAATAACAAGCTGTTTAAGCTAAACGATGATTTGAAATCGGAAATTAAACGCCGTCGGGAAGTACAATTGGCATTAGAGCGATCTAACGCCGAGCTAGAGCGGTTTGCTTATGTCGCCTCGCACGATCTTCAGGAGCCACTCCGGGCAGTCAGTAATTTTAGTCTACTGCTCAAGAAGCGGTACGCCAATAAAATAGACGAACGAGCCAATAAGTATATCCGCTTTATTGTGGATGGTACTAGCCGCATGCAAACGTTGATTAACGATATTCTAGTATTCTCCCGCCTTGAGAGGAAAGGTGAACATTTTGTAAAGGTAGACCTATCTGAAATACTACCGGAGGCCGAGTCGAACATTACCCTCAGTATTCAGCAAGCGAAGGCCAAAATCACGCACGATCCGCTACCTACCGTAGTGGGCGACAAAGGGCAACTACAACAACTCTTCCAGAATTTGCTGAGCAACGCCCTGAAGTACCAACGGCCAGAGACAGTTCCTGAGGTACATATCGGCTGTGAAGAGCAGGAAGAGTATTGGCAGCTTTCCGTTTCAGACAATGGCATAGGTATTGAAAAGGAATTTTTTGACCGTATATTTGTCATTTTTCAACGTCTTCACTCGCCTGGCGAATACAGTGGCACTGGAATTGGGCTGGCCATATGTCAGCGCATTATAGAGACCCATCAGGGAAAAATCTGGGTAGAGTCTGAGTTAGACCAGGGAAGCACATTTTATTTTACGATTAGTAAGCACCTAAAACCATCAGAATAACTTATGGAAATTGAAGTACTGCTAGTGGAAGATAGCGAGGCCGATGCTGCCTTAGTCGAGGAATCAATGCAAGAGAGCAAGCTGAAGGTCAACCTCCATGTTGTAGAAGACGGGGTAAAAGCCATTAGCTACCTGAAGAAAGAAGGAGCGTATCAGAAGGTTGACACTCCCGACATCATTATATTGGATCTCAACCTACCCAAAAAAGACGGGCGGGAGGTGCTGGAAGAAATTAAAGCGGATGAAAAACTCAAACGTATTCCCGTGGTGGTACTAACCACTTCCTCGGCTGAAGAAGACATCTTTCGTTCTTATAAACTGCACGCGAACTGTTACATTACCAAGCCATTGGATTTTGATCAATTTGCTAAAATTGTGGCCTCTATCGAAGATTTTTGGTTTACTATTGTGAAGCTACCCCCTCGCTTTGAGTAATTTTTACCTATGAAAGAGATACACATTCTGCTAGTGGAAGACAACCTGGCTGATCAGGAAATAGCGAAAGAAGTACTGGCAGGCACTCATTTTTTTCGCTATTCCCTAGAAGTTTGCGACCGTATCAGCGGAGCTGAGAGATGTATAGACCGGCGAAGACCCTCGGTTATTTTGCTGGATTTATCACTACCCGACGGTACTGGGTTACGCAACCTAGAGAAGCTTCAGGAAAAAGATTTATCCATTCCTATTGTGATCCTTACCGGGTTGGAAGATCCTGATGTGGGGGTAGAGGCCATTAACAAGGGGGCAGAAGATTATCTCTCCAAATCAGAGATTAATACCGATCATCTATTGGCTAAGACCATTTCGTTCGCTATTGAGCGCCACAACCTAAAACGGGGGCTATTTCAGGCCATGAACCACCTTCAGCAATACAACGAGAAGCTCAGGGATTACTCCTACGTAATTACCCACGACCTTAAGTCGCCCTTAGTTAACCTCCGCTCACTAGTCGACCTGTACCAGCAATCTGACGACCTCCCCCTTCATCGGAGAATTATGGGAAAGATTGAGGCTAGCATCGAGCGTCTCGACAATATGATCCAGGGCTTTTCTAGCGTTTTTCTTGTTGAGAAAGACTTACGGAAAGACCCCGAGACAATTGATATTGCCCAGGCCATCAAGGAAGTAGAAGACCAGCTAACCGAGCTGATGCGGAGCACTAATACCCGAATTGCTACTGATCTTAGTCAAGCAGATACTTTGTTATTTGTGCCCGTTCTCTTCAAAAGTGTCTTACAGAACCTCGTCACCAACTCCATCAAGTACAGTGATGAAAAACGAGAGCCCCGTATTAATATCACTACCGAAGATACTGATGACTATATTATCATGCATTTTAAGGATAACGGTATCGGTATTGACCTGGAGAGAAACCACCGACAGTTATTCAAGCTATTTAATCGGTTTAGTACTGATGCCGCCGAAGGAACGGGGGTTGGGCTGTATATGGTCAAAAATATTATGGATGCCAACGACGGTCGTATCGATATTGACAGTATCGTTGGACAAGGAACGCATTTCAAGCTCTTTTTCAGAAAGGAGCAGGAGTTGGTTCTATGAATACAGCATTGGATCTACCCTGATTATTTTTCCCGCTCAATGGTGAAGCTCACTAACCGACTGAGGGACTGCTTGTGGGGCGAGTCGGGGAAGGTGCAGAGAATTTGTTTGGCCTCTTCGTGAAAACGCTGCATAGACTCAGTAGCATAATCAATCCCACCCGATTGCTTCACAAAGTCAATCACTTCCCGTACTTTGCGCGATTTCTCGCTTTGGTTTTTAACGATATAGATAATCCGCCGTTTATCGGTCCAGGAGGCTTGGTTGAGGGCGTAGATTAGGGGTAGAGTCATTTTCTTTTCCTTGATATCAATTCCTACGGGTTTACCAATTTCTGCTTCACCGTAATCAAATAAATCATCCTTGATCTGGAAGGCAATGCCTACCTTCTCGCCAAACAGGCGCATCTTCTCTACTGTTTCAGCATTAGCTCCTGCTGAGGCAGCTCCTACTCCACAGCAAGAATTAATCAGCGATGCTGTCTTTTGACGAATTACTTCATAGTATATTTCCTCGGTAATATCCAGCCTCCGGGCTTTCTCAGCCTGGAGTAACTCACCCTCAATAATTTCACGCACAGCTTGCGATACGATCTTGAGCAATTCGTAATCTTCGTGTTCTACCGATAAAAGCATTCCTTTTGAGAGCAAATAATCACCCACCAGTACGGCAATCTTATTTTTCCATAGCGCATTAATGGAGAAGAAACCCCGGCGGTAGTTGGATGCGTCTACCACATCATCGTGCACCAGCGTGGCGGTATGCAGCAATTCAATCAGGGCCGCTCCCCGGTAGGTTGCTTCCGAAATAGTACCCACGGTACCTGCGGTTAGAAACACGAACATAGGACGCACTTGCTTTCCCTTTCGCTTCACGATGAAATTCATGATCTTGTCCAACAGCATCACCTTACTCTTCATAGAGTCGCGAAACTTCACCTCGAAGTCTGCCATCTCCTGCCGGATTGGTGCCTGAATTTCCTGAATACTGTTCATAGATAGTGGAGAATGCAATATTAGAACCTAATCCGGCCAATGCCAAGCATCTGAACTAGAAAGGGCAATAAGTGTTGCAAGGAATGGTGTTTTAGTGCAGAACGAGGGTTTGCGAGTTGGAGCTTTAAATTGATAGTGTTGAGTCTCGAGTTACGGGCCGCGAGTTCGGAGTCTACGCCACTCGTAACTCAGAACTCGCAACTCGAGGCTCTAAACTCTAAACCTAATAACAACCGCACTGTAGTAACCACAACACTTTTACGCGCTAACCCGTAAGCAACAATGTTAATCGTACCACTATGCACTATTCACAGCCATTTTTAGCCTCCCTTTTTTTCATTTTTTGTTTTGCTTGCCAATCCAATCCCGATCCTAAAGAAATTATTGCTCAGTCTATTGAGGCACACGGGGGCGATAACTACGACAGCACGCATATTTCCTTCTCTTTCCGTGACCGAGACTACAATATACACTTAGCTGGCGGGCAATTTACCTACGAAAGAACCTGGGAAGATTCGCTGGGAAATATCCATGACGTGCTTAACAATCAGGAATTTATCCGAAAAATTAATCAGAAAGTTGTCGATTTGTCGGCAGAAGATGAGCAGCGTTACGCTAATGCGCTTAACTCAGTAGTATATTTCGCTTTGTTACCGCAACCCCTGGCTGACCCGGCGGTTAATGCAACGTATCTGGGTACCGATACGCTCAAATCCGAAATCTATCATAAAATAAAAGTAACGTTTGATCAGGAAGGTGGTGGCACCGACTTTGACGACGTGTTCGTTTACTGGTTTCATCAGGATAAACATACAATGGACTATCTGGCTTACGAATTTCACGTAAATGATGGTGGAACCCGTTTCCGGGAAGCCTACAATGTGCGGGAAGCCGGAGGCATTCGTTTTGCCGATTATATTAACTACACTGATACTCTGCATAGTTTTGCGTTGGAAGAATACAATACCCAGTTTACTAAAGAAGAGATACAGGAGCTGTCCCGCATTGATCTGGAAAGTGTAGAAGTAGAAATGGTTAAGTAAATGCTTACTGTTCTATCGCAGAATATACAGTTTCCCGAAGCCTTTTTTAAACGCCCGGTCAGCCGAAGTCTCACGGTGCTCTATAGCTTGACCATTGTTTCGGACAACTACCTGGTACAGATACACTCCATTAGCTAGTTCGTCACCGTACTCATCCCGACCGTCCCAGGCATATTGGGTAATATTATTACCAATCCGGATCGGACCTATTTCATCCTGAGTAATTTCCCGTACAATTTTGCCACTCACTGTCATAATCTGAATCTTCATCTGGTCAGGTACTTCGGCCCCGGTAAGCGTGAAGACAAAGCGAGTGCTAGTTGAAAATGGATTGGGATAAGGGTAAAAGTGAGTAATGGTAGAAGCATTAATCACCTCGAACGTAATTTCGTAAGGGTTGGCTCCCGAGGCATTGCCACTGGCATCACTGGCTTGCACCTGTAAGCGGTACATACCATCTTCTAGGGTTTCAGGCTGATAAGTGATGGTAAATGGGGTTTCCTCAGTAGCGGGGTTCCAGCTTACATTGGGCTGGTCGAGACTAATTCTTCGTAACTCACTATTCTCAATGCGGGCATTTTGACCCGATACCGAAGCGTCCACAATGGTCTCAATTTTGCCTAATAAAATATCAATCCCCGTGGTATCTTGCTTTTGTAAGTAGGGGTTCTCATCGCGCACTTGAATAGTGACCAGTGGGCTGGGAGCGACAATATCGCCGTCTAGAATATATACTCCATCAAACGCTACGTCTACAATTGGATTAGTTTCATCCCCGATCACTTCCAGCCAGTTATCTACCCGTAGGGTGTTGTTGGTGTAATTCTGCTCCAGTTGTTGCTGAGGATTAACCTGTACGGTAATATCGTTAGTACCTACCCGACTTCGGGTATCGACCGCGATAGAGAAAGCGGCAGTATCTTGTTGAGCTGGAGCAGTCATATAAACAGTATCTATTTCTGACGTACGCTGCTCCTGGTTGAATAAGGTATAAATCACTGCCAGCGAATCGGTAAAATCTTGATTAGATAGATTAAAAAATGACCCAGAAAACGTAAGCGTTTGTCCCTCCTGCCTTTCAATTACTGCTTCGGAAACATCTACTGAAATCAGGGTGCCTTCCGGTAATGTTTCGTAGTATATAATCCAACTTTCGGGTTGGGCGGGGGTTCGCTCCACGAAATCATTAGTCTCCAAAACTAAGCGCAAGTAAGGGTACTGCTGGGCATCAATACTACTTAAATCTACGGTCGGCTGCCCGGTCAGTTCGGATAGCAGGGTTATTACCTCGCCGTTATTATTTTCTCCTAGTACCGTAATGGTGTAATCATCACCCCGAATTTGGGTTTGCAGTTCCTGCCATTGTCGGGCGGGACCAATACGCCTACCCCGAATACTCCCGCTACGGAAGCGTTCGGTAAGCTGCTCGTCGAGGGATAGCGCCTGCTGCCTTACTGAGGTATCGCTAGTAGAATCGGCCCGAACCACGGTTGCTGTACCCGCTTCGGCATCCTTTCGCCCTAACACAATTAGAGGTTCGCCCGCTTGCAAATTAGCTAAATCAGCAGAAGTGACACCAATTTCCTCCAAACTAGCCAATGTCTCAGTTGGCCAGGAAGCGTAATTGAGTTCGCCGAAGGAGAATAATAGTACGGGATCGCCCGAAGCGACACTTTCCACGTACTGTTCCAGGATACGGCTATCACCAGTAATCTGATTATTGTTGAACGTATTAATAACCTGCGGACGACGACCGCAGAGGTTTCGGTCGAGTACGTCAAATCCACCGCCGCTAATTACTGCGTAGGGCAGTAGTCCGTCCTGGGTAAATGCTACTGCCCCAATACCATTTTCTCGACAAACAAAGAAACTCTCCTGCTCAGATGAGGCAACAATGTAAGGTAGTTCGTTGATGAACAGCTGGTTAGAAACTTCAGCACTATCCCCGGCGCTTACCACCTCAATCGTAATATTACTCTCCTCGAACTCCCACTGCCCATCGCGGTAAGCCACATTCGTTAACGTGTTCTGCTGCCATTGGTCAGGATGTACCTGCGCCCAGCCGTCCGGGTTACCTGCCAAGTACACAAATGAATTGTCATTCCACTGGTCTACTTCACCAGGTAGTGGATTGGCGTACTTACTTCGCCAGAAGTAAACCGTGCTGTCCTCAGTCACAGGTAAGATAGCAGGCCACTGGGCCAGAGCGGTAGTTTCTATGTTCATTTGCTGCTTAACTGGGCTGCTAAACGTATTGGACGTATCTAGCTCTAGCAGAATAGACCGAGGTGAACCCGAGCGTAGAGTGGTTTGTAAGTTACCGGGCTGCACTTGTAAAACAACATTCCCCGCCGAAACTATTCCGTAATTCGAGGGTAAAATATTGACTGTACCGCTGATCGGTACAAAGAAATCAATAGCTGCCCGATTATTGGCTTCGTTGAGTTCAGCGACAGAATCAGAACTGTCCAGGATTATTTCCAGGCGATTATTTCCCGCATTTTGGTTACCCGCTAGGTTGGCTACGGTAAATTGTAAAGTATCTTCGTACAGTACCGGAGGATACCACACTGGTCCGTAGGTCTCTACTGAACCATCGTTAAACGTTCGTTGGAGCGAAATGGCTAAGGAGTCAGTCTGGGTGCGTCCGAAGTTCCGGACAATACAGTTAACGGCGAATGAGTCAGAGGCCGCCGTGATCGGTTCGTCTTGCAGTTGGGTAACAAACAGGTTATTGGCAGTAATTTCGTAATCGGGCTGGCTGCGCCCAAATAAAGAAACCGCTGGGTCGCCCTGAAGTACCAGTTGCTGCACCTGCGAGATATGCATCTCCCAGGCTAACTCACCGAGTTGCTCAATAAACCGACGTTCTGCTTCTACCTTCACTACGCCCAGCGATTGGTCTATCCAAGCACTATCACCGAACGCCACTTCGTAGAATCGGTCAGAGTACTGCTTGAGCGTGCTAGAAATCCCGATGGAGCTATGAGCCATTACGTGCAAAGCCCCTCGGTTGGCCGTGCGAATCCAGTCTTCTCCAAAAGTAAGCGTAGTACTAAAGACATTACCTGCATTACAGCCATTCAGTAAAATGGCGGGATACTTTCCTCTGTTCTGATAGCCGAATTCATCGTTAGATACAAAGCCAATATCAATGTCAGTAATGGTGGTAGAAGAGTGCCCAAAAAAGGTGATGAGCGACAGCCCCTGATTCACTTCCTCGGCAATATTGATAAATTCAGAAGGCCCGTTGGTTCTTTTTTGCTGAGTAGCTACTTGCCCCCCCCAAAAATTATTTTCGGCTATTGTTGAAAAATTATCTACGTAACGGGCAAAAAGCGTTAACTCAAACGAAGATACCCCGCCACTTAAATGCACTAAACGTTTTCTCCAAAGAGCTTCCCGGGTATTGCTTTCCTGATAATCATCGGCCAGGGTACGACTTTCGTCTTCTTTTACCTTATCGAGATAATTGGCTATCTCTTGGGCGGTATTGGCATTGATTCTTCCGGTGGGTATTGCGGCCCCAATGCCATCGCTACCTCGCAAGCCAGTGGTAAACATAATATCTGAACCGGGCATTCCCCCCGGCGGAATATAATCCTGTACCTCCAAGGTTGCCGGGTCACGGCGATGGTAGTTGAAATTAACCGTTAATCCTTTGCCTACCAACAGTAAATACTCCGGGTCTCCTACCGAAAGCATATAATCTGCGAAGCGGCGAATAGCCAAGGGCGTAATCTCCCCGTAACTAAACAAATTGTATATCTGATCAATATTCACCAGTAGGGGTTGGTGACCAGTACTTATCCGGTAGTCGTGATACGCCTGAGTAGGATCGCTGTACGCCCCAGCAGGTTGACGCAAAGCCGGGTGACCAATCATTAGAAATCTAGCCGATGCATCCAGAGTAGGCATCGTTACCCGTTGTATATTAGCTACGGTTTGTACCTCAGACAGTATCAGTCGACGGGACAGGTTGGTATTAGGAATAATAGCAGTTAACGTATTTCCTAAAGTGTTATAACCGATAATTTCGACATTATCCGCATTAGTAATTTCCCAGAGCTGGGCATTAGCGGGTGGATTAGCTATTTCTACATACGATTTGCCATTGGTATTTTCCGGTAAGCTGAGCCGTTGACCCTGATTCTGGATATCGAGTTGCTGAGCGTAGGTGAGTTCGGCTAAAGCTAATGAGATGTTATCAGCCCTACCGTCTATTCCGTTAGGGGTTAGTCGGATTACCATCTGATCACTGCCTACATCAGACCACTCCAGAGTAGTATCGATCTGATAACTATCGTAAAAACTAAACTCCGAAGTAGTTAACGTTCTTAACGAGCCAGTAGTGCCACCCACCTGAATGGTTACATTATGGATTTGATTATTACGCCCAGTGAGTACCAATTGCAAGCGAGGCTGAGGCCCACTTACGACTGTATTGCTAACTGGAACGGTATAATCAACTGAATTCCCTTGCTGGATGCGCCGGCCCGTCCAACCTTCGCCATAATCGAAGATACTTAACCGGGTGTTTGCCCGAGTAGATGAACCTACCGGATATTGTCGCCCCTGCTCGTACTCATCAGCTAAGATTAACCGCTCAGTCTTTAGGTGGTAGGGTTCAGCAAGTAGACCGTCTACATTATTTTCAGAAAATGAAGCAGCCCGTTTACCCACGCCAGCATCCAGTCGCCAGGTGAGAAAATAAGCAGTAGTATCGGAATAAAGATTGTAATGTGGATGCGGCTGGGCTTCAGGGGATGCATACAGTTCGGTATCTAGGGTTCCATCGTTGCGTTGTCCGTAAAAGCGAATGTAATCATCTTGGTTAAAACGAGCATCCTGCTGTCCGCGTACTTCAATAGCTTGCTCTATTCCTCTAAAGAAAAGCTGAATACGACGCGGATCAACTGAAGCTACCGGAAATCCGGCTTGCTGTAATGCCGCGTAATCAACCTGATAAATTCCATCTTCCCCAATCGGTATTTTATAGTACTGCTGGTTATTGATAATCCACTCGTTACCAAATTGCTGCGCTTTGGCGCAATGAGCAATGAGCAGTGTGCAATGAACAATGACTGCAACGGTCTTAATGGAAAGCTTACTCATCCACTTTCTTCTTACCAAAGCCAAACTTGAGAGAGAATACGTGGGAGTACAGCGATTCGGACTGATCGCCAATGTCGGTGAGGGCGTAGTCGATGTGTAGTTTGCCCAGCACTACGCCGACCCCAAAATCGGGCTGATACGTTCGGGAAGTACTTCCGTCAAAATCTTTTACCTGCTGTACGTTTCCGATGCCCGCTCGTAGAAAGACCAGGGTTTCGTAATCTAGTTCTAACCCTATCGAGGGATCGAGAGAAACGGCATCGGAGCCAACGAGTACATTGCGCTGGCCGTCAAATGTGAAAGTGGCATCAGCCGTGACCAGCATTCCTAACCGCTGCTGCCAGAACCGCTGTGATTTTCCGAAACCCAGCGTAGCTCGAGGTAGCGTTAATTCTATGGAATTATCCGGTATCACATTACCCGTTTGCGTGTAAATATCGATCACCAGCTCCGAGTTATGCGACCAGGCATTGAATGTTCCGGTAATGTCGTGCAGTATCAGTCCAAATTGCCAGCCGGGTAGTCGGTATTGTGCCCCAACGTCTAACCCAAAGCCCCAGGCGTTGGCAAAGTTGCCTACGTTACGATGCACAATTTTGAAGTTCGCCCCCAGTTGCAAACGGGGAATTGCCCGTAGCTTTCGGGCGTAAGAAAATAAAAAAGCGTAATCAGCGGCTGAGAAGAATCGAATGCGGTCGTAATTAATGCGTCCGTTGGCATCGTACAGAAAGCGGGTATCCGGAATATCATCTACCGCAAAGCGAATGACCGAAATACCTAGGCTACTCATCGAGTCAATACGGGTGGCAAAAGCACCGTAATCGAAGTTAGCAATGCCCGCAAAGTACTCAGCGTGCATCAACGAAGCTTCGTAAGGATTCTCCAGACTGGCTAAACCGGCCGGGTTCCAATAGCCAGCGGTAACATCTGAAACCACCGCCGTTTGCGTACCCGCCATGCCCAGTCCCCGACCACCAACGCCAATAGCCAGAAACTCATTGCTGTGCTTGGGAGTACGAATTTGGGCTGACGATGAGTACGCCAGCCAACAGAAAAGAAAGCACGTAAGTACCCTCAGGTGCATGGGAAGAAATTAGCTAATTGACTTCAAGCTAACGTCTTACTTCCGAAAAACATTACTGCGGTTCTATTGGCTTACGTAAGGTTCTCGGTAGCTTGGAAACAACTTATTTAAGTAAAAAAGAAAAGGGAGTTCATAAGTTGTACCCTGTACATAAAAAATTATGCTTTACTAATCATAATCTAATAGATTTTTACTATCGGTAAATGCCAAGACACAATCGCTTCTACATCATTGTGACGAGGCACGAAGAAGCAACCTTCTGCAAATGAGGGAGATAGCTTGCCCCGGCTCAAGACTGGGGTCGCTATGACGAGACTATAGCTTTACATAGATACTTCCAGTTGCTGCGCTGGAGTCGAAATGTGCTTTTTAGGCTAAATTAAGATAAAGCTACACCATTTATCACAACTGTAGATGTTCAGCTTGCACATGATCTCTCAGGAAAACCCGGGCTTTGGTATCAAAGTCTTCGGTTGATTCGGTGGTATAATATTTTCTAGTTCCGTACTGGGTGCAGCGTACTTCCATTTCGGGATGTTTAGACAGATAACTTACTAAGCTGCGAGCCACAATCTCCCCCTGAGAAATTAGTTGAATATGAGGTGGTAGAAATCTCGCAATCTGATACGCCAATAGGGGATAATGAGTACAAGCCAGTAAGATGGTATCAATATTTGAGGAGCGGGATAGCAGACGGTCGATATGCTGCCGGATAAAATACTCGGCACCTATGGTGTTATGCTCATTGTTCTCTACCAACGGCACCCACATGGGGCAAGCCTCCTGATAAATCTTCACCTCGGGAAAAAACTTGTTGATTTCAATGGGATATGACTCGGAGTTAACCGTGCCTGGCGTAGCGAAGATACCTACGTGGCCACTCCTAGAATAAGAACCAATAATTTCGGTAGTAGGGCGAATTACTCCCAGTACCCGGCGTGAACCGTTAAGTTCCGGTAAATCACGCTGCTGAATAGTCCGCAGGGCTTTGGCAGAAGCGGTGTTACAGGCCAGAATCACCAGATTGCAGCCCCTATCAAACAGATGCCGCACACACTCTAGTGTGTAGTGATATACTACGTTGTAGGAACGAATTCCGTAGGGATTACGAGCGTTGTCGCCTAAGTAAATATAATCGTACTCCGGCAGTTGCTTTACTAACTGCTGAAAAATAGTAAGTCCGCCGTAGCCGGAGTCAAACACCCCAATAGGGCCCGCTGGATAGTTCATTTCTAATTTCTTCCTTCTGTCTACTTATATGTATTTTTATAGGCTTTTATAGATCGATAAACTCCTCCTTATTTTCTCGTATGAATTTCACCTGTAAAGTATTCAAACTATCAGCTTCATCCAATTTGTAGAATTCATCGTCGTACTTACCCAAGGGATTATCTTCATAGGATCTGCTAAAGCCTTCTAATGTACCATCTTGCTCTTCTGTAATTTTATCATACTCATGTATATAGGTAGCATTAGCTTTTCTCATCAATTCAGCCAGTTCTAGTACACCAATATGTGCAAATCCTTCTACTGCTATTTCTGCAAACTGACTGCTAGAATTAAAATAAAACTGATTGAATCCTCCATTATTAACCTCACTTTCAACCACATAAGTTGAGTAAATTGCTTTCCGTCCCTCAGGTAAAGAAGATACTATCTCAAATTCATTACTTAAATTCTTATCCATTTTTACCCATATGGTATCCATAACAGCAAGTGTTAGATCTTCATCATGAAGGTTATTGATTATCTCTACGGTCAGATTTTTATAAATCGGGCGATTCATAAAATCATCTACTAACTTATTTGGTTTCTTATTGAACTGCTCTTCAGATTCATCCATCGCTTTGCATGATCAGTATTTCTTCAATAAGAATAGCAGCAACAGCTATCGTGCCAGCCTTTTGAGAAGCAAGAAGTGGGGCAATTATGCTCAAAAATTAAATTATCGTCCTTCCGTAGGAGCGTAGCGTTTTCGCCACTGGTCCATCATAAACACATTAATATCCCACTGGTTAGCTAGCGGTTGCCGAGTATAGGGAACGGTTGCCAGATAGTGGGGAGGGCCAAACTCGGTGGTCATGGTTAGAGGTTTACCCTGATCAACGTGGTTTTTTACTACCTGATCCCACCAGGTCCAATGAACTGCTACGGCTTCCGACCATTCGGGGGCGCGAGGGTCAGTTACCTGCGGACTTTCGGCATGGCCAATGCGGGAATGCACGTGCCCCGTTCGGTTAAGAGCCATTGTTACGGTTTCGGGCTGATCTTGTAGTAGCGACTCGTGCACATTGCACCAGTGCGATATGTCCAAAGTGAGTTGCAATTCAGGAATGGTTTGCAAATAATTCTTAGCGATATGAGCGGCAAATAACATTCGTCCCCGATGAGTCTCGTGGTATATAGGTATTCCGCTAGATTCTGATACTTTAGTAGTGAAGTCAATTAGTTGGCGATTTTGCTCAAATGTGAAATAGTCACGACCGGAGTGGCAGTTGATGAAGTCGGGTTGTTGCTCGGCGGCTAACTCTACCGAAGCCTGAAACTGGGATAGATGTTTTTCAAAACCCCTATCGCCCCCTGCAGCCAAAATTCCAATACTCAGTTGATGGCGTTCCAGAGCCTCTAACAGTTCTTTCTGTTTCTTTGCATCAGCCGGAAACCATACCTCAATACCATCGTAACCCGCCTCTTTGGTTTTGGCGCAAAACTTATCAATTGTACCCGGAAATCCCCAATCGGTGGCATAAATCTTTAGGGAAAAATCGGTTGGAATATTAAAGTCAGGACGAAATTCTTCTTGTTGTTGATTATTACCCTTTAGAAAAAGCCCACCGCTCAGTAGCGTTGAGTTGTTGAGAAAGGTTCTTCGATTGATATTAACCATACTTATTTTATTTCTAGAGAAACTTCATTTTCATTAGTTTCTACAACTGCAAAACCATTTTCCATCTGAGGTTCTATCATTTCACCATTGAGTCTCCAATCTGTGTACTTCCCAGCAGGAAAAGCCACTTCTAATGACCAGCCCTGGCTTTGGTTCACTTTAAGTTGCAGCCCTTTTTCTTGTTGAGTATAAGATACATCTAACTGATTGTCGTCGATTGTTACATTTTCCAGTTGGGCTTCCGACCAGGTGGATGGCATTTGGGGCTGAATCCGAATGGTTTGCTCGTAAGCTCGCGGACGAATACCGAAGAACTGCTGCACAATCGGCACTGCGTAGCTATAGAGATTCCAGGCCTGCGTTATCATACCGTAGTCGGGCGAAACCTCGTAGATAGAACCGGGCAGCGCAAATCCGAAGGTACGGGTCATCCGTTGTAGATAATCCAGGGCGGCATCGGGGTTTCCGTAATTGTTTTCGGCAATGGCCTGTACTCCGGTAGGCAATGTCATCACGGCTCCTGTGTAGGAAAAAACTTTCTTGTTAAGAGTAAATGACCCGGCATCCTGTCCAGCGGTTTTGTCGCGATCAATACCCGTAACGAAAACTCCAAAGGGATTTACGAACTGGCTTCCGGTTTTGAGGGCAGCTTTGGCTTTAGCTGAATCAGCAATGCCCATCTCCATTGGAGTATTCACTACCCAGTTATGGTGCATCACGAAGCCTTGCTTCTGGTGAGGAGGATAGTTAGCAATGCGGGCTTTGGTTCGCTTCAGTTCTTCTACTGCCCAAGGTTTGTTCAGCGTATCCGCGCGGATAATAGCATCGTCAATTAGGTGCAGGGCTTGTTCAGTAGTTCCAATAAAGTCGGCGTAGGAGTTGGCTTCGGCCACCCAAAAATCAGTGTTGATTTTCTCCAGCAGTTGCTCCGCAGTTTGATCGTATTGCTGAGCTAAAGTTTCGTCACCTAATATTCCAGCCATTTTAGCCGCATCGGCAAAGGCTTGCTGAGTGTATACTGCTACGTCAATCATTTCACTATCCAGCCCGTGAATTTCCATCATCCCGAAACCGTCGGGTAGCAAATTACCATCAGCATCCCGCTCCTGCATCAACTACTCCAAACCTTTCTGGACGGTAGGATAATACTTTTCCAGAAAGCTTCGGTCGCCCGTCCACTCAAACACTCGCCAGATGAGCATAGCAAACTGTGGAGTTTCGTTGATATTACCGGGGTTGAATACCGCTCCATTGGTAGATACTTCGTGGACAATCCGTCCGTTACCATTGGTTTCTTCTGAGATGCGGTGCAGCAGATCAATGGTGCTGTACACTAAATCTATCTGACCTACTGCCAAAGCACCTTGTAAGGTATATTCACTATCTACCCCAAACCACCAAGGATAATCAGGAATTCCCGCCGAGATGCCCCGCCCCGTCTCTGGCACATCGCGAATGAGCCAGTCAGTATTGTACTTCACCCAACGAAAAGCCTGCTCTAAGTCTTTATCAGGAATAGTGAGTTTAGATTTTTCGGCAATGGTCTGGTAGCGGTCTTTTTTGGCCTGTAGCAACTGTTTTGCTTGCTCTTGTACTTCAGTGTAAGTAGCTTGAGCTGCTGCCTGCGATTGATAAGAACCCGCAATAGTAATGGGTAAATGAACTTCTCCCTGAGTGGGAACTTCCAGTGAATAATGTATTGAAGCGGCTACGCCTTGTCCTTTAGGTTCGTACTGGCAATGCTCACTTTCCTGCAAAGTATGCGATTGGGAAGTTATGCTGGAGCCAAACAAGGTGTACCACTCGTTCAGGCTATCTTTTACTACCCAACCGTCGAGTGTTTTATTCCAACTGGTTACATCGGTAGTATCCCGCATATTAGTTCGCTCCCCCAGCCAAACAGGTCTCAGGTCAGCGTAGCCGGTAAAATCAAACTCTATGGTTTGGATGTCATCACTCTGATTTGTAAAGGTATATTGAACAACTACCGCTTCCTTACCATCGGGCACGAACTGAAAACGCTCTACACGAAGATCAGTCGGTGTAGAAGTGTAAACGTGTAGGTTGGCAAAGGGATAATTAATAAACGTATCGGCTTCTGCTAGGCAAAACGATTGACCATTGCTAGTGATAGATGCAGTAAAGCCATCCATCAGTTTAATTGGGTGATCCCAGATGCCACCCATTTCCCCTTCCACATGCCAACCCAAATCGGGAAACTGCCCGTTTTGATGCCCCACCATATACACTCGGTCGCCTGCTGTAACAAAGGGTGAGTTCAGATACTCCATCCGTCCTGGAATTGATTCCGTATCGACTACTGCGGAAGATAGGTCAGTTACCTCGGGCGAAGGCTGGCACTGAGGTAATAGAAAAGCAACCAGAGGTAACCAAATAGGTAAGCGTTGTAGTAGCGAAATCATAACGGATAAAACTAGGTTGTTAGCATCCCAAAGTACATAATCTATCCTAATTCCGGTAGAGTAGCTGGCTTTACGAGCAAAATACTGACAATATCTAATCCGTGAACGCACTACCTTAGACATCCTCAGTCAGAAAAAATTACCGAAATTATTGTAAGTTAGAGGTTCAGAACCAGTAACCGACGAACAAATTTAAATACACTTAACCTATGACTGGAAGACTATTTCCGCTAATCGCGCTACTAATTGTATCCGTGCTTTTTATTCAGGCGGATGACCCGAAGATGAAGAAGATTTTTAACGGTAAAAACCTAAAAGGTTGGGTAGAGCCGGAAAATAACATTTGGTGGTCGGTAGAAGACGGAATCCTGAAGGTAAAAAGTGGGCCCGACCAAACCGGCTCAATTCTGTGGACGAAGAAAGAATACGAAGACTTTGTGGTACAGGCTGATTTCAAAATGGGTGAAGGAACAGTAGACTCGGGCATTTTTTTGCGGCACGATAGCCAGCAAATCCAGATTGGCGAATCGGGCTCACTAAAGCGGGATATGACCGCTTCGCCCTATATTCCCGGTAAGAAATATCCAGTAGAAGCCGAAGGGGTTGCCGACTTACTGAAAATAGATGATTGGAATACCATCAAGGCTCGGGCCATCGGCAGTAAGTACACCGTGTGGCTCAATGGCCAGGAAGTGATGAATTATACCTCCGAGAACGCCAGCGAGAAAGGCCCCATCGGAATTCAGTTGCACCCCAACCGCGATATGAGCATTGAGTACCGTAACATTATGGCGGCCGAGCTGTAGAGTACCACACCAGTGAAGCGAGTTCTGATCACCGGTGCTACGGGAACGGTGAGCCAGGAGGTAATCCGCAGTTTACAGCCACATACTGATCAAGTTACTTTAATAGCCGGAGTACGTAAATTAGGTGACTTCCGAGGTAACGAATCCAATCAGGAGGTTCAGTTTGATCTTGAAGATCCGGGTAGTTTTGATACTGCATTACAACATATAGATACGCTTTTTCTACTAAGACCGCCCCAAATCTCCCAGGCTAAAAAGTACTTTGAACCTATCGTATCGGCAGCAAAACGGCAGCGGGTGAAGCATGTTGTATTTCTCTCAGTGCAGGGAGCCGATACCAATTCGGTCATTCCCCATCATACCATTGAAGAACTCATCAAGCCGAGCGGAATTGACTACACTTTTTTGCGGCCCGCCTACTTTATACAAAATTTCTTGACTACACTTAAGAGAGACTTGGTAGAGAAGCATCGCGTATTTTTACCCGCCGGAAAAGCCAAATTTGCCGTAATTGATGTTCAGGACATTGGTCGGGTAGCCGCGGAAGTGATTCTGCATTCGGAACAACACCAAAATCAAGCCTACGACCTTACCAATCAAGAATTATTGAGCTTTGGCGAGATGGCGCAAACGCTTACCAAAGGGTTAGAAATACCCATCCGCTACGAGTCGCCCAACCTGCTGAAGTTCTTCGTTACGAAGAAAAAGCAGGGTTTGGCTACACCGATGGTACTAGTAATGATTATGCTACACTACCTACCCCGATTTAGCAATCCGCCTTCGTTGAGCGGCAGTGTACAACAGATTGCCGGCCAGGCACCGTATACTTTTGAGCAATTCGTGCGTGATCACCGTCAGCAGCTTCTCTAATAACTAACGAAGGGCATTTGACCGTCGTACTCCTTGTGTTCTACCAAGCGAAGGATGAAATTGGCTAGATCGGCCCGGCCTAATTTGGTTCCGGCATTTACGCCTACCCAGCCAATGCGATAATCTCCTTTTTTCGGTTCATTAGTAAGTCGCGGGCCGCGTACTATTGTCCACGCTACATCACTGTTTTTCAGTACTTCGGCGTGGCGGACGGCGTCGTTTAGCACTTTCGGTACCGCTAGCTTCATGATAAAGCGGATGGCTTTATCCGGAAATTTAGGTTGGTCTTTTTCGTAGGGAAGCCCACCCCCCGAAAGCGAAATGATTCGCGGAACCTGATGTTCGCGCATAGCGGCCAGAATATTTTCGGTTCCGGTTGTTTGCAACCACTCCAGTGATCCCTTCACGTGGCCGAACAAACTGACCACCAGATCAGTACCGGCTACCGTTTGCTGTACATCTTCGGGGTTGAGCACGTCGCCGACGATGATTTCTAAGTTGGGCGATGTTTCAGTTACTTTGGCGGGAGTGCGTACCAGCGCCTTGATTTGATAACCCTTGGCTAACGCCTGCTGTAAAAATTCTTTTCCGGTTTGCCCGGTACCGCCAAATAGGGCTATTTTTTTCTTATCCATGAGATCAAATTTTTTGGGTTAGCTCAACGAAGCGTTTCTCTAGCTTATTCAAAGGAGCGTAGCCACGGGTTAGCGGATAGTAGGTGTTTTCCACTTCCGCAAACACAGTAGGAAAGCCCTGAACGCCTAATTGCTGGGTACGATAGAACTCTCGCTGAGCTTCAGCTAGGAATTTATCTTCGGCCATTTGTTGCGTAAAGGTTTTTCCGTCAATCCCGAAGTCTTCGGCTAAATGACCGTAAGCCGCCGTATCCTCGGGGGCCAATCCGTCGTAATAAATAGCTTTTTGTAAGACTACCGCAAACAAAACTGCTTTATCAACCCGGTACGACTTGAAGACATTCATGGCGATAGCCAACGGAATTGAAGTGAAGATAGTCTGCCCATCTTCCAACACATTTTTTAGAAAAGCCTGACCAAACGTTACCCCGGTAGCTTTTTCTACTTCGCGGTAGGCCCAGCGGATGTAGGGAGCTACTTCTCCAATCGGCCCGATGCGCTCTCCGGTGACCATCCCGCCGGATAGCACCTCAAAATCCACTTCTCCCCGACGTTTTCGGTAGAACGCTTCCATAACGGGGGAGAATCCGTAGCACCATCCGCAAAGAGCGTCGTAGGCGTAAATAATTTTCATAATTGTAATTTTCTTCCGCTGATGTATACGCAAAAATATTTATCTTGGTGGTATAATAAGGAAAGTTAGGTACCTACCTTTAGGTAAGTATGAAAAAAAGTAAAAATTTGAGCCTTACCTGCCCAATCCGTACCACGCTGGAAATGCTGGGCGGTAAGTGGCGATTACTCATCATTAATGAAATTGGTTTAAACAGTCTTCGCTACGGCGAGATCAAACGAGCCATTCCGGAGATCAGCGAAAAGATGCTGACGCAGGAGCTGAAGACTCTGGTAGATAATGATTTGGTAGTGCGACACAACTACGGGGAAGTACCGCCGCGTGTGGACTATTCGCTCACCGAAAACGGAAAGAAAGCCTTACGGTTGATCGACCCGATCCGGGACTTTGGACTTCAGTACATCAAAAAGTAATGGGTAACACTAGAAAATCAGTGAATCTTTCAGAAGAATTAAAGTATCTACTGGTCTTCGGGTTAGCAGTTGTTGCCGGATGCATTTCTGACACTAAGAGTTTTTCGGAAGCAGATGCCACCCAAGAAAAGAAGCGGTACGTGATTCTAATGGGCGGTCAATCCAATATGGTAGGTTCGGGGCGGGTAGCCGATCTGGACACCGTAACTATTCCCGACAACGTTACCTACTTCAATCGCGGAATGTACCCAGATTTTAGCCAAGATTCGGCAAAGTTTGGCCCAGAGGTAGGACTAAGCCAGGTGCTACATCAACATTTTCCAGATTCTAATTTTTTGCTCGTCAAATACGCCATCGGTGGGGCATCGCTGCTAGATTGGGCTCCTGACTACGACTCAACCCGAGCAGTGATTACCGGAAATGCGCGCTTTGGTGCCATGTATGATTCGCTGTGGAAGTACGTGGATCAAGCTATAGCTACAACCGACGAAGCTACTGAAATTGTAGCCCTACTGTGGATGCAAGGTGAGCGCGATGCCCGTATTCCTGAAGCTGGGGTAGATTATTATCCGAACTTCGAGAATTTTATTGAGCGTGTTCGCCAAGATGCTGATCGCCCAAATTTACCGATTATTTTCGGCTTAGTGAATCCTGACCACACTCGGTACGCTGCGGTAGAAATCGTGCAGGCTGCTCAGCATCGGATTGCCGGCGAGATGGACTACGTCCGGATGGTTAACACTTCCGATTTAAAGAAATGGGACGATAAAGTGCACTACAATTCGGCCGGGCAACTGGAATTAGGCCGCCGATTTGGTGAAGCACTAGTGGAACATTGGCAACCCTCAGCTAGAAAATAGCAAATAGGGTTTGGATACCCGTAGTAAGATCAGCTAGCCGATCGGCACTGAAACCGTAGGTAATAATCTCGTGTTGAATAACAAAGGTAATGGCTCCCGCTACATAGCCTATCAGTGCCAGAAAACTTACCTTGCGGACGTACCACATAAAGTTAATTTTCTCAATACCCATCGCGGCAACCCCGGCAGCCGAGCCAATAATTAGAATGCTTCCCCCAGTACCCGCGCAGTAAGCTAGAAACTCCCAGAAGGTATGGTCGGTCGGATAATCCAACCCGTACATCCGCATCATGGCAGCCACTAGCGGCACATTATCTACAATAGACGAAAATACACCCACCAGTAGATTGATTACGTAGAAATTCCCCACATTACTGTCCAAATAGTTAGCTACGATAGCTAACTGACCCGCCGACTGAAGTGCCCCTACGCATAGTAAAATTCCTAAAAAGAACAGTACGGTAGAAGTGTCTACCTTCCGTAAAGCCATCAGCACGGAAAAATGGGTCTTTAAATCTTCATTCTTGCGGTGGTGGATGATTTCTGTAACAGTCCACAGAAAACCTAAACCAAGCAGGATGCCCATGTAGGGAGGCAAATGGGTTACCAGTTTAAATATTGGCACAAAAACCAGAACTAATACGCCTAAGACCATCACTAGCTTACGCTCAAACGGGGTCGATTTCAGGACTATCTCTTCACCCTCTAGTGATTTTTGTTGAATTTTTTTTCCGGATGTACGGGAAAGATACAGTAACGGAAATAACATACATACCAAGCTAGGTAGGAATAACTTAACAATAACATTTTGAGGGGTGATCTGACCGCCAATCCAGAGCATAGTCGTGGTTACATCTCCAATAGGAGTAAACGCCCCTCCGGCATTGGCAGAAATTACCACTACACAAGCGTATAGCCAGCGTTCGTACTTATCTTCTAATAGTTTACGTAGTAAAGAGACTAATACGATAGTGGTAGTGAGGTTATCTAGTATACCCGATAGAACAAATGCCAAGATAGCCATAATCCAAAGCAACTTACGGGAACTATCGGTGCGAATCCGGCTGACAATTAGCTCAAAACCATCGTGAGAATCAATAATTTCCACAATAGTCATGGCACCCAGTAGAAAGAAGAGTATACTAGCAATCTCACTGAGATGATGGGTAAGCTGCTCCGAAACCATCTCACTGTCGGGTACTTGCAGTACATAAATAGTCCAACACAGCACTCCAGCCAACAGTGCCGTTGCCGCCTTATTGATATGAAGCGAGTGCTCTAATGTTATTACCAAGTAACCTATCAGAAATACCACAATCATCCAGATCATCACCTACCTATTTTACTGACAAAAACACAATTAATTATTTGAATAGTAGCAAATATAGGCAAGCATTATTTGGCATGACCGATCATTAGGCCATAAATGGTACTTACTACGGAAAATCGGAGATATTGCGGTTTTATTTAGCCGAGGCTTTAGTTAACCCGCTGAGGAAATGGATTATCTCACCAAAATAATTGCCTTTGCCCGGGTTGGTCACTCCTTTTTGAAGCGGATACCACCGACCGTCACCGGGGTCGAGATACTTGTCAGGGCGATTGGGTGTTTTGGTTCGGGCGTATCCGTGATGAAAATCGAGTCGATAAAGCTTTTGAAGAAACGATTTACTTTCTTCCCAGGGTAAATCATATGATTGCTTTTGCTTGCCTTGTTGCCAGGTAATTTTTATTGATCGGTTTAGGAAACGGATGATAACACTAAGTTTCAGTTCTTCACCCTTAGCTGATCGCTCTAGATAACGAATTTGTAAAGGATGTTCCCGATGCGCTGCCTCGTACACTGCTTGGGTGAGTTCCTGTAAAAGGTACTCCCACTCCTGCATTTTCTGCGGTATACCTACTACCTGTTGTCCATCGCCCAGATGGGCTACTATAAATAATCTATTCTCTATTGGCTCAGAATATTCTTCTTCTGATACTAGGCTAGTGGTTTGCCATATGGCTAGTAGTGTATCGAGCCATACGAAAGGTAAGCTCCCTTCCCAACTAAAATCATCGTTATCGCTAAAGCCTTCTTCCCAAATCTCCGCCTCATTCAGTTCGCCCCGGTCAGTGTATTTTAAATGATATTGTACCCGAAGATTATCGGGGCTCAATTTTAGGTCAAATGTGTAGCGGTGACTGTAGGGCGGGGGTACCGATAAGGTCTCGAAGTGAATAGTAATTTGCTGAACGGAGAGGAAATCTGATATCATCTGATAAAGATATTATAAATTGAGTTGTTTCTTCAGTGTAGGGAAGCTACTTCACTTTTTTCACTAATAATCTAGCGCGTACGTTACATTTGCGAATGTGGCAAAATCAGCAACAAATAATACTAGCTCTTAGCAATATCCGAATAATCTACCACATTGTTTAGCGCACCGTATATTGCTAAAAATATTATCATTTTTTTAATAGAAAGTTCTTTTTTTTGTAAAATTCTCTTTGTTTATTTGAAGCTAAACCTTTCTTAAAGGTGACTCACTAACTGCTAGTGAGCAATTACATTGAGACCAATTACGTGCGACGAGCCAAATTACTAACCTACCTATTCGCGTTGAGCCTGAGTGCCTGTATTCCCAATAAACAACTGGTATACTTCCCCGACCCGGAGTTCAATACCCAAGTACCTACCGCCGTGTACAACCCTCGGCAAACCTACAAACTCCAGCCTCGGGACGTTTTGTCGGTTAGAATTAAAACGCTGGATACAGATACAGAGAACTACTTCAATATTCAGCCTAACAATGGGTTTCAACAATTAAATCCGGCCGGTCTGTATATTAACGGCTACTCCATTAACTCCCAAGGCACTATCAGCTTCCCTGAAGTAGGGGAAGTAGAATTGAGCGGGCTTACGTTGGAAAAAGCGGAAGAGAAAATACGGGAGGCCATCAACAGCTACATTAGCAACGTCACCATACTGGTGAAGCTAGTGAGCTTTAAAATAACCGTGTTGGGTGAGGTGAATAACCCTGGATACTTTTACGTGTATAATGAACAGGCCAACGTATTGGAAGGGCTGGGACTAGCTGGAGACCTGACCGACTTTGGTAATCGCGAAAATATTACGCTGATCCGCCAGACCGATGAGGGGAACGAGACGGTGCTAATTAACCTGAAAGATCCCAAACTACTCGCTTCGCCTTACTACTTTTTGCAGCCTAACGATGTGCTTTACGTACAGCCGCTCCGAGCTAAGCAAACCCGCGATAATATTAATACGCTAACTTTACTAAGTGTTTTGTTTGGAGCCATTTCTTCAACGGTGTTGGTACTAAACTTTTTAGAATGACTAAATTTATGAAAGAAAACTACCCTGAAGAAGAATTTATTGACCTTCGAAAAGTTTTATCTCAATCGCTAGCTAAATGGTACTACTTTGTCATTGGTCTACTTTTTTGCCTTGGATTGGCCTTTTTGTATTTGAAAACCGCGCCCAAACAGTACGATATACAAGCTACTGTGCAGCTAAAGGATCAAAGTCTAAGTGATAGAAGTAGTGGACAAGAAAAATTTATCAACGGACTAGATCTGCTTTCGGGTAATTCTGAATTAGCCGACGAAATTGCTATAATTTCCTCCTATGCCATGATTCGTCGGGCGTTAGAGCAGTTGGACTTCTCTGTAAGCTATTTTCAGTATCCAGATATCTGGAACCCACTAGGAAAACGCATGGAAGAAGAGGTTTACCAATCAGGTTTTTCTATCTTTCTCGACTACCAGCAGCCACAACTCATCGAAGTCCCTATTCATATAAGCTTCCCAGATACCAATCACTATCGCATTCAGCTAGAAGCTGACGAAGCTACTTTGTTTGATTTGCAAAAGCAGCAATTAGTACAAGAGAAGATAAACGTGGTAATAGATGATACTCTTGCCTTAAGCCAGCCTTACCATTCTTCACTTTTAAGCTTCCAATTAGTGCTTGACTCTGGTTACGTGGTGCAGCCCAGTCGTAAGTACTATGTTACATTGCATACTTTAGAAAGCTTAACTAAAGCATACGCTGGGAAACTTGAAATTACTCCAATATCAGAAGAATCAAGTATTGTACAGCTTAAAACTCGAGGACGGGTGCCTCAAAAGGAAAAGAACTTTCTAAGTACTCTGGCCCAAGTATACATCCAGCATGACCTAAATAAGAAAAATCAGTTGGGATTGCGAGCTATTGAGTTTATTGACAACCAGTTAAATACCGTATACGACTCACTGCAATCAGTAGAAGGAAATCTGGAATCATTTCGTGCCTCTAATCAAATTATCAACATCAGTACCACTTCACAAAGCCTGAATACCCAGTTACAGGAACTGGAAGCAGAGCAAGCTCAACTTGAGGTGCAACAGCAGTATTATCGGTATACCTCAGAATACTTGCGTAATAATGAGAACGCAACCGACGTAGTAGCCCCATCATCAGTAGGGATTAATGACCCTCTGCTGAACAATCTCCTGCAAGATTTATCAGTAATGAGCCAAGAGAAGGTAGAGAAAGCTTATAGTTCGGGTGAGAACAATCCAGTGCTGCGGGTGCTGGAAAGTAAAATTCGTAATACGAAAGCTGCACTCATTGAAAATATTGATAATTTGATCAGTTCCAATCTCATTGCGCTACGAGAAAATCAGCGACGAATCAGTAAGCTTGAGACACAGCTAAATCGTTTGCCGGTGAGTGAGCGAAATTTAGTCAATATTGAGCGAAAGTTTGCTCTAAATGACAATATTTACAACTATCTTCTAGAAAAGCGCGCTGAGGCAGGAATTGCTTTAGCTTCCAATCTGCCTAATAAAAGTATTGTAGATGTCCCCCGCATCATAGGCAGTATTCCAGCGGAACCCAACACTAAATTAGTCTTATTTCTGACTATTCTGACAGGGATATTTTTACCTTTGAGTGTAGTCACTACTCAATACCTTCTTAACACCAAAGTAAATGATAGTGATGATTTGAAAATAGCCTCTACCATTCCCATAGTTGGCACTATTCCGCGAGCCCCCAAAGGAGATAGACTTCCGGTGATTAATGATCATTCTTCACCAGCAGCAGAGGCGTTTCGTTTCCTCCGTATTGCCTTAAACAGGCAATGGGTTGACAAGAATCAACAACCCCTAGTTATTGGTATCACCTCGTCTCAGGCTGGAGATGGCAAGACGTTCTGCGCGGCTAATCTAGCAGCAGCCTACGCAAGAGTAGGCAAAAAGACCTTACTCATTGGGGCTGATTTACGGAAACCTCGATTGCAAGATTATTTTAATGTAAAAGACTTTGGGTTAGCCGAATACCTTGATAAGGAAGCAGACCTTGACACAGTGTTGCAAGATACAGACCTCCCTCACTTGAGTGTATTAAGTGCTGGAAAAGCCACTTCCGACATAGATCTTCTTATTGAAAGCGATAACTGCATGAAGAAACTAATACGAGAAGCTAAAGAGCAGTTTGATGTTATTATTTTTGATACTCCTCCTATAGGAGTAGTTGCTGATGCTTTTGTATTGTCGCCCTACATGGATATTGTCACCCATCTTATTAGGTATAATCATACAAGCAAAGCACAGATAGCTAAGTTAGATAACCTTTTTGAGTCGAAGGATATGGAAAACCTGGTTGTCGTAGTAAATGACGCTAGAAGAGGTGAAAGTTACGGATATAATTATGAATACCACCCCGACCTGAGTAAAAATTAATATTTTTGATCTACTAACAAGAGTAATTGTAGAACTTATATCAGGCTCTGCCTTTACATAATGGTTGACAGCAATATCGCTCTGGTCCAGAGTATGGGAGAATGCAACAACCTGTACAACTTAAAGATTTAGTTTGGTGAAACCAGCAATTGTAATTGTTACCCACAATAGAGCAGACTCCTTAAAGAGAATATTGTCTTCTCTGTTAAGGGCAAAGTACTCTAAAGGTACTCATATACCGCTTATCATTAGTATTGATGGAGGTTCAGAAAATAATAGTGAGATACTAAATATTGCCACCAAATATACTTGGAAATACGGCGAAAAGAAGGTGATTAATCATCGAGAAAACTTAGGACTGAAAAGCCATATTATATCGTGTGGAGACCTATCAAAAGCGTATGACTCGGTGATAGTATTAGAGGACGATTGTTATGTAAGTCGCAATTTTTATAACTATGCTGTACAATCGATAGCGTTCTTTAATGAAGATAAAAATATAGCTAGCATTGCATTGTACTCGAATCGGATAAATGAGAATGTGCTGCTTCCATTTGAGCCACTTTACGATGGCTATGATAACTATTTTATGCAGGTACCTTGTTCTTGGGGACAGATATGGACCAAGCATCAATGGTTTTTGTTTAAATCATATTACGAAAAAAAACCAATTATTGACAGTGATGATAATATTCCTGAGAGGATAAAAAGATGGTCGGAAAAATCGTGGAAGAAGTACTTCTATAAATATTTAGTTGATGAAAAAAAGTTTGTCGCGTACCCAGTAGTATCGCACTCAACTAACTTTGCTGACGCGGGCGAACATTTACAGCAAGCTAGTAGCTATTTTCAAGTGGGTTTAGAATCACTACCTGAGAACTATGCGTACAAGTTTATAGCACTCAACAACAGTAATAACAAGTTTGACGCTTTTTTTGAATATCACCATACTGGTTTGACGAAACTTGGTTTACTGGATAATGTAGAATTTGATTTATACGGTTCAAAAAGGTTAGATTTAGTTGATAAAACTTATTTAGTATCGTCTAAAGCCTGTAAGAAGCCAGTTCACACCTATGGTCTTGAGCTAACTTGTTTGCTTCAGAATATTCGCGATGGCATTGCTGGTAACTTCTTCTCATACGCAAAAAAAACAGAATTTGAGCATAGTACTTCCTTACCTAAGAAAAAGTTTAATGCTTTTGCTGAAAAAATGATGCCTCTAGCGTATACGTTAGGTACCTCTGCTGGAAAAAGATGGTTTATTAATAAGTTACTTCCCTTTATCCGATCATAGATTCTGTTAAAATTGTTTTACTTACGATTAAGATTATTAATATCATTTTTAACTGGTGATAGAAAATAGCAGCGATCTTACGTTGATACTAGAATCTGGATACACTGGCCATAGGAGCGAGTATATCATCCATATAATGAAATTTATAGATAGCCGACCAAGTTTATATGGCAAATATGTATTTATTCTGGACAAACATATGTTTGCTCTACTCGGAAATTTAGCGACCTCTGAAAACTATCACATTGAGTACTTTGCGTTTGATGGAAAATATACCAACTCAATCTCCCGCAGTTTTTACGAATGGCAACTAGTCTCTCAATGGATTGACAGTATCCGTGAGAGTGTAAAAAGGGTTATCTTCATGAGTATGGATGAGCGTTTGATTCTGATTACTACTAAGCGTTTCAAAAAGTATAAACTCTCAGTAAAAGGTATTTTATTTCAACCCTATGTTCACTATAAGGAAGTAATTAATAGTAGTGACTTTATAAAAAAATACATCTTTCAAAGATACGCTGTTTTCCTAAATAATAGGGTTGAAAAGTTTTATGTACTGAATGATAAGCAGGCAGTTGAAAAAATGAATACCACCGTTAGTAGCCTTTACAATTACCTACCTGACCCCGTTGAAAATGGTTTCAATGTTACCAATACACCCCAGCACAAAAAAGTGATAAATGAATATGCACTGGATACTAAGAAGAAGAATTTGCTAGTATTTGGAATGATCGATGCTCGGAAAAACCTCATTAATATTATTGATGCGTTGCGATTGCTACCAAATAAGGTCAAGAAAGTCGTACACTTGCTTGTTGTTGGCAAACTTGATAAGCCTATTAAAAATAAGTATTTAACCTATATCAATGACCATACGCACGAGATAAGTATAAGGACTCACGATAAGTTTGTGTCTAAAGAAGAAAGAGAAGTTCTATTCACATACTGCAATATCATCCTTATGCCTTATATCAACTTCTATAGTTCAAGCGGAATTTTGGGGCACGCAATCCGACATCAGAAGCATGTTATCGCCTCCAACCAAGGATTGGTCGGTAGGTTAGTAGCCGAGAAGAACCTGGGAATTACAGTTAATCCTCTAGCCCCTGAAGAAATAAAAGACGCTATTTGTCAACTATTATACTATCCAGAAAAATATCAATATAATAACACTGAGTATTTGCAAGAACATAGCCCTGAAAACTTTTCTAAGACTATTTTAACCGAGTGTTGATTATATGAATTAGATTCATAGCTTTTCAGCTTATTTAATTCGAAGTACAACGATGGGAATATCTTATAATACATACAAAGAAAAATATCATTTCTCGGTAAATCTATACTCAATATTTTTAATAGTTACCTTTGTTCCCGATATCATAGGGATAGATAGCTCCTTGGTAAAGTATCTTTTTTGGGTAGTACGATTAGCACTTGCCCTGTGGATTATCTACAAAGACTACCGCTCTGTTTTTCAGTTAGGTCCGTTTGAATTTTTGTTCATTATCCTGGTTATTATCTACACTACTAACTTATTTATCGATGTCTTTTTAGACCCTATTCCAGCTTTAAAAAATAGTGGTACTACTGATTTCATCGGATTTTGTATCGGTATTATCCTCGCTCTTTCTTTCCGATACGATACTGCTTTTCATTCGGAGAGGTCTTTTCAATTCTTTTGGGTAAGCCTAACGTTTGGGTTAATCTTAGCCTATTTCCTCGCTGCAGAAAATACTCATTTCGATGTCTCTAATGTTCGGTACGATGCTAACTCTACTATTAATACCATTATGTACGGCCAAACTGGTTGTGCATTGGCACTAATTTCACTGTTTGGACTTATCCATTACAAAAAAGCACTTCTTAAAATATTGTTTGCACTCACATTTGTAATAGGTCTTTTATCTATTGCTAAAGCAGGTTCCCGATCACCTGTAGTAGTGTTAGCCTTAGTCAGCGTCTTCTATATGATAGCTAGGCTGGGGAAAGTGAAAGGCTTATTGATATTGTCTACAGTTGTAGGGCTGATCCTTATCAATATTAAAGCAATCATTAGTTTACTAAGCAGTTTGGGGAGTAGTTTAGCTATACGTTTAACTAATATGATTCAGGAGGGGGAGACTAGCGGTAGGGACGTAATCTATTCTAATGTATTGAGCATCATACAAGAATCTCCAATTTTTGGATCTTATTATCTGATACCATCGGGAGTAGGGGCCGGCAGCTACCCCCACAACTACTTTTTAGAAGTATTTATGACTACTGGTATAACTGGAGGTAGTATCTTCATAGCATTAGTACTGTATAGCATATATCAATCGTACAGCCTTATAAAATCACAACATTTCTCAAGCTGGATTGTAGTTTTATACTTACAAATATTAGTATACGGAATGTTTTCTACCGGTCTTTATACTTCGCAGGATTTTTGGATATTACTGTTTTTTGTAAGCTCCTTAAAACTTAACCGTCATATTTCAGCGGAAAATAAACAAACCGAAATAGCAGATAAAAGTATGGTCACAGCTTAATTAGTTTATAAGAAATAACTTACCTATTTGCCGAATAATTCTATTCAGATAAAATGAGAGATCGTTGCTAAATTAATGGCCTATTCTACAAAAATTCTTAAAATTTACTTGTAATAGTCAATATGATAGAAAAAAAAATAGTAATCCACATCGGACTCCCGAAAACAGCTTCAACCTATCTACAAACAACTTACTTTCCTCATTTAAAAAAAGTTACATATATAGGGCGACCCTATACACAAATAAACAAAGCTTTTAACTCTCTTCAATGGATTGATGACCCTCTTTTCTCCCTTACTGAATTTCAAAATGAAATTGAACACATTAAGAAATATCATCAAGAAAACAATACCATATTAATTTCTGACGAACTATTCTTTGGGAATGTATTCTACAACTTTATGAATCGCGGTATTATTGCTAGAAGATTAAGTTTAGCTATTCCAAACGCTGAAATTATACTTTTTATCAGAAACCAAAATGATTTAATACTATCTCTTTATAATCAATTCGTTAAGATTGGTTTGTTTAATGATCAATTAAATAGAAATTTCATTCATAAATCTGGAGAGGATTTTACGCTAGAAACGTGGTTTGCAGACATGAGGAAATGGTGCATTAATAACAATAGATACATCAGCCATAGATCACTATTTAACATAAATCACCTTCGTTATAGTGCTATAATAAAATTATATAAAGACTTATTCAATAAAGTACATGTTTTTCTGTATGAAGATCTTGTTAATAACAAAGCAATGTGTCTTAATAGGATTAGTTTGGTCCTTAACACAGAAAACCCAAAACATACAAATCTATTGTTGGAAAAAACAAAAAATGTGAATAAGGGTCTAACAAAAAAAGAGCTTCAAATACAACTGATGAAAAATCAACTAAACGTTTTATTTTCAAAAAAAAGCCTGATTAGTCGATTGACAGTAAAAGTATTATCGGGAGTTTTATATTTAAGCTTTAATGGTTTAGAAGAGTCAAATAAGCAGTATTTGTTATACCTCCTAAAGGAAGAGAAGATTTATGAAGACAATGTATATGCTAATAATAAATGGTCACTAGGTATGGAGAATTATGCGAAAAAATATTTTGGGGACATCACTAGAACTTCGTAAAGAATAACCTCCTCTAAATAAATTAAAGCGAAAACTGGAATTAGGGTTGAAAAGGTATTTAAGTGATTTAAAGTTTTAGAATCTGTTTTGACACAACTGCTTTATTATCAGCATATTTAAGTTATTTATAAGATAGCTAGGCATCACACCAAAGGTTTGCGCTAGATCTTATTCATAAAGCACTGAAAGTCATCACTAGTAACTCGGTAGTTTTGTAAAAACTTTAAATCGCTTCATTGAGAGGTTACCTAAAACGATAGATTATCATCTAGAATGAAGTATTTTTTCTGACAGAGTGATACTATGACAAACGCACCAATTGCAGTGTTTGCCTATAAACGATTAGATACTCTAAAGCAAACTGTTTCAGCATTACAACAGAATAGGTTAGCTAAGGATAGTGATTTGTTTATCTTTTCCGATGCTGCAAAAACCCAAGCAGACGAACCAGCAGTTAGTAACATTCGTGATTTTTTAAGAACAATAGGGGGATTCAAGAGTATTCATGTTTCTGAGGCCAATACAAATAGAGGGCTAGCTAATTCCATTGTAGCTGGGGTGACTAAAGTATTAAACAGCTATAATGCAATTATTGTCTTGGAAGACGATTTAGTAGCTTCATCCAACTTCCTTTCCTTCATGAATCAGTGTCTATCCTTTTATGACAACTTTCCAGAAGTACTCTCCATCTCTGGTTACACTGTTCCTATACAGATACCAAAAGGGTACTCTTTTGATGTTTACGCTTTTCCTCGAGTAAGTTCTCACGGATGGGCCACCTGGAGAAGCAAGTGGGTAGGTATAGATTGGGAAGTAAAAGATTTTGAGGAATTCAAGCAGTCTGCAGCTAACAGAAGGGGTTTTAGATCAAATGGGAGCGATTTATATAGGATGCTGAACCGGCAAATGGCAGGAAAAATTGATTCGTGGGCTATCCGTTGGCAGTACCATCTGTACAGGCAGCAACTTTATACGATCTATCCTACCATTTCAAAAGTCGAGAATATTGGTTTTGGTTCTGATGCAACACACACCAGAGGGTTTAACCGCTTCAAGACGGAACTTGATAAGAGTAAAAGCGTAGAATTTCGGCTATTGCAAGGAATAAAACCAAATGAAAGGATACATAGGCAGTTTATGGATTTCTACTCCGTAAAATCTCGGGGTATTGCTAAAGCAAAGCAGTTACTAACAAAAATTTTTGACTAGAATATTGATTTAACTCCAGAGATCAAACCAAGGAGAGTACAACACTAATTCAGTCTACCCTGAAAATATGCAATGAGCCAGAAGGTCTTATATAAACTATAGAAGTCCACCATAACGACACCGAAGAAGAGACACTACATGCCGATAAAACTACTTCAAGGTTCAAAACTAGCGAGCGATTTTAAGAAAATATATAATAACCAGTATTTTGGAAATACAGTATGGTTATTAGCTGAAAATGGAATGCGGCTAGTTGCGGGCTTGTTTGTAGGGGTTTGGGTTGTCCGCTATTTGGGTCCAGAAGATTTCGGCGTACTTAGCTATGCCAATAGTTTCGTCGTGGTATTTGCCGCTTTAGGTTCGCTTGGGGTAGATAATATACTAGTTAGAGAACTAATAATCCAAAAGGACAACCGAAACTATCTAATGGGTTCCGCATTTGCTATAAAGCTTATTGGCTCTATGGTATTGGTGCTATTTGTTTCTATAGCTCTGTGGCTTTCTCCCGGTTCAACGGAAGTAAACATCATCATCTACCTAATTGTACTATCAAATCTACTCAGTAGCTTCAATGTTATAAGCTTATACTTCCAATCACAGGTATTATCCAAATATCAAGTGTATGCCAGTATTATAAGCTTAGGCATATCAATCGTTATAAAAATATACTTTATCCTTTCTGAGAGAGGTTTATTTGCTTTTGCCTCAGTCTATGTAATTGAAAGTCTAGCATTTGTGGTTGCCTCTATTTTCTTTTACAAGTCGAATGGGCTATCGCTGCTTACTTGGAAAATCCATAAATCAACAATAGCGACATTATTCAGAGACAGTTGGCCATTGTTGTTATCCGGAATTTCTATTTCTCTCAGCATGAGAATAGATCAGGTAATGTTAAATCATTTTATAGATACATCAAGCGTAGGATTATACGCTGCTGGAGTTAAGATAGCCGAAGTACTAACATTTGTTCCTGCTGTAATTGGTAAATCCATCTACCCTAAGATCGTCGCTTTAGATATGGAAAAAGAGCAGAAAAAGCTAAAGGCACTTATTAAGTACATTTTCTATTTGCTGTTAGCGATTTCTATTGGTGTCCTTATTTCGTCGAAGTACCTAGTTAATTTACTATACGGCAGCGAGTTTTTAGAAAGCCACTTCGTTATTAGTATCTTAGTATTTACAATCCCACTCACATACTTAGGTACTATTACCAATAAGCTTTTATTGAAATTTGGCTTAGGGAAGTTGATATTTATCAAGCAATTCTCTCTAGCTCTTCTCAACATCATTGCGAATATTATCCTCATACCAGAGTATGGAATTATAGGTGCTGCCCTCTCAACCCTAATTGCTAGCTTGGTAATAAATCTACTTTTTGAACTATTCGTACCAGGAAAACGGTGGCTATTCAACCTTAAGGTGAATGCTATCTTACTAAAATAATTCAAATATGAAGATATTAACCATTGTAAAAGACCTGAACAAGGGAGGTACCCAAAGAGTAGCTCAAAATTTTTGTGAGGGTTATAAGAATCTTGGTCACTCTAGTCGGTTGTATGCTATAAATGGCGAGGGTTTTAGGAAAGATGAATTAGAACTGGAAGGAGTACATATTTATACTAATTATTGTAAAGAGACCATTACCGATATTAAAGCATGGAGCCCCGAGCTTATTCATGTTCACTCCCTTGATATTGATTCTAAACTGGTTTTTGAACTAAAAGAACTCTTACCAGAATCAAAGTTTGTTGAAACTAACGTGTTCTCAACATTAACTGAATATACCTCTGTTTTAGATCACAGCTTCCAGCTATCTAAATGGTGTAGTTACTTATATGCATCAAGAGGAGGATCTAGGGAGAAGCTAAAAATTATTCCAAACCCTGTTAAAACACAATGCTTCTATAAATCGAGCATAAAGGAGATAGCAGCGTTTAAGAAAAAATATCGTATTCCAGAGAATACTTTCGTTTTCGGACGTATCGGACAAAGCTATGCTGGTAAATGGTCTTTATACTTAATTGATTTGTTTAAAAATTTTTTATTTGAAGTTAGCAGTAATATATGTCTTTTGTTGGTAAACCCACCTGAGACCTTGGTTGATTATGCATTTTCAATGCCTGATGTTGCCGAGAGAGTAGTCATAATTGATAAGATAACTGGTGATGATAATCTCCGATCTTGTTATTCATCCATGGATTTATTTATACATATCGCTAGACAGGGCGAAAGCTTTGGAATGGTATTAACAGAATCAATATTATGTGAAACACCAGTGGTTACACTAAATACGCCCTGGGCTGATAATTCCCAAAAAGAAGTAATCAAGCATAAGGTAAACGGCTTTTGCGCTAACTCGATCAACGAATTTTTTTCATACATGAAAGACTTCTATAACAAAACTTTACAATTGGAAGATTTATCCAGCCTGGGTCGCAAATTAATAATTGATAAATACGACTATACTATTGTAGCTGAAAAAGCTATAAAAGCATTAGATGATGAAGCTATTTATAGAACTGATTTCGCTGAAATCTTAGAAGGAAATTATAAAAACGAAGCTGATAGACTACTCTTAACATTGTTACTGTTAGTAAAATATAAGATTAAAAAAACGGATAGAGCCGTCAGCTATATACTTAAGAGAAGGTTTAAAGTGGCCTATCGTTAGTTGTTCTATTTTTAGTAAAAGTAGTAGCGAAAAAGGCCATCGGTACTAAGACTGACTGTCTATAAGAATGAACTGAACAGATGGATCGTATTATGAGATATTTTAAAAGCAAACATACAGCACAACTGGCAAGATTGTTATCATGCTTATAGAGTATGCTTTTATTAATCTATCAAAACCAAACTTCAATATGATTGCAGTCCATATAGGTTATCCCAAATCCGCAAGTACAACATTACAGAAGCACTTATTTAGTAAACATGCTGATATAAACAGCTTTAGTTCGTACCCGACTAAAAATATCGGCGTTGACTCATCAGAAGTCAATTATTCGTCTAGGTACTTATCAAGTGATGACCTTAAGATTTTTTATCAAAAAATATCTAATTTGGCTGCGTCCGATTTTGATCATAATGAGATCTCGGCTATGGCCTCCGGCTTTAGAAAGGATTTTTCAACCGATAGGTGTAACGTTTTCAGTAGTGAGTTTTTCATGTCGGTTTTTTTCTCCAATAAAAACCTGGAGGAAAAAGCTAATAGATTATTTGATGTATTTCCGGAGGCAAAGATCCTAGTGATTATAAGAAATCAATTAGACATTATAAAATCTCAATATAAAGATCACCCTTTTGACCCGCGTAATCTAGCTAATGGAAGATCATTGTCTCTAAATGAGTTTGTAACGCAACTCATCGAGTTTGATCATGAGATAATGTATTTAGATAGTTTACAATATCTTGAGAAAGCAAACATCTATGAGCAACTATTTGGTATCAACAGAATTAAGGTATTGTGTATGGAAGACTTAAAATATGATCTAACTGGATTCTCACGCAAAATATCTGAGTTTTTACACATCGACTCTAAACTGACAGAAGGACTGTTGACCAATCGGCATGAGAATAGAGGAATTGGTTCTGGTTACAATACATACAGGAAAATGGTTAGAAATCATTATCCTGTTAAGGTACTTAACTTCATATTGAATAATATTTTCAGAATAGATATGAAAAGGATATTATCTAACTCTAATAATGAAACTGAGGATATAAATTCTCAAAATAGTAACAGACTGACAAACTACTTCGGAGAATCAAATTATAAACTAGCTAAAAAATATGCCGTTGATATTACGAAGTATAACTACCCCCTACTCGTAGTTGAAGATACTGATGTCAACTAACGATTGTTAATGAGCAATTATCTATATTGTAGCTAACTTCCAAGTATTGAATGCTTGTAATCTTATAAACTCTTTTTCTAAACCCCCTTACTAATCTTAGTTGGTACACAGCTCTAATCCTAGATTGATCATAGGCTACCTTTAACTCAAGCACAATGGCAATGAATATAATAATCGTAGATATATTTCTCAACAGGAATAGCCTGGTTGGAAGTTGTATTTTGCAAGAAATTGAAGGTATCTCTACAACCTACTCACTTACTGTATTATCAAGTTATCTAGAGCCCAACGAACAAGATGGCCTAGCTTTTTATAAAGTAAATCTACCTAGTCAGCCGAATTTCTTAAGATATCTCTATAGTTAAAGCTAAGATGTTTTTCTTGTTGAGAAAGATAAAGCAGACAAATGGCGATAAAATAATTGTGCAGGCAGCAGGGGGGCAGTATACTGAGTGCCACATTTGTTATACCCAATTTTGCCACGTTGCTTATCTCGATAGGCACTGGCATAAAGTAGATGTAAAAGGCATTAGAAAACTCTTACGTAGATTAAACCACAGTTTTAATGCTTGGAAGGAAAAGGCGGCTTACCAAAATGCGAAACTCATAGTAGTAACCTCGCAAGGTCTAAAAAAAGAAATTGAAGAGTACTATCCCGGTACAACCGAAAAGATAGTAGCTATCTCCAACCCCGTTGACACTAATGGATTCAATCATAATCCAGAAGTTGGCAGCAGTCAACGAGGCGTATTGGGATTTGATAAAGATGATATCGTGATTGCTTTTGCCGCTCTCGGAGATTTTGAACGCAAAGGCTTGGGGTTACTATTAGAGGCCTTATCAATAATTAGAAAATACAAATTAAATTATAAAATACTCGTGATCGGGGGAAGAGTACCAGAAATTTCGCTCTTTAAGAACAAGGCTACCCTATTAGAGGTTAGCGATCAGGTAGTATTTGTTGGATTTCAGAAGGATATACGTCCCTATCTATGGGCCTCTAATATGTTCTCTCTTCCTTCTATTTATGAAACTTTCTCGTTGGTATGTATGCAGGCAGCAGCGGCAAGGCTACCCTTATTAGTTACTAACTTTAATGGCGCAGATGAGTATGTAGTTGATAATCAGAACGGGTGGTTTGTCGAGCGTTCTGCTTCCGCTATCTCAGCGAAGCTAAGAAGTATTTATGCTGTTAAAGTAGCACTTAATAAAATGGGGGTAAGTGCAGAAAAAACAGCACACCTGTACAGTCAGGAAATTTTTCAAGGAAGATGGCTTAAATTTTACAACACTCTCGAGGACAAAGAGACTGTAATAGGGTAGGTACGCGAAATATCTAGAAAACACACATTATTGGTGAACCCTTCATCGATGTGTAGCAGCCCTAAATTTTAGGATATTGAAATCAAAAATATTATTCATTCTTCATTATCCCCCTCCAGTGGTTGGTGCAGCAGTTGTAGGTCAATTTATTAAAGAGAGTACCGTAGTTAACACAAGTTTCGAGGCCGATTATATTAATTTAGCTACCGCCAGTGATTTAAGACAGATCAACAAGGGCAGGCTAGCAAAGATTGGAACTTTTTTAAAGATTCAATGGAAGGTGATCAATGCATTATTGGCTAAATCTTATGATTTATGCTACCTGAGTTTTACCGCCAAAGGATTAGGTTTTTACAAGGACTTGGCAATAGTGTTAGTCCTAAAGCTATTCAGAAAAAGCGTGATTTACCATATGCATAACAAGGGAGTTCAGCCAAATAGTAAAAACAAATTCAATGACTTCTGTTATCGGTTAGCTTTTAACAATGCTAAGGTTATTCTATTATCTCCTCATTTGTATCAAGATATTGCCAAGTATGTGCCAGATAATCAGGTGTTTTATTGCCCTAATGGTATACCGGCTACCACGCAAAACAACAACCTCTCAGAAGAAAGGCGAAAGCATGACACTAGCAAAATTCTCTTTTTGTCTAACATGACGGTCGAGAAAGGAGCATATATATTGCTAGATGCCTGTAAACTGCTTAAAAAGGAAGGCACTATTTTCGAGTGCCACTTTGTAGGTGATTGGTTCGATATATCCGAGTCAGATTTTCAGCATAAAATTACTATGTATGGCCTAGATACATTCGTTTTCGCTCACGGTAAAAAGTATGGTGAAGAAAAGGACTACTTTCTAAAATCTGCCAATATCTTTGTCCTCCCAACATATTATCATAATGAGTGCTTCCCTCTCGTACTCTTAGAAGCGATGCAATATGAGTTACCTGTTATTTCTACTTCTGAAGGGGGCATCACCGATATCGTTGTGGAAAATGAAACAGGATTTACGGTAACTCAGAAAAATACATTAGCCCTTAAGGAAAAGCTAGAGACGTTGATCAACGCTCCAGAACTGCGTTTAGCGTTAGGGGTAGCAGGTAGAGAAAGATACGAGCGTTTGTACACGCTAGATTCATTTGAGAAAAATATAACAAGAATACTAAAAACTGCGGTGCAGAAAGATTAAATTACCACATTTACTGCTGCTTCATAATTATTTACTACAAGTGCTTATTGCATTGTAATGCATGTAAGTTAATGCCATAGCAAGCGACTGTCATACGAAAAGTATGACAAATCTGACGGTTCGCCGTGCGATCGCCAACGCAATTATCTCCCTCACCAGCAGAAAATTATCACATTCGTAATGACGGTGGTAAAATGTAAATAAAATTACTTTACAGTGCACCCATCTTCCTATTAAGTTTATGTAGAGATTTTGTCAATATATACTACTAAAACTATTGACAAATTCTAATCATTTTCTAATACAATGAATTTAAAAATATTAAAGAAATTCTGGCTTTTGAATTTTCTGCGTAGACTAGCTCAGGCCTCAATGTATTACAACGGCAAATATGCTCAGATTTTATCTTGGGGCATCCACTCTAAAGAAGATACAAACTATACCTATGACATAAGTGATAAGAATATTTGTTATTTAGCTCATACGATTGCTGTTGCTACAAATACGAATTATCAGCCAATCTTACAGTATATTAATGAAGCAAAAGAGGATGTGTCTTTGAGAAATTCAATCATTGAGGCCACAAAAAGTTCTCCTTTTAGAAAGTACGCCGATTTGGAAGTACGCCTGGGCAAACGGCTTGGTTGGTATGCCTTTGTAAGAGTGCTTAAACCCAAAGTGGTGGTAGAGACTGGAGTAGATAAGGGCTTAGGCTCGGTAGTAATCTGCGCTGCCCTTTTTAAGAATAAAGAAGAAGGCTACGATGGTCAATACTACGGAACTGATATTAATCCAAAAGCAGGTTACTTACTAACGGGTAAGTACCAAGAAGTTGGTAAAATTCTCTACGGTGACTCGATTAATAGTTTATCTCAATTCTCTGAGAAAATTGATCTATTTATTAACGATAGCGATCATTCAGCTGATTATGAATACCAAGAATACTTAGCAATTCAACAATTACTATCAAATAAGGCAATTATACTAGGCGACAATGCGCATGTAACTGATAAGCTCTTAAGATTTTCTAATGAGACTAGTCGTAGATTTTTATTTTTTAAAGAAGACCCTGTTAACCACTGGTATCCAGGCGGTGGTATTGGAATATCATTCAAGTAAGAATTAAGGGAAATTGATTATACTTGTGTAAATACTTCGTTTTCTCTTTTTACACTGGTAAGAGTTCTTTATTTCTGATCTTTCGGAAATACAATCGGCTCACTAAGTAAAGAAACATTCCGTTAGTGTAAAAATATCTTTGAGCTAGTCGGGTAGGGTTTCTGTATAACCGATAAGCCCACTCCAAACCGCTTTTTTGCATCCATAGTGGTGCTCTATGTTCAACCCCAGCGTAGGTAGTGAAGGCTTGACCGACTCCTAACATACAGGCTCGAATACGCCCCCGATAATCGTGCATCCATCGTTCCTGTTTAGGGCAACCTAAGGAAACAAATACAAAGTCAGCTTGGGTAGCATTAATCATTTCTACTATTTCTGCATCTTCCTGAGCATTCAATGGCCGAAAGGGAGGTGAGAAAATACCAGCAATTTTTAGCTGGGGAAAGTCCTGTAATGCTTTGCTGCGTAGCTTTTCCAATACCTCAGTCGTATTTCCGTAGAAGAATACCGATTTACCTAGCCGTTCTGCTCGTGCCAATAATACCGGAAACAGATCAGGACCGGCTACCCGCGGTTGAGTAATATTTTCAAATAACCATAAATATTTTGTCAAAGGTAAACCATCGGTCGCTACTACGTCGGCTTGGTTAATTACTTCTTGGAAGTGGTTGTCTCGAAATGCCTCAATAATCATATGTACATTAGCAAAGCATACGTATGAAGAAGTTTTTTGCTCAGCCAATGTTACAATATAATCAAGCACCCGCTGAAAGCTACCCGTAGATACTTCAGTGGTAAGCACCGACACTCTTTCTAAAGGTTTAGTTTTTGGTAGTATCTCATTCATAGTACTCGGTTTAAAGTTAATTTTTCGTAATAACTTCACCTTGCTATCTGGGTATTGATTAGGTAGTTCTTACATAAATTCTCTTCATATAACTCCCTTGCAGGAGACCAGTGTAAATACATAAAATGTCGGTCAGCAAGCTGCTGTAAAGCTTTCAGGTTGGTTAAAGGTATCGTACAGTAGATATGGTTTACCTTGTGCGCTACACACATTTGCTCTATTTTAACCAATAAATCTTCGGTGTTACTTTCGAGGGAAATATGCCCTAGATGTTTAGCGTTACCCAGTAGTAAATGAGAAGCAATGGGCTGGCAAGAGTAGTATTGACCTATCGTAATAAATCGAGTAACACTATCACTATGGAGTTTCCAAGAGCTATATGTACTGTGTAGTGTATATAGAGTAATTACCCGTAATAGGTAGAACCCGATGCTTACGTAAAGTATAGATGCAATATATGGCAGCCAACCAGCCAGTATGCACAATACTAGCAAGCTTAGGCTATGAAATAAAGCTGATAGTAATGTTTGGTATGCTTGCTGAGAACCTCTAACTGATTCAGGCTGATAATCATTAGCCAATTGGACGATAGCCACCCACTCTAATGAACTAACTATCCATAGAACAGTATGAAGCTCGAGTAGAGAAAAGGAGCTTACCAGAATATATATAGCTATCCATAATGCACTATCTATTCCAACCAGTAGCAAGGAAAACGTACGAGAATAGAGCGAGCGAGTACGTCGGTTTAAAGTAAACACAAATCTAATGGTTAGAGAAGAATTCTTAGTATTGAACAGTAAATAATATGGTCTAAGAAAAAAGTAGAAAAGATCATATTCATAGGTTAATTTAGTTAGAGTAGTAACCACTGCATAGTGTTGTAGATCCAGATAGCTACATTAAAATGTTAGCCCCTACATATCCAGGATACTTCTATATATGATAGTTATTAACATGTAGCCATACATATGATCAATAAATAACTCAGCTGACGATAAAGCTTAAAAAGTAACAGCAAATACAAGTTAATACCAACGTTTCAAGTATACGTATAACAGTGCCATGTTGTCTCCATATTTAGGTTAGCTCAAATATACTAAACATAGTCAAAATTTATAACAAGGTGGCAATAAATTAAATAAATTATGAATTATACATCTATATTTTTAAAATATTTATAAATCTTCTCTAATATTAAAGCTTATTCTGATGATTTATTATATGCTTCTGATAGCCTGAAGTTATGCAGCCCGCAAGCAATAGGCATCACCTGGTCACGGATATCTTCTATTCGTAGGCGAATCTTCTCTTTAACAATGTTGAGTCTTGCGTCCACGGTGGACTTGACCCCGCCATCACATGTTCAACTGGTATCTGGATGCAACTGATGTCAGTTACTGTGGCGCAGTGTTGTCTTGCTTCGGCTGCAGGCTGAGTTCTTGGCCTTTAGGCTTTTTATGGGGACGTAGTACGCTAATATTGTCTGGCTCATAGCATAGCCTAAATCTTCTACCAACACGGTATTATCAGCATAGCGATGCCCAGCCTAATCGGCTAACGTCTTATCATGTACGCTGCCAAGGTAAGTGCTGCTCAGAAACAGGATTTGGTGTTGCTGATCTACCACTAAGTTATTTTTTACTGTATAATCGGCACCCCGGTGGGTTTTCTTATTTCCGCTGTAGTGATGTTTTTGTCGCTCATAACATACCGAACGGGGGATACACCGTTCCGTGGCATCCATCAGCATTATATAACGGGTGAAAGTCTTCAGAAAAGTATACAAGGCAGTTCTGCAGCGCTTAGGCACTGCTTTTAAGCGTTGTAGGGCTTTTTCCAGTAACGGTAATAAGGTTGACCTTTACTTACTCGGGACTGCTGCATGGCAAAAAGCTGCCCTTAATAGTGTTGGCAGGGGGAGCTTCAAGTAGATCAAAACAAAAATTAACTTTTCAGCACTACCTAGTAGACTGCAACGGATATCCTCTTCAAACTTGGGAATGCGCCGAGGCTTACCTTCCAAGTTGTAACACCGGAAGTAATCCTGGTAAAGTGGATCAAACACAGACAAGAAACGAATGAACTCAATGAGATATAAACTCGTTAACTGTAGTAGATTAGATCGGCTGTCGCGCGGTGGTCTGTAGGGTCGTTTTTGGCGACCGCAGCGCGGAAGTTTGCATACCAAAATAGCTCATAAACTACTCTTTTCGTTCCTCTAAAAAATTATCAGAATATCCTTTATTATTATGAAATTGCCATTTTTTCCATATAAGTACATTACTCTGAGCAAAAAAATGCGGTGGTGTATTCTAAATAAGGATGGAAAAATTAGAAATTTGGCAATGGGATAATAAATCATATTATTGGATTGACCAAAATCTAGATAATATGACCACATGCCCCCATTGCCAGAGTAGCAAGATCGTAAAAAATGGCTTT